>NZ_JBIVQG010000003.1:0-378435 GCF_044755025.1 Paenarthrobacter sp. NPDC092416
CCAAATCCGGACGCCGGGCCACCGCCGAAGCATTCAAAGAAGCCAAGGAACTCGCCGCCTGGACCACCAAAATCCGCAACGCCTGGCCACAGGTCGTGGTGGAACACGTCGACTCCGTAGGCGTCTCCGAAGAACCCCAAGTAGGCGACACCCTCCAAGTCAACGCCTACATCGCCCTCAACAACCTCACCCCCGACGACGTCACCGTCGAAGTAGCCTTCGGCCGCGCCGAAGAAACCGACGAACTCGAGAACGTTGCCACAGTTGAGTTGGACGCAACCGAGATCCTCGATGGTGGCCGGCACCTCTTCAGCGGATCGCTGACCGTGGACCGTCCGGGTTCGTTCGGCTACACCGTCCGCGTGTTCCCCAAGCACTCGGCACTGGCATCAAAAGCCGAACTCGGACTGATCGCCAACGCCTAACAAGCTGCTGCCCCCGCTGCTGGTGAACTCCCGGCGGGGGCGGCCCCCAAACCCCACATCAGGCACCAGAGCCTACGTGGCGGTGAATACGCGGGCACCGCGCAGGTTCAGTGCCCAAAGAGGAAAGGAATTGATGTGCGAGAGAAAGTCCTGGCGATCGTCCTGGCCGGTGGTGAAGGCAAGAGACTCATGCCTTTGACAGCTGACCGTGCCAAACCAGCCGTTCCGTTTGCCGGCGGTTATCGGCTGATCGACTGGCGTCGATGGGCAACTACGTTTTCAGCACCGATGCACTGGTGGACGCGTTGCAACACGACGCCGCCCGGCAGGACACCCGGCATGACATGGGCGGGGACATCATTCCCTATTTCGTTGAGCGTGGTGAGGCGTACGTGCACGACTATTCCGACAACGATGTACCGGGATCGAGCATCCGCGACCGTAACTATTGGCGCGACGTTGGCACCATCGATTCCTACTACGAGGCCCATATGGACCTCATCTCTCCCACGCCCATTTTCACCATTCACAATGCCCGGTGGCCTGTCTACACCCGCCAGCGCATTTCACCGCCCGTGAAACTGGTCCGGGGCGCGGACGGCAGCCATGGAAAGGCCATCGGTTCCATGATCTCCAGTGGCGCCATCATTTCGGGAGGCACGGTGCGGAACTCGGTCCTCTCGCACGATATCTTCGTCTCGGCCGGGGCACACATCAGCGACTCCGTTCTTCTGGATGGTGTGGTTATTGGCGAACGGGCAGTCATCCAGCGGGCCATCATCGACAAGAACGTCTGTGTTCCGGCTGGTGTTGCCATTGGACTTGATCCGAACTACGACCGGCGACGAGGCTATACCGTCACCGATTCAGGGTTGACGGTAGTCAGCAAAGGCCAGCACATTCCCACGGCCAGCGGACACGACTCGCAGTTAATACACACCGCCGCTGGCCCGTACGACACATGACGGGCGAAGGACACCCATCAATGGCCGGTCCGAAGCCAGGAAACGGAGACGGACAAGAAGTCCAAATCCGCTTCAATGAAAGAGGACTCCCGCTGGCGGTGCGCCACGAAGGCATCCTCTGGACAGTTGACCCAAATTCCGTGGACCGACGCGACCCGTGGTCCCGAGACCAGCAGGAACGCCCTGCAAACCAAGGCGGCCACGCTGCTCAGCGGTTGGAATGGCAACTGGTGGTTCGCCGCAGTGGCACCTTGGTTTTCGCCGTCATGGATCTGGCACTCGATCAATATTCCGGCATGTGGCGGCTTACCGGATTCAGGGAGGACAGTTGACCGACGACTCCTGCGCGGCTGAAAAGTTCCCTGCGCCGGCTGGCCCTCGAGCGGTCTCCTGCCGCCTTCCCCGTGGGACGGACCCATCCAGCGCGCACAGCAGAGGGTCTATGCTGGCTACCGGAAGTCACACAGCAACATGGGAGGAGACCGGCTTGGCCACTATGGCAGACGTTGCCCGTGCCGCTGGCGTCTCCCGAAGTACCGTCTCCTACGTGCTGAGCGGCGAAAGGCCGATTTCGGAGCAGACCCGCCAAAGAGTCTTGGAAGCCATGCAGGCGCTCCACTACACGCCGAACGTCTTTGCTCAAGGACTGGCTGGCAAACGGACCGGGATTATCGCCTTGATTTTCCCCATCGGTCAGGCAGGCTTCAACCTCACGGACTTTGAGTACATCCAAGCTGCGTCCGAGCAGGCACGCACGGAAGGGTACCAACTGCTGCTGTGGCCCTACGGCGCAGATGACGTCGAAGAACTGAAGAAGGTCATCAACCAAGGCATTGTAGAAGGCGTGGTGCTCATGGAAGTGAGAACCTTCGACCCCAGGGTCCAGTTCCTCCTCGACACGAAGATGCCCTTCATCACGATCGGCCGCACTACGGGCGAACAACGACAGGCTTTTGTCGACAGCGATTTTGAAGCGATCGGTGAAATGGCGATCGACTTTGCAGCAGAGCGTGGCCACACCCGTTGCGCATACTTGACGCGGCCCGATTGGGAATTGGAGGCCGGGCACGGTCCCACGGTCAAAATGCGCGCGGCTGTCTTAAGAGCCGCCGAAGCCAAGGGCATGGACGTTTCGGTGTTCCCGGCACCTGCAACCTTTGACGGCGGCTGGGATATTTACCGCACCATCCGCACCGAGGTATCGGACATGACCGCTTTGCTGACCTTCAATGAGGCTGCCGTTCCGGGCTTTCTGGCTGCTGCCATGAGTGACGGGCTACGCATCCCGGAGGATCTGTCAATCATTGGCCTGAACAGCAGCGATGGTGGCGCACGCACTTGCCACCCCGCATTGACGACCTTTTCCGTGAATCACCGCGAACTCGCCCAGCTGGCCGTTGGCCATCTGGTGAGGAGCCTGAACGACGAGAAGACAGCCAGCTTCCAGACGCTTCTTAGCCCTCAACTGACCGAACGGGCCAGCACTCCACCTGAACACAAACTCCCGGGGGGACCACATGACTGAGACCATCCGCACCGCCACGACGAACGACGCCGGGAAGCTGGCTGAGCTTGCCGCCATCACCTTCCCGCTGGCTTGCCCGCCGGGATCGTCCATGAAGGACATCGAGGCCCACATCGCCAAGACACTCAGCGAGGCCAACTTTGTTGATTACCTCGCCGATGCGAACATCACCATCCTGGTGCTCGACGACGACGGTCAGCTCACCGGGTACACCATGCTGATTGCCAAGCCGGCAAGCGATCCCGACGTCGCGTCCGTTCTCTCTGCGCTTCCCTCTACGGAACTGAGCAAGTGCTAGGTCCATCCCGAGCACCATGGCAAGGGAGCTGCGGCCCGGCTCATGCAGGCATCCATCGCCCATGCGGCGGACAAGGGCGCAGCCGGACTCTGGCTCGGCGTGAACAGCGAGAACGCGAAGGCCATCCGTTTCTATGAGAAGAGCGGCTTTGAACGCGTCGGGACCAAGTCGTTTACTCTGGGCGACACCGTGGAGCATGACTTCGTCCTGGAGCACACCCTCTAACGCCTAACCAAACAAGTCCCCCGTCAACGGCGGCCGCGGATCAGAGCGGAGTTCCAGCCCGGCCGGGGCCCCCGTAACGCTGCCCGAAGAACCGGTAGCCTGAACCGTAATCCGCGAGCGCCCCAGCAGCACGTTGTCCGCGCGGAACGATCCGAAGGAGTCCGGCAGGATCGGCGCCAGATGCAGCACGTTCCGGGTAAAGTCGGGATCGAACCGCAGCAGGATCCGGGCGAGTTGTACGGGCGCTGCAGCCGCCCACGCTTGCGGGGAACACGCCGTCGGGTACGGGACCGGCTCCGCAAAATCGCCACGGTCAAAGCCGCAGAAAAGCTCGGGGAGCTGGCCGCCAAAGTGTTCGGCGGCGTCGAACAATCCGCTCGCAACGCGGTTGGCTTCCTTCACGAAGCCGTACCGCATGAGTCCGGTGGCGGCGAGCGCGGTATCGTGCGGCCAGACGGAGCCGTTGTGGTAGCTGACGGGGTTGTAGGCGCCCATGTCCGAGGCCAGTGTTCGGATGCCCCACCCGGTGAACATCTCCGGGGACATGAGCCGCTCCGCCACCAGCGGCGCCTTGTCCTCGTCCACGATCCCCACCCACAGGCAGTGCCCCATATTGGACGCGCACGAGTCCACGGGCTTCTTGTCCTTGTCCAGTGCCAGCGCAAAGTAGCCCTTTTCCGGCAGCCAGAACGTCTCGTTGAAGGCTTCCTTGAGTGCCGCTGCCCGGTCGGCGCAACGACGTTCGACGGCGGTATCGCCCGCCGCGCGCGCCAACAGTGAGCGGCCCACGTAGGCCGCATAGGCGTAGGCCTGGACCTCACACAGGGCAATCGGTGTTTCAGCCATCCGGCCGTCGGCAAAGTTGATGCCGTCCCAAGAGTCCTTCCAGCCTTGGTTCACCAGGCCGTGCTCGTTGGGGCGCTGGTATTCCAGGAAACCGTCGCCGTCCCGGTCTCCGTACTCCTCCATCCAGGCGATGGCACGGTCTGCGTGCGGCAGCAGGGAATCGATGATGTCTGAGCCCAAACCCCACCGGCTGAGCTCGCTGAGCAGTGAAACGAACAACGGAGTGGCGTCTGCCGTCCCGTAGTACGCGGTCCCACCCAGGGACAGCCCGGCGGTGATGCCGAGCCGGACCTCGTGCGGCATCCGGCCAGGTTCTTCTTCCGAATCGACGTCCACTTTGCTGCCTTGGAGCCCGGCCAGGGTCTGCAGCGTCCCGGCGGCCAGGTTGGGGTCCACCATGAGCGACATGTAGGAGGCCAGGATCGAATCCCGGCCGAACAAGGCCATGAACCACGGTGCCCCTGCAGCCACGGCGGCACGGTCGGGGTGCTCGGGGTCGAAGATCCGCAGCGAGCCTAGGTCGCTTTGGCTCCGTGCCAGGACCTCCTCCACGTTCTTGTCCGTGACGGAGATCCGGGGAACGTGTTCCTCCCATGCGAGGTGCCGCCGAACCCCGGTGGTGTGGTGCAGCGCGGTGGTTTCGGTGAATGGCTCGTCGGGCGCTTCACCGTTGGTCAGTGGGATGGCGATGATGCTGGTGGACCATTGGCTGCGGGCAGGGATTCTGACGTGGAAGCTCAGTCCGTCCTTGCTGACTTTCGCCCCCGACGCCCGGAACGCTACGCCACGCCGCTGCCCGCTGGGGTGTGCGGCTTCGATGTGCAGTTCGTTTTTGTGGACCTTCTTCACCGGTGTTTCCGCACTGTTGGCCCGCCCGCCTTTGACGTCGAACAAGTCAGCGAGATCGGCGTCGATCCGCAGTTCGATCTCGCACGTTGAGGTCTGGCCGGAGTAGTTCCGGATGGTGATGTCATCGCGCAGGCCGGAACCCACATGCCGCTGGTGCTGCACTACCAGCGGACTTTCGAAACGCCCATCCGCTGACGCAGCACGGCCCACGAATTCGGCCCTGAATGCCGTGGGATTGCGCGCCACCAACGGCTCGCGCAGGGCACCGTTGATCTTCAGGATCCAGTGCGAAACGATCCGGGTGTCCTGGTAGTACGCTCCTTGGGAGCCACCGGCGTGGACGTCGCCGCTGTGCGCCGAAATACAGAAGGAAGAACCTTCGACGACGGTGACGGCACCAAGCTCGGACGCGCCGGCTTCCGTGTCAGCGTTCCATGCGGTCATGTGCGGCGGGCCCCTCCACGAACTGTTTCCTGGCTATGAAGACCTCCGCAGCGCGGCTACAGGGCCTGCCTTTGATTCTCTTCCAACAGCCCAGCGGCCGGAACCCCTTTTGCCCGGAATTGTTCGATGACCTGCGCATATAGTTCCAGATGATCCGCTGCCATCCGCCCGGCGTTGAAGTATTCCTCTACTGAGCGGCGGCAATCGGCGCGATCCAGCCGGGCAGCCGCTTCAACGAAAGCGGCTAATTCCTGTACCGGCGCCAGGAAACCGGTGAGCCCGTGATGGACGATTTCCGGAGCAGCTCCCCTCGGCGTGGCCACCACGGGGGTTCCTGTGGCCAGGGCCTCGATCATCACCAATCCGAAGGGCTCAGTCCATTGGATGGGGTTGAGCAGGGCTATCGCATCACCCATCAGTTCGAACTTCTCAGGATCGGACAACTCGCCCAGGAAGTCCTCATTGGGGCCGAGGAACGGTTGCACCACGTCGTGGAAATAACGTCGTTCATCCGGGGCGTGCATTTTTGCTGCGATACGCAGGGGCACACCAGCCTGCCGGGCCACGTGCACCGCTTCCATGAGGCCCTTGTCCGGGCACATGCGGCCAACAAAGCACGCGTAGCCACCAGACCCGGCACCCACGGCGATGGAGGTGGGGTCGATTCCGTGATGGATGACTGCCGAGACGGGCAGGTCCGGGACCATGCTGCGCTGGTTGTGGGAGATGGCGATGACGGAGGTGTTACGGGCCATGTCGCGGTAGAGTCCGGCCGACTGTGCGGTCAGCTGTCCGTGGATGGTGGTCACCACTGGGATGTCCTGGGGGCGGTGGGCGTATAGCGGCCCGGCCAAGGTGTGGTCGTGGATGATGTCCACGTTCCGCATCCCGTCGTAGGCCTTGATCACATGGCTCAGCTCACTCAAGGTGAAGCCGAGCCCGTCGGGCTCGCTGGGTCCGAAACCTGGAACTTGTGGTACTGGACAGGTACTGTCCGATGCCGTAGCGAGAAGCACCTCATGACCGGCTCCAGCGAGGGCACGTGCCAACTCGTCCACTACACGCTCTGTGCCACCGTATCTTTCCGGCGGCACAGTAAACCATGGTCCAACGATGAGTCCGATGCGCATGCTGGGGCCTCCGCGCACAACCCCCAACCCGACGGCTGACTGCACAACCTCTATCTACAGTATTCTTGGACAGCCCACCCGGCAATGGGTGAGGAATCTAACAGCCCCTTCCCGGAATGCCCCGCCCCGCAAGCCGGTTGACGAAACCATGAAGATTGAGATCTGGTCCGACGTCGCGTGCCCGTGGTGCTACATCGGCAAGCGCCGCTTTGAAACTGCCCTGGCCCAATTCCCGCACCGCGATTCCGTGGAGGTGGAGTGGAAGAGCTACCAGCTGGACCCCTCAGTCCCCGAGCACTACGACGGCACGGAACTGGACTACCTGAGCAGGCGCAAGGGCATGGCCCCGGAGCAGGTCAAGCAGATGTTTGGCCACGTGACGGAAACCGCCAAGGGCGAAGGCCTCAACTACCGGTTCGACACCGTTGTAGTGGCCAACAGCTTCACCGCGCACCGCCTCATCCACCTGGCCGCCACGCACGGCCGCCAGGATGCCGCCAAGGAACAGCTGCTGAGCGACCATTTTGAGCACGGCAAGGACATCGGCAGCCGTGAATATCTGACGGCACTCGGCACCACGCTGGGCTTGCCCGCGGACGAGGTCGCCGAGCTTTTCACCACGGACAAGTACGCCGATTCCGTCAACGACGATATCAACGAGGCCCGCGCCATCGGCGTTTCCGGCGTCCCCTTCTTCGTGATCGACCGCAAGTACGGCATCTCCGGTGCCCAGCCCGCCGAGCTCTTCAGCCAGGCCCTTGAGCAGGCATGGCAGGAAGCCAAGCCGCTGATCCCGGTGGGCGCCTCCGACGCCGAGGCCTGCGGTCCCGACGGCTGCGCAATCTAAGTAGCCCCCGCCGTCGTACGATCACCCAAGTAAGTCGCAGCAGAGCGCGTTATGAACGTTCATAACGCGCACTACTGCGACTCAGTTGGGTACGGCGCTAGGCTTTCACAACATCGAGCTCGACGACGGCCCAGGACAGTGCGGGCAGCGTCACCCGCAGCTCGGAGCCGCTCGCCTTGGCGCCTTCCAGTGGCTTGAGTCCCACGCGACCGGGCTGGTCCTGCGTGTTGGTGGTGAAGCGGTCGCCGCCCTCGGGGATCTCCAGGACCTCGGCGCGGACCACCTTGCGGGCGTCGAAACCGCGGAGGGCGACCTCGACGTCGGCCGCTTCTTCAAGGCCGCGGTTAGCGAAGAAGAGTGCCACGCGACCGGTTTCCTCGTTCCACGTTGCGCTGACATCCACCAAGTCCGTGCCACCAAACTTGGCATTCTCGTACTTGTCCGAGTCCACGGACAGCCGCAGGATCTGGCCCTTGGCGAGCTCAGCCATGCGGGCGAACGGGTGGAAGATGGTCTGCTTCCATGCAGGCCCGTTCTCCTCCGAAAGGATCGGCGCGATCACGTTGACCAGCTGCGCCTGGTTGGCGATCTTCACGCGGTCACCGTGGCGCAGCAGCGAGTTCAGCAGGGTTCCAACCACCACTGCGTCCGTCACGTTGTACTTGTCCTCGATGATGCGCGGGTGCTCGCGCCAGCCCGCCTTGGCCACGTTGTGCGGCTGGTCTTCGGTATCCAGGCCTCGCTGGTACCAAACGTTCCATTCGTCGAAGGACAGGTTGATGTGCTTCTTGTGCTTGCCTTTGGCGCGGACGGCGTCCGCCGTAGCAATCACGGACTCAATGAAGTAATCGGTGTCGACGGCGGTGGCCAGGAAGCTGCCGACATCGCCTTCGTGCTCCTGGTAGTACGCGTGGAGGGACACGTAGTCCACCTCGTCGTAGGTGTGTGTCAGTACGGTCTGCTCCCAGGCACCGAACGTCGGCATGCCCGAGCTTGAGCTGCCGCAGGCCACCAGTTCAAGATCCGGGTCTACGAATCGCATGGCTTTCGCGGCTTCCTGCGCCAGGCGGCCGTATTCGTCAGCGGTCTTGTGGCCGATCTGCCACGGCCCGTCCATTTCGTTGCCCAGGCACCACAGCTTGATGTTGAACGGGTCCTTATGGCCGTTCTTGGCCCGCAGGTCCGACCAGTAGGAGCCACCCGGGTGGTTGGCGTACTCCACGATCTCGCGGGCCGCGTCCACTCCCCTGGTGCCCAGGTTGATGGCTTCCATGATTTCCGTGCCGGCCTGTTTGGACCAGTCCACGAACTCGTGCAGGCCGAACGCGTTGGTCTCCACGGTGTGCCAGGCACCGTCCAGGCGGCGGGGCCGGGTTTCGCGCGGGCCGATGCCGTCCTCCCAGTTGTAACCGGAGACGAAGTTGCCGCCCGGGTAGCGGATCACGGTGGCTCCGAGTTCCTTGACGAGCTTCATGACGTCCTGGCGGAAGCCATTCTCGTCGGCCTCGGGGTGGCCGGGCTCGTAAATGCCGGTGTAGACGCAGCGGCCCATATGCTCCACGAAGGAGCCGAACAGGCGGCGGGGTACCTCCCCGATGGTGAAGTCGCGGTCGAGGGTGATGCGTGCGCGGGACATGTATCTCCTTGGTTGTTTTTCAGGTCTTGTGATGTGTGAAAAGCGGCCGGATCAGGTCCCGGCGAGTCCCGTCGTCGCAACGCCCTTGATGATCTGGCGCTGGAAGAACAGGAAGACGAGGATGAGCGGCAGCGCCGCCAGCAGCGCGGACGCCATGTTCTGCGCGTACTGGATGCCGTAGGCGCTCTTGATGGTCTGCAGTCCGACCGGAAGGGTCAGCAGGGAGCCGTCGTTGGTGGCGATGAACGGCCACAGGAAGTTGTTCCACGCACCGATGAACACGAAGATGGCGACGGCGGCCAGGATGGGCCGGGATAGCGGCAGGATGATTTGGGTAAAGATCCGCATCCTGCTGGCGCCATCCATCACCGCGGCTTCTTCAAGTTCACGGGGAATCTGGTCGAAGAACTTCTTCAAAACGAACACCATGGCTGGGTGGATCACTTGCGGAAGGATGATGGCCCACGACGTATCGATCAGGTTCAGCGCGAGCATTTGGTAGAACAGCGGAATGATGAGCACCGGCGGCGGGATGATGATGGACGCGATGATCACCGTCATCAGCACCTTCTTACCCTTGAAGTCGATCCGGGACAAGGCGTAGGCCACGAGCGCCGAGATCACCAGCGTGGTCGCTGTGATGGCCACCGAGGTGTACAGCGAGTTCCAGGTCCACAGTGGGATGTTGCCGTCCTGGAATACCTTGACGAACGCTTCAGGAGTAAAGCCAGACGGCGGCAGCCAACTGACCTTTGGAGATGCGGCATCCGTCTCGGTTTTGAAAGCGGTGGCGGTGGCCCAGGCGAAAGGGATAAGCCACAGGACTGCGATGAACGCGGCCACCACGACGGCGGCGATCTTGCCGGCGGACATCTTCTTGCGTGGATGTCTGATGGGCTGGGAACTTGTGCCGGGGCGGGTGGGACGGGTGAGGGTAGGGGTTGCCATGGTTATGCACTCCTGCGGCGGGTGATGACGAACTGCATGACTGAGACCAGTACGATCAGTCCGAAGAAGATGTAGGAGATGGCTGCTGAGTAACCCAGCCGGTAGCCGGTGAACCCGGTTTCGAAGATGTACTGGACCACGGGTCTGGTTGCGCCGCCCGGTCCGCCGGCCGTCATCTGGTACACCTGATCGAAAATCTTCAGGGATGCCAGGATCTGCAGGAGCACGATCATCACGGTGGTGGGGGTGAGCTGCGGCAACGTGATGGAGAAGAACTGACGCCACGCTCCCGCACCGTCCAGCGACGCTGCCTCGTAATGCTGGGCCGGGATGTTCTGCATCGCCGCCAGGTACAGCAGGAAGTTGAACCCTACCGTCCACCAGAGCGTGGCGATCACGATCGCCCACATGGCCACGTTGGGGTCGTTCAGCCAGGCGACCTTCGGGAGGCCGATCTTGGACAGGAAGTCGTTGATGAGGCCCAGCTGCGGGTTGTACATCCAGGTGAAGAACAATGAGACCACGGTTGAGGCCAGCAGGTACGGTGCAAAGTAGGAAAGCCGCCAGAGCCACTGGGCCGGAAGCCCCACATTCAGCAGGGCTGCCATCACCAACGCCACGAGGACCAGTGGGACGGTGCTGATGACGGTGAAGTAGAGCGTGTTCCCCAGGGAGCGCCACATATCGGCGTCGGCCAAGGCTTCGGCGTAGTTCGCGAAGCCAATCAGGCTGTCATTGGCGCCGGTCAGGGACTTGCCCGTCAGGCTCATGTAGACCCCGTACAGGATGGGCCACACCAGGAAAACAAGGAAGAAGACCAGGAACGGCGTGGCAAATCCCCAGCCGCTCAGGTTGTTGCGCGTGCGGCCTTGTGAAGGACGGCGGCGTTGGCTCGCCGTGGTGGTCTCCGGCTTGCGGGTGTTTGTCCCGGTGGTGCTGCGCCGGGACGCTAGTGAAGAACTCATGAAGGACTCCTTTGTCGCTCGGTGCCGTTAGACCGGGTTGGGCCGGGAAAGAAGGGTGTTGGTGCGGTGTTCGAAAGCGTCCCAACCAGCGGCCGCCTTGTCCCGTCCGAGGAGCACGTTCTGGACGTTCTCCGCAAAGTAGGTCTGCCAGTCAGAGCCCGAGCCGCTAAACCAGGCTTCGGGATCGTAGGCAATGATGTCGGCCGCATTGGCGTAGTGGATTTGTGGCGTGAGATCGCGGTAGGCCTGTGATTGCACCACGGGCTGGTATGCGGGAATGTGGCCGGCCTCTGCCCAGGACAGCGAACCCTTGAGGACGTCACTGACGAACTTGTAGACGTCCCGCCGTTTCTCCTCGTTGAGGTTCAACTGCCGCGGCAGCACGAACGAGTGCGAATCCGCGTACGAGGCTGGGGTTCCATACAGCGTGGGGATGGTTGCGGCGTCAACGGGCAAGCCTGCCTTTTTGAGGGTTGGCAGCTCCCAGACGCCGCTGAACAGCATCCCGGAGTCGCCGCGCGCGAACTCGGCGATTCCGGTGCCGATGTCGCCGCTCTTTGCCGCGATGGTGTCATCAAAGAGGGAGGCCATGAAGTCGAGGGACTCGATCGCTGCATCACGGTCCACCTTCATTGGCTGCCCAGGCGTCAGTTCCATGTCAGCGCCATGCTGCTTGTAAAGCGTGTAGAACAGGCGCCACATCTGGGATCCACTGCCGAGGTAGCCGAAGGACAGGCCGTGGGCCTTGGTGACCTGCTGCATTTCCTTGGCCATGTCCTTGAACTCCTGAGGAGAAGTTGCCTCTTGGAGTTGGCCGTTGCTTCCCAGGACCCCGGCTTTACCTGCGACGTCGGTGTTGTAGAACATGACGAAAGGGTGCGAATCCAAGGCAATGGAGAACACTTTGCCGTTCTGTTGGCTCTTCTCCCAAATGCGCGGCGCAAAGTTGTCTCCGGTTACCCCGTGCTCGGCAAGCAGGTCCAGGTCCCACGGATCGATCAGCCCGCCTGGCGCATATCCGGGCACCCGGCTGGCGTGCATGATGGCGACTTCCGGCGGACGTCCACCAGCCGAGGCCATGGCCAACTTGGTGTAGTACGGAGGACCCCAAGCCAACACCGTGGGCTGAACCTTGAAGCCGGGGTTGGCCTGGTTGGCACTGTTGATCATGGCCTGCATCTTGATGCCGTCGCCGCCTGACAACAGGTGCCAGAACCCGATGTCCTGTACCGCGGCCGCTTGGGCGTTTCCTCCGCAGCCTGAGAGGCTGCCTGCTGCCAGGACGCCGCCCAAGGCAGCCGTTCCTGTCAATAACTGTCTCCGGGACAATTGCTTCCCGGCGAAAAACTCGAACTGCTTCACCCGTCACTCCTTTGGATGGGTCCGCTGAAAGGTCACTTCATGTTGCTTGTGATGCTCAAAGCTCCGGTTCCGGCGCGTCCCGCTCCAGCCGCTTCCCGGCGGCGGGGTGACGCAGGTCTCACATTACATCGTTGTAATGGATGGGGCAAGAGAAAATTGTTAGCGCGCACAATTTAATGAACCGCTCGTTTCAGGCGCCGCTGCTGTCCCGTTCCACAATGCTGTAGTCAACGGTGACAACACGTTGTCCCTGGCCCCTGTCCGCCATACGCTCGGTGAGGAGGCGCAGCGCTTCGGTGGCGATGGTTCGTTTATCGAAAGACACTGTGGTCAGGGAGGGAACCGCGTAGCGCCCATCCATGACATCGTCGAAACCGGCCACCGCGATCTCGTCAGGAACGCGGACGCCCTTCTTCCACAGTGCATTGAGGGCACCAATGGCCAGGGAATCTGTAAAGCAGAACAACGCCTCAGGCAGCGGGTGGGACTCCAGGTAATGCATCAGGGACTCGGCGGCGGAGCCAGGAGTCCATTGACCACAGGAGATCAGCAAGGATTCATCCAGCGGGATCCCCAACTCCTCAAGCGCAGCCTCGTAACCCTGTCTCCGTTGAATCGAGGTGGCAGACTGCCTGGCCTTGTTGATGCCCAGCACGGCAATACGCCGGCGTCCGGGCTTGGCCAGGGCAAGCGTCATATCGCGTGCCGCCGCGAAACTGTCCACGTAAACCCTGTCCGCAAGCTCCTGGGTCACCTCACCCAACAGGACCACCGGAGGCAAGGCCACCCCGACCTTCACGGCGCTTTCATCCAGCACCACCGGATTGAGAATGAGCCCATCGATGAGGTTGGAGCGCGCGCGGGTCATCAGCTCCTGCTCGCGCTGCGGATCCGAACCTGTTTCCTCGATCTGGACGCTCCAGCCCTGCTCGTGGGCTACTTCCACAATGTTCTGGGCTATCTCAGCTGAGAAGGGGGTGGCCAGATCCGGCAAGGCCAACGCGATGACACCCGAGCGCCCGTTACGCAGGCCGCGGGCGGACAGGTTCGGGACATAGTCGAGCTCCTGCATGGCCTGCTCTACCCTGAGCCGCGTGGGGCCGCTCACCGGCACGATTCCGTTCATGACATTCGAGACCGTTTTTGGTGACACCCCAGCGCGGCGCGCGACGTCCTTGACCGTTGCGCGCAAGACGCCCCCTAGCTGCATTGTTGTCCGGTTTTCCACGATGTTACGCGAGATCCACTCAAGGCCGGCGGAGACCGGCGGCCAGGCGGACACCGGCGGACGCAGGGCTGGCGCCCGCCACGTGGATGCCTAACTGAGCAGCACGGGCTCCGCATTCGACGCAAGCAGGTTCAGCAGCGGGCCCACATCCGCCGTCGATTCCAGGTCCAGTACGAGGTCGGCGATGCTGGCTGCAACGGACTTCGGCAATCTGGTGGTGGCGAGGCCCATGAACTTGTCGATGGATTCGGCGTCGCTAAGCCTGTTGGTTGGAGCGCCCTTCGCCCGCACGGCTTGGACCTCGAACGTCCCGGTTTCCGTTGTCACCAACAGCTGCGGTTCCGCAGAGCCACCTTGCTGCAGCGGGTCGACCTCGACGGTAATCCGGCCCATGAGTTCGACTAGCCGGGGGTCACTCCTGCCCTGCTCAGTGATGTGGTCCAAGCCGACGGCACCATGAAGGACCGCCGCCGCCAGGGCAAACTGCATGCTCAACTGGGCTGAGACCAGCGAACCGACGTCGGCCTTCCCGCACATGTCCGCAATGAGTGCGCTGGTACGAACGGTGATGTTGCGGACGGAATCCGCTGTGATGCCGCGTCGCTCCCTGAGGTCAAGGACAGCGTCAATGGCCGAGTGGGTGCTGCGGCACGTGGCATAGGGCTTGATGGAAGCCCTTTCGATCTGCCACTCGTGGCCGAGTGTTTCGTACAGCCGGGCCTCATCGATAACCCCGCCCTGCCCGTACAGGCGCAGGAAGCTTCCCCATGGTGCGGAGAACAGGTCGCGAGGCCCCGTGAAACCCGCCCCGGCAAGGAGCGCGCTGTTCAGGCCCGACTCCGCGGCCCGGCCCACGTGCATGCGCTTGGACATGGCGCCATCGCCGATGAAGGACCACGTTCCGCCGGTGAACGAACCGGCCAGGCCGATCGCAGACACCATCTGCGCAGCGTCCAGCCCCAGAACCACCCCCGATGCCACGGCCGCACCAAAAGTTCCGCACACGCCGGTGGAGTGCCAACCGGCGTTGTTGACCGCGTCGTAGCCACCCAGCGCGTCCTGGACCCGCCGGGCTGCTTCATATCCACTGACGACGGCGAGCAGGAGCCTTTCGCCGCTGACGTAAGCACCGCCGTCGTCCGTTGTGCCGGTGTCGCCGCCGGGGCGGACGTTGCCACGGAGTGAAGCCGCCGCGAGCGCGGCGGGCAACACAACAGCTCCGGAGTGGTCACACCCGCCGGAATCGTCCAGTTCGAAGGCGTGGCAGGCAACCCCGTTCACGAACGCCGCACCGAGTACGGGCAGGCCCACCGGAGTTCCCCACAGTGCGGCTCCGGTTCCGGCTGCGGGCGTTCCGTAGGCTGCCGCCAAGGCGGAGCGACTGATGGCAACTTCACGCGAAGCTGCCCCCGCGATGCCTGCGCCCAGTGTGTCCAGGATGTGGATCTTCGCGCGGTGCTGTGCGGAATCGGGGACATCGCCGAGTGTCAGCGTGGTGACGAAGTCGGCGAGTCGTTCGGACGCCGTGGTGTCCATGGTCATTCGGGCCTGCCTTCGAGGGTCAATGCGTGGAAGATCTCGGCGGGGTGATCCGCCGCGTTGGGAGCACCGGCTTCACGCCACCAGGTGGCCACTTCGCCGCCGGTGGCGTGCCAGACGTCGTCGTGGGCGCGGACGTGGTCCAGGAATTCACGCAGCATCCCGATCCGACCGGGTGTTGCAATGATTTCCGGGTGGAGGGTCAGCACGAAGCACAGTCCCTCGGCCCGGTACGCATCGAATTCGAGGATCCAGTTGCGCAGGACCTCCCGGCTGGAGGCAATCCGCGGACTGCCTTTGGGGATGGCCGGATCCAGGTTGAAGACGAAATACGGGTAATCATCCAGTTCGTGATGACGAGGGACTTCCACCAGGCCAGCTGCACCGGCGGCGTGAAAATGGGGCATATCGTCCCCGTGCCACGACGAGGACCATGTGAACCCCATGTCCAGCAGCGCGTGGGGCAGCCCGACCGCATACGATCCCCGCCCTGCTCGAAAGCCTTGGGGGCGGACTCCCAGCCCGAATTCGAAAGCATCCTGCGCCCGGCCAATGCTGTCCAGCTGTTCCGCCAACGACTGCCGGCCCATGTCTTCCAAGTGCCAGCCCATGTTGCCCAGCTCATGTCCGGCGTGCGCGATCGACTCGGCCTGGCGCGGATACGTACGGAGGTTCGCTCCAGGAATGAACCAACTGGCCGTGGTGCCTGTCCGCTCGAACTCGGCCAGCAGGCGATCCACGCCTCGCGTCCCGCCGTACTGTCCAACCGACAGGCTCTTTGCGCGCTCGACGGCGTCGGGCGCCGCCGCGAGGACCGAAAGTTCAGCTTCGAATCCGACCGTGACGACGAAGGCACACTGCTTCCCGCCGGGCCATCTAACGTGCGGTTGCTTCGCCATTGGTTCGGCCCTCCTTCTTTGCCGGCTGAGCCTGCTGCTGCGTCGGCTGCTGGGTCTGCTGCTGGGTCTGCTGCCACCATGCGGCGACGTCGTGGCACGTACTGAACCACACGCCGTCGGCCGCTTTCATGTGCCGGATCCAGCGGTCCAGCAACGCTGCCCGCCCGGGCTTACCCACCACTTTCGGGTGGAAAATTGTCGAAAGGCAGAGCCCTTCAGCGTGGTAACCGTCGAATTCCCGGGTCCAGTTGTCCAGCGTGAGGTCGTAGCTGGCAATGCGGTCCCCGCCCGATGGCCAGTCCGGGTTGGTGGTGTAGGCGAGCGAGGCGTAGTCGTCCATATCCGAGCGCGCCGGGATCTCCACGAGTTTCCCGCCGGGGTGGAAGTACGGACGGTCATCGCCGCGCATCGAGCTTGAATAGAGGAATCCCATGTCGGCCAGCAGCGCCGGAGTTTCCGGACGCCAGTCTCCGGACGGCGTCCGGAAGCCGACTGCCGTGGTGCCCAGGACATCGTGGAAAATGCGCTGGCTGGTGTCAATAACCTGCCGTTGCCGGGCAGTGGTGAGATCCCAGTACTTTTCATGTTTGTAGCCGTGGTGGGCTATCTCGTGGCCCTGTTCAACGATCCTCAGGCACTGCTCCGGCCACGTTTGCACCACCCATGCCGGCGTGAAGAACGTTGCGGGAATTCCGTGGGTGTCCAATAGCCCGAGGATCCGGTCCAGGGCGCGCCATGGACCATAGGCACCCAGGCTGAAGTACTCGGGCTTGTCCCAGATGGTGCCCTTCAGCATGGCATCACCTGTAGGTCCGTCAAGGTCAAAGGCCAGGGCGACGGCGCTCCGCTTTGCGTCGGGCCACACCGCCGCCCCGGACTTCACAACTGCGGTTTGGTTCACTTGACGCCGTTGATTTCGGGAGTCATGGCTCCGTAGCCGACGCCCCACTTGTCCAGGATCTTCTGGTAGTCGCCGCTTTCAATGATCTTGGCGAAGGCATCCTTCACGGCGTTGGCCAGCTGGGTGTTGTCCTTCTGCATGAGCACACCGAAAGGCTTTGCCGGCAGCGGATCGAGCACAGCCGCGTACTTTCCGGGCTCGGTCTTGGCAAAGTAAGCCAGGTTCTCGCCGCCTTGGGCAGCAAGATCCACACGACCCTGCTCGATCTGGAGTCGGGCAGCAGCACCGGAATCGGTGGGCAGGATGCTCAATTCAGGCAAGCCGTTGTCCGTGCACACGGTCTTGCTCAAGGTCTTGACCTGCTCGAAATAGTCGGTCTTGCCACTGACTGCCAGCTTCTTGCCACAGATATCGCTTTGCTTGGTGAATTCACCGGCACGGGCACCTGAGGTGTACAGGCTGCCCTGGGACTTGAAGTAGTCCACAAAGTCTGCGGTCTTCTGCCGTTCCGCCGTGTCCGAGATGCCGGACATCACCAGGTCCACGCGGCCCGTCTGGACAGAGTTGATGAGCTGGTCAAAGGGCGATTCGACCACTTCGATCTCGACGCCGAGGACCTCCCCCAGCTTTTGCTGCAGATCGATGTCGACGCCGGACAGCTTCTTGTCGCTGTCGCGGAACTCCATGGGAGGAAAGTCGGGCGACAACCCGATCCGTATTTTGCCAGCGTCCTTGATGGTCTGCGGCAGGCCTGTGGTTCCTGCCGCAGCCTCGGTGGTGGTGGTCTCAGCGCCACCCACGCAGGCGGTGAGGCCGAAGGCTGCGACCGCGGTGATGGCCGCGATGCGCGCGGCGTTCTTGAAGTGCTTCATGTTGGCTCCAGGTGGTTGGGGGTTGGGTCTAGAAGACGCGGGAAAGGAAGGCCTTGGTGCGCTCGTGCTGCGGATTTCCCAGGACCTCTGCGGGTGGCCCGAGTTCTACGATTTCGCCGCCGTGCATGAAGGCGACGCGGTCCGCCACTTCCTTGGCGAATCCGATTTCGTGGGTGACCACGATCATGGTGAGGCCGGACTTGGCCAGGTCCTTCATGACATCGAGCACCTCACCAACAAGCTCGGGGTCCAGTGCGGACGTTGGCTCGTCGAAGAGGATCAATTCGGGTTTCATGGCCAGCGCCCTCGCGATGGCCACTCGCTGCTGCTGGCCACCGGAGAGTTGCCGGGGGTAGGAGGACTCGCGCCCTTCCAGGCCCACCCTGGCAAGCAACTCCGAGGCATGCCGTTTTGCTTCGGCCGGTTTGACCTTGTTGACCAGCACCGGACCTTCGATAATGTTCTCCAGCACGGTCATGTGCGGGAAAAGATTGAACCGCTGGAAGACCATGCCAATGGAACAGCGCTGCCTGGCTGCCTCCTTGTCCGAGAGTTCGAACAGGCGGTTGCCATCCTGTCGGTAACCCACCACCTTCTCGCCTACCCAGATGCGCCCGTTGGAGAGCGTTTCCAGATGGTTGATGCAGCGCAGGAACGTGCTCTTTCCTGAACCGGAAGCTCCCAGGAGGCACACGACCTCCCCGCTGTTGACCTCGAGGTTTATTCCCTTGAGGACTTCATTCAGGCCAAAGCTTTTGTGCACATTTTCGGCGCGGACCAGAACGTTGGTTGTCATGACAATGCCTTCCTGTTGGTGCCAAAGATGCTTTTCACCCGTTGGAACGGCGTCAGCGGGAGTTGCCGGCTGGAGGAGCCCTTGGCGAAGAAGCGTTCAAGGTAGAACTGGCCGATGCTCAGGATGGACACCGCGCCCAGGTACCAGACGGCACAGACGATCAGCAGTTCCATGATTCGGTTGTTCACGTAATAGATGTGTTGTGCCTCGGAAAGGATTTCGCTGACACCGATTGCCGAGGCAAGGGACGTGGTCTTCAGCATGCCGATCACTTCGTTGCCAACCGGTGGGATGATGACCCGCATGGCCTGGGGCAGGACGATCCTGCGCATGGCCTGCAGCCTCGTCATCCCAACAGCCTGTGCTGCTTCGGTCTGGCCCTCATCAACGGACAGGATGCCGCCACGGACCACCTCCGAGGTATACGCGCCCTGGTTCAAACCAAGGCCGATGGAAGCCGCAACAAAGGGCGTCAGGATGTCGATCATGCGTCCTGAGTAGAGGCCAGGAATACCGATGACCGGGAAGATGAGCGCCAGGTTGAACCACATCAGGAGCTGCAGGTAGACGGGAGTGCCACGGAACACCCAGATGTACAACCAGGCGACGCCCGAGACCACAGGGTTCTTGGAGAGACGCATCACCGCTGTGACAACACCCAGGACCAGGCCGATAGCCATGGCCACTGCCGTGAGGAGGAGCGCTACGCCGATGCCTTGGATGAGGACGGGGACTGTGAGATACTCCTGGACAGTGAGCCAGTCAATCTTGGCCCGGGAGAAGGAGACCCCCAGCCATACCAGCAGCAGGACCACCGCGGCGGCGCCTGCCCACCGGCCGAGGTGCCGCCGGGGGACGATTTTCAGGTCGGCCGATGCTGCGCCCGTAACGCTCGGCTCGGTTTGAGTGTTCATGGCTTTTTCCTGATCGTGGAGGGTATCTGTTGCGCTTGAACGTCCTGCGCTTGAAGGGCCCATGGTTCAGCCCTGGTTGTTCGGCCTGACGCGCAGGCCGTCGTAATCGGCTGTCCAGCTTTTGATCTGGTCCAGCTTTGCCCGGAGCCGCGTCAGTTGCTCTGACACGCGTTGGGGCGAGGTGCCGCCGAATCCGGAATGTGCATCCAGCGCTGCTTCCAGAGTAAGGACAGTCCTGATTTCCGGCGTCAGCCGGGGGTCAACCGATGCCAACTGCTCATCACTGAGGTCGTCGTAGTCCAGGCCCCGGGACTCACAGAAACGTACCAGCGACCCCGAGATCTCATGTGCCTCGCTGAAAGGGGTCCCTTGCCGTGCCAGCCAATCCGCAACTTCTGTGGCCAGGGTGTAGCCGGCCGTTGCCTGACGACGGACTTCATCGACGTTGACCGTGAAGGTCCGGACCAGGCCGCTGAGCGCAGGCAGCGTAACCTCCAGGGTCTCCACTGCGTCAATCACAGCGTTCTTGTCCTCGGCGAGGTCCCGGTTGTAGGCCAGCGGCAACGATTTAACAGCTGCCATCAAGCCCATGAGGTCGCCCAGGACGCGTCCCGATTTCCCCCGCGCCAACTCGGCGATATCCGGGTTCTTCTTCTGCGGCATGATGGAGCTCCCGGTGCAATAGGCATCATCCATGGTGATCCAGCGGAATTGCTGCGATGCCCAGGAGATGATTTCTTCACAGAGGCGCGAAATGTCGATGAGCGACAGGGAGCAGACGAAGAGGAACTCAATCGCGGCATCCCGGCTTCCGACGGCGTCGATGGAGTTTTCGGCACTGGTCTCGTAGCCCTGATCCAGGGCAGCCAGCTCGGGGTTAAGGGCAAACGTGGATCCAGCCAAGGCGGCTGCGCCCAGCGGCGAGACAGCAGCTCGGCGATCCCAGTCCTGGAAGCGGTTGAGGTCCCGGACCAGGGGTTGGGCGTGGGCGAGGATCTGGTGGGCGAACACGACGGGCTGCGCTGACTGAAGATGCGTGAATCCGGGAACCGGCGTCCTCAAGTGCTGCTCGGCCTGGCTGGCCAAGGCCTGTGTGAGGTCGATGAGAAGTTCGCTGACCGTGCGCACTTTGTCCCGCATGTAGAGCCTGAGATCGTTGGCTGCCTGGTCGTTGCGCGAACGCCCGGCCCTGATCTTGCCGCCAGTGGGACCCATGCGCTCAATCAGGAGCCGCTCCAGGAAGGTGTGGACGTCTTCGTCCGCTTCCTGCGGTGCTACGCGATCTTCCTGGATGTCGCGGGCCACTGCGTCAATCGTGTCGAGGAAGGCGACCAACTCGGCGTCGTCAATGAGACCTGAACGGTTCAATTCGCGGACGTGCGCCCGGGAACCATGCAGATCATACGGCGCCATGCGGAAGTAGCGGGGATCCGACCGTGAGAAGCGGGTGAGTTCCGGGCTGGAAGCGCCGGCAAACCGGCCGCCCCAAAGCTTCGTTTGTTCTTTCATGGGTATGGCTCCTAGAGGAAAAGTTGCTGGGAAGTGATCGGTGTCACTTCATGCAACGAAAGTATTTCTGGAGTAAACCGTAATTGTCAATGGTTTCGGAGTTGTTTCAGATCGGTTACGTCGCGATTCTGTTCTATTGGAGACTGGTCTCCCACTTGCAAATGCCTGATTCAGATACCGGTATCTTGCATTGAAACCATGGTATGAGACACCGGTATCTCCAGCAATTGTTTTTTACCGGACACCCCAGCGAAGCCCGGTGTTCCGCGGAACTTGCGCTCCGCGCGAGAGCACAACAAAGGGCCCGCCGGCAGTCTGCCGCGGGCTCCGACTATCCGCTCAGCCGGCCAGTTTAAAGCGCGTTTAGATCTTTGCGGCCGCCAAGTTCGCAACGGAGGCCCTGTGCGTGAACTCCGCGGGCAGGAGATGTTTCCTCGATAGGGGCCCCCGGCCCTCGATACGACCCAAAAGGACTTCCGCGGCCCGCACACCCATGCTGTAAGGCTGCAGTGAAACCGCCGAAATCTCCGGGCAGCTGACCGTCATCCAGTCGGCATCATCCAGGCAGACCAAGGAGATATCGTCCGGAACGCTGAGCCCGGCGTCGCGGATGGCTTGGAATGCGGGGAGGGCAACCCGGCTGTAGGACGCAATCACGGCGGTTGGGCGATCTTCCCGAACAAGGAGGGCGGCGACGATTTCCTTGGTTTTCTCCGGCGACATGGCGTCGGAGATAAATTCATACTTCACGCCCGCGGCTGTTGCCACTTCGCGAACGGCCCGCACCCTGTCTGCAATGGTGGAGATGGGCAATGGATGCCCGGCTTCGAGTTCAGCCGGGGTTTTGGTGGTTGCCGACAGGAACGCCACATGCGTATGCCCGCGCTCAACCAGGAATTCCATGACCGCTTTGGCATCCCCATGGCAATCCGTGCCTACCCAGTCGGCCTCAACGTCGTCGGGTTGCCTGTCGAAGAGGACCAGCGGCCTGCCCATCCGCACAACGTCCAACAGATGGGCCGAGTCACTCCGCGTGGTTGACGCCACAATCAAGCCGTCCACCCGCTTATCCAGGAACACCTGAACGGCAGCCCTCTCGGCCGCAACGTTTTCATCGGTATTGGCAAGGATCACGTCAAAACCCGCTACTTTGGCGGCGTCAGTCATGCCTCGGACTGCCCTGGCGAAGTGGGGATTCTCAATGTCACTCACAACCACCCCAATGGTGTGCGAGCGGCCTGAACTCACGCTTCGGGCCAATGCGTTGCCCCTGTATCCCAGGGTTTCCGCGGCCGCAACCACCATGTCCACCAAGTCCTGGCTGACTGAACCATACCCACCCAAGGCCCTGGCCGCCGTCGAACGCGATACGCCCGCGAGACGGGCCACATCCATTAAATTGGCGCTGCGGGGTACGTGATTTTCCATAAGGAAAATGTACAGCAAATGTTTGGCAATTCGGATGGCAGAAGGCGTGCATTGACACCGGTATCCCACACCGAACGACCATCCGGTCCCAGGTTGGAACAGTGCACTTCCTGGGGGCGTTTCAGTGGGATCCGAGTGATGTGCCATGGTCCGTGGTGGACTATTTGGCGGCGTAGCTCGGAGTCGCCGATCTGTCGGTCATCAAGCGGTACCCCGAGCGGGTTGCGACTCCGAACGCCCATGCGCGGGAGATCCGCCGGCTCTAAGGCTACGAGGACTTTACTGGACCTGCAGTTGAGGATCCGAGCGACTTCGTTTACTCGCGGGCTTGGCCGCAGGGTGAGGGGCCGACAGCGTTGTTCACCCATGCGGTGCTCTGGTTACGTCGGAGACAGATCCTCCGGCCCGGAGTGACGAGGCTATCGAAGACTGTTCAGGCCGCTCGGGAACGTGCCGTGTCGGAACTGTACGAGCTGCTTGCCGAAGCAGCGAAGCCGGGATACTCAGTCGCCGCCCGGCTGCGTGGACTGCCGGCAGTTGATGAGGGCACCCGTGTCCCGGTTGGAAGTATTGCGTTCCGGGCCTGTGAGGTTATCTGTGCCGACAATGAATCAGGCACTGCGCAGGGTAGGGCAAATCCGGGCTCTCGGGGTTGGCAAGGTGGACACTTCACAGTCGCCGGCATCCCGGCCACGGACGCTGGCGCGGTGTGGGTTGGCGGCGAAGGCACAGTCGCCGCGCCGGTTGGCAGAGCCGCGTCGCACGTCGACGCTGTTGGCTACCCTGGACACTTTGTCTGCGTCGGCGGTCGATGACGCGTTGGATTTATTTGATGCGCTGACGGCATCGAAGGTATTGGTCCCCTCAAAGACGGCTGCAGCCGCCTCCCGGTTGGAGTCACTGCCGGAACTGAAGAGGCCTCAGCAATTCTTGCCCGGGTCGGCCGAGAATTGGTCTCTGTGGTGAAAGAGGGGGCCAACGGATCGATGTAGCGACGATATGGGCTCGGTTGGAAAAGGTCGCCGCACGGGATCAGGTCGCGCGGTATGCCGACACGGTCGGTGTTCTCATCCCGGAACGCGTCAAGGCTGGGGGCGCTATGCGTCAGCAAGTGGCCCACCGATATCGAACCATTGCCCCGCTCCTTGGGCTGTTGGCCAACACATTGCCGTTGCAGGCAACAGCAACACGACAGCCCATGCTTGATGCCCTCGCCATGCTGGACGGTCCGCGCGGTCGACGCCAGCTCCTTCGGAATGACATTGACGAGGCATCGGTTCCGTCAGCCTGGCGTGCAGCGGAGTTCGGCCGTGGCGGGGTGGAGGTTGACCGGGAAGCATGGTTTTTTGTGCGTGCCTGAGCGGACAAGAGTGGTGATGTTCATGCCCGTGCAGGTGTTGGGCAGGGTCATGGTTTGAGCGGCGTTTGATGCTGTCACCGATGATGAACGCTAGCTTCGTTGTCCCTCCGCCCGCGGTGGTCCGTTGGGCGACGACCCGACCCACTCAGTCCTGACCTCTTTTGCGCTGCGGCCACGGCCGCAGCCGCAGCAGTCCGTGCGTTCGACCGGTGCGGCGTGAGACGGTTGTTTCATGAGGATCGATGAGCGAATCGAACGGCACTATCCGGAGCTGGGGCCACAGGAGCGAAAGGCCGCGGACACCTTGCTGGACCGCCTGGGCGATCTGGCGGTCTACAACGCGGCCGAACTCGCCGAGTTGAGCGGCGTTTCCAAGGCCACCATGAGCCGGCTTTTCCGCCGCCTGGGATTTGCCGACTACAACGAAGTCAAGGAGCACATCCGGAGCCTGCGATCCAGCGGGGTGCCGCTTGCCGCCCAAGGGGCCGATGGCGGCCTGCCCCAGCATCTTGCCTTGGAGCACCAGAACCTGAAGCGGCTTTTTGAAGGTCTTGAAGATGCACGGCTGCAGGAAGCGACCAGGTTGCTGGCCGGGGCCCGGAACGTTCTGGTACTCGGATTCCGCAACAGTTTCCCGCTGGCTCTGCACCTTAGGCAGCAACTACTGCAGTGCCGGCCTGCAGTAGCCCTGGCACCACAGCCGGGTCAAAGCGTCGGGGAAGAACTCGCGGGGATGGGCGAGGCGGACGTCGTCGTCCTGCTCGGATTCCGGCGCCGGCCGGAGGGTTTCCACAGTGCGCTGAAAGCTGCCGCTGCCACGGGTGCAAGTACCATCCTGATCGCAGACCCCAGCGCCCGCTGGCTTGCCGCGGAGGCTTCGATCTGGATCGAGTGCCCGTTGGAGGGCAGTGCAGCCTTCGACAGCTACGCCACAGCCATGAGCCTCATGAGCGTTCTCGCCAACGGAGTGCTCGCCGGCCGCGGCCGCCCCGGGCGGGACCGTGTCAGGGAAATCACCGGCGTCTACGATTCGCTGCGGGAGATCGAACGGCGTTAGGAATTGTAAACAGGATGTAGCGCCGTCGAAACAGCGATGAAACTTTGGTTTCATCTAATTGAGAACATGGAACGGCTGAACCAGCCGGGACCCAGACCGATTAGAGGACACCATGCCAGACCCCCAGACTACTGCGGTACCCAACGACGCCCTCGCCGCCCCCGGCCTTGGCCCCGCCCGCGATCCACGACTCAGCAATGACGACCTTGCGCCGCTGAAAAGTCAGCGCTGGACGACGTACAACCTTTTCGCGTTCTGGATGTCCGATGTCCACAGCATTGGTGGCTACGTTACGGCCGGAAGCCTCTTCGCGCTGGGCCTCGCCAGCTGGCAGGTTCTCGTTGCGCTGTTGGCGGGCATCGTGATCGTTCAGATTTTCTGCAACCTGGTGGCCAAACCCAGCCAGAAAACCGGCGTTCCGTACCCGGTGATAAACCGGGCCGTCTTCGGTGTCAAAGGCGCCAACATCCCCGCCATCATCCGCGGCCTGATCGCCGTCGCCTGGTACGGGGTGCAGACCTTCCTCGCGTCAGAGGCCCTCGTGATCGTGTTCCTTAAATTCTTCCCGGCCATGACACCGCTCTACGACACCCAACAGTACGGTTTCCTGGGCCTCTCGGCCTTGGGGTGGATTTGCTACGGCATCCTTTGGGTGGCCCAGGCTGCGTTGTTCTGGAACGGGATGGAAAGTATCCGCAAGTTCATTGACTTCGCCGGCCCCGCCGTGTACGTCGTCATGCTCATCTTGGCCATCTACCTGGTCTCCCAGGCCGGCATCGGCAACATCAGCCTCAACCTGTCCGCCGGTGAGCCACTCGACTTCGCGGCATCCATCCCGGTCATGATCTCCGCGATTGCGCTCGTGGTGTCCTACTTCTCGGGCCCCATGCTCAACTTCGGCGATTTCGCCCGCTACGGGAAGAGCTTCAAAGCGGTCAAGAAGGGCAATCTCCTGGGCCTTCCCGTCAACTTCCTGTTCTTCTCGCTGCTGACCGTCATTACGGCGTCGGCCACGATCCCCGTCTTCGGGCACCTCATCACCGATCCGGTCAAGACTGTGCAGGAAATCGACTCAGTTTTCGCGGTGCTGCTGGGCGGGCTGACCTTTGTCATCGCAACTGTCGGCATTAACATCGTGGCCAACTTCATCTCACCGGCATTTGATTTCTCCAACGTGAGCCCGCAGAAGATCAGCTGGCGCATGGGCGGCATGATTGCCGCCGTCGGATCCGTCATCCTGACCCCGTGGAACTGGTACTCAAACAATGACGCCATTCACTACACACTCGGGGTGCTGGGCGCCTTGATCGGCCCGCTCTTCGGCATCCTGATAGCCGGGTACTACTTGGTGGGCAAACAGAAAGTGTGGGTGGAGGACATGTACACGATGAAGCCGAGTGGAAAGTACTGGTTCCGCAACGGCTACAACCCCAACGCGATCAAAGCCGTGGCCGTCAGCGGAGTCATCTCGATCGCTTCGGTCCTGATCCCCAAGATGCTGCTGGATTCAGGCGCAACGACCGTCAACGCCACCTGGATTGGCAACTACAGCTGGTTCCTTGGCTGCGCACTGGGCCTGGTGGCCTTCTGGTCCTTTGAGAAGAGCACGCCGATGATCAACCTTGAGCCGAACGGTGTCGAGGCGAACGACGGCGCATTGAGCTGACCCCCTCAGCGGGCTGGCAGTTGTTGCCGCTTTTCCACTGAAAATGGAGGCGGCAACTGCCAGTCCGCGCCAACACAGGCGTCGTCAGTTCTGGTTGAGCTCCTCGGAGATCGTCTGGGCCGCCTCCCGAAGCAGCCGCGCCACGCCGCCAGCGAAGGACTGGTCCATCCAGGAGGCGGGGCCAGAGACGGAAATCACCGCCGCCCTCGGCGCATTGGGGATGGCCATCGCGAAGCGATGTACGCCTATCTCCTACTCTTCCTCATCGACGAACTAGCCGCGTTCGGCGCGATGTAGAAGCGCGCGACGCAAGGCTCGGACGGTATGTGCCCGCACATCACCGGAATGTCTTCCCGGCCTGCCCCGTCCACAGGCCGGCCCCCGGCGAAACTTTTCCACAAACATCGACCTGCCGTTGTTCGTCGGACCGATCAGCAACACGGTCGGCATTCGCCGTTTCTCCGGCCATCACAGCAGGGCCTCCAGACGGGCCACCACCTCCACCGCGCACGGATAGCCGATCCACCGGTCGGCCCGGATCAGTTCGCCCGTTCGTTCGCAGGCAACCGGGCCGTGTCCCGCACGCTCGGGTGCAGGTGGGACAACTCGGGCGCCTCGTACTCGGGCACGTTCACCACTGCTGGATCTAATCGAATCGCGGCACCCGGACCACATCCACCGTGTCCAGCGCCTGATCAGCCGGGCCTCCGACGGGAACAAAGGGGTTGGTATCCCGGCGCGCCGCATCGTCGCTACATTGCGGCTCGGCGTCGCGTCGCATGCGCCTGGTTGTCTTCGCCGCAGTAGTCGATTGAACCCCCTCTGGTTGGGCCCGAGTCCCTTGATGCGATCCTTTTCGCCGACAAGAAAGGACACTGATTCAGGCAGCACCAGTTTGCTGACAGATCCCTGTAAAGTGTCTATATGCCAAGGATCACGGCCGCCACGAATGCTGCCCAACGCGCCGAGACCCAACGTCGGATTCTGAAGGCCTTCGGTGAACTGCTCTTCACCCACGGACTTCCGGGGCTGACCATGACCGACGTCGCACGCCATGCCGGGGTGGGACGAACCGCCGTCTACAACTACTATGCGGACATGGAGCAACTGCTCATCGCGTACGCTTTGGACGAGACTGAGCGTTTCATCGTGGACCTTCGCGATTCTCTGGCGGCGCTCGAGAATCCTGTGGACAGGCTGGCACTGTACGTCCGCGCCCAGGTGGAGGACCTCAGCCGGCGCCACC
The DNA here is from genome assembly GCF_044755025.1 of Paenarthrobacter sp. NPDC092416. NCBI lineage: Bacteria > Bacillati > Actinomycetota > Actinomycetes > Micrococcales > Micrococcaceae > Paenarthrobacter > Paenarthrobacter sp. NPDC092416. The sequence continues at coordinate 27,881 of NZ_JBIVQG010000003.1, forward strand.
TGCCACCAGGACCGGCCATGGCGGCGGTACTCTCCCCTGGTTCGTTCTCCAAGCTCGCGGACCACGTGGGCGACTTGAACGTCCTGCTCCAGGACATCCTCAGCGATGGCGTCCAGCAGGGCTATTTGCCGGACATCGACGTCACGCAACTCGCACGGCTCATTCACGGCACACTGTCCGCCAGCGCCGCACGACGCAACCGAACGCCCGACGGCGAGACTCCCCAGACTGCCCCGACCACCGACGTCGAGAGCCTGGCCGCGCAGGAGGGACAGATCGCTCAAACGGTGCGGTTCATCCAGCTCGGCGCCGGGGCGCGCTTCGGCGAAGACGGCCGCCCTCTTCGCCTGGACGAAGCTGCCCTCTAAGACACGACTAGGGCTTCGGTGCCGGGGTAAGGATGATCGGCCACTTGGAATTGTCGGCGATCCGCAGGTTTTCGCGGGGACAAGCCAGCATGCCGGGAGTCTGATCCACCAGCTGCGGTTCCACCAGGCCCTCGAAACCCGGAGTCAACACAACGTCCACCGAGGCATCTTCACGGTTGTCTTGGAAGTAGTCCGTCCCGGCAAGGTTGCGCTGGACGTTGAACGCAGCGGCCTCGCCCTTGACGCCGGAGATCACTATGCCAATGCCGGAATAGCCGGTGTCGCTGTTGTCCACGGAGCCCACTTTAAAGCCGCGCGCGGTGAATTGATCCGCGATGGTTCGGGCCAATCCGCCCCTGGAGGTGGCGTTGAAAACGTTGAGGGTCACTTGGTCGTTCGGAAGGTAGTCGAACGTCGTGGTGGGGCACAGGCTGGTAGGCGCCTTGCTGGCGATTGCAGTGGGGATCTTGATGAGCCCGTTCATGATGGCCCACGCACCCACCGCGCCGGCAGCGATGACGCCGACGAGCAGGACCAGGACAATGCCGTGGAACAGGCGGCGTCCGAAGCGGCCGCGGTGCGGTTGTGAATCCACGGCGAACGTGGCCCGCAGTTCAGGTCCGGTCACCACATGGTGGCCGTGGAGGCGCGTCACATCTTTGGGACGCTTGCGTTTTTTTGGGCGGGCCTTGGGCTGCTCAGTGGCATCCGCTGGTGCTCCGCTCCCGAGAACCGGTTCGGTCATTTCCTGCTCCGGAGCCTCAGGCCTAGCCATCGATGACCAGCACGCGTGCGTGGATCGCCGTCCTTTGGTGGAGCGCCGTGCGGACCGCTCTATGGAGGCCATCTTCGAGGTACATGACGCCCTGGTACTGGACAACGTGCGGGAACAGGTCGCCGAAAAATGTTGAATCCTCAGCCAACAAAGCCTCCAAATCAAGGGTTCGCTTGGTGGTTACGAGTTCGTCCAGGCGGACGGGGCGCGGGGGCAGCGCGGCCCAATCGCGAGGCGCGGAGTATCCATGGTCAGGGTACGGGCGTCCCTCGCCCACAGCTTTGAAGATCACTCTGCAAGCCTATGGAAGAAGCAGCCCCAACGGAACTTGTGAGCCCCGGCACAGGCAGGTTGTGGCCAAAAGGTGACTATCCGACGTCGCGCGTCATAGCTGTGATGCAAACCGCATGGACTGACAGAATGGGAGCATGACTCAACCGCTCCACGGCACTGACCGCACCCCTCTTCAGAAAGCGCCGCCACTTGCGCTGCTGCTCGACGTCGACGGACCGATCGCGAGCCCTGTCACGCGGGATGTGAAACCGGACATCATCGCCGATCTCGTGGCGCTGGCCGCCGCGGGCATTCCTGTCATCTTCAACACGGGCCGCTCCGATGCCTTCATCAGCGAGCAAGTCATGGAGCCCATGATTGCTGCCGGAATGCCATCCGGCACGGTCATCCATGCCATTTGCGAAAAGGGCGCAGTGTGGTTCAGCTACACGGCAACGGGTCCGGGGCCGATCCACGTTGACCACGAGCTCGCGGTCCCCAAGGCCTACGGCGACGATATTCGCAGGCTCGTGGCCGAGGACTACGCCTCGCACATGTTCTTCGACGAGACTAAACGCGCCATGGTCTCAGTGGAGCAGCACTTGGAGGTCACCAGCGAGGATTACCTGGCCGAGCAAAAACTCTTCGACGCCGACGCCCTGGACATCATGGGACGTCACGGCCTCAACGCGGCGATCCTGGATCACCACGCCCCGGAATCCGACGACGCCGCAGATTACCGTCTGGACCCCACTATCATCTCCACGGACATCGAGTCGGTCAGGCTCGGAAAGGACCTCGGCGCAAGCCGCGCCGTGGAGCTGCTTGCAGCCCAGGGCATCACCCCTCTGGCTTGGCGTACGGTGGGCGACTCACGCACCGACTACGCCATGGCAGACTGGCTCCATCACAATGATCACGACGTCAAGCACGTGGACGTCCGTCCCGCAGACGGCGTTCCGGTCAAGCCCTACACCATCCTGACGGCTGCCGACCTCGACCTCGCGGACGACGTCATCCACGACGACGCCGGCGGCGCCTTCCTGCGCAGCTGGCGCGAGGCGCTTGCCATCTAGCATTCTGCATTCCACCCCAGAGCAGTTCGGAGAAACAGCCATCACTCAAGCACAGGTCGATCCGATTTACCACGGCAGCCCCACCGTAGAAGAAGACGCGATCGCCGAGGCGGTCTCGCCTGCCGTTGTTGCCCACCTAAAGCACAGGTCCGACGTCGTCCGTCACCGCGGGCGGTACGCCCTCGTCAACGCCGATCTCACGCCACAGCAGGCCATGGTGGTGGACCTGCTCGCCATTCGAGCGGCCTTGGACACTGCCGGCGTCGACTTCATCCTGGTGCGCGGCAACGACGAAAGGCCGGTCATCGCCGTCGATTGGGAGCACCGCAAGGAGCTCCGCGAAGCACTGGTTACTGCCTTCCGCAACGAACCGTTCTATTCCATGACCGTTGACGCCCGGAAGAAGTCGTCGGTGCTCGTGGCCGACGGCGAGCTGTCCGCCAACAGGAAAGCCCGGATCTTCCGCTTGTACCGCCCCAGGGTGGAACCCGGCGGCGGTTTGTCTTACGGCCCGGGCCTCGGCGTCCAGTTGGAGCTCTGGCGCTTCGAGGGCGACCATCTGGAACTGCCCGTGGAGAACTCCCTGACCCGCCGCACCATGCTGCGGCAGGACGCCGTACGGGGCACTGTGCAGCGACACGGCCTCACGTGGCCAACCATCGAGAACATGTTTGCGGACCACGCGAGCGACATCGACTTCGACATCGACATAGTCTTCTCCTGGGTTGACGGCAGCGATCCCGCCTACATCGCGGCTCGACGCTCCCAGCAGGCAGATGCCGTCCTTGGCGAAGGCGACGCGCATGAGGCACGCTACCGGCAGATCAACGAGCTCAAGTACGCCCTGCGCTCGGTCCACATGTTCGCGCCTTGGGTCCGCCGCATCTTCATCGTCACCGATTCACCCACGCCTTCATGGCTGGCCGAGCACCCCTCGGTGACGATCGTCCGGAGTGAAGAATTCTTCGCCGATCCCTCTGTGCTGCCAACGCACAATTCGCAGGCCGTGGAATCCCAGTTGCACCACATCAAGGACCTGTCGGAGCACTTCCTCTACTCCAATGACGACATGTTCTTTGGCCGCCCCGTCAGCCCGGACATGTTCTTCACGCCCGGAGGCATCACCAAATTCATCGAAGCAGAAACGCGGATCGGGCTCGGCGAGAACGATACCGAGCGCAGCGGTTTCGAGAACGCCGCCAGGGTCAACCGCAAGCTGCTGTGGGAACGCTTCGGCAGGATCACCACGAGGCACCTGGAACACACTGCGGCCCCGTTGCGGCGGAGCGTCGTGGCAGAAATGGAGCGCGAGTTCCCTGCCGAGTTCACCAAGACAGCTGCCAGCCGGTTCCGTGCCGCTGACAACATCTCCGTCACCAACTCGTTCTACCACTACTACGCGCTGCTGACGGGCCGCGCGGTGACCCAGACCAGCGCCAGGGTGCGGTATGTGGACACCACCTTGTGGGCCGGGCTGCACTATTTGCCCAAGCTCCTGGCCAAGCGAAACATGGACTTCTTCTGCCTCAACGACGGCAGTTTCCCTGAGGTAGAGGCGGACGAACGCGCGGACCTGGTGACGGACTTCATGGAGAAGTACTTCCCGGTCAAGGCGCCCTGGGAGAAGTAGGTGCTTGGCTTCGGCCGGTGAACGTCAGTCGCGGTCCACGAGCTCCGCTTGGGGGACAGCGGCTTGCACCCGCGATCGCCGCGGAATGCGGATACCGGCCGCAGCCAGCCTGCGCTGAACCTCGGCCGCGTCCACGGGTTCGCCCACTGTGACGCCCCCGGACATCGGAACCACCGAGTGAACGATCGTGTGTTCGTAGACGTGGACCATATTGTAGGCCTGCGCGCCGTCGCGGCCGCGCTGGCCCCCAGCCCTCACGCCAAGGTCCTGCGTGTAGCACGTGGCGGAGGCGACGGACACCGGAATGCCGGCGAAGCCCGCCGTCGTGGAGTAGTGCAGGTGACCGCCCAGGATGGTGCGGACATCTGAATTGCGAACGACGGCGGCCAGCTCGGCTTGGCCACGCAGCTCCACCAAGACTGCGAGGTCCTGGACGCACGGTACTGGTGGGTGGTGCAGGGCCAGGATGGTGCCGTCCGGGGCCGGCGTCGCCAGCTCGTCGGCGAGCCACTCGAGCTGCGAGTCGGACAATTCGCCGTGGTGGTAGCCGGGAACGGTGGTGTCCAGCGTGATGATCCTGAGCCCGTTGACAAAGTAGCTGCGGTCCACGGGGTCTTGGGGCTTGCTGTCCTCGGACGCATCCATGAATGCGGTACGGAAGTTCGCGCGATTGTCATGGTTTCCCATGGCCCAGATGGCCTTTGCCCCGAGCGTCTCGCAAACGGGTTCGACCATCTCGCGAAGCAGCCTGTAGGCCGCGGTTTCGCCTGTGTCCGCGAGATCACCTGTGAAGATGATCGCGTCGGGGTTGAGCTTGGATGCGACGATCTGGTCGAAGATTTCCTGCAGTCTGAGCGCACTGTCCACTGAACCGTAGAGTGTGCCGGGGCCGCCCACCAAATGCAGATCACTCAGATGCAACAGCACATGACCTGGTTTGGGGTACTCGGCTTCGATGAACTCCATGACTAGCCTTAGCGGTTGGTGGGAGGCGGCGCCTCCCGTGTCATCCCCCAGTAGGGCCAATCCAACCAGACAAGAGGCCAACAACAGGCGAACTTGGGGCGGAATGTTGGAAAATTACGTGAATTCCGCGGAATCGACTGCTGTTGTCAGCGGCTTAGTTTGACGCTTGGGAAAGCGCCATTTCGACCGCTTCGACCAGTTCTTCCGAGTCAGGCTCGACGGCGGAAGGGAACCGGGCCACCAACTCACCACTGCGGTTGACCACAAACTTCTCGAAGTTCCACTTCACTTTGACCCGCTCTGCCCCGGCTTCAGGCGTGGTCAATTCTGTGAACAAGGGGTGCTGTTCCTTGCCAAGGACGTTAGCCTTGGTGGTCAGCGGGAACGAGACCCCGAAGTTTCGCTCACAGAACTCGGCAATCTCATCGTCGGCGCCCGGCTCCTGGCCGCCGAACTGGTTGCATGGCACGCCCAGGACCTCGAAGCCCTGCTCGCGATACCGGCCGTAGAGTTCCTCCAGGCCCGAATACTGACGCGTGTAACCGCACTTCGAGGCAACGTTGACCACCAAGACTGCTTTCCCCTCGAAGCGGCTGAAGTCCGCTTCCGAACCATCGTTGAACGTGAGGGGGATGCTGTAGAGGGCGGTCATTAAGTGCTTCCTGACGACGTCGGCTGGCGGAATTGCCGTCACCGAGTCTACGGTCGCTGTTGGTCCGTCGCGAATCGCCTGAGAACTTGAGCTGACCCGATGGCCTGTTCATGGCTGGCTACGGCGTGATCAGGAGACTCGCAAGGGGGACAATCACGCCCTCCGGCGTCAGCACCAGATCAGGCGCCACCAGGACGTAGCCCGGCGGAAGGACCACCGTTGGAACGATCGCGGGCGTCACTTGAACGGGCGCTACGGGAACCGGCGCCACCGGTGCCGGCGCCACTGTTGCCACTGGAGCCACCACCGGCGCGGGCTCCACAACAGGGGCGACGGCAGGAGCCGGTTCAACGGCTGGGGCAACCGCAGGTGCGGGCTCAACGACTGGCGCAACCGCAGGTGCGGGTTCAACGACAGGTTCGACGGCGGGTGCCGGCGCCGCAGCGCTCTCCGGAGCAGGGGGCGCTGCAACCGTTACAGGTGCCGTCAAGGTGGCGGGGGCGGTCGTCGTGGTGGTGGCGGGCGCTGCCGGTGCTGTGGTGGTCGGTGCGGGAGTCGTCGTCGAAGGCGTTGGCGTCGCTGTGGCCGTTGGAGTCGGCGTAGCGGTCGGTGTCGGCGTTGCCGTAGCCGTAGCCGTCGCGGTCGGCGTAGCCGTAGCCGTCGCGGTCGGCGTAGCGGTCGCGGTCGGTGTTGGCGTAGCCGTCGCGGTCGGCGTAGCGGTCGCGGTCGGTGTTGGCGTAGCCGTCGCGGTCGGTGTCGGCGTCGGCGTCGAGGTGACAGGCGGCGTCGAAACAGTCGGCGTGGTGGGTGCTGTGGTCGGCGGGACCGTCACGGGCGGAGCCACAGATTCCTCGTGTTCGCCGCCGATCACGGCACGCTGGTCGCTGCCGGACACGGGCACTGCCCACTGCGGTGAAGCGGAGGCGCCGGTGCCAACGCCGGGCTGGTAGCTCACCATGGTGATGCTTTGGAGCGGATCCACCTGGTGGATGGGCAGGAGCGTCCAGTTGTTCGGGTTGGTGTGGAGGCCGTTGACGATCGTCTCGAAGTGGAGGTGGCAACCTGTGGACCAGCCCGTGGTTCCCACCTCTGCAATGACTTCACCGACGCGGACGGACTGTCCCTGTGTGACGCCGATGGCCTGGAGGTGGTTGTAGGTGGTGACGAGGCCGTTGCCGTGCTCAATTTCCACGCGGTTGCCGCCGCCCCAGAGGTGCCAGCCGACTGCGCGGACCACTCCGGCGTCGGCGGCGTAGACACGCGTACCGCAAGCGGCCGCGTAGTCCTGGCCCCAGTGGAATTCGCCGGGAAGTCCGGTCAGCGGGTTGATGCGGTAGCCGTACGGCGAACTCGGGTTCAGGACCTCAAGGGGTGAGTACAGGCTGCCTTGGGCCGGGCGTGACAATCCGGCAGAGGCTACGGTCAGCCCGGAGGAGCCGTCTTTGCCGACAGTGCGGACCAGCGCACGGTCAAAGAAAACCATGGGCGTGCCGGGAAGTTGTTCAGGAGGCTCCGGGAGGAGGTCGATGACCGTGGTTTCGGCTTCCGGCGGCACCAATCCGCCAAGTTGGGTGGGGCCTACAACGCCTTGGGCCAACGAGCCGTTGACGGATGCCGAGGTGAAGGAATTTGGCGCCTGGAAACCAAAGGCGACGAATATCAAGACCGCGAGGCACCCGGACATAAGGATTCGTCGGAACCCATTGGTGCGTACCAGGTCAACAACCCGGCCTGAATCTTGATGCTTGCCCACAACACACTCCCCAAAGCCAGCGGCACCAAACCCCAGCCTGGCGTGCAAGCACCATTCTGGCTGGTTATAGGCCGAAAATAAAGGCCTTACGGACCCCCACAGAAGATCTTGTCACAATCTTGAGGAAGGGTGCGCCGGGGTACTTTCCAGGCCAAGCAGAGGCGGCGGAATTGCCGCAGTTCAGCCGAGGTTTTCCTTGAGGAGGGCGCGGTGTTCCAGTGCTGCATTGGCGTGCAACGTGCGGCCGGCTTCCGTCAGCTCCAAGTACAGGGAACGGCGGTCATCCTCACAGGTTTGGCGGGAGACGAGCCCGGCCTTTTCCAGGCGGTCCACCACTTTGGATACCGCACTTTGGGTCATCGGGGTGCGCTCCCCCAGCGCCTTCATCCGGCAGGCGGATTCAACACTGTCGGCAACAAGGTCCAGGATTTCGAACTCGTTGAGGCCGATGTCGAACTTCGCTTCCAGAGCGCGGTCGATCGCCCCCGCGGTGCGGAAGTAGGAGTTTTGGATGCTGCGCCACTGCTCAACCAGCTGACGGTCACGCGTCGTTGCCATGCCCCGATTCTAGTTCATGTGGCCGTTAGAATCCACGTCATAATATTCCGTGTCATATTCCTTGTCATTCAATGACGCGTCATATACATTGATCGCATGACATCACCCACCACCCTTCAAAGAACTGCCGAACCATTGCTGACCGCAGTCCGCTGGACCCGCGCCCAGTGGCTGCTCCTGATGGTTGTCTGCACCGTCCTGGCCCTGGACGGGTTGGACGTTTCCATGGTTGGCGTGGCCCTGCCGTCCATTGGCCAGGAACTGAACCTCGGTACCGATTCGCTCCAGTGGATCGTCTCCGCCTACGTTCTGGGCTACGGAAGCCTGCTGCTCCTCGGTGGCCGCCTCGCGGACCTGTTGGGCCGCCGTCGTATCTTCCTCATTGCACTGACGGTGTTCGCTGCGGCGTCGCTGCTTGGTGGACTGGTGGACGACCCCACCATCCTGATCGCCACGCGCTTCGTGAAGGGCCTGGCCGCAGCGTTCACCGCGCCGACAGGCTTCTCCATCATCACCACCAACTTCGCCGAAGGCCGCGCCCGCAATAAGGCACTGTCCATCTTCACCACGTTCGGCGCCAGCGGCTTCTCACTGGGGCTTGTGGTGGGTGGGCTCATGACCAGCCTCAGCTGGCGGTGGACGTTCCTGGTTTCGGTGCCGATCGCCGTCGTCGTGGTCCTGCTGGGTATGAAGTTCATCCCCAAGGACAAGCCCTCGGCAGAAAACAGCGGGCACGATATCTGGGGCGCCGTAACGCTCGCACTGGGCATGCTCGGCTTGGTCTACACACTGGTTTCAGCACCCGAACAGGGCTGGGGATCTGTGGCAACAATCGCCGGATTCGCAGTGTCTGCCGCCGTGCTGACGGCATTCGCGATCATCGAAAACAAGGTGAAGCATCCGCTGATCCGCTTCGGCATCCTCAAGGAAGGCTGGGTAGCCAGGGCTAACCTGAGCGCGGTGGGGCTCTTCGGTTCCTACTTGAGCTTCCAGTTCATCGTGACCATGTTCCTGCAGTCCGTGCTCGGCTGGACGCCGCTGGGAATGGCGTTGGCCCTGCTGCCCGCTGGCCTGCTGGTGGCGACCAGCGCACCGTTCGCGGACCGGCTCATTGAAAAGTTTGGCGCTACGCAGCTGATCCTCACGGGCCTGACGGCGCTGGGCCTGGGCTACGTGCTGTTCCTTCGAGTCGGCACCACACCCAACTACGCCCTGGACATTCTGCCGTCGGTGGTCCTGCTGGGCATCGGCTTCGCACTGGCGTTCCCGTCCATCAACGTTCAGGCCACGGCCGGTATCAAGGACTCCGAACAAGGACTAGCCGCTGGACTGATCCAGACCAGCACGCAGGTGGGAGCCGCGCTGGTTCTCGCCGTCACTACCGCCTTGGTCAGCAGCCACGGACACGAAACCGGTACCGTCAGCGCCCAGGCCATGCTGGAACAGTACCGTCCGGGACTCATCCTGAGTGCCGCCGTCGCAATCGTCGCGCTCTTGGTGGCGGCTGCACCGTCCCGCCGCCGCACCCGCGTCTAGCGTCGGGTTTCCGTACAGATAATGCCCTTAGGAGCGACTCATAAGGGCATTATCTGTACACAAACGCAGATGCGCGGTCGAATGGATGGCATGAGGAATTACCTCACCGAGTACAGGCACGAACTGCAGCGCACGTTCACCGGGTCAGCAGGTTCGCCGCCGGAGTGGGTACCGCGCCTCGCAGAAGGGAACGACGCCGGATATCACCTTCCGGGGTCGGCCGTCTGGGCGGTGCATGGCTCCATGTCCACCATCGTGGCCGGGATCCGGGTCCTGCTGATGCAGTCGCTCCATCCGGGCGCACTCGCCGGCGTCTACGAACACTCCGGTTTCAAAGAGGATCCCTTGGGCCGGCTGGCAAGCACCATCCGCTGGATCTTCACCGTCACGTACGGCTCCACCGAGGCCGCCGAAGCCGCCACCTCCCGTGTGCGGAAAATCCACGAGCACGTCCGCGGAAGTTACCTGGACGCTTCCGGCATGAGCCACCCTTACTCGGCGAACGATCCCGAGCTGCTGCGCTGGGTGCATGTCACCTACGCGGATTCATTTGTCACCGCCAACCGGATCTGGGGCCGCCCGGCGCCAGGCGGTCCTGACGCCTATATTCGCGAATGGGCCGAGGCAGGCAAGCTCATGGGGATCGAGAATCCGCCGCTCACCGAGGCCGAGGTCACCGCCGAACTGGAACGTTGGTATTCCTCAGGAGTCCTTCGTTCCGACGAGCGTCTCGCCGAAACCGTCGAGTTCATCCACCATCCCCCGCTGAGCCCCCGGCTCCGCCCCGGGTACCGCATCCTGTTCGCCGCCGCCGTCGCAAGCCTTGAGCCAAAATACCGCGACATGCTGGGGCTCCGGCCGGCGAAGATCGGCCCCGTGCCGTTCCCGTCAACCATGGCCGCCAAGGTGGTGCTCGGCATGGTGCGCCTTGCTTTAGGCCGGACAGGTCCCAGCGAACAAGCCGCGCGAAGGCGGCTGCGAAGGCTGGGTTACGCGGCCTGATACCCCCTGCCGCCCGGCTTCTGGTTGAGCCCACGGCCGTCGGTATGTTCGGGTGCAGGAAACGCTTCGGTCGTCAGATCATCCGTTGCCTGAGGGCACGGGCAACCTCATTCGCGGGTGCACAGATCTCAGGCGTAGACAGCTGAAAGAGTGCGTCGGTGATGAAGTCATGCCCACGGGAATCCACCCCAATGTCTTCGCGCCCTTGCACTTCCTCTGCCCAGGCACAGAGCTCATCCGCATCAATCCTCCCGGCCTCGAACTCGTCAAGTGCATGGCCGATGTCCCGAACCTCAACAACCGCCAGGTCCTCCTGATAGGACCAAACAAAGGCGGCCAAACGAACCAAGGACTCCTTCAACGGGCACCGCAACTGGATGAGGTCTGTGACGGCTTCCCGCCTACCAGCTTGGGACGACATGTAGCTTTCCCTTCCAAACGAACGGCCCTCAAGGCATTTTGTTGGAGTCTGTCACACCCGTCATCACGGATGGCTTACCAAGTAATGAGGACCCACTCGCCGTAACCGCCCTTGTTCCGTCGTGCCGTGGAACTGAGAATCGCAGATAACTACTTCACCGCTTGGGTGGTCCCCGAAGGTCCTCGATTGCGGGCGGCCTGTCGCCCTCCTCGACCGGCCGCCCAAAAACGAATTCCGGACGGAACCTACCGAGTTACTGGGCGCGGACGAACTGAAACGGTAAGTAAGACAGCGTTGATCTCTCGCAGGGTGCTGAAACAGTGCCAGACTCGCATCTGGGTTCAGTACTTGACGATCTACTCATAAATTCCGGCCGCAAGGAGCATGTGGCCAAAGAGCTCCCAGGAAGGTACCTCGGGAGTTGGTTCGCCACGGTTCATGAACCAACCGTCCATATCTCGGGTCCATGCAGCCAAAGCTTCCAGGAACCTATCCAGATCGGGGTTCTCCCAAGACTCCGGGTCTCGGTTCAGTGAATCTCTGAGTTGGTCAATCAGGTCACCCTCCCACAACATAACCGACATTATGGTGTGGATTTGGCGCGTGTCCGGATTTGATGGCTAATCGAGAATTTCTGCACTTTCTTGTAGCTCTTTGTTTGACAATTCAGGTCAACTTCCGTTAAGGAATTGCGTGGGACGCTGCCTCGGCCACTCACGGCCCCCTGACTAGGATCCATGTCAACCGGACTCTTATCACAGAAACACACCAACTAATGGGGCACCCCTAATGGCCAAAGGGAAGGGCCTGCGCAAGAACGATGCCACAGGTCCAGCAATCCATTATTGGCATGGAGGGGCATAGGCAGGGCTATTGATGCCGCGTTGGTCCCCGGCTCCCAAATACCCGATTACAGGAATCTGATGCTCACATCAACGCCGTGATGGCGGCAGCTGCACATCGGATCAAAATCTTCAACGTCGTTTCACCCTACGTCCGGCACTGAACCGCATGGACAAGGACGGACCAAACAGAATTAATTCTTCTGCTCGAATATTCACTGTTGGTAAACGTACTGAGTCAATCCGCATAAGTGATGCAGCGATTGATTTCGTGACGCAGATCGGGAAATATTTCTTTTTATTTCACAAGTTGCTTACTATCCTCCAACTATTTCGGATGACTGGACAAGTGAGACGCCCTTTTCTGATAATCTGTGCCCGCCGACTCCAACTAGTTCAAGTCGGATCAGTCCAACGAAGATAATTTTCGTCCGATTGACCCCGGGCAGGAATGAGCGTAAAGACCAAAAATTATCTGAGAGGCGGATTAGAGTCATTCGTTGTCGGCGTTGCCGGCAAGCAAATCTCAAGTAGGAGGCAATATGCGGAAGGTACTTAAGGGCGGGATCTCAGGTATCTCAGCCCTTATCGCGGCACTTTTTGTCATTGCTATTGGTGTGCAACCGGCACACGCAGGATGGTACGACTATTTGGTTGGTCACCCCATGTACAAAGGCAGTAATCCTTGGTGCACCGGCAGCTACGTCATCAATGGCTCGAGTGGGACCTTTATCCTGACTGCTGGGCATTGCTTTTCTGTGGGGGAACGAGTGTCCGGCACCGGTGCCCAGTTCGGAACTCTGGCGTACCGAAAGGCCTTCGGCACTGATGGAGACTCCGCGCTCGTTCGACCCGACACCGGCGTCGACGTGTACCAGACCATTGTCGACCCGAAGACAGGGAATACTCCTGGCAGCGGACGCGTAACAGGGACGATGCCCAGCGGTGACCAGACTATCGGCACGGCGGTCGGCAAGATGGGCGATACAACGGGTTGGACTGAAGGAACGATTCAATACCGCTTTCTTGATTGGGACGGGGTTTACACGTACTGCGCCAATTATGCCCGAGCAGGGGGCGATTCCGGCGGTCCTGTTTGGCGACAGGACAGTCAAGGTTTGCGAGCAGTTGGCATGCACGTCGGGGCCCTTAATTACAACGGTTCCATTCTCGGGTGCTACATCCCCATAGACACGCTTTTGAGTCAGTGGGGAGCGAGCATGAACTTCTGGCCGGCGTGGGCAGCCCGCGGCTCAACTTCAGACGAAGAATTGATGCCTCCAAGCCCGAGCACAGAACTCCCGCCTATTCTCACTGCCGCTGATGGTGTGGAGCTTATCCGGGACTAGTGGGAATCCTCGGGAGACGGTGGCTGACTAAGCGCGTTTGCTAGCTCGTACAACCAAAATGAGATGTCCTCTTGCTTACGCCTTTTGCGCTATCAAGAGGACATCTCATTTTTACACTCTCAATTCGCAGCGGAGATTTGGGAGGCTGATTGATGTTTGCCTGCTTCAGATAAGTTGCATCGGGAGACTCTGATAGCGCGGCTGCTGCTACAACGGCAACGTCAAATGGCGTCAGGGAGAGATGGAGGGTTTGCTTACTCCTATCGGATTTTCGCAGGGCCGGTCTCTGTTGGTGGTTCGCAGAGTAACCATATTCGGGCGGCCCCTGTCCCCGGTGGCAATAGATGGGCATCGATCCTACTGAAGGGACTGTTCGCCTCAGTCCCTCCAAGTGGTGCGGTCATCCCCCAATGGCGACCGCTGCGATGTGCGGCCAGCTGGCGCGAGCCTAGGGAGCGACGTCCACTACGGAGGTCCTCAGCGAGGTCCACGTCGTGAGGGTCCCAGCAGGATATCCGGGGTAGTCCTTGAAGAGCACGGTTTGTTCCCCGATAACCAGACCCGAAGCGGGATCGATGACAATGTTCGCTCCAGTTACCCCGCCTGATGTTGCGATACCGATGGCGATGCCGGTGCGGCCGTCGATCATTGCGTGCCTGTCGGTAACCGTAACGCCCTGGATTAGAGCAGCTGCTTTGTACAGCGCAGCGCGCAAGTCCGCCGGAACGACTCCTGTCTGCAGTCCATCCGCGATTGCCGTGAAAGCCTCACTGTCGGGGGACTTCCCGGTGCCTTTGGTTCGTTCGTAGATCAAGTCCAGGAGAGCCCGTGGATCCCTAGGGAGACTCGCGGCCTCCTTTAGCGGCGTGCCGACGATGACGGTCGGCTCTTTCCCGTAGAAGACACCTCCCGGAGAGCGCAGAATCCCGACGAACTCAGGTTGACCATCCGACTCGGCTCCCTGAGCCTTGACGATCTCGTCCGGCAGAGCTTTGGCTTCCTCGTTCATCGAATCCAGAATCATGCCTGGTTCCCGGTTCCAGACCCATACGTCTGACTTGTCGGCTGGCACATACATCTGACTGGTCGAGGTCTCTTGCCATCTCACCTGGCTTAGATCGGCAGCCTGCCCGCCCGTTCCAGAGACCGTCTTCGTTGCGATCTTCAAATACTGGCCAGGTCCCACCACAGGGTCGGACGTTTGAATGGTTGCAGCAGCGGCGTTGTTCAGCACCTCGGCCGCCTCAGCTGTGGCTCCAGGACCTCCAGGCCTGATGACATCGACCAAGACGATTCCGCCGACCAACAGCGCGGCAGCGGCAGATGCGAAAAGGGCCCGGCGCCGGAACCGGATAGGCGAAACGGTGGCTTTCCGCTGAGGTGCTGAAGCGACGGACGCTTGCACTTTGGCCATGACTTTCTCCCTGCCTCGGGCCAAGGCGGCTGCCGGCGCTGAGCCGACATCGCTACGCATCTCGCGGAGCAGCTCAAGGTCGTCCATAGTGATTCTCCGTTTCAGTAAGTCTTTCAAGGTTGAACTGGGCTCGAATTATTTGCCGCGCACGGTTCAAGCGGGAACGAACTGTCCCCACCGGAACGCCGGTTGCCTGGGCTATACCTTCGTAAGTCAGGTCAGCCCATGCGTAGAGCAACAATGTTTCCCTGTCGATCGCAGCCATATCCCGGAGGACTTGCGCAATTTGTCCGGTGGCGATCTTGGCATCGACCTCAGCAGCGATTCGGTCAGAGTCATCGGCTATGGCCTCACGTGACGCCGATTTTGCAGCTGTTCTGAGGACTTTGGCTTCTGCCCGATGATGCTCTCGAAGCAAGTTGGTAGCTATTCCAAATAGCCATGGCCGAGCATCGTCCCGGCTAGTGTCGTAGCTGTCCAGATGCTCCCAAGCGACCAGGAACGTTTCCGCAGTGACATCTTCCGCGGCGAAGTCGCCAGCTCTTCTGGCCGCATATCTATAAATGGCCGTGGCATGCCGATCGTATAGTTCCCCGAAAACCGCGGGGCTGTCCCGGGACCGCCTGATGATCTCGCTGTCTGTGCTCACACTATGTATTGACCGTTGGCTGCAAAAGAGTTCACGCAGCGGCCCATCTCCCCCTCGACCACAGCGTATCTGCACCTCTTCTGCGCGAAGGTTTCAACGCCCCCAGGAAGGCCACTATTTGGTAGTGACCAGTTGGCAGGCCCTCGAGTTCGGGATTGTTTCGGAACACGGGAAGAGTCGTTTCCTGCCCTGGTCGAAAGCTCGGTAACCGTGGCTTGCTTCCCGTGACATCCCATACCCGGATATACCGACCGTTCAACAAAGCAAGCTCTGACTCGGCCTTAACTTTTTGCTGCGCTGGAAAATCGCTCAAAGGTGTCTCCTCCGGTTGCTGCTCTGCGTCGGTCGACGTCATGCGTCTATCGTGGCACTGGCATCCTTGGCATCCTTGGCATCCTTGGCATCCTTGGCATCCTTGGCATCCTTGGCATCCTTGGCATCCGATGAGGCTACCCGTGGCACGCCCGTAAGCCGGTCGATCACCGTGCTGCCAAAGCCTGTCGCCACGCTCTGCGCCATTGCTGGCTTGGGCCATGTACGTAAGACCCGCACGATGAAATGCACGGTGACGGGGGGCGGATTCAAGTGGTCGACGCAACAGCGGGCTACTTTCGGGCTCTATCGCCCTGTGGTTGAAGTCTACGAGGGTACGAAGGAGAGCTATAGAACGGCCCCTGGAGAGGCTGCGCAAAGAGGTTATCCCTTATTAGAAAGATCCCCTGTAAATTCGGTACCGGGACGTCCAAAGACCACGTCCTGCCGCATTGAAGGGGGCTTTGTCGTGGGCGTTGATGGTTTCAAGGGAAAACCAATCGTGGAGATAACTGAGCACTGGCGATCACCCTTAAGTGCCAACGCCGCCATCGAAGCCATTGCGAGATCATCCGCTAAGTCACGCGCGAAGGTTGAAATCGACGGCGGAGCGGTACGTATCCGTGCTGGCTCTAATTGGGTTTATAGGATCCTCGGAAACCTCCTTTCAGGCGAAAATGTCCTTCCAGTTGCCCTGGAGGTTACGGCGACAGCAATCGATGACGAGTGCAAACTTCAGGCACGCGCTTTTGACACTTTCGGGTGGCGTTTGACGGACCGAACTTTTTTCGGCGCAGAACAGTCTTTTAGGAATCGCCTTGAAGATTTACTGAAGAGTGCTGCCACTGCAGCCCACGTTGTGAACCGGAGAATAGGCGCAGACTGACGGGACGCGAGAGAGGCGTCGGCAGCTGGAGGCTCCTGGTCTGGGAGCCTATCCATCCGTCGAGAATTGGAAGATTGCTGCCGGGGTGCGGTAGCCGAGGCTTTTGCGTGGCCTGCTGTTCAGCTCGGCGCAGACCTGTTTGACGTGGTCCTCTGAATGGACGGAGAGATCCGTGCCTTTAGGGAAGTATTGGCGCGCGAGTCCATTGAAGTTTTCATTCGCGCCGCGTTGCCAAGGGCTGGACCGCTCCGCGAAATAGATCCGAAGTCCGGTGGCGGCAGATAGTTCCTGGTGCCGGGCCATTTCCAGGCCTTGGTCCCAGGTCAGTGTCTGCTTCAGATGAGCCGGTAAGGCTGAAAAGGCAGTGACGATCGCTTGGTTGGTCTGGGCCGCGGTGTGTCCGTTTGGGAGGTTGACGATGATCCCGTAGTGGGTCTTGCGTTCGCGTAAGGTGACCATAGCGGATGCGGAACCAACCCCCACGATGAGATCACCTTCCCAGTGGCCGGCCTCTATTTTGGTCTCGACCTCTGGCGGTCTTTCGTGAATCATCGTCATGGTCTTCACGACGGAACCATGGCCCGATCCTGTCCGCCAGCGGTGCTTACGGATCTTTCGCCCTGTGCGCAGGCGTGGCTTGCCGGCCGTGCTTAGCCCGCCATGATCGCCGAATAATAGTGCTTGGTAGATTGTCTCCGGACAGAGCCGCAGCGCTGGTTCAGCGGCAAATTCCAGTGCTAGCCACCCGCAGATCTGCTCTGGGGACCAGTGACTGGTTAGCTTTGTTTGTACCAGTGCGTGCAAGCGCGGATTAGCCTGCAATTTCCGCTCCCTCGGCCGACGCCGCTGGCTGCGCGCATCGTGATCGGCTGTATGCGGCAAGTAGCGCCCCCGGGGATCACGGTGCCGGTCAAGCTCCCGTTTGATGGTCGACGCATGCCTCCCCAGCTCCCTGCCAATCTGACGCAGGGAACATCCCATGCGGAGCAGATCTGCCATTTGAAGCCTTTCGCGCAGGCACAAGTACCTGCCCGACGGAGGTTTAAGGCGAGCCCGTGGCTGTTGCGCCCTCTGATTCCGAAGCCTTGTCCCGATATTCCTGCTCACGCCCAACATCCTGCAGGCGGCAGCATTGGAAGCACCGGAGCCCACCAACTCCCAATATCGTGTCTCCCGTAACGCGCGTCGCTTTTGTGCTGGAGACATAGGAGCTGCAACCCTCTCGGCAACGATCCTCGCGGTCCGAATCGCGTCCCGCTCGGCTTTCAGCAGGCGTGCTTTCTCGACTTCCAGTTCTTCTTTCCGCTGGGATTCCCACCTGAGGGAGGTCCTCGGCGACAGTTGTAAAAGGTTTACAACCTCCGCCAGGGGCAGCTGGCTTCGCAAGATGATGAAACGACGGTAGACCCACCGGTACCCAGTCGTATGCTTTACGCCTGCCGATGTGGCAGCAGCCAATACGCTCATGCCGGTGGAGTATGAGGACCAGAACGCCTCCTCAACAGCTGCATCGACTTGGAAGTGATGGCGCCCAAAGCCTCTCAGGAAGAGTTCATTCCATTTCCCGGCATTGCGCGAGGTGAACCCAAGTTCGATCTGGGCAGCTACGTGGTCGAGGCCTTTGCTGCGGAATCGGAGGTACTCATCACGCAACCACCGGTAACCGGTCTCCTTACCGACTCCCGTCACCCGTACTGACTCTCTGAAACTCTTGCCTTCCTTGATGAGAGCAAGAAACCTAACACCGGTGGGCGAATCGAACTGTTGATACATCGAAGGAACTCCCTTGATTGGGTGTTGCTTCGATCAACAGAATCCAAGGGGGGATTACTGCAACCATGTTCCTTATGACTGGAATGAAGATCGGTTATGCACGGGTCTCGACGAACGACCAGGACCTCACAGCCCAACGCAATGCCCTCGTTGCTTTGGGTGTGGAAGAGACCCAGATCTTCGTTGATCACGGACTCACGGGAGCGAATCGTGTGCGCCCAGGTCTCCGTGAAGCAATGGCGGCCTGCCGGGCCGGCGATACGCTCGTGGTGACCAAGCTCGACCGGCTGGCGCGCTCTCTATCTGATGCCAGGGACATTGCCGATGAGCTGACGGCTAAGGGCGTTGTGCTTAGTCTCGGTGGAAGCACCCACGACCCAACTGACCCGGTAGGCCGTCTGCTGTTCAACGTCCTGGGAATGGTGGCCGAGTTTGAGGCGGATCTGATCCGGATGCGCACCCGCGAGGGCATGGCGGTAGCAAGAGCCAAGGGGCGGCTAAAAGGCAAGCAGCCAAAGTTGTCCAAGACACAGCAAAAGCACCTTCTGACACTGCAGGACGCCGGCGAGCATACGCAGGCCGAACTGGCAGAGCTGTTCCGGGTGTCACGGACCACGGTGTACCGCGAGCTCCAAAGGCGCACCATCTGAAGACCGGCGCGGCGCCTACTGCTAGGAACGCGCCAAATAGCGCCGCAAAAAGACCGCCATTTAGCGCCGAAAGTCACAGACCTGTCCGGACCCAGCGCTTCGTTGTCTCGTTAAGCTTTAGGATTTCAAGACGTCATCCCGCTGACCCATACCGATCCGGTGGTCCCGGTTGAGCGGGGCTAGCCTGTTCCAGGAGTGCTTCCCCGCATGCTTCCTCTGGCCCTTCTCCTGCCGCCATCGAACGGGCCGTCCAAGCCCGGCTCTTCCACGCCGGACGCCGGGGGTGCCAGCGCGGCTGGTGTGACGTTCTCCACCAACCTTGGCGCCACCCTGAGATACAAAACAGCCGGGCAGGGACGAAATGAATCCGTCCCTGTCCGGCTGTTTTTCACGCCTCGGCGCACATGGCCTAGATCAGGTGATCCGACAAGTGGTTCGGCGTGCCGAAGCGGTGCGCGGTGATGGACACGGCCTGCTCGCGGAGGAACGGCAGGATCTCGATCCGGCCGGCCTGAGTCACAGCACCGTGGTAGACCGCAACGTCCGGGCGACCACCCATGGCCGCGCTCAGCGCGGTGAAGTTTCCACCGATCAGGCGGATCCGGCCGGCGTCGAACTTGGGCGCACGGGCCAGCCACGCGACGTCGTCCTCGATCCGGACGCTAACGCCCAGGGCCGCGAACGCCGACACTACCGCGTCAGGAAGTACGACGGCGGTGCTCACCTTGAGCGCCGAGCCCGCCACAGCGCCGGCTGCTACAACGCGGAGCAGTTCAGCGAGCCGTTCGCCTTCGGAGAGGCGGATGGTCACTGGGAGCGGGCGGTAGCGGAAGACGTTGCGCTCGGCGGACAGGGCCGAAACGTCCTTGCGGGTGCCGAACTCGGATTCCCACGCGGCGGCGTCGCTGAACAATGACTGCTGGAGGGTCTGCAGCTCTTGGCCGGACACGTCGGCAGACCTGGCCGCGGCGAGAATCTGCGCGGCTGCACCTTGAAGGACAGTGCCTCGCTGCGCCTTGGCCTCGGCGGGGAGCCAGCTGCCCAGGCCCACCAGGTAGTTCGGTCCGCCAGCCTTGGTTCCGGCGCCGACGGCCGACTTCTTCCAGCCACCGAACGGCTGACGCTGCACGATCGCTCCGGTGATGCCGCGGTTGACGTAGAGGTTTCCGGCTTGGATGGTGTCCAGCCAGACGCCCATCTCGGCCGAGTCCAGGGAGTGCAGGCCTGCCGTGAGGCCGTACTCGATCTCGTTCTGGATGGCGATGGCTTCCTCAAGGGTTTCGGCGGTCATGACGCCCAGCACCGGGCCGAAGAACTCGGTCAGGTGGAAGTAGGAGCCACGCTTGACGCCGGATCGGATGCCCGGGGACCACAGCCGGCCGGTCTCGTCGAGGCGCTCGGGCTTGATGGCCCAGGTTTCACCGTCGCTCAGGGTGGTGAGGGCGTTCAGGAGCTTGCCGTTGGCCGGTTCGATGATCGGCCCCATCTGGGTGGTGGCGTTGTCCGGGTAGCCAACGGTCAGGGAGCGCGCGGCGTCGATCAGCTGGTTGTGGAAGCGGGCGCTCTTCGCCACCGAGCCCACCAGGATCACCAGGGACGCGGCGGAGCACTTCTGGCCGGCGTGGCCGAACGCCGAGTACACGACGTCCTTGGCTGCGAGGTCCAGGTCGGCACTGGGGGTGACGATGATGGCGTTCTTGCCGGAGGTCTCGGCAAGCAGCGGGAGGTCCTGGCGGAAGGAACGGAACAGCTCGGCCGTTTCGTAGCCGCCGGTGAGGATCACGCGGTCAACACTCGGGTGCGAGACCAGCTGGGTGCCGAGTTCGCGCTCTTCGAGCTGGACGAGCGCCAGCACTTCGCGCGGCACGCCGGCTTCCCACAGGGCATCCACCATGACCGAACCGGAGCGGCGGGCCTGCTTTGCAGGCTTGATCACGACGGCGGAGCCTGAGGCGAGTGCTGCCAGCGTCGAGCCTGCGGGGATCGCCACCGGGAAGTTCCAGGGCGGTGTCACTACGGTGAGGTTCGCTGGGACGAACGTGGCGCCGTCGACCGTTTCCAGGTCTTTGGCGCGCTCGGCGTAGTAGTGCGCGAAGTCGATTGCTTCACTGACCTCGGGGTCGCCCTGGTCGATGGTCTTGCCGGTTTCCGACGCCATGACTTCAAGGAGTTCGGCGCGGCGGGCTTCGAGGATGTCGCCGGCGCGGTGCAGGATCGCTGCACGCTCGGCGGCAGGGCGGGTACCCCAGGCCTTGCCGTGGTCCACAGCGGTGGCGATGATGCGGTCCAGTTCAGTAGCGTCAGAGACCTTGGTGGACTCGACGATCGCGTTGCCCGCGGTGGAGCCGGGAATGCGCTTGAGGATGTCGCGTCCCCAAGCTCGGTTGGCCGGGAGCGCCGGATCCGTGTCAGGAGTATTGCTGAAGCCCTCGAGCGGTGCGGGCTCGGCGGGGAGACGGCGGTCCTGCTTGCGGTTCGGGCCCGGGACTTCGTCTGTCAGCTGCGCGAGGGAGTCCAGGAAGCGCTGCTTTTCGCGCTTGAAGAGGCCCTCGTTGTCGCTCAGTTCGAAGACTGCGGACATGAAGTTTTCCTGGCTGGCGCCTTCTTCGAGGCGGCGGATCAGGTAAGCGATGGCGACGTCGAACTCGCCCGGGTGAACCACCGGTGTGTAGAGCAGCAGGCTGCCGACGTCCTTGCGGACTGCTGTGGCCTGGCCGGTTGCCATGCCCAGGAGCATTTCGAATTCGATCGCTTTCTGTGCCGGCCCGGCAATCCCACGCTGTTTGGCGAGCAGCCACGCGAAGGCGACGTCGAACAGGTTGTGACCGGCAACGCCGATGCGGACAGCGTCAACGTGCTCCGGCGTAAGGGCGTAGTTGATGACGCTCTTGTAGCTGGTGTCCGAGTCCTGCTTGCTGCCCCAGGTGGCCAGCGGCCAGTCGTGGAGGGAGGCTTCAACCTGTTCCATGGGAAGGTTGGCGCCCTTCACGACGCGGACCTTGATAGGAGCTCCACCCTTGGCGCGACGGGCCGTGGCCCACTCCTGCAGTTCCTGCATGGCGCCGAGGGCGTCGGGGAGGTAGGCCTGAAGCACGATGCCGGCTTCCAGGTTCTTGAACTCAGGCATGTCCAGGATCCGCTTGAACACGGCGATGGTCATGCTGAGGTCCTTGTATTCCTCCATGTCCAGGTTGATGAACTTGGGCTTGGGGAAGGAGGCTGCGAGGCGGTAGAGCGGGGTGAGCTTCTCCACCACGTGGTCCACGGCTTCGTCGAAGGCCCACGGGGAGTGCGGTGCCACCGTGGAGGATTCCTTGATGGAGACGTAGTCCACGTCCTCACGGGCAAGCAGCTTGAGGGTGCCTTCCAGGCGGCGCTGGGCTTCGTGCTCACCCAGGACAGCTTCGCCGAGGAGGTTCACGTTCAGGTGCACGCCGTCCTGGCGGATCTTGGCGATGGCCGGGCCGAGCTTGGCGTCGGTGGCGTCCACGATCAGGTGGCCCACCATCTCGCGGAGCACGCGGCGGGCGATCGGGATGACTACCTGCGGGAGGATCGGGGCTATGACGCCACCCACACGCACTGCACTGCGCATGTACCACGGGAGGAACTTGGGCACCTTCGGGGCGAGCTCGGCCAGTTTGCGGCCAGCGACGGACAGGTCCTCCGGGCGGATGACGCCGTCGACGAATCCGACCGTGAAGTCCAGGCCGTTCGGGTCCTTCAGGACGCCGGCAAGGCGCTGCGCGGAAACGTCTACCGGGATCTTGCTGGCTTCGGTCAGCCAGTGGCGGACCAAAGCAATGGCCTCTTCGGCCAAAGCATCGAACTGCCCGGAATCCTGGGTGCGCGGGGAGGTGGCATCCGGGATGGTGCTGGTCATGGGGGCTCCTTCTGGGGCGGAGAAGTTTGTTTGTTTCCATCAGTATGGATCTACAATCACGTTAGGAAAAGCGATCTTTTCTGACGAATATTCATCAATCATTCCGATCCTTTGGAGGCCGCCTTGCTGGACGTTCGCAGGCTGCGTTTGCTGCACGAATTGAAGATCCGCGGAACCCTGGCCGAGGTGGCCGACGCGATGCAATACAGCCCCTCCTCAGTGTCCCAACAGCTGACGCTTCTGGAGAAGGAAGCAGGGGTTGAACTGCTCCGAAAGGCAGGGCGACGCGTGCAACTGACGCCGCAAGCCGAGATCCTCGTGGCACACACAGCGGCGCTGCTGGAAACGCTGGAGCGGGCCGAAACCGAGCTGGCGGCATCCCTGTCCATGGTGACGGGGACGGTGCGGCTTGCCGTGTTCCAGTCGGCCGCGCTGGCGCTGCTTCCGGACTTCCTCACGATCATGCGCCGGGAGTATCCCGAAGTCCGCGTCGAGATGACCCAGCGCGAACCCGAAACTGCACTCTACGAAACGTGGGCCCGCGACTTCGACATTGTTGTGGCCGAGCAGTATCCCGGACACGCCGCGCCGCACCACCCCGGACTTGACCGCGCCACCCTCACCAGCGACGCGTTGCGCCTGGCTACTCCCCCGGTTGGACTCGGCGGCGAGTCCGTGACATCGCTGGCGGACACAGCATCAATGCCTTGGGTGATGGAGCCCCGCGGCGCGGCCTCGAGGCACTGGGCCGAACAGGCCTGCCGGTCCGCGGGCTTCGAACCGGACGTGCGCTACGAAACTGCCGACCTCCAAGCACAGATTCGGCTTATCGAATCCGGAAATGCCGTGGCACTCATGCCGGACCTGGTCTGGACCGGCATGACCCGACCCGTCCAGCTCCTTGACCTTCCCGGGCTACCTAAGCGCACCGTGTTCACTTCCACCCGCACAGCCGGCCGCATCCACCCTGCGATCCTGGCGTGCCGCGAAGTTCTGGAGCGCGTGGCCGCGGCGCAACAGTCGTAGCCGAGCCAGCCCGCAGGTGCGTGGGTGCGTGTCCGCAGTCACGGGTCGGAAAACGCAAAAGGCCCCAGTCCGAAGACTGGGGCCAAACGCGGAGAATGGGGGATTTGAACCCCCGAGGGCGTTAACCCAACACGCGTTCCAGGCGTGCGCCATAGGCCGCTAGGCGAATTCTCCTTGCTTCCGATTCGAAAGCAGATACTACTGTACCTGAGAATTTCGGCATCGTGTAATCGGCCCTTTTTGCTGTCCACGCAGTCCTGGTTGCGACGTTCCCCTTAACGGAAAAATGGACGCCCCCAACGCGCCCATTCTTGCGGTATCACCGTTGAGCTGCCGGGTCCGGCCCCTCGCCCCCAGGCCCCGCAGCTCACAATCTTGAGATTGCCCCAATCGGTGTACATACCCATGGTCCGCTGTGACACGTGGATATGCAATGGTGCGGGCCCGTTTGCGGCCAAGTTACTGACAGGATGTTCCCATGTCGCAGCTTCACGCTTTGGTGGTTTATGTGCCCGAAACTCATGCTTCAACACTCCTCCAGGCCCTCGGGGATGCCGGCGCCGGCCGCATTGGCGACTACTCCCACTGCGCTTTCACCTCGCCCGGCACCGGTCATTTCACCCCTTTGACAGGGGCGCAGCCGTTCATCGGCGACGTAGGCGTCGGTGAGCAAGTGCCGGAGACGCGGGTTGAGTGCGTGGTTGAGGATGACGTGCTCGACGCCGTTGTGCTGGCTCTGCGAGCGGCCCACCCGTACGAGGAGCCGGCTTTCATGACCTGGCCAGTGAACGGGTGGCGACCTTCCCCGCCGCATCTGCCGGAGAGCTAGGATCGCTGCGTGGACGATAGGCAAATACCTCCCGAGTCTGCCGGTTCGCTGGACGGGGCAGACGAAGAAAGCCGGGCCGCGAAAAGAATCTTTGAACGCCTCCAGGCCTTGGAGCCGCTCTGCGATCGAAGAATGGACGTTGGCGGCGTCGAGAACGGTTCGCCCCTTCACCAGTTGGATGACCTTTTCAGATCCTCTCGCAGCCTCAGCCACCTGCTGACCCAGTCCCTCGTGGCCGCCGTGGATAATCTGCAGGCGCTCCGCCGCCTCTTGTTCATCGAGGCACCCGACGGGAATATCTACTTCCGCACGCAGACCCATGCACCGTATGCGCTGGTACGCACCATCATGGAATGCACTGCAACAGTGCTGTGGGCGCTTTTGCCGGAAAGCTCCGATGAACGTGCGCGGCGAGGCCTGGTACTCGTGTCCCGGGAGGTGTTCAACGCCGCTGCGTTCTGGGACGCCTACCTTGGTGAGTTCCATCCGGAACGGCACGATGTCGCGGCGGATTACTTTGACGGCCTCCGCCTGGCGCTCAATTCATCGGCTGAACTGTTGCGGTTGCCTCCAATGTTTCGACGGAAAGGCGATGGAAGCTGGGGGTATGCCACCAAGAACCGCACGGAGACAGCGATCCTCAAGGAGTTGCGTTCGAGCAGCAGCCTGCCTCCCGGGCTGATCTATGCCTGGCAGTTCTGTAGCGGCTACTCCCACGGGCTGGAGTGGACTACCGCCGAAAGAAGCGGTTACGACGTCGCAAGCAACCTCGCCGAAGACGATGCGTTCCAGGCCGAAGGAATGGAACAACTGCGGCGCATGTGCGACGTAGCGTTCGATCTGATACCCCAGGCGTGGGAAGTCTTCGATGCCCGGCGCCGCGGCCGGCCATTCTTCAACTCCGGGGAACCAGCTCTGGACTGAAAACCCACCCTTGGACTGAAGAGGTGACAGGCCTTGAAAGTCAAGATTGTCGGCACTCCGGACCCGGAGTACAGTCACCCCATCGCTGGACACACTTGACTGGACGCACATGACTTGGAGGACCCGATGAAGCTGCGCCAATTCTGGTTAGGGATCGCTGCGGCACTGCTGTCCGTGGGGCTCCTGTCCCCGCAGGCTGCCGTCGCTGTCCAATACGACATCGACTCGGCCAACAGTCTCCAGGTTGTGGTTAACAAACACCGGATGCTGAATCCGCCGAGCTATGTCCCGGCGTCGCTTACGCGGGTTTCAACTGAACGGCTGCGCCCGGAGGCTGCAACCGCGTACAACTCCTTCGTGAAGGCAGCCAAAGCGTCAGGTGTCAACGTCCGGGCCACCAGCGGATACCGCTCCTACTCGCAACAACAGAGTCTCTATGCCAACTACGTCGCGCAATACGGCCAGGAGACCGCGGATACCTTGGCTGCACGCGCTGGTTACAGTGAACACCAGACCGGCCTGGCCATGGACATCGGCAACGCCAGCGGCGTATGTGCTCTGCAAGCTTGCTTCGCCGACACTCCAGTGGGGCGTTTCGCGGCCACGGACGGTTGGAAATACGGGTTCATCATCAGGTACCCGGCCGGGGCGCAGGACATCACTGGCTATGAATATGAGCCGTGGCATCTGCGATTTGTCGGCGTGGAGCTGGCCACCGACATGAAGGCCAACGGAATCACCACGTTGGAGCGGTATTTCGGGCTTGAGGACGCGCCGGACTATCTGCCTTAACTCCCGCCGGAATCGGGCGGGAGCCACGCGCCGTCGAGCGTTTTCCACAGCCCCCTGCGCCGATTCGAACCAATAACCAAGTTCAGGTAAGCTTGTCGACGGCCCCTCATGTGGCGTCATCCTGTTGAACTCCCCCAGGACCGGAAGGTAGCAAGGGTAGATGGGCTCTGGCGGGTGCATGAGGGGTCTCTTATTTAAATGTCAGTCCCTATAGGTAGGTTTCACTTGTGACTGTTACAACTGCCCTGTATCGAAGGTACCGCCCGGACTCTTTCGCGGACGTTATCGGGCAGGAACACGTCACGGAGCCGCTGATGACAGCGCTCCGCAAGAACCGCGTGAACCACGCCTACCTCTTCTCCGGCCCCCGCGGCTGCGGTAAGACCACGTCTGCCCGCATCCTGGCCCGCTGCCTGAACTGCGCCGAGGGCCCCACTGACACCCCCTGCGGCACGTGCCCCAGCTGCGTCGAGTTGGCGCGCGGCGGCTCCGGCTCGCTGGACGTCATCGAGATCGACGCCGCCAGCCACGGTGGCGTGGACGACGCCCGCGATCTCCGCGAGCGCGCAACGTTCGCCCCGGTCCGTGACCGCTACAAGATCTTCATCATCGACGAGGCCCACATGGTCACGTCGGCTGGCTTCAATGCGCTCCTGAAGATCGTCGAGGAGCCCCCGGAACACATCAAGTTCATCTTCGCCACCACGGAGCCGGACAAGGTCATTGGCACCATCCGCTCCCGCACGCACCACTACCCCTTCCGGTTGGTGCCGCCCGAGCCGCTGATGAAGTACCTTGAGCTGCTCTGCCAGCAGGAAAACGTTCCGGTTGCTCCGGGCGTCCTTTCGCTGGTGATTCGCGCGGGCGGCGGTTCCGTCCGCGACACCTTGTCCGTGCTCGATCAGCTGATGGCCGGCGCAGGCCCCAACGGCCTCGACTACGAGCTCGCTGTTGCGCTGCTCGGCTATACCCACGCTTCCCTGCTCGACGACGTCGTTGACGCGGTGGCAGCAGTCGATGCCGCCAC
This sequence comes from Paenarthrobacter sp. NPDC092416, assembly GCF_044755025.1. Taxonomy (NCBI): domain Bacteria; kingdom Bacillati; phylum Actinomycetota; class Actinomycetes; order Micrococcales; family Micrococcaceae; genus Paenarthrobacter; species Paenarthrobacter sp. NPDC092416. The sequence continues at coordinate 55,247 of NZ_JBIVQG010000003.1, forward strand.
GGTTTTCCGGGCCGTTGACCGGGTCATCCAGACCGGGCACGACCCCCGCCGGTTCGTTGAGGACCTGCTGGAGCGTTTCCGTGACCTCATCATCGTCCAGGCGATGCCCGAAAGCGCCCAAGCCATCCTCCGCGGCATGCCCGCGGACCAGATCGCCCGTATGCGCAACCAGGCCAACAACCTGGGGGCAGCAGAGCTCTCCCGAGCCGCCGACGTCACCAACACCGCGCTCACCGAAATGACCGGTGCCACCTCGCCGCGCCTCCACCTCGAGCTGCTGTGCGCACGCATCCTGCTGCCCAGTTCGGAACAAACCGAACGCGGCATCGCGGCACGCATCGACCGAGTGGAACGGCGGCTCAGTTACACGGGCGACGCCGGGATCCCCGCTGCCGCTCCAGTCCCGCCTGCCGCTGGGGTTGCTGCTCCAGAGGCTGCGCCGGTTACTCAGGCACCGGTTGCACCCGCATCTGTTGCACCTGAATCCGCACCTGTGGCGCCCTCCGTTCCCGAGTCAGCGGCTGCGCCTGAATCTCCGGTAGTGTCGCCGGCTCCGTCATCGGACGGTGCCGGAGCTCGTGAAACGGCCCGTGAAGCACTGACCGCACCACGGGTTTCCACCAACGACTGGCCCGTCGACGAGCGCCAAGCACCCGCCGGACAGGGTCCATCAGCTCCTGCGCAGGCAGCACAGCCCCAAGGAGCGCCAGCCCAGGCGGCGCCCGGTCAGCCAGTTGCGGCACAGCCAGTTGCGGCACAGCCCCAGGTAACGGCTCCCGGGCCAGAGCCTGTTCAGCCGCAGGCACCCCAAATGCAGCCACCCGCCGCTCCGCAGCATGCTGCACCCGCTGGTGGAGGCGACGTCGAGGCCCTGCGTCGTGCCTGGCCGGAAGTCCTGCAGACGTTGACCAAGATCAAGCGCAGCACGTGGGCGCTCGTGGAACCCAACGCCCAGGTGGCACAGTTCGACGGACAAGTCCTTACACTCGCTTTCACCACTGGCGGTCTTGCTGGGGCCTTCGGTCGCGCGGACCACTCGGAGAATCTTCGCCAGGCAATCCACAAGACCATCGGCATCGACTGCCAGATCGTCGCAGTGGCTGGCGGCAACAGCTCAGCGAGCTCTGAGCCAAACCCAAAAGCGCCTACTAGCCGGGAAACTCCGGCTACGGCAACGGTCGGAACGGCGCCTGCGGTCGCTGCTCCCTCGGCGAGCACAGTCTCCTCCGTCGACTCAGCCTGGGGACTGGCTCCGGCGACTCCGGTCTCCGACCCGCCCTCGGAGGCTTCGGGTCCGGCGGCCCGGGAAGAGCCTTCGACGGCGAAAGCCCCCAGCGTTGTTCCCGCGCCTGCTGGGCACGGGAGCGCCCCAGTATCCGCGCCTGCTGGGCACGGGAGCGCCCCAGTATCCGCCCCTGCAGCAGGAGCTGCTACAGCCACGCAGGTTTCTGCTCCTGCGGCGGCCTTTCCCGCGGCGGCCTCGCCTGTGCCGGAGCAAGCGACGCCGACACAGCCGCAGCCGCAGCCGCAGCCGCAGCCGCAGCCGGGACAGAGTTCCCAAGCTCAACCACGCACAACTGTTCCTGCCATGGAGTCCGCCGGCGATTACTCGTACCCGGATGACGACTGGGGCCCGCCGCGGGATGAAGATGCCCCGCCGCTGGATGAGGAGCCTCCGGCAGATTGGGAACCAACGGCCTCGTACTCCGGGCCGGGTTCGACGCCATCGCTCGATACGTCCACGGCAACCGCTGCTCCGGTTCTTGATCCTGCCTCGGCAAGCAACGCATCGGTCAGCGCGCAGGCGACAACAGGCGCAGCTGGCCCGGCAAGCAAGACCTCAAAGAGCCCCAAGTCCTCCCAGAGTTCCAAGTCACCAGCGGAATCCGGCCCCGAAACGTCCAAGGATCCATGGTCCCGGGCAGTCGAGCAGGCTCCCGGCACGTGGGTTGTCGGCAGCGAATCCAACGTGGGCATCAGGACGGAGGCTACGCCTGAGGCAGCCCCGGTCACATCGGGCGTCCCGGACTACGAGCCTGCCACGGCGCAGGTCCCGGCCGAGACCACACCGAACTATGGCCACCTGACCAACGCGGAACACAACGGTTCCTCGGGCTGGGACGTCGCTCCGGCGTCGTCGTGGCCCGTGGCAACGCCAGCAGAAAGTGCAGCACCAGCGCCAGCGGCCAGCAACGTCCCCGCCGCGTGGCCGTCCACTTCTGCAGGGGCATCCCACGAGGCCCACGGGTCCGTCGCAACCTTGGAAGAGACCAGCCCGTCGGTCACTCCATCCGGCCGGCAGAGCTTGTATCAGCGGCTTTCAAACAGCCCCGAAGCCCAAATGGGACGCGTTCAGGCACCGGTTCGAGCACAGGCTCAACCAGCCAGCACTGTTGAGGACATCCCCAGTCCGGAAGACGAGACCATCGAGGAATCGAGGGTCTTTGGACGGGCAGCGGTGGAGCGTATTCTGGGCGGAAAGCTGATCGAAGAACGGGCCTTGGATGGTTCGCCCCTGCAGATGCGCTGATTGCCAGGGCACGAAGCTTTGATATCGAACAAACGAGGACATTGTGTACGAAGGTGCAGTACAAGAGCTGATTGACGAGCTCGGCCGGCTTCCCGGTGTGGGGCCCAAGTCGGCACAGCGCCTGGCGTTCCACATCCTTGAGGCCGATCCCGAGGATATGAAGCGCCTTGTCACAGCCATCACCACGGTGAAGGAACGCGTGAAATTCTGCACCGTTTGCTTCAATGTCACCGAGGCAGAATTGTGCAACATCTGCCGCGACCCGCGCCGTGATCCGTCGGTCATCTGTGTGGTTGAAGAATCAAAGGATGTGTTGGCTGTGGAGCGCACCCGGTCATTCCGCGGCAGGTATCACGTACTGGGTGGCGCAATCAATCCGATCGCCGGCATTGGCCCCGAGCAGCTGCGGATCCGCGAACTCCTGACTCGCCTGAACGACGGCGCAATCCAGGAAATCATCATCGCCACAGACCCCAACCTTGAAGGCGAAGCCACCGCCACGTACCTGGCCCGCATGCTCAAATCGATTGGGATCGCGGTAACGAGGCTTGCATCCGGGCTGCCGGTGGGCGGCGATTTGGAGTACGCCGACGAGGTCACGCTGGGCCGCGCTTTCGAGGGCCGGCGGAACGCACTGCTGTAAGCCGCGGACGGATGCGTTCCTTCCCAGTTAGTCCCCTTCCGCAATCGCCGAGCGGGAGCGAAAAGCCCGGGATTCCGGGGTACCCCAACTCGCGGTCACGGGCAAGCAAGGAAGCAACTGGGAAGGAACGTCACGAGGCCGGGGAGATCCGACGCGCCGCCAACCAACGCCCAGGCACCACCACCAGGGCCACCACCACCAGTTGCCCCGCCAGCCCCGTGATCCAGAGGGGCGGCGCGGGAGAAATTGCATCACTTTCCACGCCACCGATGCACGGAGTGTCCCAATAAGGTCCGTCTGCTGCTGCCTGAAAACCGATCAGCACCCAGGCAACGTCGTTCTCTGGCGGCACAACGTTCGCTGCGAAACTTCCCAGAAGCACCGCCGGATTCGATGCGGTCAGCCATGCCACGCGTTCGGTGTGGACCACCGACTCCGAGCGGAAGGCTCCGACGCACTCAAAGGAAGTGACCCGCCCGGATTTGTCCCGTTGGACGTTGATCGGAACGGACACTTGGTCGATCACTTCCATCCTTGGTATCAGGAAGACAGTGGTCACCACATTGCCCATGCACAGGATGGCCAGGAGGACTGTTGTCAGGACGGCACCCGGCGCAGCCTTGGCAAAACAAGCCCGCGAACCTGCACCGATCAACCCAAACAGCGCTGCTTCGCCCACCATGACCACCACAGCGGGTGCCACCAGCTCCACCGGCCCACCGACGTTTGAGCCCAGAATGAGCAGAACGATTCCTGCCGGGATACCGAAAGCACAGCCCCGGAGCAGGCCCGCCAGGAAGGCCGGGAAAACGGCCAATGAGGGTGGTTTCAAACGGAAACCCCAGACCGCCCCGAGGATCGCGGACGCGAGTGATAGCCAGAACGTGGTCAGCAGGTAACTGGCCTCGGGAATAGCCGATTCGAACCAGCCGTTTGCCTCCCCGTAGGCCACCATCCCGGCAGCAGCACCGAACGACAATCCGAGTCCGACGGCACACGCCAGCCAAAACCAAACGGACGCAAAGGACTCCCGGGCTTCTTGCCAGGCTGCCCGGCCAGCGTGGCGGAGGACCTCGCGGGTGCGTGGCTTCGAACTGCCATCCAGATCGAAACCGGGCAGGTCGGCCCCCTGTCGCGAGCGTCGTTCCGACGGCCGGTCGTCAATGACGCCGCCGCCGATCACCTCGAATTCCGGCCTCGAACCGCTTGGATCCTCAGATGCCCCGGCCACGGGTTCAGGCGATTCTGGTGCCGCGCGCCAGCCGGTGCGCAGGGGTGCGGAGTGATCGCCAGCCAAGCCACATGAGCAGCCCTGTCAGCGCAAGTTGCAGACCCAGCCCCAACGGCCACAAGGGCGTGGTCTGGGTCAGGTACTGCGGATGCGGGACGCCGTTTGCGCAGGTGTACGTTTGCTCCGGGCCGGCGAGTGCATAGCGCGAACCTTGGCTGATGGATTCGATCATGCCTTGGTAAGAGTAGTTCACTGAAGGAACATTCCGGTCCGGGTAGGGAATGGCGTCGGCCACCACAACGTACGGATTCATGGCCAGCATCCAGGCCACGCGTTCGGTCCTCAGGACTTGACGTTCTTCCAGTGGCCCCTCGCACGTGTAGTCAGGCTCCCGGATTGGGGAGGGTGTCTCCGGCGAAGATTCCAGGTAGGGGAAGCGAGGAGTGTTCGCCAGGATGGTCCCCTGAGTGAGCTGCACACCGAGGCCAAAGGCAATGAGCGTCCCGATCACCAGCCCAGCCACCGTCAGGTACGTGACAACAATGGAGAAAAGCGGCCGGCCGGCAAGCGCCGATATCCCCACGCCGATCCCGCACACCACGCCTAGTTCCACCGCGAGCATCAACAACGAAACCAGGACGTGCCCGGGGGTCATGCCGCCTTGGATGACCCCGAACACCAGGAAGGGCGTACTGGTCACGAGAAACGCCAAACCTGCCAGCCACGCAGCGAAGAACTTGCCCCACAGGATCTGCCCCGGCGTCAGGAGCGTGACTTGCAGGATGGCCAAAGTCCCGCCTTGCCGGTCACCGTTGACCGCGTTGGCGGACAACGCAGGCGCAACCAGCAAGCCGAACAGCAGAACGAATGCCAGCACCACCTCGAAGATGAGGGATCCAGGCCCGGAAGGCCGCATCATGGTGTCCATCACCGGCCCGCTGACCTGCTGCGATGCGTTCCAGCCCGCCCACGTCAGCCAGCTCACCAGCGCGATCAGCGCGAACCAAATAGCCAGCATGATGTACCAGCCCCGGGAGCGCAGGCGCTGTTTCATTTCGAGCACTACGACGTTGCCAATCCCGGCCAGATAGCCGACGACGGCGTTGCCCGCCGCCGGGGGCTGCGGCGTCGCGGGCTGAGGTACTGGAGTTTCTGCGGACTCGTGCACGACGCTCATCGCCGCTCCGCATCCAGGGTCATATAGGTCTCTTCGAGCGCCCCTGCCGCCGGCGCGAAACTGACCACACCGACGTCGTCATTCACGAGCCGTTTGAGCAACGAGGAAGCATCGGCGTCGTCCATCAAGAGCAAGCTGACGGCCGGCCGCCGGCCGTCCTCCACCCTGAACACGAGCCCGTACTCCCGCAGACGGGCAGTCAGCGCGGCAGTATCAAGCGCCGTGATCGCGTAGCGCCGCCCTTCCTTGGCGGCTTCTTCGAGGGATTGCTGCTTCACGGTACGGCCTTGGTTGACGAAGACGGCACCGTCGGCGATTTCGTCCAGCTCGCTGAGCACGTGGGAGGACACCACCACGGCTTTGCCGGCCGCCGCGAGCTGCCGCAGCATATTCCGCAGCTCCACGCGCGATCCGGGATCGAGCCCGGACGCCGGCTCGTCCAGGAGAAGCACGGAGGGATCGTGGATCATTGCCCGGGCCAGGCTGAGCCGTTGCTGCTGTCCGCGGGACAGGACACGGGCAGGCTGGTCGGCGAGCGTGTCGAGGCGGACGGTGTGCAGCAGGTGAGACACCCTGCTGTCCCGGCTGCCAGCGGGCAAGCGGTAGAAACGGGCCATTTGGGCGAGGATTTCGCGTGCTGTCAGCGACTCCCACACACCCAGCGTGTCTGGCATCCAACCGATCCGCAACCGAACGGCGGCATGGTCATGCACCGGGTCGAGCCCGTCGATCCGGATGGTGCCGGCATCGGGGCGGAGCAGCGAGGCGAGCATCAGCAGAAGCGTCGTTTTGCCTGCGCCGTTGGGGCCGATGAGGGCAGTGACTTTGCCTGCGGGGGCTTGGAAGTCCATGTATTCCACCGCGTGAACCGAGCCGAAGTGGCGCGCAACGCCCTCCGCCACTACGCCACGACGACTCACGGAGCCCTGCGCTGGGACTGCTGACATTCTCGGCCCATCCGTTTCCCGAACTGTCCGGCGTGCGGTCGACGGACAGCCACCGGCCGTCGTCGAGCCCCTTGGTATCTCGATGGTACGCCGGGCATTGTTGCGCCGGAACGGCGGAAGTGGCCGCCATTTGGTCACAATTCCTGCGAGGGCAGTTCGCGGCGATAAACTGGCCAAATAAGTTACGCTGGCGTGCTCCAACTTTGGAAATTAACGCGTCGGATTCGAACCCTATTGATGCAGTGAGGGTGCGCGCATGACTATGCCCACTACCGAAGTGAAAATCGAAGAGCTCGCCAACGAGGCTGCCATTACCAAGCAGCTGATCGTGCAGAAGTTCGGCGGTTCCTCGGTTGCCGATGCTGATGGCATCAAGCGGGTCGCACAGCGAGTTGTGGATGCGCAGAAGGCCGGCAATGAGGTTGTCGTCGTTGTTTCAGCAATGGGCGACACCACCGATGAACTCCTGGACCTCGCATCGCAGGTCACGGACTCCGCTCCCGCCCGCGAAATGGACATGTTGTTGTCCGCCGGCGAGCGCATTTCCATGGCTTTGCTGGCTATGGCCATTAACAAGTTCGGCGCTTCCGCGCAGTCCTTCACCGGTTCCCAGGCTGGCATGATTACCGACGGCATCCACGGCAAAGCCCGGATTATCGACGTCGATCCCCACCGCATCCGCACTGCCCTGGATAAGGGCCACATCGCGATCGTGGCCGGCTTCCAGGGCATGAGCCGCAGCACCAACGAGATCACCACGCTGGGCCGCGGCGGTTCGGACACCACCGCGGTGGCCTTGGCCGCAGCCCTTGAAGCCGACGTCTGCGAGATCTACACGGACGTTGACGGCATTTACACCGCGGACCCCCGTGTTGTGGGCTCCGCGCAGAAGATCGATCGCATCTCCAGCGAGGAAATGCTGGAACTGGCCGCGTCCGGCGCCAAGATCCTGCACTTGCGTTGCGTGGAGTATGCCCGCCGTTTCGGTGTGCCCCTGCACGTCCGCTCTTCATTCAGCCAGCACGAAGGCACCTGGGTCATGCCGGGCGCCGATGAAAAGTTCACGATTCAAGAGGGAGTTGCCTTGGAGCAGCCAATCATTTCCGGCGTTGCGCACGACCGGTCCGAAGCCAAGGTCACCGTTGTTGGCGTTCCGGATATCCCCGGCAAGGCTGCCGCGATCTTCCAGGTGATCGCCGATGCCCACTCGAACATCGACATGATCGTCCAGAACGTGTCCACCCACGGCACGGGCCGCACGGATATCTCGTTCACCCTGCCGATCGTCGAGGGCGCTGACGCCCTGGCTGCCTTGCGTGCAGCAGAGGAGCAGATCGGCTTCGAGAGCATCGAATACAACGAGCACGTTGGCAAGCTCTCCCTGATCGGTGCGGGTATGCGTTCGCACCCGGGCGTCTCGGCCACGTTCTTCAAGGCCCTCTCCGACGCCGGCATCAACATCGACATGATCTCCACCTCGGAAATCCGCATCTCGGTGGTCACCAGCGCTGACAAGCTGGACGACGCCGTCCGCGCCATCCACGCCGCTTTCGAGCTCGACGGCGACAGCGAAGCTACCGTCTACGGCGGCACCGGCCGCTAGGGTCACCATGGCAAGCGACACCGCGACGGCGGGTAACGCCGTCGCGAATTAGCTGCAGGCATTAACGACGAAAGGACCGGAGCGGGCGCTCCGGTCCTTTCGTTTCGTCCCTGGTGTTGTCGCCGCCCACCCGACGATTTCCATGCCGGTGGTATCGACGAATTAAGGCTCCGCCCGATCCCTCGGCGCCAGCAGAACGTCCACCAGTTGCTTCAATCCCTCTGCCATATCCACGTCTTTGTCATAGAGCCACTGAAGCTGCAGGCCATCGAAGGCTGCGACCGTCAGCCGGGCGAGCATCACTGCGTCGACGTCGGTCCGGACCTCGTTGGTTTGCTGCCGACGGGCAATGTCTTCGGCAACCTCCCTGACCACTCCCTCGTAGCGGTCTTTGAAGTAGGCGTGGGAGTCATGGCCGGGGTCATTGGCCGTGGCCGAGGCCACCGCGTAGAGGGTGGTCAGGCCCGGTTCCGTGCGGTTCCGCTCGGCGATTGCGGGCATCAGGTGGATGCCCACGCCTTGCTCGCCGCTTGCGGTCAGGGACCGGCGGTCGCGTTCAGCGAGGACTGCCGTGAGAAGCTCCTGCTTGCCTTTGAAGTAGTGGAACAGGGTGGCTTCCTTGACCCCGACCCGTTCCGCGACGTGCTTGAGCGCTGTGCCTTCAAATCCCTCCGTGGCAAAGACGTCGGTGGCCGTCTGGATAATCTGTTCGCGGCGCTCCGCACCCTTCGCGTATTGGCCGCGCGCCCTCGACGTTGACATCCGTTCAGTCTATTTCACCCTCCCAAAATTGAGTCCGACTAGATTTCTTGCTCAAAAATCTAGTCACACTAGATTTTAGGCGCTAAAGTCTTTCTCGAGACCCAACGGTGGGTCACCCGTTCATCAGGAGGCAATGTGGCCCTCAACCTCAAACAACAGGCGCCGGCGGCCGGCACCGAAGCTGCAGCCGTCGAAGCGGCCCGCGCTCCCCGCGCCTACGTCATCGGCATGCCAATCGCCAGCGCAGGTCTTTGGATGGCCGTCCTGGCCCCCGCGCTGGTGGTGTTGGCCATCAAGGTCTCGGAAATCACCACCCCGGACACCCGCGCCGGAGCACTGAGCTTGGTGGCAGGCGTCGGCGCCACCATAGCCCTGCTGGCCAACCCGCTCTTCGGACGCCTGAGCGACCGCACAACCTCCCGCTTCGGAATGCGCAAGCCCTGGATCGTCGGTGGCTCGCTGCTCGGACTGGCATCACTGTTCCTGCTGGGGTCGGCCGCAGATGTCGGCACGGTCCTCATCGCCTGGGTTGTAGCACAGCTGGGCTTCAACGCGGCACTGGCCGCCCTCGTAGCCACGCTCCCCGACCAAGCAGCCCCCTCCGAGCGCGGGCGCCTCTCCGGGCTGATCGGCATGACCTTGCCAATCGGGCTCGTGGCCGCTGCGTTCTTCGCGCAAATGTTCGACAACGCCCTGCAGATGGCCGTGGTCCCCGGCGTTGTGGGAACCGCCGTCGCAATCGCTTTCGCCTTCACGTTCAAGGACCGAGTCCTCACCGAGAAGCCGGCGCCACTGAACCTCAAAGAGATCCTGGGTTCGTTCTACTTCAACCCGCGCACCTACCCGGGCCTTGGCTGGGCCTGGCTCACCAAGTTCATGGTCTACATGGGCTACTGCGCAGGGCTCCTGTACTTGCCGTACTTCTTCGCGGACCACCTCCACGTTGCAGAATCCCAGGTCACCAGCCTGGTGTTCCAGGCCACACTGGTGAGCTCTGCCGGCACTGTCATCACCAGCCTCGCAGGCGGTTGGATCAGCGACCGCGTCGGCAAGCGCAAGGGCATGGTGATCATCTCCGCCCTGGTCATGATGGTGGGGCTGATCGTCATCGCTACCAGCACCGACACCGGTCAGGTCCTGGCAGGCCAAGCCATCCTGGGCCTCGGGCTCGGAGTCTTCAGCGCAGTGGACGTCGCCCTCATCGCCGACCTGCTCCCCGGCAGCCAGTCCGAGAACGCCAAAACCTTCGGTGTCTTCAACATCGCCCAGGCCCTCCCGCAGTCGCTCGTACCCGCCGTCGCCTTCCCTGTCATTGCCATTGGGGGCTACCCCGCATTGTTCCTCGGTGGCGCTGTGATCGGCATCGTCGGTGCCGTCCTCGTTACCCGTATCAAAGGAGTCAAGTAAATGAACCCCACATTGTCGGCCGCTGTCACGGCCCCGCAGACCGGGGCGCCGGACGCCGAGGCGCGCATCCGCGAACTGGCCTCGAGCCTCTCGCTCGAACAGCAGGTCCAGCTCCTCACCGGCGCAGACGTCTGGTCAACCCATGCCATCCAGGAAATCGGGCTGACCCGCGTTGTGATGTCCGACGGTCCTGCAGGCGTCCGTGGCGAAGACTTCGATGAGCGTCACGACTCTGTCTCCTTGCCCTCGTCGTCCGCTTTGTCCGCAACCTGGAGCGTCGAAATGGCGAACCGCTACGGCCAGGTCCTGGGTCAGGAAGCCCGCCGCAAGGGCGTCCACGCCGTCCTCGGCCCCACCATCAACCTGCACCGCTCGCCGCTGGGCGGGCGCCACTTCGAATGCATGAGCGAGGACCCGCGGCTCACCGCAACCATGGCCGCCGGCTACGTTTCCGGTGTCCAGTCCATGGGCGTCGGCGCGACCCCCAAGCACTACCTGGCCAACGAAGCCGAAACCGAGCGCTTTACCGCCAACTCCGTGGTGGACGAACGCCCGCTGCGCGAGCTCTACCTCGCAGCTTTCGAGGACGCCATCACCGAGGCCCGCGCGTGGCTGGTGATGAGCTCGTACAACTCCATCAACGGCACCACGGCCAGCGAGAACAAACTGCTCGAAACACCGCTGTCCACGGAATGGGGCTTCGACGGCGTCGTCGTATCGGACTGGACCGGCGTTCGCTCCATTGACGCCGCCAACGCCCACCAGGACCTGGAAATGCCGGGCCCGGTAGGCCACTGGGGACCCAAGCTGTTGGCCGCAGTCAACGATGGCCGCGTCAGCCGCGAGGCCATCCAGGAGAAAGTCACCCGCATCCTGCGACTCGCCGCCCGCGTCGGCTCGCTTGAGGGCTTCGCGCCCGCAGTCACCGAACTTCCCGCGGAACTGGACGGAGCCGCCGTCGCGCGTGAAGTTGCCGTCCGCGGCGCGGTGCTTGTCCGCAACCAGGGTGGCCTGCTGCCGCTGGACGCCACTGCGCTCAGCAACGTCGCCGTGATCGGCCACAACGCCGAAGAGGCCCGCACGCAGGGTGGCGGCAGCGCCACGGTGATGCCCAAGTACACCGTCTCGCCGCTTGAGGGATTGCGGAAAGCACTGCCCGACGACGTCAGCGTCACCTATGCGCGCGGCGCCAAGGTGGCCGAGGGCCTCCAGGCATTCCCCCGCACCTCACTGCACAACCCGGTCTCCGACGTGCCCGGAATCCGCGTCACCTTCCTCGCTGAAGACGGCTCGGTGATCTCCGGCGAGGACCGCTTGGCCTCGCACTTGATCTGGTTTGGGGTTGGAATTCCCGACGGCGCCGCCACCATCCGCATGGAGGCGGACTGGACAGCCGAAACAGCGGGCATCCACCACCTCGGCATTGGCACGGTGGGACAGATCCGCTTTGTGTTGGATGGAACGGAAGTGTTCAACAGCGAACTCGAAGACGACACCGAAGTCCTGGGTGCCGCCCTGTTCGATCCCCCCAAGACTGTCCACGCCATTGAAGCCACGACCGGGCAGAAAGTACGCATCGAAGCCGCGTATCAGCTGCCCAAGGAGCAGGCGATTCCGTTCACCGCAATCCTCCTGGGTGAGGAGACGGTAGTAGCGGATCCGCAGGCGGACATTGACGCGGCCGTGGAGGCTGCCCGGAATTCCGACGTCGCAGTGGTTGTTGTGGGCACCAACGCAGCCATCGAGTCGGAAGGCTTCGACCGGAAGAACCTGGACCTCCCTGGCTTCCAGAACCAGCTGGTGGAGGCCGTGGCCGCGGTCAACCCGCGCACTGTGGTTGTGGTGAACTCCGGTTCACCGGTTCTCATGCCGTGGCTGGACAAGGTCGGCGCAGTCCTACTCGGGTGGTTCGGTGGCCAGGAATTCGGCAGTGCAATCGCCGACATCCTGCTGGGTACCGAAGAGCCGGGCGGCCGTCTGCCCACCACGTGGCCTGCCGCGCTGGAAGACGTCCCCGTCCTAAGCACCACACCCATTGACGGCAAGCTCGTGTACTCCGAGGGCATCCACGTGGGCTACCGCGCGTGGCTCAAGCAGGAAGCCTCCGGCGGCGCGGCACCTGCGCTGCCTTTCGGGTTCGGTCTCGGCTACACCACGTTCGAACTCGGCAAGGCCCACGCGCCGCGGTCCGTTCAGGCCGGCAAGGATGTCATTGTTCACGTCCCCGTCAAGAACACCGGCACTCGCACCGGACGCGAAGTAGTCCAGGTCTACCTCGACCGCGCCGACTCTGCCGTGGAACGCCCCGTCCGCTGGCTCGCCGGCTTTGCCGGGACACACCTCGCACCTGCCGGCACGGACAGCGTCGAGATCCGTATTCCGGCCAAAGCTTTCGCGCATTTCGACGGCGGATGGAAGTTTGAGCAGGGCGCTTTCAGGCTGCTGGTTGGTCGCCACGCGGCCGACGATTTCCAGTCGTTGGAGATCGACCTCCGCTAGCATTCGAGGCCCCTCACGACGACGGGCGGCAGCTTCCACGGGAGCTGCCGCTCACGTGGTTAACGCCACAAACTCTGCGACTGATGTAAGATATGGAATTTTCGTGGCATGCTGTACGTTGCATATGCGAATAACCACCCAAGTACACGAAGAGGCATCAACAAGTGGCAGCTGACTACGACGAACTCCGGACAGACGTGAAAGAGACGCAGGAGCAGTCGCTCCAGGCGCTCCAATCCGCCAGCGCGCCCACAGCTAAGAGCGTGGTCCTGGAACTTGACGAAACCGATGGCCTTGACGCCAGCGGCCCCGGCGGCGAAATCGTCGCAGAGGAACTCATCGTCACAGTTATCCCCCAGGCAAGCGATGAATTTACCTGCAGCTCCTGCTTCCTGGTCCGCCACCGCTCGCAGATCGCGCGCGAAAAGGACGGCCTCGCTTACTGCACGGATTGCGAAGGCTAAGACAACAACATGCCCGGGTGACGTCACCCCCACAAGGGAGTGCCGCCGTCGGGAATCGCGGAAGGACCGGAGCCAACGCTCCGGTCCTTCCGCTTTAACGGATCCTACTCCCCGCACCCCTCTTTCACATCCCACCCCCTTTTGAGCACCCTCTCCCACATCCCACCCCCTTTTGAGCATCCCTCTCCCACATCCCACCCCCTTTTGAGCATCCCTCCCTCACATCCCACCCCCTTTTGAGCATCCCTCTCCCACATCCCACCCCCTTTTGAGCATCCCTCTCTCAGATGAACTCCGATTTTCCGGAACGATCTGTCACGGTGACAGCGTTGGAGTCCACCGATAAACGGACTCCCCCACGTTCGGGCGGCCAACGGGACGTGAAAGAGCGTCAGGCCAAACCCGACGGGACGTGAAAGAGCGTCAGGCCAAACCCGACGGGACGTGAAAGAGCGTCAGGGAAAACCCGACGGGACGTGAAAGAGCGTCAGGCCAAACCCGACGGGACGTGAAAGAGCGTCAGGCCAAACCCAACAGGACGTGAAAGAGCGTTGGGGGCACACGCGAAAGGACCGGGGCTTACGCTCCGGTCCTTGGGGTCACGCCTATTTCATGGAGTAATCAGTGCTGGTCGGTCCTGGGTCGTTGTTCCGGACTGCGTAGTGATGCCCTTCGGAATCAGTCTCGACGTCGAAATTCTTCAAGTCTTCCTCAGAGGCCGACTCGAAGTCGTCATGCTTGTGCACCACAGGGGTGTCCGTGTCGCCGTGGGTTGCGGGCCCAAAGACGAACGTCAGCCTTTCGGTCACATGCTGGAAGCTTTCCAACTTGCGTCCCATGTTCTTCCACCTCCTTTCGACGGGAGAGAGAAAAGCGGCACAACGGCGCATGTCGTGCCAGTGAGCCAATTTTACGCCCGGGAAGCGCAAAAGGCTCGGGTCATGGCCCCTGCCTACGCCCGCCGAGATCGAGGGCAGCGAGAGGTACTAGAACGCCTGGCCGGTGGCCCGCACCATCACCTCTGAAACGTCGACGCACCCAAACAGGGGTTCGGCCGGAGAAAAGGGCTTAGCGCAGCGACTTGTCGTCCGGATTGCGGGGCACAACGTACGTGCTGCCGTCCGGGCGCCGAAGGGTTTCCCACTGCTGCGTTTCAGCCTGGCGCTGTGCGAGTAGCCTACGGTTGGCCTCAGTCATTTCGTGATCCAGTGAGCTGCTGTGCGCGGGGCCGAAGATGACCCGCAGCTTGCCTGTAGCTCGCATGAACTTCTGGGTGAAAGACTCATTGGCCACGGGGATCGACTCCTTTTTCGACGATTCAATACCTCCAGAGTACACTAACAATTAGTGCACTAACTAATGCAGGGAGAAGCAATGACAACCGTCAACGACGTCACTGAGGAAACCGACGACCTCTTGTTGGAGCGCCAACTCTGCTTCGCGCTGACGGTGGCCTCACGCAGCGTAGTGGGTGTCTACAAGCCCGTCCTGGAACGGCTCGGGCTCACGCACCCCCAATACCTGGTGATGCTCGCGCTCTGGGAACGCAGCCCCCGCACGCTAAAGGACATCAGTGACGCCCTCCTCCACGAACCCGCAACCCTGTCTCCCCTGCTCAAACGCCTCGAAGAAGCCGAGTTGGTCACCCGCGAACGCGTTCCCGGCAACGAGCGCGCACTGGCCATCAAACTCACGGACAAGGGTGCCGCCCTCCGTGAACAAGCCACGGCCGTGCCGGGCGAGATCCGCGAACGCTTGCAGCTCAGCCGCGAGGAAGTAGCGGAGCTGCACCGGGCAATGACCGGATTGATCGCGGCGACGCAGCGCGAAGGCGCCCACGGCTGGGCGTGAACCGGCCAACAGCGAACCGGCCAACAGCGAACCCGCGCCCCAACCCATCAGCGTAAAATGGCATCAACCTAGGAGTGATTCCATGCGCTTGCGTACAGCACGGCTAACACTGGCGGTCATCGCCGTCGCCGGACTTGCCGCCTGCTCAGGCGGCCCGACGCCCGGGACAACAGGAAGCGCAACCAGCAGCGCAACCCAAGCACCGTCGTCGTCCTCACCTGCCGCCAGCCAAACAGGAACGCCAAGCGAGCAGCCCACCACGCTCGGCCCGGAGGACACCACACCCGATCCCAGCGTCCCGGGAACCACCCCCACACCCGGCCAGGGCAATGCCGAACTCTCCATCGTCTACCTCGAATCGGCGGAGGCGGCGCCGAAGAATTACACACTCGTGTGCACTGGCGGCGCGCCGGCGGAGGAAAGTAGCCACCCCAACGCGCAGGCGGCCTGCACTGCGATCAAGGACAACCCGCAACTGCTCAGCCCCGCCCCGGTCAAGACCGATCAAGCCTGCACCATGCAGTACGGCGGCCCGCAAACGGCCAAGATCACCGGGTCGGTTGACGGCGTGGAAGTCACTGCTTCGTTCAGCCGAACCGACGGTTGCCAGATCGCCCTGTGGGACGCGGCCAGTGCCGTCATTGGTTCCAGCGGTGGAGCAGCCTAGGCCGCAGCACCTCCCCCAGGAGCAATGGCTCAGGTTGGAGGCTGCCCATCATGCACGCGTCGCACGGTACGCGGACCCTTATTTGGCGCGCCGATCGGCCGGCCAGAAGCATCCCGTGGAGGATTTCCTCTTCACGTACTACACCCAAAAACCGGGGCAACTGCTGCGCTGGCATCCGGGCGACGGCGTGGTGTTGAGTGGCGAACGCGCCCGCGAGCGCGCCGCCTGGAAGTTCTACAGAACGCTCGACGACGCCCAGCTCGCCGCCGTCGGACTGCCGCCAGGGACCCTTGCGGTCACCTTTGACCGGGACGGATTCCTTGCGCAACGGGCCGAGGCCATAAGTTTCGCGGGCATCATCCTCAGTGGCACGGCCAAGCGGCCTGCCCAGTTCGGCTGTTTCGGACTGCACGAGTGGGCCATGGTGTATCGCCAGGAGAAGTTCGAGCTCCGGCACGAGTACCTGAAGCTGAGGCTCGGCGGTGAGGGAACGGACGCGGTGGTGGAAGAGAACCGCATCCGATGCTCCCATTTCGACGCCTTCCGTTTCTACACCCCGGACGCGATCCCCCTCAATGAGCTCACCCCCACGCGCGAGAACCAGCGGACCATGGAGCAGCCGGGATGTTTGCATGCCAACATGGACCTCTACAAATGGGCTTACAAGCTGACGCCGGCCCTGCCAGGTGAGCTGGTGATGGACTGCTTCGAGTTGTCGTGGCGGATCCGCGCCATGGACATGCAGGCGTCCCCGTACGATCTCGAAGAATGGGGCTACCCGCCCATCAGGATCGAGACACCGCAGGGCAAGGCCGAGTACGTTGAGTACCAGCGGGCCTTCGCATCCGAATCGCAGGAATTGAGGGCCCGTGTGCTGCAGGCAGTCAAGCCCCTCTTGGACGACCTCCAGGAAACCGCTGCCCAGGCACCCATTGCCACCAGCGAAAGGTAACCATGGGTTTCACCGAAAAGACCGAGTACGACGTCGACCTCACAGTCACGCTCACGGAAGCACCTGGCGCCGCGCCCAGGGAGTTTCGCCTCCGGTCGCTCGACGGCGTGCTTTCTCCTGACCCGGACTCCATTGACTCGAACCTTCCGGACGCGCCCGCGGCGCTTGCCGCCGTCGAGCAGTTCGGCGAGGAAGTGTTCTTCCCGGTTCCCCGCCCCGACCGCCTCTGCACGCAACAGTACGGTGGCCCCCAGGTGGCATTGGTGACCGGATGGTTCCGCGGCCGGAAGGTCTACAGCCAGTTCAGCCGGACAGACGGGTGCGAGATCGCGCGCTGGCGCACCATGGCGTCTTTGCTGGGCAACACCGGAGGATCCACCGGCGCCACCTGAGACTCCAGAGATACAGCAGCGGCCGGCGGGAATTTCCGCCGGCCGCTGCCGTTACCCAGGTGCTGTAAAAGACTTAGCCCGCGTTGTTCTCCTGTACCGGCTCATCGGCACGGATCTTGCCACGGGGTCCATTGTCCTTCTTGTCCTTGCTCGGGTTCTCCGCATCCGGAACCACAACGGAGCCCGCGCTGACCACAACAGTGACGAAGCTCGGCTCGCTGGTTCCGGCAAAGGTCAGGCGACCAATGTAGGAACCCGGCTCGAGGTTCTGCCAGTTGAGCGAAATCTGCCCCGTCTTGCCGTTGGCCAGGCGGATCGGATTTGGCGTCACGGTGGCGTTGCCTTCGTTTGCCCCCAGGACCGCAGCATCAACAGTGGCCTTGGTGGGCTGGTTGTTGGGGCTCGCGTAGAGGTTGGCGAACACGTAGTAGTCGCCCGGTGCCGGGTTGGGCACGGTCACGGATTCACTGGCCGACGCCGTGGCCGACGGCAGCTGCTGCCCGGCAGGGGTGAGGACCAGCATGTCGAAGTCCGCGGCCTCGTCGGAGGAAATGACCGAGAACTTGGCCATCGCCTTGCCCTCACCAACAGTCACCTTCTTCACGAAGTTGGAGGCATTGGTTTCCCCGGCAAACGGACCCGGAACCAGTTCCACGGCGGAGGAATCAGCCTTGGACAGCCCATCAACAGTGACTCCCACCGGTGCGTTTGTGCCGGAGGTGATGTTGATGGTGGCGGAGCCGTTGGGGCCGGTCCCCGTGAAAGCCAGCGCCTTGTCCGCGATCACCGACTGCGGGCGGACGGCAATCGGCGAGGTGACGGTCTTGTTGGCACCCTGCCAGGTCAGCGAACCCATGGCGAACTTGCCCAGGGCGGCGCTGTTGTTTTCGAACTGGACCTTGAACGTCTTCTTTTCACCGACAGCCCCGAAGTTCAGGACGGACGGGGTGACCTTGACGTTGACGCCCGGCACGTTGGCCGATGCGCGGTAGAGGCCCGGCGTCAGCGCGGTGACCGTACGGGTGACCTCGATCTTGCCGGCCAGGTTGCCCAGCGCGAACGACGCAACGTTCATGTCCCGCGGCAAGGTGGTGCCGAGTCCTTCCATGCCCAGGTCCATGCCCGTGCCCTGGACGAACTTCAAGTAATCCTCAGTAGTGGCGTCGTACACCAGGCCCGGGGACAGAACCTTGGCGGGATCAACCTGACCTGCACCCGTAGCAAAAACATCCTTGTTCACTGCGCCGTTGGCCAGCTTGACCGGACCGGCAGTGGTCATCATGGCGGACTTCACCGTGGCCGGAGACCACTGCGGGTTCTTGGACAGGATCAGTGCACCGAAGCCCGCAACGTGCGGGGATGCCATGGACGTACCGGACAGGAAGCCGAAGTTGTCGCCACCGGTCCCGATAGGCGAAACACCGGCAAGGATTGCGACGCCGGGTGCGGACACATCGGGCTTCAACAGGTCGGAATCCGTAGCGAGCAGCGGTCCGCGGGAGGAGAATCCAGCGATCTGCGGCTGAGCTTCCGCGGGCAGGCCGGTGGTGTCGTGGTTGACCAGGGAAACGGTGATGGCCGGGTTGGCCGTGACCTTGTCCTTGATGGTCTGGGTCGCAGGCGGGTTCACGTGAACGGTGGGCACAGCATGCTTATCGGTGTCCAGCGACGATTCGGTCAGGTTCACCAGGATCATGCCCACGCCACCGCCGCGGAGCACCTCGGCGCTCTTGGCGGTGCGGTCCACAACGCCGCGGTCACAGACCACAACCTTGCCCGCCACCTTGGCCGGGTCCAGGGACCCGGGAGTGCAGAGTGCCGCGTTGCCCTCACCGCTGGCAGCGTTGGCGGACAGCACGACGCCGGCCCCGCTCACCTCACGGTTCATGATGCTCGCTCCGCGGAACTTGCTGCCATCGGAGAATTCCACCGTTCCCTGGAGTTCCTGGGAGAACGAGGTAGCAGCAACCGTGGTCAGCCATGGTGCTCCGTGGTTGACGGTGCTGGCTGTGGGTCCGGAGTTGCCGGCCGAGGTTGCCACGAAGATGCCGGCCGAAGCGGCGGAAAGGAACGCCAGCGAGACGGGGTCCGTGGTGGACGTGGTGGAACCGGAGATGGAGTAGTTCAGGACATCCACGCCGTCCAGGATGGCCTGCTCGATCGCATCCACGGAGGCCGAGCCGTAGCAACCACCCGTGGCGGGATCGGTGTCTTCCCAGCAGACCTTGTAGATGGAGAGCTTGGCGGCCGGGGCGATGCCGCTGGTGATGCCAAAGCTGCGTCCATCAACCACGGCGTCCACGTTGGCGTTGCCCGCGGCGGTGCTGGCGGTGTGGGTGCCGTGGCTGTCGACGTCCACGGCCGAAATCAGTTCTTCGGGAGCCCTGTTCTCCTCCGGGACAGTTTCCAGGAAGGCGTCAGCGAAGTAGTGGGTGCTGAGGACCTTGGAGTTGCAAGCACTGCCGTCATAGTCGGCGCCGGTGCCTTGGCCCGGCTGGCATTCCCCGATGAAGGTGTCGCCGTCGGCCTTCAGCATGGCGATCTTGCCGTCGTTGGTGCGGTAAGGAACTCCGACCTCCGGATTACCTGCCAGTGGGCCAACGGGCTCCCCGGCGAAGAACGGGTTGGACGGCGTGTAACCAGTGTCGATCACGCCTACAACGGTTCCCTTGCCGGCATTTTCCTGGCCACCGTATTGGGTGTTCCACGTGCCGTTGGGGCCACTGAGTTTCAGGAAATCGGTGGTGGAGTAGTCCGGAGCGTACTGGGTGTCCGGTGCAACCATGAGCACTTTGGGATCTTTGGCCAGGTTGATGGCCTGATCCGCGGTCAGATTCGCACTGAAACCATTGACGGCGGTGGTGAATTCCCGCTGGATGGTGACGTTTTCCTGCTGCGCAACTTCCTGCTGTGTTTCCTGCAGGTGCTGCTGGTATTCCTTGACCTCGGCACTTTCGGCGTCGAGCTTCTTGCCTTCTTCCGGTTTGGTCGGTGCAAGTCCCGCGGTACCGCCGTCGTAGGTCGCCGCAGGCTTTTCGGCCAGAACAACCATGTAGCGGCCGTCCTTGTAGGCGCTGGGGTCAAGGTTCTTCTTGGCCACCCCCGCCACGGTCTCCGGCGCTGGGGCCGCTTGTGCGGGCAACGCCAAGGAGGAGAGCAGCAACGGCAAGCCGACAGCAATTGCTGCCGCTTTTCGAAGCCCCCCGCTTCTGACGAAGCTCTTTCCTTCTGATTTCACGGGTGATTGCACCTTTCACTGAGGGCGGCCCTGGCATCGTCGCCGGGGCCTGGCAACTGAAATCGGCTGCTTTTTGACAGTTCTTGTCACTAAGCGATGACCAGCCGATTCACAGAGTACAGAGCGATAGCAAATTACGACATACAGCACATTTTGGGAAATTTGTCTTGTCACGGGAGTCCGGACGCGTCACACAATAAAAAGCAGCGGGCCGCAGGAATGTCCTGCGGCCCGCTGCCAAATGTTGCTCTTACAACTAACTGTTGTCGCCCTTCGGGGTCACCTGCAGGCGGTCAAAGGAGACCTGCAGACCGTCCTTGTCCAGGACAACAACATCGTCCCGGCCGTTCTTCACGTCCGAGGGCAGGATGAACTCCAGGGTGTTCTCTGTGGAGGGGAAGATCCAGCCGACGCGGAAGCTGGTCTTGTTCAAATACACGTAGTACCAATCGCCGTATTCCAAGCCCTTCAGGGTGACCTTCTGGCCGTTGCGGTACTTGTCCGCGGCGCCCAGATCGAAGGGGGCCGTTTGGCCGTCAAGGTCCTGGACTGTCAGAACAGGCTCGGCGCCCGGTTGCGCCGGCTGGACTGTGAGCGCCAACGGATCACCGTCTACGGACGCACTGACGTGCTTGGAGCCATTGCTGGCGGTTGCCTCGAAAGACACCGCACCGACGGTGCCCGAAGCGACATCGGCAGCCGTCAGCACGTGAACGCGTGTGGCCGTTGCAGTGCCACCCACGGGCAGGGCCGTTTCCGTAATACCGGTGGTGGGTGCGTCCAGCCCGGTCAGTGCCACATTTCCCGCGTTGCCCACGGTGTAGGTGTACGCGACGGGATCACCGGCACTGGCGAACCGGTCGCCGTCAGCGTCTGCCCATTCCGCCGACACCGTCCCTTCAAGCTTCGGCTCCCGTACCTTCAGGTCCACCTCACCACCGTCGATCCCGTAGCTCCTGGTGCTCTGGCCTGCCGAGCTGACGTCCCAGGTGGTCTTGGGAACGAAGAATCCCTGCTCCGCCTCTTCTGCTGTGACCGTGTGGCGCGGAGTGGCGCACTGGTAGCTCTGCCCGGCCGGCAAGGAGAGGTACCGGCAGTTGCCTGGCCCCTCCGGCACGAACGGGCTGAAGTTGCCGGCCGTCGGGACCACCTTTTCCACCAACGGGCTGGGGTTCTTCACCGTGAAGGTATAAGGGACCAGCTCACCCGCCGCGTAGGGCTGGGTTGCGAGGTCACGGCCGACGTCGGCACGCGCCCCGCTGATCTCAGCGGCCACGAGGCCGTCACGCAAGGCCACCGCAGCGCCGGCGAACGCGACGGTTTTGGTGAGTGACGGCGTCGAACTGGCGGTGATGCTGAAGGTCGCCTCCGGCACGAAGTACCCGCGTTCGATATCTGCCGCGGTGATCACATGCTTGGCGGTGGTGCAGTTGTAGCTGGCGCCGGCAGCCAGGTTGTTGAACCGGCAGTTGGGGGCCGACGGCGGCAGGAAGCCGGAGTCGAACGTTCCGGAAACGGGGACCGCGTTGGCTGTCACGTTTGCCGTGCTCTTGACGTTGAACGAGTAGTTCAGCACTTCTCCCACTTGATACGGGCTGGCGACGACGTCGCGCGCCGGGGCGGTCCCGGCAATGGTGAGTCCCACCTGCGGGGCCACGGGCACGGTGGCGGTGAAGGTGAACTGCGCGACCCGGCCATCCGCCGTCGTCAACGCAGCGTTAAGGTTCTGCGGACCGCTGGCGTTCGCGGGTGCTGTCAAGGCCACATTGACGGTCACCGAGGCGCCGGGGGCGACGTCGGGAACCGGCACCGTGGTGGCGGACCAGCCGCTCGGGGTGTAGACGGTGGCGTTGGCGCCCGAAATCGTGGTGGCTTCCTGGTTGGTGACAGTAACGGCGACCTGCTGCGTGGCGCCGGGAGCCGTGGTGACGGCAGGGACGGACAAGGGTGCACAGACGTAGTTCAGCCAGGCGTCGTCGAACGTCGCGAAAGGCATGTTGTCCGTGTAGTTGCCCTCGTAGAGGACGCCGAACTTGCCCTCTTCCATGCGGGTCACCGTGGAGTAGGCAGAGAAGCCCGAACGGATGGTGCGGACACCGGGCCAGGTGGCGCCGTCGTCGCAGGAAACGCGGGCCGAGACGTTTTCGCGGCCGGTCTTGGAGTTGGCATTGGTGAAAATGAGCTTCTTGGCGTCGGCCGAGCCCTGCGCAGCGTTGGGGAACATTCGGGCAATGGCTCCGTTGTTGGCGGGGTCCGGGAGTTCCGTGTCCTGCGTGACCGGCCCGTAGGTGTCGCCGCCGTCGGCGGAAACGGCCACCTTTCGGTAGCCCTGATTCGCGTTGTCACGGGAGTTGAGCAGAACGCGGCCGTCGGAGAGTTCAACGGTCTTGTTCTCGTCCATGCGGTCACCCACGTTGGCCCCCTTGTGCCACGTGGCGCCGTGGTCGTCGGAGTAGACGCTGTAGGCCTGGATCTTATTGGTGCCATCGGCCTGGCGGACGTCACCGGCGTACTGCTGGATCAGCCTGCCTTTGTACTGGCCGTACTTGAGCTGGATGCCCTCGCCGGAGGAGGCAAAGTTGGAGCGGACGTCGCCGGCAACCGGGCTGGTTTTGCTCGTGCCTGGCTTGGTGACGTTGGTGATGAGCCGCGGTTGGCTCCACGTGATGCCGCCATCCGAGGATTCGATGACTGCCGACGAGATGACGGTCCTGTCGGCGTCGTCGTTGCCGAACTGGCTGCCGCCGAAGCCCTGGTCCTTGGAGTAGACGAAGAGCGCAAAGACCTTGCCCGCCTCAGCGTCGTAGATGTAGGAGGGGTCGCTGTAGCCATACTTTGGGCCGCTGGCATCGGCTACGTGTCCCGCGGCGATGACCTGAACCGGGCCCCAGGTCTGGCCTCCGTCAGTGCTTCGGCGCTGGACGATCGAGTTCGGGTTGGGGGCGTCAGCGGCTGACCCAGGACGGCCGTCCCATGCAGCCAGCACCACGTTGTTGCCCAAGTACGTCAGGGCCGGGATCCGGTAGAAGAAGTTGGCAGCTGTGCGGTCGGCCCCGATATTGGCTTCGGTAAAGGTGCCCGGCGCGGCGGCCGGGTTGCTGGGTGGGATCGGCGCGGCCATGGCTGGCAGTCCCATGCCGGCCAGGAGTCCCAGGCTGAGTGCGCCGGTGGCCGCGATGCGGGCGAGCGATGGTGCAGGGGGTATGGATCTCAAATCCATTGTCCTTTCGAATCGACTCCGAGATGGCAGTTCGCACCCCCAAGCTCAGGAATGCGTGCGAAATGCCATCTCGCGGGGTGTTGAGGGCAGGAATTAACGCAGCGAAGCAGCTTGTGTTACGTGCCACGTCGAACGTCCTACCACCATAGGGTGTTCGCCGTCACATTGCTAGGGGTGACGTCCAAGGCGCACGGGCCCTTAGCGAACCGCTAGTCTCATGCACGTACGGCAAACCCCTTTTCAGTGACGGAGCTGCAGTGAAAATCCTCGTCCCCCACACCGTGGAGCTTGACCTTTCGAACTCGGGTGAAGAGGTGCTCGTCTACCAGGTGGACCAGCCGATCCCGGACGAGCACGTGGACGCTGAGGTCCTGGTGGTCTGGCGGAACACCGCAGAAAACCTGGCCGACGCTGCCAGCCGGATGCAGCAGCTCAAGCTCGTTCAAACGCTGGCGGCCGGTCCCGACTCCGTGCTCGCCGCCGGATTCGCCGGCGACGTCGCCATCACGTCCGGCCGTTCCCTTCACGATGGTCCGGTAGCCGAGCATGCGCTGGCCCTGGTACTGGCAGCCGTGCGTCGCCTTGATGTCCTGCTGGAAGCCCAGAAAACCTCCACGTGGGACAGCGCCTACAATTCAGCGCAGTCGGCACCTGCCACCGAGGGTCTTTACACCCTCGACGCCGCCAACGTCACCATTTGGGGTTTTGGCTCCATTGCCGCCCGATTGGCTCCCCTGCTGACTGCATTGGGGGCGAAGGTCACGGGCGTAGCCAACTCCGCCGGCGAGCGCTACGGATTCCCGGTTGTTTCAGCCGATGAGTTGCCCTCCGTGCTGGCCGGTACCGATGTGCTGATTTCGATCCTCCCGGCCACGGACGAGACCACGAATGCCCTCAGCGATGAACTTCTGCGGGCCCTTCCCGCCACGGCCATTTTCGTGAACGTGGGACGCGGAGCGACTGTGGACGAGGACGCCCTGTTCTCAGCCCTCGAGGAAGGCCGGCTGCGTGTGGCCGCGCTTGACGTCACCAAGGAGGAGCCCCTCCCCTCCGACTCCCGGCTCTGGAACGCGCCGAACCTGATCATCACACCGCACGTTGCAGGCAACAGGCCCAAGGGATCTGCGGCATTGGTGCTCGCCAACCTGGCCGCGCTGAACGAGGGACGCCCCCTGACGAATCTCGTGGCGCGCCGACCCAACTAAGTAGCAGCAGTGCGCGTTTTGAGCGCTCAAAACGCGCTTAACTGCGACTCAGTTGGGAGGGGTGGGCACGAAAAAGCGGGCACCCCCTGGTGTGAGGGAGTGCCCGCTTGGTCTAAGTCGGCGTGCTCGTAGGTCAGGCGTGCTCGTAGGTCAGGCAGTCGGCTGCTTCTGCGCCGGGACCAACCTTGACGTCATGGGCCTCGCACATGAGGTTGTTGTTGTGGACGCACTCGGAGCGCTGGCAAGCACCAACGTGTGCCAAGACCTTGGGAAGGCCGCCCATTGCAGTGGTATCGATGAAGGTAGCGCAGGATGCGTGATCCGTGGTTCCGCCAATGGTGATCCCGAAGGCGGTGCAACCGTTGTGGTTGAATCCGCAAGTGCCAACGCTACAGGCGGATACTTCGGCAACGTGTTCGGTCATTGTTCCTCCTGGTTTGGATCCTGAATGGGCCGCTGGGCTGAGCCCCGCTTGTCCTTCCAAGCTACGCCGTAACCGGGCCGTTTAACCCGATTGAATAGCGCATTTGTATATGCCCTAATCCGCGCCGATTCGCGGAAAAACGGCACTTTGGAAGTTAGGCCTTACTTGCTTGGGGTGCGCAGCGCATCACTGATCTTGGCGCGCGTTTCGGCATCAAGCGGAACGGTCACACGATTGTCCCTCGCAGCCCTGTCAGCTTTGATTTTCCGGATGACCATCTGTCCCAATCCCGCAAAGACGGCTGCGACCACAACGCCCAGCACCATCGATTTCGGTTTCTCAGCCATGCGGCCATCCTAGTGACGCCCGCCACGCCCGGCCAGTGTCGGCGTCGAGCAATGCCCAATGCCGCCGTCGTGCGTTCAAAACGCGCCATTTTGGCGCGAATCGGCGGGGGCTCCTCGCGGAACGGCGCTGAATAGGGTATGCGCGCCGCAATCGGTAGAATGGGGTTGCAAGCTCGCGGAGCGCCCCCATGCCGATTGAAACCGTGTTAGAAAACTCTGTACTGAACACTGTTTGAGCGCGGTCGAACGGCGTGAGACGGCATCCTCCGCGGCAGCCTTATTTAAGGTTCACCCAACTCACGCACAGGAGTTACCGGATGCCCCGGATCGTCGTCGACGTCATGCCCAAGCCCGAGATTCTGGACCCCCAGGGGAAAGCAATCGTGGGTGCACTGCCCCGCCTCGGCTTCACCAGCTTCAGCGCAGTCCGCCAGGGCAAGCGCTTCGAACTGACCGTTGACGGCGAGGTGACCGACGCCATCCTGGCCCAGGCCCGCGAAGCCGCCGAAACCCTGCTGTCCAACCCCGTGATCGAGGACGTCGTCAACGTCGAGGTCGTCGAGGCCTGACATGACTTCACTCCCCCTGATTGGCGAGGCCGTCGCCGTCGCCACCGAGCCCCGCTTAGCCGGCGCCAAGATCGGCGTCGTGACCTTCCCCGGTACCCTTGACGACCGCGACGCCGCCCGTGCAGTGCGGCTTGCAGGCGCCACGGCGGTGCCGCTCTGGCACGCAGACTCCGAACTGGGAGATGTTGACGCAGTCATCATCCCCGGCGGATTCTCCTACGGTGACTACCTCCGCGCCGGCGCCATTTCGCGTTTCGCTCCGTTGATGTCCAAGATCATCGACGCCGCCAACTCCGAGGCAAAGCTCCCGGTCCTGGGTATTTGCAACGGCTTCCAGATCCTGACCGAGTCGCACTTGCTGCCCGGTTCCATGATCAAGAACGATCACCTGAAGTTCATCTGCCGGGACCAGGTCCTGCGCGTGGAGAACGCCAACACTGCGTGGACCTTGGACTACCAGAACGGCCAGGAAATCACTGTGCCGCTGAAGAACCAGGACGGCCAGTACATCGCGGACGAGAAAACGCTGGATGCCCTTGAGGCTGAAGGCCGCGTGGTGTTCCGCTACGTGGGCTTCAACCCGAACGGCTCCCGCCGCGACATCGCCGGCATCTCCAACGCCGCCGGTAACGTGGTTGGCCTCATGCCGCACCCCGAGCACGCGGTTGAGGTCGGTTTCGGCCCCGAGTCGCTGGACGGCATCGGCGGCACGGACACCGACGGCCTGGGCTTCTTCACCTCCGTATTGAACAAGATTGTGGGAGGCGACAAGTGACCACGGAAACTACCAAGAAGTTCAACATCGACACCGTTGAGCACGCTGCCAAGACCCCGGACACGGAACTCCCGTGGGCCGAGCTGGGCCTGAAGCAGAACGAGTTCGACGAGATCGTCAAGGTCCTGGGCCGCCGCCCCACCGGCGCCGAGCTGGCCATGTACTCCGTCATGTGGAGCGAGCACTGCTCCTACAAGTCCTCCAAGAACCACCTCCGCCAGTTCGGCGAGAAGGTCACCGAGGAAATGAAGAAGGACATGCTGGTGGGCATCGGCGAGAACGCCGGCGTCACCAACCTTGGCGACGGCTGGGCCGTGACGTTCAAGATCGAGTCCCATAACTCGCCGTCGTTCGTTGAGCCGTACCAGGGTGCCGCTACCGGCATCGGCGGTATTGTCCGCGACATCATCTCCATGGGCGCCCGCCCGGTTGCCGTGATGGACCCGTTGCGCTTCGGCGCGATCGACCACCCGGACACAGCCCGCGTCATGCACGGTGCTGTTGCCGGCATCGGCGGCTACGGCAACTGCCTCGGCCTGCCGAACATCGGCGGCGAAATGGTCTTCGACTCCGTCTACCAGGGCAACCCGCTGGTGAACGCCCTGGCCGTGGGCGTCATGCGCCACGAGGACATCCGCCTGGCCAACGCATCCGGCAAGGGCAACAAGGTTGTCCTCTTCGGTGCCCGCACCGGTGGCGATGGCATCGGCGGCGCCTCGGTTCTGGCCTCTGAGTCCTTCGATGACACCAAGCCGTCCAAGCGCCCGGCCGTCCAGGTGGGCGACCCGTTCGCTGAGAAGGTGCTCATCGAGTGCTGCCTCGAACTCTTCAAGGGTTCGCTGGTTGAAGGCATCCAGGACCTCGGCGCCGCAGGTATTTCCTGTGCCACGTCCGAGCTCGCTTCCAACGGCGACGGCGGCATGGAGGTCGAACTGACCTCCGTCCTGCTGCGCGACCCCACGCTGACTCCGGGCGAGATCCTCATGTCCGAGTCGCAGGAACGCATGATGGCCGTGGTCACCCCGGAGAACATCGAAGCTTTCGAAGCTGTGATGGACAAGTGGGCTGTGGAGTACTCCTGGTTGGGTGAAGTCACCGACACCGGTCGCCTCATCATCACCTGGGAAGGCGACGTAATTGTCGACGTCGATCCCCGCACCGTAGCGCACGACGGCCCGGTCTACGACCGTCCGTTCGCCCGCCCGGAATGGCAGGACTCGGTCCAGGCCAACACGTTCACCGGATCTGTTGAAGATGCCGGCCGCCCGTCCGCTCCCTCGGAGCTGGCTGCAGCTGTCACCGAACTGGTCGCGTCGCCGAACATGTGCAGCAAGTCCTGGATCACCAACCAGTACGACCGCTACGTGGGCGGCAACACCGCCATGGCTTTCCCCGACGACGCCGGCGTGGTCCGCGTTGACGAGGAATCCGGTTTGGGCGTTGCCCTGGCCACCGATGCCAACGGCCGCTACACCTACCTTGAGCCGTACCAGGGTGCACAACTGGCTCTGGCTGAGGCCTACCGCAACGTCGCCACCTCCGGCGCTGTTCCGATGGCCGTCAGTGACTGCCTGAACTTCGGCTCCCCCGAGGACCCGGACGTCATGTGGCAGCTCGCCGAAGCCATCCGTGGTTTGTCAGACGCCTGCATGGAGCTCGGCATCCCGGTGACAGGCGGCAACGTCTCCCTGTACAACCAGACCGGCACCACGCCGATCCACCCCTCCCCCGTGGTGGCAGTCCTGGGCAAGCTCGACGACGTCGCACGCCGCACGCCGTCGGGTTGGCGCGAAGACGGCCAGGCCATCTACCTGCTGGGCACCACCGCAGCAGAGCTGGACGGCTCGGAGTGGTCCAACCTGCGCGGACACCTGGGTGGCTTGCCGCCGAACGTTGACCTCGCAGCCGAGCGTGCACTGGGCGAGATCCTCATCAACGCTTCGCGCGACGGCATGATCGACGCCGCACACGACCTCTCCGAAGGTGGCCTCGCAGCTGCACTGGTTGAGTCCTCGCTGCGTTACGGCGTCGGTGCCCGCATCGCGCTGGAAGAGCTGCTGGAGCGCGACGGCGTTGACCTGTTCACCGCACTGTTCTCCGAGACCCAGGCACGTGCCATTGTGTCCGTTCCCCGGTCCGAGGAAGTCCGCTTCAAGGACATGTGCACCGCCCGCGGCTTCGCCCACCTCCGGATCGGCGTGGTTGACGCTGCCGGTGGAAAGCTGGAGATCAACGGCGTGGACGAGTTGTCCTTGGACGCGCTCCGCGAAGCACACGAAGGTACCCTGCCGAAGTACTTCGGCTAGTCGTTCCTCAAGCAACGCGGGGTCACTTGCGGCCCATAAATCCCCTCGGGATGGGCCGTAGGTGACCCCGCGTTGCCTGTTAAACCAGCCAGAACCGCTGCCGTGCCAAAGTCGCCGTGAATTCCTGCGCGGGAACAGGCCTGCCAAAGTAGTAGCCCTGCCCGGTGGTACACCCGATGCTCCTGAGCGCCGCGGCCTGCTCCGCGGTTTCGACGCCCTCCCAAATTCCGTCCAGGCCGCATGCCCGGATGAGCTGAAGAATGGCTGCGACCACTGCAAGCTGGGACGGGTCCTCGCCAAGCTCGCGGACGAACTGCCGATCCACCTTCACCCGGTCCACGGGCAGTTTCCTGAGGTACCCCATGGACGAATATCCGGTGCCGAAGTCGTCGATCTCCAGGCCCACGCCCAACCGTCTCAGGCTCATCAGCGTGTAGCGGTCCAGCTCATCGTTCTGAATGATGGCACTCTCAGTGAGCTCGAGGATCAGGGACTCGGGGGCCAATCCGGACGCGGCAAGTGCCTCCCGGACATCGTCAACGAACGCCAGACTTTGCAGGTCCGCGGCGGAGACATTGATTTGCATGGTGAAATCGTGATGCACGGTAGCGGGATCCTGCCGCCATCGACGCAGTTGTTCCACTGACTCACGCAGAACCCATCGGCCAAGCTCCGCAATCAGACCGCTTTCTTCGGCGATGGGAATGAACCGGTCCGGCATGATCAGGCCGTGCTCGGGGTGCTTCCACCGAACCAAAGCTTCGGTTCCTTCGAGCCGTCCCGTGGCCAACTCGATGATCGGCTGGTAATACAGAACCAGCTGATCGCCCGCGATGGCCTCACGAAGCTCAGCCACCATCTGGCGATGCAGCTGACGCTCGTGGAGCGTGGCCGGATCGAACGTCTTGAGCTTGTTCCGGCCTTCATTCCTGGACGCTTCCATGGCCATATCGGCCTCCAGCAGAAGGTCCTCCGCGCTGTGGTGCGGTTCGGCAGCCCGCAACCCCATGCTGACCCCACACCGAACGCCCCCCGTCCCGACGTCGACGGTCGGTTCGAGTGCCGCCAGGATCTGGTGCCCGACGGCGGTGGCCCGGGAGAGAGGCGTGGCGGGCAACAGGACAGCGAATTCGTCGCCGCCGAGGCGAGCTACGACGTCGTGGGTCCGGACGGCTGACTTGATGCGGTCACCGACGGTGACCAGGACGCGGTCCGCGGCTGCATGGCCGACCGAATTCTTGATGTCTTTGAATCCCTCAAGGCTCAACAGCAGCAGCGTGGCGGGCATGGAGCCTTCAGTAGTGGCGGCCTGGGCTTCGGTGACAGCATCCAGCAAGGCTGCGAGGTCGCCCAAACCGGTCAAGACTCCCCTAGGCGGCGCAGGCCCTGATCGTTCACTGCGCTGGGCTTGGCCGTTGGGTTGCGCCGTTCGTCGAGGAAGAGCCTGTAGGAGGCGATGTCCGTCTTTCCCTCCCCGGCGCCGGTGTTCCCCGCCCGGTACACGTGGGGTATCCACGAACCGCCGAGAATGGCCCGGACCCAGGCATCGCACTCATCCAGCGGCAGCGGAGCACGGGTGCCGGTGTTCCGGCGGTGACCGGCTATGGAGACCGTGATGCAACTGCCAAGCAGCCCGCTGTCCGCTGTGAACCACGCAAGTCCTTCGACGTCTGCGACGATCGTCAGGTTGGCATTACCGTCTTCGAGGGACTGGACCGGACCCAGCCGAACCGAGCGACGGTCGGCATTGGGCACATGGGCACTTGCGGAATGGTGCCCGGTTTCCCGGAAGGGACTGGCGTGGCGCTGGGGACCGGTCAGATTCCGGCGGAACTCTGTAAGTTCCACGTTGTGCTGGACCTGGATCCTCGACGTGAGCTCGTTGACATTCATTTTCCTGCCTCATCCGGGATAGGTTCCGCCGCGAGGCGGTTTGCTCCAACAATTCGGTTTCTGCCTTGGGCTTTGGCGCTGTAAAGAGCTGCGTCCGCCACTTCGATCATGGCTGCCAGGTCCGTGACGTCCGGGTTGCTGGACGTAACGCCGTAGCTGATGGTGGGGAAAGGGAAGCCCCCTGGGCCCTCAAGCGAGGCCATGCGACGACTGATTTCGGCCGCGATACTCTCGGCCCTTTCCTGTGTGGCCCCGGGGAGGAAAAGGATGAACTCTTCCCCGCCATACCTTCCGATGAGGTCCGTTGACCGGACGGAGGCTGTGCAGGAGTCCGCGAAGGCCTTCAATGCGGCGTCGCCTGCCGGGTGGCCGTACTTGTCATTGATCGCTTTGAAGTGGTCCAGGTCCGCCAGCATCAGCGCCACAACGGTCTCCGAGCTGCGGAGCCGCTTCACTTCGCTGCCTGCGAGCTCCAGGAAAGTGCCACGGTTCAGCAGTCCAGTCAGATGGTCGCTGGTGGCCCGTTCCTTGAGCCCCTTGATCAGTTGGTCGCTGGTCAGTGCAGTCATACTGAAGGACACGGTCACCAGCAGCACCAAGGACACCAGGCCCGCCGGGGCTGGACCGAAGTACGTCCTGAATGCCGGGCTGGAGGGTCCCTCCATGAAGTAGACACCCCAACGGCAAAGGTAATAGGCCGCCAGAAGGCCGGCTGCAGCGGCCAGCGCCTTGTGCATTTGCGAGTGGGCTGACTTGATGAACCAGAGTTCCCATGCGGCCAAGGCGATGCCCAAGGTCATCATGCCCAAGTAGACGAAGCCGCCGGACCAGACGTTGACTGCCGGCGCCTCAACCGCGGACGCCACGGCGGTAACCAGGGGTGCTGCTGCCAACTGCAAGGGGGTTGCCTTCAGGTCGCGCAGGGTTCTGGCGCCCGCCCACACACTGAATGCCCCGGAAACTACCAGCACGTTGCCCAGCGGGTTTGCCCAGACCTGTGCTTCGGTGCCATTGAGAAGAAAAGCGCAGTTGCCCGTGAAGAACAGCATCAACGCGACGCTCCACCACCCTGCGTAGGGTGAGCGCGTCCGCTGGAACGATGCCCAAAAGAGGAAGAGGAGTGTCAGGGTGACCACGCCGAGGGCCACTCTCACCGAAAACGAATCGAGCACCATTGTTCGCTCCTCACCAAAGGCCCAAGCTGAATGTCAGCATGTCAGGGTCCTGATCGGAGGTTTTCCGGTTCTTTTGCAGGACATCCCGGAGAGATTGTAGAGCGCGCAGTGGAGACGGGCGGCGCGCGACACCTTGTGGTGAGCCATCGCGCTGCGGTGAGCCATCGCGCTCAAGGAAGCGACTGGAACGGATTCGTATCATGCCGCTGCTCCTCCCTGGCTGCTGCACATCCGGGTTGTTCTCCCAGTTTGCCCAGCGGTGCTCAACCTGCGTGCGGCATTGGCTCAAGATTGGCTCAAGACACAGAATGGGGTCATGTGGATCGGCTGGATCGAATTCGACGTCCTCCTGGGCGATGTCCATAGCCTCAAGGAGAAGCGCTCCATCGTGCGGCCCCTCGTGGCTGAGCTCAAACGGCGATTCGATGTCTCGGCCGCCGAGACTGGCCTTCAGGACCAGCACCGACGCGCCTTGCTGGGTGCTGCGCTCGTGGCGCCTGACCGCGCGCACCTGATTGACGTGCTCGACGCCGTTGAACGGTTCGTGGCTGCCAGGCCGGAGCTTGAGCTGCTGAGTGCCCGGCAGCGGGAGCTGCACAGCGAGGACTAGCGGAGTCGGCTAATAACCGATGACTGCTTGGCGGGTCGATTCCAGATGGGCGTCGATGGCCTGGTGGGCAGCCTCGACACTGCGGCTGCGGAGGGCGTCAACAATCAGTTGGTGTTCGCGGAGCACGTCGCCTGCGCGGTCGGTTCCCTGGCTGACGGCTTTGACACCGATTCGGAGTTGCTTTTGCCGGAGTGAGGCGTAGAAATCGGCAAGGACGGGGTTGCCGCCGGCGCGCACCATCAGGGTATGGAATTCGGTGTCCAACTCGATGAACCGTGCGGGATCGTCCTTGGCTTGGTGCTGCTGGTCAATGATCGCCTGGA
Source organism: Paenarthrobacter sp. NPDC092416 (assembly GCF_044755025.1). Taxonomy (NCBI): domain Bacteria; kingdom Bacillati; phylum Actinomycetota; class Actinomycetes; order Micrococcales; family Micrococcaceae; genus Paenarthrobacter; species Paenarthrobacter sp. NPDC092416. Next base: position 88,457 of record NZ_JBIVQG010000003.1, read on the forward strand.
ACGCGTCGATCCGGCTGTCCAGCGGTTCCGTTGACGATACTGCCCACTTCTCCACCACAGCGCGGGCCTGGAGGATGGCCCGGACATCGGGGTCTGAAATGGGCGGAACGTAGGCCCCTTTGTGGGGAATCCGCTTGACGAATCCTTCCGCTTCCAGCCGGAGGAGGGCTTCACGGACGGGAGTACGGGATGTGCCCGTGGTCTTGGCGAGAACGGCCTCGTTGAGAAAGGTTTCCTCTTCCCGCGGCAAAGCGGCGATGTAGCTTTTCATCCACTGGTAGGCCACTTCAGGCTGCGACTGGGCAGTGGGATTCATCTGGATCATGGAGAGCCTTTCTCGCGCTAGCCCAGTATACGAGTTGCATTCAGGATGTCGCGGACCATTTCAAGAATCTTTCGTTAAATATAGACAGGTTGTATACAACCCGTCTACAGTGTTGTTCAGTGACTCCGCTCACGCATTGGAACCCCTCAATTTCTTGGGAGACCCCGCCGCCCGATTCGCCGGAAAGCATCTCCCAACCGCAAAGGATCCCCACAATGACCGATTTGAAGAAAGCAGAACTGAGGCAGCAGAAGCACTCCAGCCTGCCCGTGGTGGCTGCTTCGAGCCTGGCCGGCACGGCCGTCGAATGGTACGACTTCTTTCTCTACGGCACTGCCGCAGCATTGGTTTTCAACAAGCTCTACTTCCCCACCGACGATCCCCTGGTTGGCACCATGCTGGCCCTGGGCACGTTCGCCGCAGGGTTCCTGGCCCGCCCTCTCGGCGCGATCGTGCTGGGGCACCTCGGCGACAAGCACGGCCGACGCGCCACGCTGGTGGCAAGCCTCATGCTCATGGGCGTAGCTACGGCCCTGATCGCCTTCATTCCCGCTTACGCAGCGATCGGCGTCGCAGCACCGTTGCTGCTCCTGTTCCTGCGGTTGGTCCAGGGATTTGCCTTGGGCGGCGAATGGGGCGGAGCCGTCCTTCTCGTATCCGAACACAGCAACGACAGTGCACGGCGGGCTTTCTGGGCGTCGTGGCCCAACATGGGCCCACCACTGGGCAACCTGATGGCCGCCGGCGTTCTGGCAATCCTGGCCGCCACCATGCCCGAAAGCGAGTTCCTCGCCTGGGGCTGGCGCATTGCGTTTGGCCTGTCCGCATTGCTGGTGATCATTGGTCTGGTCCTGCGCCTCTACGTGCAGGAAACCCCGCTGTTCAAGGAAGCACAGCGTAAGCGCGAGGCTGACTCCTCCCACGAACGGAAGATGCCCCTCACCATCTTGTTCCGTCGCAACTGGCGCGAAATCCTCATTGCCACGGGCAGCCGCATGGGTGAAAACGCAGGCTTCTACATCTACTCGCTGTTCATCATCACCTACGTCACCCAGATCATGGGCCTGCAACGGCAGACCGGGCTTACCGCCGTCATGATCGGCCAAGGCGTCGCCGTTGTCGCCATTCCCATCCTGGCCCTCTACGCGGACCGCGTTGGCCGGAAGCCGATCATGATCGGCGCCTCCATAGCCACCGTCATCTGGGCCTTCGCGTTCTTCGCACTCCTGAACACCGGCCAGACCTGGGGCATCATCGCCGCCGCTGTGGGAGGCCTGCTGATCTTCGCAGCGTACAGCTCAGTGATCGGCGCTTTCTTCTCAGAGTTGTTCCCCACGGATGTCCGCTACACGGGAACCTCCGTTGCCTACAACCTGGCCTCCCTCATTGCAGGCTCGCTGTCCCCGATCATCGCTTTGGCCCTCTACAGCGCTTTTGGCACCGGCTATGCGATCGGCATCTACCTGGCGGGCATGGGCCTGATCTCCATGGTCTCGGTGATGTTCGCCAAGGAAACCAAGGGCCTGCGGCTCAGCGACCTGGACGAACCCACACCGTAAATTGCCGCATCACTGAAAGTAAGGAACACGCATGAAAATCGCACTCGTCCAGGTGGCCAGCCCGGACTCCGAATCCCGCGAAGACCGGATTAATCGGGTCGAAGCCATCCTCCGCGGAATCAACGGCGCCGAATTGATCGTCCTCCCCGAACTGTGGAGCGCCGGCTACTTCCACTTCGATGAGTACGAAGCACTGGCGGAGACTCTCAGTGGTCCCACGGTGTCCATGTGCTCCCGGGTGGCAGCAGACCTGGGTGTCTACCTGCACGTGGGCAGCATCATTGAGGCCGGCCAGGACGGCCAGCTCAGCAACACCTCCATCCTGTTGGGACCGGACGGCAACGTGGTCCACACATACCGCAAGATCCACGTGTTCGGCTACAAATCCAAGGAGGCCAGCCTGCTCACGGCAGGTTCGTCATTGCCCGTGGTCCGCCTGCCGTTCGGGGCCGTTGCCGGCATCACCTGCTACGACCTCCGCTTCCCCGGGCTGTGGATGGAACTGAGTACCCGCGGCGCCGGGATCGTGATCGTTCCAGCAGCGTGGCCCGCAGCCCGCAGGGAACACTGGCGCCTGCTCACCACCGCCCGCGCCCTGGAGCACCAGATTTTCGTGATCGCCTGCAACGCCGCCGGCAGTCAGGAAGGCGTGGAACTCGGTGGCCACAGCCGGGTAGTGGACCCCACCGGCAAGGTCCTGGCCGAAGCGGACTCCGGAGAAGCCGTACTGATGGTGGATATCGATCCGCAGCAGGTGGAGGCCGTCCGCGAAGAGTTCCCGGTGATCGGTGACCGCCTCGCGGCCTACGACACCCTCACCGTTTGAAAACGCTGACTGTTTGAACACCCAGGCCAACTGAAACCCAGACCAGGAGACGGAATGGAAACAACAAGACAAGTCCCACTGACCTTCACGGTGGTGGGCACCCACAAGACCATCGTGGTCTCGGATTTCCACGGCGTCGTGGCCGGCTACACGGGCCGGGATCCGAAGGCAGTGCAGCACCACATCGATGAGCTCGCCGCCATTGGCGTAGCTCCGCCACCGGAGGTTCCCATGTTCTACCGGATGGACTCGGACCTGTTCGAGACCTCCGGCGAACACGACACGGGTTACAACCTGACCTCAGGCGAAATCGAGCCTTTGTACATCCGCCACGACGGCAAGTACTACCTCGGCATCGGCTCGGACCACACGGACCGCGACATTGAAGCGCAGGACATTGGCGATTCCAAGCGGGCTTGCCCCAAACCCGTCTCCAGTGAGGTGATCGCCGTCGAATCCTTGGAGAACCTCGACCTCGATGAGTGCACCGCACGCTCGTGGGTGGACGGCGAGCTGTACCAGGAAGGCTCGCTGAGCGGCCTGCGCAAGCCGGCAGACGTCGTCGAGCGTCTTTTGGCTCGGACCGGCATCGGTGACGCTGACTTCATGTGCCTCGGGGGCACGCTTCCGCTGCTGAAGGGAAAGTTCGTGGACGGAAGTACCTGGAAGATGGAGCTCTCATTCCCGGATGGGACGACAATCGAACATAACTACAAAATCAAGAAAGGCTCACTTCGATGAGAACCGGTAAGCAGTATTTGAAGTCCCTGAACGACGGCCGGACGGTGATCCTCGACGGCGAGGTAGTCGGCAACGTCCTGGAACACCCGGCTTTCGCCAAGGTTGCCCAGACCATGTCCGAGCTGTTCGACATCGCAGCCGATCCCGCGAACGGCATGCAGTTCCACTCGGAGGAGATCGACGGACCAGCCAACCGCACGTTCGCCGCTCCCCGCACCCAGGAAGAACTCGTCCTGCGTCGCCACGCAATCGAGAAGTGGGCCAAGCACACGCACGGCTGGGTGGGCCGCAGCCCTGACCACGTCGGTACCTTCTTTGCAGCCTTCGGATCCCACGCGGATGTCTTCAAGAACGACGAGAGGGACTTCGCCGGCAACGTGGAGCGGTACTACAAGAAAATCCTGTCGGAAAACCTGTACCTGTCCTACGCGATCATTCCCCCGCAGGTTTCCCGCGCAACCACAGCGTCCGGGTGGGAGGGCGAATACCTGCAGGTCGGCGTCGTGCGTGAAACCGAGGAGGGCATCATTGTCCGCGGTTCGCAGATGCTCGCCACAGGTGCCGCGATCGCCGACGAAGTCTTCGTCACCTGCATCAAGCCACTGGGCCCGGACGACGTCGACTTTGCCGTCAGCTTCGCCATCCCGGTGGCTACCGACGGCCTGAAGCTCTACTGCCGCCGCCCGTTTGCACCGGCCGCGACCAGCGATTTCGATTACCCGCTCACCAGCCACTACGACGAGCCCGACGCGCTGGTGGTCTTTGACGACGTGCTCATCCCGTGGGATCGAGTCTTCATCAACCGGAACATCGACACCCTCCGCCGCCAGTTCTTCGACACCGGCGCCCACGCCCTGGGCAACTGGCAGGCCCAGATCCGGTTCTCCACCAAGCTGAAGTTCATCGCGTCCGTGGCCCGCAAGGTCACTCAGGTGAACGGCACCGACAAGATCCCCGGTGTGCAGGAAAAGCTCGGCGAACTCGCCGCAATCGTGCAGTCCGTTGAGTCCGCAGTCCTCGCTGCGGAGTACACGGCAACCACCGACGACGCCGGCATGGTGGTTCCGGGGAAGAGCGCACTTTACGGGGCCATGGGTCTGCAGTCGGAGACGTACCCGCGCGTGATTTCGATCCTTCGCGACCTCGTGGGTGGCGGCGTCCTGCAGTTGCCGTCCAGCATCGCCGATATGACCAGCAGCGTGACCCGTCCGGACATGGAACGCTACGTCCAGTCTCCCGGTGTCGCCAGCGAGGAGCGCGTGAAGCTCTTCAAACTTGCTTGGGACATCATCGGTTCCGAGTTCGCGGGACGCCACCAGCAGTACGAGATGTTCTACGCCGGCGCTCCGTTTGTGGTCCGCGGCGCCTATACCTACCGGAACTACGGCTACGACGCCTTGGTGGCTGAGCTGGACACGTTCCTGGGTTCCTACAGCATCGACGGCAGCACCGAATCGGAGGGGATCTGACCATGGCAAAGCCGGAATTCGAGTTCACCCCCGTATCTTCGGTGGACTTCGCACCCTGCAACCCGCACATCGAGGGCCTGTCCGAGGCCATCCTCGCCCGGGATTCGGACAACGACAGTGTCACCCGAATCCTCAAGTTCGAGCCCGGGACGGACACCTCCCCCAATGGCGTCCTGACGCACGATTTCTGGGAAGAGGTCTTCATTTTCGAGGGCTCGTTTGTGGACCAGCGCCTCGGCAGGACCTTCAAGGCCGGCGACTGGGCAACCCGTCCCCCGGGAATGGAGCACGGCCCATGGGTTTCCGAGAATGGAGCCAAGATGTTTGAGGTCCGGTACTACACCGATTCCGTACCAGCCGAGCGGAGCAACTGACATGAGCCTCGCACCGCTCTTCACCGTCCCCGACGCCATGGGAATGCGCCGCGCCATGGGCCGCTTCCTCACAGGCGTCGCCGTGGTCACCACCAAGCACGAGGATGAGCTCTACGGGATGACCATCAGCTCGCTGACCTCCATCAGCCTGGAGCCGCCCATCCTCATGATCTCGCTGAACTTCGGTACCCGTACAGGCGAGGCACTGATCGAGAGCGGCAAGTTCGCGGTGTCCATCCTCGGCGCCAAGCAGGAGTCGTTGGCGCGGCGGTTCGCGGTGCGCGGCGGGGACCGCTTCGGCGACGCCGAATTCGACATGACGGAGAACGGCCTCCCGGTCATTAAAGGCGCGCTCGCCCAGGCGGACTGCACAGTGGTGCAGCAGTACGACGTCGGAGATCACCAGGTCTTCTTCGGCCAGGTCACCACGTGCCGGGACCGGGACGGCGAAGTGCTCGCGTTCAAGGCTGGCCGCTTCGGCTCGTTCTCCGATTTCGGCCACGCGGAGATTCCTTGGCGGTTCTAACCCCCTCTTAAAGCAACGCGGGGTCACTTACGGCCCATAAATCCTCTTGGGATGGGCTGTAAGTGACCCCGCGTTGCTTGCTACTTGGAGGTTCCCTGTGACACCGAACCCTGCAGCTGGCGCTGGAAGATCACGTAGACGATCAGCACCGGGATGACGGTGACGGTCACTGCTGCGAACAGCGCACCGAAGTCCACGGCGTAACCCATCTGGCCGGCGAAGGCTGCCAGGCCTTGGGACAAGACGCGTGGGCCGGCGGCGTTGATGGACACCGGAATGAGGAACTGGTTCCACAGGCCCAGGAAGTTGAAGATGGCAACCGAAGCGAGGCCCGGCTTGGCCATCGGCAACATGACCTGGAAGAAGGTCCGCCACTCCCCGGCTCCATCGAGAGCCGCTGCTTCAGTGATTTCGTGCGGCAACGTCTTGAAGAAGGAGAACAGGAAGAACACCGTGAACGGGAGCGCAAAGCCCACGTACACCAGGATCAAACCCGGCAGGGTGTTCAGCAGTCCGATGTTCTTCAGGACGAAGAACAACGGCACCATGGCGAGGAAGATCGGGAAGGTCAGCCCTGCGAGCATCAGGTAGTAGATGGCTTTGCTGCCCGGGAAGGTGTAGCGCGCCAGGACGTAGGCACACATGGCACCAAGGACCATGACGATCACCAGCGCCGAACCGACAACGATCACCGAGTTCAGGAAGTAGCTTCCAATGCCGGCCTCGGTCCACGCCTTGACATAGTTGTCGAAGCGCCACACCGATGGCAGGGCGAACGGCGAGGCAAAAATCTCGCTGGACGTCTTGAAGGACGACATGAACGTCCACAGCAGCGGCAGGATCACGATCAGTGACCATATGGTCAGCGCTGTGTGCGAGATTGCGCCCACCACTTTGTCACCGGGTGTGGTGGCCGGGGTGCGCGGTTGGAAGTGCAAGGACTTCCGTTCCGGGGTTACGACTCTTGCAGTCATCAGTTGCTCACATCCTTGTCGCCGCCAGTGAGCCGGTTAACCACGAACACCAGGCCGGAGAAGATCAGGGTAGTAATGGCCAGCACAACGCCCATGGCGCTTGCCAGTCCGAACTGGCCCTTGCTGAAGGCCGTGAAGAACAACTGTTGTGCCATAACCAGCGTGGAGTTGTCCGGGCCGCCACCGGAGTTCAGTGCCGCCATGTAGACGAAGGCGTCCAGGGCCAGGATGCCCATGTAAATGTAGGCGGTCTGGATGTTGTCCCGGATCAGCGGGATGGTGATGGACACCGCGGTACGGAAGCGTCCGGCGCCGTCGATCCTTGCGGCTTCGAACAACTCGGCGGGAATGCCCTTGATGCCGGCGACGAAGAGCACCATGTAGAAGCCAACGAAGCCCCAAACGATCACGAACATGGTGGCGATCATGGCCGTGTTCTTGTCACCCAGCCAGGCAAAGTCCTTGAATTGGTCAAAGCCCAGGCCAGTCAGGATGCCGTTCAGCAGGCCGCCGGAGGGATCGTAGATCTGGCCCCACATGATGCCGATGGCGATTGCGGGAATGGTGTACGGGAAGAACGAGACCACGCGGTAGAAGCTGGAGTTCCGCAGGCCCTTGATCTGGCCTTTGCTGCTTCCGCCAACAGTCACCAAGGTGGCGAGCACCAGGCTCAGGATGATGGTGATGATGGGCAGGAAGATCACCAGGAGGATGTTGTTCCCCATGGCCTTCATGAAGATGTCGTCCGTAAAGATCCGTGTGTAGTTCTCAAAGCCAATGAAATTCGGATTGGGCGAGAACCCGGACCAGTCGGTCAGGGAGTACTGGAACGCTTGGATGAACGGCCAGATCACGAACAAGAGGTAGATCGCCAGGGGAAGTCCAAGGAACACGGCGAAGAAGCTGACCTTGTCCCATGTCAGCGGCTTGCGCCGTCGCCTGACCACCAGCGGTGGAGCCATGGCCGGAACGACGGCGGCCAGGCCGTCGTCGTTCCGGCTCTGCTTTGTTTTCACTACGGTCACTTCACTTCAATCTTCTTGACCGAGCTGTCGTTGCGGACCTTGTCGGTGATGTTCTGAAGGGCGGACGTCAGGGTTGCGACGTCCGACTTGCCGTCCAGGAAGGTGTTCCAGACGACCAGCTGGTCCTTGTTGGTGCCGTAAAGGTCAATGAAGTTCCAGGTGTAGATGTTCTCGCCGGCATCGCCCAGCAGCTTGGTCTGGGACACCAGCGCGGTGGAGCCGAAGCCATCGGCCGGAACAGTGTCCTTGACGATGGTGGGAGCCAACTTGGTCTTGGCGAAGTTCGTTGCGGCTTCCTTGGAGAGCATCACGCGGAGCAGTTCCTTGCCGCCGGCAACGTTCTTGCCTTGGGACGGGACGATGAACGGCTCGCCGGCCGCACTGTGCAGCGACGCATACGGCATCTTGGGGCTGGCGCTGACCGAAGGGACCGGAGCGCCGGTCATGTTGAAGCCGGCCTTGGTCTGGTCCTTCATCTCGTTTTCGATCCACGATCCGGACGGGTAGAACACTGCCTCCTGGGCGTTGCTCCACTGCGCCTGTGCGGCCGTGAACTGGGTGCCGGAACCGCCTGGCTTGAAGAAGCCGGCCTTGACGATCTTGTCCAGGGCGGTGAAGACCGACTGGATGGCCGGGTGCGACCAGCAATCTGCCTTGAGGTTCTCCAAGGACAGACGGACTTCGTCGCCGCCCTCCTTGATGGCAGAGGCGATCGCCATCTCCTGGTAGTACGTGGCGGCTTCCTTGCCCCAGAGGAACAGGTACTTGCCCTTGGCCTTGGCCTGCTCACCCAGCGCGTACAGTTCGTCCCAGGTCTTGGGAACGGTCCAGCCGTTTTCCTTGAGCAGGGAGTCTGAGTACCACATGGCGTAGACCGTGAGGACATAGTTCAGCGCGGCCAGCTTGCCCTCGAAGGTCCCGGGAGCGAGCACGCCCGTGTAGAGGGTGTCCTTGATGACCTTGCCCTCGAGGTTCTTGGCCTCGACAACACTGGTGAGGTCCTCAAGCTGGGCCAGGATGGTACTGAAGCCAATGGACTTGGCACCGGAGTTGTCGATCAGGTCCGGCGGGTTGCCACCGACGAAGCGCGGCTGGAGCTCCTGCGCGATATCCGTGGACGGAGCAATCTTGGCGGTGGAACCCGAGTGGGCCTTTTCGAAAGCCTTGCCCGCGAAATCGACGTAGTCGATGCCGTAGCCGCCCTTGAAGATCACCGCGTCAACGGTTGACTTGTCAGCCATGCCGAACGGGTTGGTATCGGAGACGGTTCCCGTGGGACCGGTGGTAGTGGTGCCACCGCCCGCAGCACAGGAAGCGATGGTTCCGCCCATGGGGACAAGCACCGCTGCTGCGAGTGCTCCGCGCAGGAATCCGCGGCGGCCAAGGGACTGGTGCTGAACGTTCATTTCTAAACCCTCCAGTGACTCGTAGTGTCGACTGTTGCGGCAGGTGGCCGTTCAGTCAGACAGTCTGGGCCGGCGCTCTGGCAGCACCAACCTTCGTGTGACATACTTCACCACGAATGATCGAAAATCAATATTTCTCGGTACTTTCGATCAACATTTGTCAAAGCGTGATCTTTCTAAGGACCCTCGGCAAGGGCCTTCCCACACTCGGTAATCGCTTCCCGGGCAAGGACCCTATCCCGCTCAGTTCCCAGTCGTTCCGCCCATTGTTCGGCCAATTGGAACTCCACGAGGGCCTCGGTGAAGCGGTTTTTACCGTGCAGTAACCAGCCAAGATTTGCGTGCAAAGCAATCATCCACTGCTTGGTTCGCTCATGATGCGCCGTGGAGGCGTATTCGAGGGCACTTCGAGTCCACGTCTCCGCATGTTCAGCATCCGCGAGCGCGAGCATCTGGAGCGCGTCCACGGCCAGGAATTCCTCACCAAGATGGTCCGCGAGCTCGGCCGCCTGCTCGAGCAGCGGAACTGCCATTGCCGCTCGTCCGTCCGCGTTCAAAACCCTGCCGCGCTCCAGGAGGATGCGGACGCCAACGGTTGGCTCGTCGTCGTCGATGTTGTCCAGGAGGGCGTCGGCTTCTTCGAAGCGACCCTGCAAACCGATGGCCCGCCCAAGCTGCGTTGCAAGCTCGGCCCGCTCATCGGCGTCGTAGGTTTCCTCGGTCATGGCTGCGCGGAACACGGCCTCGGACCCCGCCGGGTCGCCGAAGTTCCACAAGTGATCCAGTGTGTCCTGCTCCAGCATCTACCCGCTCCTGATCAGCTCGCAGCTGTGGCCCGTTGGCATGCACTCTCAATCTAGTCCCATGGAAGCGGCCACGGGAGAGGGTGCGAGGGCGTGTCAGAACGGCGTTTCAGGCCTTGGGTTCTTGCGTGAGGCGGGCCCAGCCAAGCTGTTCCTGTTGCTTGCGGCTGAGCGTGGCCACCACCAGGTCATAGGAATCCTCCACCATGTCCCGGACCATGTCGTCGGGCAGGGCACCATCAAGGCGGACGCCGTTCCAGTGGGTCTTGTTCATGTGCCAAGCGCCCGTGATCTCCGGGTGGGCCGCCCTGAGCTGCTCTGCCAGGGCGGGCTCACACTTCAGGCTCACCGACCAGTTGTCAGGATCCATCGCGGAGAGCGCAAACAGCTTGGCCTCGTGTTTGGTCCCACCGGCGACGGCCGCGCGAACCTTGAACACGGAGGTTTCCGGGCCGAACGGGAAGTCCTCGAAGGCACCGGGAAAGCCCAGGCAGATCTCGCGGAGTTGGGAAACGTCCATGCAGCGAGCCTACTGGGGGGCCAAGCGCCTAGGCCACGCCCAAGAAATCCTCCAGCAGCACCACTTCAAGTCCGGCAGCAAGTTGGGCTGCTCGGAATGCTGCGAGGTCCGCGGCGAACTCGGCCCGGAAATGCATCAGCACGATGTCGCCCGGGCGCAGGGAGTTGCCCACCTGGTAGTCCATCTTCCCGGCGTTCGCCTTGGCCTCCCACGTGACGATCGCCTTCATGCCGGCGGCCGCGACAGCCTGGCGCATGGCGTTGGAATAGGCGCCTCCCGGCGGACGGAACAGCGTGGGCCGCCGCCCGTAGTGCTGGAACGCGTACTCTTGCATGCCCACCATGTCGTTGAGCTGCTGCTGGTATCCCCACTGCCGCACCATGTTGATGTTGTGCGTGACCGTGTGGTTTTCCACCAAGCTGCCCTGGGCTTTGAATGCGTCGAAGAACGCGGGGTTGTCGGCGATCGTGTCCCTGGTCAGGAAGAGGCTCGCCGGGTAATCGTACTCGGCCATGAGCTTGACCGACTCCGGCGTTTTGATATTCCCATCGTCGATGGTCAGGAACACCACCGGATGCTTCGTTTCGATCTTGGTGATCACCGGAGCCAGGCCGCCGACGATGGGCGGCAGTTGGTAGTCAGGGATGAAAGTGCGGCGGATCCGCTTGGTGGCTGTGGGCGTTGGAGCCGGAGCAGCGGACGACGGCGGTACCTCTCCCCCGACCGACAGCGCACCGTTCGCTCCGGGCACCCCGGGCGACGCAGACGCCGAAGCGGGCGGCAGCTCCGACGTCGTACCGTCCGGACGGACGCTGGAAGGAGCCGCGCAGGCGCTGAGACCGGCCAAAACCGAGGCCCCCAGGACGCCAAAAGCAGTGCGCCTGCTGGGTGTGGAAACGGGCACCGCAGGATGGTCGCCGCACATGGCTGTCCCCCAAGACTCAAACAATGATTCAGCTGCAGGCTAGCAGAGGAATCACAGTCCGTAGTGCCACCCTTCGCGCGCCGGGCACGCGTTTTCTATGACATCGAGTCCTGCGTCCTTGGCGCGCTTCACGGCGGCGTCGTCAAACACGCCCAGTTGCAGCCACACGGCCTTGGCTCCGACGGCGATTGCTTGGTCGATCACCGCGCCCACGCGATGCGAGTTGACGAAGCATTCCACGACGTCGATCGGGTGCTTTTCCGCGGGAATATCGGCCAAGGACTTGTAGCCCTTCTCTCCGTGAACGTCCTCGCCCTTGAGGTTGATGGGGATGATTTCCATGCCCATCTTGTCCCGGACATACAGCGCGACCTCGTAGGCGGAACGCCATTCGTTGGTGCTGAGACCCACAATGGCCCAAGCACCTTTTGTTCGCATCAATCGCTCAACAAGGGCCGGATCGTTGGCATGCTTCATGCCCCAAGCCTACTCCCACTGCCTTCGCAGCCTACTAGCCGAATTTTCTGCACCAATCGGCGCAGGCACGCGTGCGTCAGTGCTTTAGCCACTGCTTGAGCTTGTCCAGGAGAGCCTGCGATTCCTTGTCAGTCTTCTTGTCAGTCAGTGACGGCAGCGTGCGGGGAGGCTTCTTATGCTCCGTGCCCGGCTTGGCAGCAGCAGGTACGGTCGGCGAAGGCGTGGGCTTGACCTTTGTTGCGTGTTCCGGTTTGACGTCAACGGGCTTGGATGGAGTGACTTGGTCAGCCGTATTCGGCGACGGCTTGGCTGCTGCTTCCTGGGCAGGTGCCCCTGGCTGGGCCGGCATCCCTGGCTGGGCGGGCGTCGCTGGCTCAGCCGGCATATCTGGCTGGGCCGGCACTGCAGCCTCGGCGCTGACCGACAGCTGGGCGTCCTGCGGAACCGCCGCAGGGTCAACGGCGGGTGCCGGCTCGGTGCTGACTTTCGGTGCGTCCGGGGACGGCAGTACCGATGGTGCCGTTTTCCACTGCGGAGCCCAGTTCCCCAGCAGTTGGTCTATGAAGTCGGGGTTCCGGGTAAAACCGGAACTCGCCGCAGCAACGCCACTCACGCCCAGTCCCATGGCAGCAACAACAGCAAAACCCACGACGGCGGTACGGTGCTTGCGCTGCCAGCGGCGCTTGGTGAGCTCATCGTGCGGGCCGGTCAGCATGGCAGCCAACTCCGCGCCGGGAGCGGGTGCCGGAAGCGTGGCGAACGAACCCAGCGAGAGGAGCGCGTGCCGGACGTCGGTCGCGTCAGCGAGATCGGCGTCGAGCAGCAGCTCGTCAACGATCGTCTCGCGTTCACAGTCCCTGGATGTCATGACGACACATATTCCTTTACTGCCGAGTCCTCACGGAGCGTTAATAATGCCCGCCGTTGCAGCTGCTTCACCGCGCCGGCGCTTTTCCCCATGATGCTGGCAACTTGCTCAACCGTCAGGCCGGCCACGATCCGGAGTGTCAGGACCTCGCGCTGGTCCTCACCCACCAAGTCCAGAAGCTTCCGGACCTCGCGCGGCGCCAACAATCCCATGGCTTCCGCTTCCGCTGAGCTCGACTCGCGGGTGTCGCGCTCAGGCTCGAACTCGTGGTGTTCAGGCGTCCGGCTTTGTTTCCTGTGCTCATCCACCATGCGCGCATGGGCTACCGAAAACACGAAGGTCCGGAGTCCGGCTGCACCTCCGCTGATGCCATCCAGCCGGGGCAACACGGCAAGAAAGACATCCTGCGTGACCGCCTCGGGATCTGTGACACCCTTCGCCGTCAGATAGCCAAGAACCGCGCCCGCGTAGGCCTGGTAGACGGCGCTGAACAACTGCGCGTTATTGCCCCGGAGCGCATGCAGCGCTTCATCGGTCAATGCGTCGGTCACAGAAGAGACTTTCGATCGGCAGCAGGTCCGCGGCCCGAGTGAGCCGGGCATCCGCCTTTGCTCGACGGACAACCCCACCTAGGGTATCTGCTCTCATAGCCCACCCCAAGAGACCGCGACCACCCTGCGAAAAGTCTCCGAAAAGAAAGAAGAACCGAGCTGGAACATGATGGGGGACAAATTCCAGCTCGGCCCTTTCAAAGAGGTAATCGTTGGGGTACGCCAAAGGGTTACGCGAGGTACGGAATTTTTTGAAAGTTTTTTTGCAGGCCCGATCCGCGTCGCCAGGCGACTACTTTCAGGACCGCGGGTTTTAGGCTTCAGGACCGCGGGTTTTAGGGCCGCGGGCGACTACGTTCTGGAGGGTCGATGCCCTGGCAGGGGTGGGGCTTTGGAGTGGTAGGTGTGTCCGGTGGGGGTGCGGACTTCCAGGGTGTGCCGGCTCGCGGGCGTGGTTGTGGTGCTCCAGCCGTGGTTTTCTTTGGTGTGGTTGCACGCTTCGCAGAGTCCGGCGCCGTTGGCCAGGGTGGTGGGTCCGCCGGAGCGCCAGGGGACGATGTGGTCGATGTGCCGGATGGGCGCGTCGCAGTAGGGGGTGCGGCAGGTGTCGTCGCGGGCTTCGATGAAGCGCCTCATCCGCGGAGGGAAGATCCGGGCCTTGGAGTCCATGGCCAGCAGCTCGCCGCTGTCCGGGGCGGTGTAGAGCCGTCTGACCCAGACCCCGAAGTCAGGCTGGGGCGGCGACGGTTCGTGGGTTGGCGAGGACCCCTGGGCTGGCGAGGGCTCCTGGTCTGGCGCGGACTTGTGGGTTGCCGCGGACCCCTGGCCTGGCGAGGACCCCTGGGTTGCCGCGGGTTCATACCCTGTTGCTGTTGCTGTGTCTTGGGCGCCGATGAGGGTTCTGGCCCATTGGGCCGGGACGGTGCCGTAGCCCTTGAGGCGGGCTGGTTCGCTGTCGCCTTGGAAGAGGGTCCGGTCGGTCATCACGAGTTGGACTTCGACCCCGGAGATCCCGGCGGCCGTGCCGGTGACGCGTTGGACCAGGGTATCGGCCATGACCTGTCCCCGGGCGCGGGGGTCCCCGGTGGAGCGGGCGGTATCGGCGGCACGGGTGAGCGCGGCGTACGCGGCGACGCCTTGGGCGACCGGGAGCAGGGCGGTCAGGAGGGTCATGGTGTCCGGTGCCGGACGGAGGCTCACCCGCCGCTCGCTCGCGGCGTGGCTGGCGCGCTGGGTGACCGAGCGTGGATCACGCCGGTACGCGGCGGCTTTGGCTGCGGCGATGATGGCCCGGTCCCCGGAGCCGGTGAAGGTCCCAGTGTCCGGGGCCAGTTCTTCATCCACCGCGGCCCGGTCCTCAGCGGAGAGGCAGGCTGTTTCCTTCACGAGCAAGGTGGCCCGCCATTCGTTGAGCTGGCCGGTGTCCAGGGCGGCCATGGTGCGCGGCATCTCGGTGACCAGGGCCTTGGCCAGCCCCAGGAGCCGGGAGCCCTTGGTGGGCGATTCCCGCCGGGCCAACGCCACCTCGGCGGCGGCCCCGTTGCCTCGTTCCGCGGCCGGGACACCCCGTTCGGCCTGTTCCTGGCGGCGTGCAAGATCGAACGCGACAGCGATTTTGGCTTGCAGCCCGGAAATGGCCGACTTCATGTCCTCCAACACCCGCAACTGATCGATCAGATCAGCACACACCGTGCCGGTGGAGACACTGGCGCCGGCGTCAGCGCCAAGCAAGGCAGAACCCGCGCCGGCAGGATCGTGCAAGGAGAAACCACACCCAGGAGCCTCGGGAGTCTCAGGAAACCCGGAGGTCTCAGGAGTCCTGGGAGCGTCGGGAGCAGCGACCTGCGCGCGGGAAGCCACAGACGCTGCCGCACCACCCGCTTGCCTTTCCTGTTTCTGCTCCATTCCCACACTCTCCCAGCAGGCACCGACAAAATAACGTCGGGCCGTCCTCGCGAACCAAACAGCTAATCCGGCGCGTCCGTGGGTGCCTCGTAGCCCTCTGGAATCTGCGGAATTCCTGCGTCCAGAGCACCCGTGTAAACCGAGGCCGATGCCAGTCTGGCCCCAGCGCCGGAATGTTTCACGTGCAACCGATTTGAGGTGACAACAGGAATCTGGTGGATCCGACGGTTACCGACAGTCAACGCTTCCACGAGTTCGTTGCCCGCACTGGCGATACCGTGCAAGGCGATGCTGTGTCGCGTGATCCGTTGCCCGCTCGCCAGGTCCTCCACGAGCTCAATCTGGTTGAACGTGACTTGGGCGGGGAAGCTCAAGGTGGCTCCGCCGTCGTGATTTTCCAGCGTCGCCTCAACCCGCCCGGAAAGGCGACGATCCAACTCCGCTTTCCATCCCAGGAGTGTCTTTTGGTCTGCCTCCGGGATGAGCCCGCGGTTGTCAGGAGGGAGGTTCAGGAGGAGGTTCGCGCCCATTCCGACCGATTGGTAGTAGATGGCAAGCAGGTGTTCGGTGGTCTTGGGTTCGTCGTCCGGATGCCAGAACCAGCCCCGGCGGATGGAGACATCGCATTCCGGCGGCAAGTAATGGGCGGTTCCGAGCCCGGAGCTGGAGTCGGTGTACTGGGTATCTGACGTGCGATCCACGACGTAGTTGACGGGATCCGTAGCGAGGCCGTTCTCGTTGCCCACCCAGCGGATGGTGGGCCGGCCCATGTTGAAGATCATGGCATCAGGCTGGTGTTCGTTAACAACGGCGATGATTCGGTCCCAGTTGTACTCGCGCCCTACCGAACCCGCGCCGTCAAACCACAGCTCCATGAGCGGCCCGTATTGGGTGCACAACTCCGTGAGTTGCTGGATGTAGAAGTCGTCGTAAGCGGCCGGGTCGCTGTAGCAGTCGGCGTTGCGGTCCCACGGCGAAAGGTAGAGGCCCAAGCCGATCCCCTGTTCACTACATGCCTCGGCGACTTCACGTACAACGTCGCCTTGTCCGCCGCGCCACGGCGAAGACGCTACTGAATAGTCGGTGGTCGCCGAAGGCCAGAGGCAGAAGCCGTCGTGGTGTTTGGCAGTGAGTATCAAGTACTTCGCACCGGCCTCCCTTGCCACGCGGACCCAGCTGCCGGCGTCGAGCGCTGTGGGGTTGAAGTCCGCTGCCGGGAGAGTGCCGTCGCTCCATTCCTTGCCGGCGAAGGTATTGATGCCGAAGTGTATGAACACGCCAAATTCGAGCTGCTGCCACCGGAGTTGGGCAGGGGTCGGAGCCAGGATTTTCGGCGCAGAATGGTCCGGTGTGGTGGTCACGAGGGAGCTCCTTGGATTCTTCGCCCGAAGCGGAAACATCGGATGTATTGGCTATTCGTTCGATGCTATACCCGGCTCAGTTCCCCGCACACCCTCTGGACGTCACGACAAACTCATAAGTATGCTGAGGAATATCCGGGCGATCGGCTACCGCCACAACCGCCCGACCCCACGTGAGGAGCACGTAATGAGAATTGGTTCATCCATCGCACTGATAGCAATCGGAGCAATTCTGGCCTTTGCACTGGCGCCGGGAATCATCCCGTTCGTCGATCAAGTCCTGATCGGTTACATCCTGATGGTCGTCGGCCTGCTGGGCTTGGTGGTCTCCATCATCATGTCGTCGCGGACGCGGCGCACCGACACCGTCATCGAACGTCGGACCGCTCCCGACACCATCGTTGAACGGCGCCCCGAAGTCTAAGCTGCGGCAGAGACCGAAACATTGAAGGACAGATCATGACTCTTCCTCCACGTCCCGAACCTGAACCGTTCCCGCCGGACCCGGGGCCCGTGCCGCCGCCGCCGGACCCCACAACGCCGTTCCCACCGCCCACGCCCGATCCGAATCCGATGCCCGGTCCGTTGCCGGTCCCCGATCCAGGGCCCATGCCCCCGCACCCGGACCCCACCCATGATCCGAGCCAGCCGCCCAGCTGAGGCACTTGGGTGAGCATTGTGACGTTCGACGGCGGGCCACGCCAGGGTTTCAGAGGAACCCCGCGTGACCCGCCGCCGTCGTGCTCCAGTTCCTAGCCGATTGCCCTCTTGATGAGTTCGATGATCCTGGCTTCCACGTCCGGGGTGAGTTCGGTCAGGGCGAAAGCGGTGGGCCACATCTCTCCGTCGTCGAGCTTGGCGTTTTCTTCGAAGCCGATGGTGGCGTACCGCGCCTTGAACTTGTGCGAGCTCTGGAAGAAGACGATGTTCTTGCCGTCCTTGGCGTAGGCAGGCATTCCGTACCAGGTCTTGGGCGTGAGTTCGGGCGCGTGCTCCTTGACGATCGCGTGGAGGCGTGTGGCCAAGGCTTTGTCAGCTTCCGGCATCTCATCGATCTTGGCGAGCACGTCAGCTTCTCCGTCCACCTTGGAACCTGTGGACTTCTTGCGCGCACTCTTCTTGAGTTCCTGCGCGCGTTCCTTCATTGCGGCGCGTTCGTCATCCGTGAATCCGTCGTAGGACTTTTCCTTGGTGGCCGTGTTTTCGGTGTCCGTCATGGCAATGCCTCTCCCCTTGAGTATCTAAGTGATAGTCCCAACGCTACGACGTGCGCGTCTCGGCGACTTCTCCATAACTGCTCGATTGCGGCGCGTGGAGTACTTCCAGGTCCGGGGTGGTACTGACGGCGCGGTTCCGTCCAGCGGCCTTCGCCTTATAGAGGGCGGCGTCGGCCTCGGCGATCATTGGCGCGAGTTCGTCATGCATTCCCGCACCGCAGGCGATGCCGTAGCTTACGGTCGGGAAAGCCGTTCCATGGACGGGAGTCATTTCCGACAGCCGGCGGCTGATTTCGGTGGTGATGCTCTGAGCCCGGAAATGGTCGACGCCGGTAAGGAGGATGATGAATTCCTCACCGCCGTAGCGGCCCACTAAGTCCGTGCTGCGGACCGAGGCGACGCTCGCTTTCGCGAAAGCACGGATGGCGGCGTCACCGGCCGCGTGACCGTACGTATCGTTGATGGTCTTAAAGTGGTCCAGATCGGCCAGAATCAAGGCGGTCACCGAGCCGGCACCCCGCAGCCTGCGAAGTTCACGATTTGCGAGCTCGGTGAAACCCTCACGGTTCAGGAGACCGGTCAACCCGTCTTGGGTGGCGCGTTCGGTGAGCGAGCTGATCAGCTGTTTGTTGCTGAGTTCGGTCATGCTGAAGGACACAATGATCAACAAGACGATCAGCAAAATGCACGTCACCGAGGGGCTGAAATAGGTGCGGAAACCCTGCCCATGGGGACCATCCACCACGTAGACAGCACCCCGGGCAAGGAAGTATCCCACCAGCACGATTGCAGCGAGTTGCAGGGGCCGGTGTGCTGTGGATTCGGTGCGCTTCAGCAATGCCAGCTCGCGTGCCGCCAGCGCCATGCCCGCCCCCATCATGGCCAAATAGACCAGGCCGCCGGACCAGGCATTCTCTGCCGGGTCTCCCAGTATGGCCGCACAGGCGGTCAGCGTCGGGGCGGCTGCCAACTGCCACCACGGCGTCGTCAGCAACCGCAAGGAGCGTGTCCCTGCCCAGACGCAAAAGGCGCCGCCGACCAGCAGTGCGTTGCCCAAAGGGTTTGCCCACATCTGGTGCGGAGTACCGGCCAGCATGAACGCGCCGTTTCCAAAGAGCCAGAACGCCAAGGCCAGGCACCACCAACCGGTGTAGGCGGACTGTGAACGCCTGAACGACCCGAAAAACAGGCAACACAGGGTCAAGGTGACCACACCCAGTGCCAACTTCAAGCTGTACGTATCAAGCATTGTTCCCCCTTCAAATGCCACACCAGCCTAAGACATGCGGGGAGGTACTCACATCAGCTGCGCAATAGCCGCCCACTGAAGAAGAATGACCGTTTTACCATCGACGATCCTGCCGTCGGAGATCATGGCAAGCGCTTCTTCAAAGGGGACCTCGAGAACTTCGATATCTTCCCCGTCATCGACAAGTCCGCCACCGGGGCCGATCTTGTCCGTCGCAGCGAAGGCGGCGACGTAGAAATGGACCCGCTCGGTGACGGATCCGGGACTCATGTAGAGATCGAATACGTGCCGCAGTTCCCCCACCGTGACACCAAGTTCTTCCATGGCTTCCCTGCGGATCGCATCATCGGGCGCATCGTCGTCGAGGAGGCCGGCAGCTGCTTCCACGAGCATGCCGTCAACGTGCCCATTGACGTATGCCGGGAATCGAAACTGGCGCGTCAGCAGGACGGTCCTGCGAAGAGGATCGTAGACCAGGACCGTGGCACCATTTCCACGGTCGTAGGTTTCCCGCTGTTCCACTACGCGTTGGCCATCGCGCCGACGGTAGGTGTAGGTGGTTCGGCGCAGGACATGCCACCCATCCGAGGTGACTTCAACCCCGGTAATCTCAACATCCGGATTCCGGCGAAGTCCCCTGCCAGCTGCGTCCAGTCCGCTACGTCCCCGGCTATCAGGGATCTCCATGCCAGGCCGGCCAGGCAACGCCTTCTGAAAACTAGTCATAGCGCTAGAATAGTGCAGAAACGTGCACAAGCCGGAAGGAATGCGAATGCTTGCCGCAGAGCGCCACGCACTGCTCCTCACTCGTCTCGCCGAAGACGGAAAACTCGTTGCGAAGGAAATAGCCACCGAACTGGGGTTGTCCAACGACAGCGTTCGACGCGATCTGAGGGAGCTCGCGGCCGCAGGCCTCTGCCAGCGCGTTTATGGCGGAGCGCTGCCGGCCTCCCCGGCGATTGCCGATTACGCCGCCCGCGGCAGCCTTCAGCCGGAAAGCAAGGATAGAGTTGCCAAGCGTGCTGCGCGTTTGATCGAACCTGGCAGCACGGTAATCCTCGACGGCGGCACCACCACGCTGTCCGTCGTCGGCGCCCTTGCGCCTGACCTGCAGTGCACGGTCATCACGCACAGCCCCACCATCGCGGCCGCGCTCGTGTCGCATGAGGGAATCGACGTTTTCCTTCTCGGAGGCCGCTTGTTCAAACATTCGGCCGTTACGTGCGGCGCGGCGGCGGTCGAAATGGCGCAGACAATCTCGGCAGACCTCTTTCTCTTGGGAGTGACAGGCGTTCACTCGTCCGAGGGACTCACAACAGGGGACGTAGAAGAGGCGGCCATGAAGCGCGCCCTGGCTGGCCGGGCAGCCGACACCTACGTCCTGGCCAGCACCGAAAAGATCGGTGTTGCGTCCCGCTATAAGGTCTTGCCCATCGACGACATCGCGGGAATCATCACGGATGCCCCCGAAAGCGATCAGACTCTCAGCGATCTCCGTCAGAACGGCACGCACATCATCTCAGCAAACGGCTAAAGACGTCCGACGACGGCACTTTGCTTGGGCGGCCCACCGCGGCGGAGCTGGGCAGCAGCTTCCCGGAAGGTTTGGCGCGCGGGGCAGTCCGCCACCAGTTGGCCGGCAGTTCGCCGGCTTCCGATCGCCCGCCGTTACAGCGGCCAAACCGGGCGTGCGCGCCGTTTTCTGTCAGCGTCAGGCCACCAAAAGACCAACTTGTCATGACAAGTTGGTCACCGGACATTCGCACGCCATTCATCTGATGTCTCTACATTCTGAGGGTCAACACGCCCTTTTGAGTGAAAGGTTCCATCATGTTTACCCCCAACCGCCGCTCTGCGATCGCAGCCTCCATCGCCGGCCTGGCCACCATCGGCGCCACAGCCGCCGTCGCAACGCCCGCGCAGGCAACGGGAAACGGGCACGGCAGCAACCGCCCCTCCGGCACAGCCACCGTATTCACTGTCATCAGCGACATCCAGGGCGACCTCGGTGATTTTGATCTGGCGCTCAAGGACATAGAAGAGACCAACCCCAGCACGCGGAGCGCCGGCCTGGTGGTCAACGGCGACATCACCCCGCGCGGCTACGACTTTGAGTATGAGGCTGTGCGCAAGGTCCTCGACGCCAACATCCACGCCGGCAACGTCCACTGGGGCATCGGCAATCACGAGTTTTACGTTCCCAAGTACTCCAGCCCCAGCACGCTCGCCCAGGCCACGTGGCCCAACGGCACCACGGAAGCCTCGCTGTTCCAGAGCTTTTTCACCTTCACCGGCCGCGACAAGGTCTACACCGAAATCGACCTCGGCGGCGTGCCCGGGCTGATCCTTGGTACCGAGAAGTACATGCACTACCACGACACCACCTTGTGGGACGAGGTCTGGTTCAGCGAAGAGCAGATCACGTGGTTCGAGCAGCGCCTGGCCTACTGGGCTGATCGCGGCCAGCCTGTCATGGTGTTTACCCACCACCCGTTCCCGGACACGGTCTCCGGCACCCGCAACAACCTCTACAAGAAGGACTACCTGCAGGTTGACCGGCTGCTGGGCATCCTGGGCAAGTACAAGAACGTCTTCGTCTTCACGGCCCACACCCACTGGGCCCTGCAACTGGCCGATTGGGAAGTCCGCCGGACGGTTCCCGGTACCGGCAACCTGCAGGGTTTCCAGGTCATCAACACCGGGGCCGTCCAAACCCTTTGGGAGGACAACGGTGCCGGCGGCGAGCGCGCTCTCGATGGCCGCGAAGCCAGTGGCCTGCAGGTGGAGGCCTACTACGACTGCGTGGTAGTAAAGGCTCGCGACTTCCGCCGGGGCGAGTGGATCAAGGAAGTGCAGATCCCGCTGTTCTAGCCACTTGTGTGGCCCGCTTGGCGCTCCACGAGTGTTCTCCGGGGCGCAAAACGGGCCTCACATCGCCACGCGAACCCCGCGTTCATCGACGTGGCCCAGCGGTCGTCTCAGTCCGTTTCGCCGGCCGGGTCGCTGCCTTGGATGTCGCTGCCTTGGATGATGCCCAACTGCTCCAGCTGGGCAGACATTCCGGCGCCGTCCGGGGCATAAATCCAGGGGATGCCCGGCGTTGGCTCGACGCCGGACTTCGACCGACCGCCCGCGAGTACTGCTTCGCCGACAGAGAGTTGGCGAATGGCGATGGCCCTGACATTTTCCGGATGGCGCTGGGCAAACTCGGAGTAGATGGCTTCGTCGTGCTGTCCGTCGTCGCCCACCAGCAGCCACTTGATACCGGGGAATTCATCCGCGAGGCGCTCCAGGGACGTGCTCTTGTGCTCCCGGCCGCTGCGGAACCAGCGGTCCTGGGTAGGGCCCCAGTCGGTCAGAAGCTTGGGACCTGCGGGGTACAAATTCCGGGACAGGAACCGTGAAAGTGTGGGGGCGACGTTCCATGCTCCAGTCGACAGGTACAGCACAGGGGCCTCGGGCGCCGTCCTGATGATCCGTTCATACAGCACAGCCATGCCCGGCGTGGGAGTCCTTGCGTGCTCGTCCAGGACGAACGTGTTCCAGGCCGCCAGGAACGGGCGTGGCAGCGCCGTCACCATCACGGTGTCGTCAATGTCGGACACGACGCCGAACCCGGCATCGTCCGCGACGACCACCACGGGGGCCTCGACCGTCCGGGATTCCCCGGATTGAAGGGCTACGGTATGCCAGCCGGCGTCGAGGGCAACAGGAATACGCGCGTCCACCACACCTCCTCGGTCGGCTTCGACCTCGTGGACGGTGCCCGCGATGGTCACCTTCACGGCAGCGTGTGCCACAGGTGCGCTTGTGAAGTTGCGCCACCCGCGCATTCCCTCTTTCAACGGCTTCCGTGAACCCGTCTTGGCGCCACTGTCCCGCGGGTCGCTGCGGACAACGCGTGCCAGCACCCGTACCCAGGACGTCGAGCCGTATCCCGTGTAGGGGATGACGGTCTCTACATGTCCACGCCGAATGGCGATTCGCGTCTGGAGCCTCAGCCACCCGTCGTCGAGCCTCATGGCGAGGTGTCGTCCCGCGCCGCCCGACGCCTGGGGGCCTTCGTAGTGGGACGCGGTGCGCGCTTTCTCTGAACGGGGAAACATTCGTCCAGTCTGGCAGGACATGTCCTGCTTTGACGTATTCCAGGACACCTTCTATTCTTAATGAATCGATTCAAGATGTAACCTTCCTCACGCTGAATGAGCACCGAATTTTCAGTCTTGGATTGGAAGAGTTTGTTCCTTGCCAACGACGACAAAGGAGTTTCAGCGACATGACCGTCACGCACCGGAGGCATACTTCCTCCACCCACGACGAGGCCATCCGCAGCAAGGACCCGAAGAAGGCCGCGATGAGCGGCTGGATCGGAAGTGCGCTGGAGTACTACGACTTCGCCCTGTACTCCCTGGCTGCAACACTTCTCTTTCCCACCATCTTCTTCCCAACCGAAAATCCCACTGTGGCCATCATCGCCTCGCTGGCCACCTACGCCGTCGGCTACGTCTCCCGCCCGCTCGGCGCTGTGGTCCTGGGCGCCTACGGTGACAGGCACGGGCGCAAGAAGGTGCTCGTCTTCGCGATGCTGCTCATGGGTTTCGCCACCTTTGCCGTCGGGCTACTGCCCACCTACGGACAGGTCGGGCTTCTTGCTCCTGTCCTTTTGGTTGTGCTCCGTTTGATCCAAGGGTTCGCCGTCGCGGGTGAACTCGGTGGTGCGAGCGCGATGATCGTCGAACACTCCCCCGATGCCAAGCGCGGCTTCTTCGCGAGCTTCAGCCTTCAAGGCACGCAGGTGGGCTCCATCCTCGCCACAGCCGTCCTGATTCCGCTCGCCGCGCTACTTCCTGATGAAGAGTTCCATTCATGGGGCTGGCGACTGCCGTTCCTGCTCAGCGCAGTGGTGATTGTGGCGGGGTACGTCATCCGGCGCCGCGTTCAGGAGCCTCCGGCTTACCTGGCCCAGTCCGAGGACGTAAGTGCCAAGCGCCGATTCCCTCTCCTGGACCTCCTGCGCACCCACCCATGGGTTCTGGTCCGATGCATCGTCATGACGTTCACCAACGTTATCGGCATGGCCACCCTCATCTTCGGCGTGTCCTTCGCGACGCAGAAGGGCTACGGCATCGGCTTCTCCAGCAGCGAGTTCCTGTGGGTAACCATGGCCGCCAACGTCGCCGCGGTTGTGACCATACCGGTCTTCGGTGCGTTGTCCGACCGGGTCGGCCGGCGGGCACTGATGGTCGCTGGCGGGATCGCCGGCGGATTGCTGACCATGGGGTACCTGTGGGCGATCGAACAGCGAAGCCTCCCCCTCGTCTTCATCTGCGTTGTGATCGTGCAAGGCATCCTCTTCCAGATGTGGAACGCCACCTTTGCCACGTTCTTCCAAGAGCAGTTCCCCATGCGCATGCGGGTAACAGGTTTCGCGGTCTCACAAAACATCGGCCTCATGATCGCATCGTTCTTCCCGAGCCTGTTCACCGCGATTGCTCCCCCTGGATCAACGAACATCCCCATGGTCATCGGCCTGACCACGCTCGGCATCTGCGTCGTCTCGGCCATAGCCACGCTCCTGTCCTCCGACACCAAGGGCAAAACGCTGGAGGATCTCGAGGGCCGGTGAATCGGTCACGCCGGCGCGAGATCGCCGGTAGCTGAGAGTCAGTCGTTGACCAACTCAGGGGTCGCACCAACCGGCGCCACGGCATCGCGGACCTTCTTGCCGCGGACATAGCCCACCAGGCCCAAGGCCAGGATGCAGCCGAGCGTGCCCAGCGCGAAGGCCTCGAAGGTGAACTGGGAAACGCCCCAGATTGCCTCGAAGTCATACTCGAGGCCGAACAAGACCTCCAGGGTGCCCGGGAAGATGGCCACCCACGAACCCACCAGTATCCACAGGAAGCAGATAATGCCAAGGACACGGAACCCGAGGTCGGACACGGGAACCTTGAAGGGGCGTTCCGTCAGCGGGTATTTGCTCCGCAGCCTGACCGCAGCCGGGATGGCGAGCAGGTAGCTGAGCAGGAACGTCGAGATCGCGATTGCCAGGACCACCCCGAACAGTGCGCTGCTGGTGCCGCTGAGTTGCATGGCAGCGAGCATGAACAGCGTGGCCACAACGCCGGAGAGCGTGTTGACGCGGATCGGCGTGCCCAGCTTGGGGTGGAAGCGGCCGAAGAACCCGCCAAAGAACGAACCATCGGCGGCAGCCATGGCCTGCATGCGATCGCTGATGATCATCCAGGCCGCGCCTTGGGAGACCAAAACGAAGCAGAACACGACGGCGGAGACGGCCAGCATCGCTTCGGCGGCCGGTCCAAAAACGGCGTAAACCGTGGACACTGCACCAAACAGTCCGCCGATGCCGGTGATCTGATCCAGCGGCACTACCAGCAGGATGGCCAGGATCGGCAGGAGGTAGCTGGCAGCGGCGATCATGGAAGAGCGCGCTACAGAGATTGGCACGTCCTTGGCCGGGTTCTTCATCTCTCCCGCCGCGCTGTTGCCTGATTCGAAGCCAAGGAACGAGAACAAAAGCAGCGGAGTGACGCCCAGGAAACCGGCGAGTGTGGGCGAGAAGAAGCCCAGGTCCAGGCCGTTGAAACCATGCTGGAGGCCGTAGATCAAGGTGACGATGATGAAAAAGGTCAGGAATGCGACCTTGAGGATGGCGCCGAGGGAGGGCAGCCATTTTCCGTGCTTCAGACTGACGATTGCCGAGGTCACCGTGATCCAGATGAACACCAGCTTGAAAAGGTAATCGCTGATACTGCCGGCTTCCACATGGCCCACGTACTCGGACCACGTTTCCACCGCCACGAAAGCCATGGCGCCGCCCACCCAGACGGGCTGCGTCACCCACGTGAAGAGGGACGTGATGGCGGCAACCACGCGGCCGAAAGCCATCTTGGTCCAGACGTAAACGCCACCTTCTTCGGTGAACGCCCCGCCGGTCTCCGCGAAGATGAGTCCGTAGGGAACCATGAAGGTAACGGCGAGAATGAGGGTCCAGGTGAAGGTTTCTCCGCCGAAGCCGGAGACCTGCCCCAAGACCTCCACGGAGATGACGGCCGCAACCACCAACAACAGGATGTCGAAGCGGCCCAGGGATTTCTGTAAATGGTTGCTTTGCTCTTGGGCAAGGCGCGTTGAGGATACTGGCTGATCCATGATCGGTCCTTTGCTACTGCTTAAGTTTGCTACTGCGCAAGAAGGGCGGGAAGTGCGCCGTTATGGGCACGGCTGTAGACGGGCTGACCTCCAGCGAAAGTGAGGTCGACGCCGATTGCCCCTAGTGAGGTGGCCTCGGCGGCGAGCGGGTCGGCGTCGAGCACCACCAGGTCGGCGGCCATGCCCACGCGGATGGCTCCGCGCTGGGCGTCGAGTCGGTTGGCGCGCGCAGCTCCCGTGGTGTGGGCGGTGAGCGCCGCGCCGAGGGTAATCGCCTCGGAGGGCAACAGCGGTTCCGTCTGCGAGCGGGTGTCGCGGGCGTGCGGGTCGGCCGACGGAGCGGTGCGGTTCACCGCTGTGTGGATGCCCCACAGCGGGTCGGGGCTTGAGACCGGCCAGTCGCTGCCAATGGCAAGTTCGACGCCGGCGCGGCGCAAGGTCTCGAAGGCAAAGTGCACCTGCTGGTGGGCTTCGTCGAGGTAGGGCAGCTTGGTTTCCACAAGGACCGGATCCTGCCTGGCCCACAGCGGTTGAATGTTCGCGATGGCCCCGGTGGCGGCGAAGCGGGCGACGTCGGCGGGGTCCACCAGGTCCAAGTGTGCGATCTGGTGGCGCGGATCCCAGCCTTCGCGACGCGGCAAGTCCAAAGCGTTGACGCAGTCGCGCACGGCTTGGTCGCCCACAGCATGCAGGTGCAGGTCGAAACCCTCCGCGTCCACGGCGCGCGCGATCCGCGCGAGCTCGTCCGGTTCGATCAGGCTCATGCCCACTTCATGGGGATGCCCCTTGTAGGGCCGGGTCATGGCAGCAGTGAGGTTTTCGCAGACACCGTCCACCATGATCTTCACGGCCGTCGCTTGGAAACGCCCCCGCGCTTTCGCCCGGCGGTCCTTGAACTGTTCAATTTGCTCCAGTCCGCGGTCACGCTGCCACCAGAGCGCTCCTGTCACAGTGGCAGTTAGAAGACCTTCGGAGTCCAAAGCCAGATAATGCTCAAAGGAATCGGGCATACCCAGGGCTTGGCCGACGGCGGCATCCTGCCAAGCGGTGACCCCCAGTGAATGCAGGTAGGCCTGGGCGGTCAAGAGGGCACGGCGGATGTGCCGTGGGTCCGGGTCAGGTATCAGCGACGAAACCAGATCCGCTGCGTGTTCCATCAGCATGCCGGTTGCCTTGCCGGCGACGTCACGGGCGATGATCCCGCCGTCCGGGTTGGGCGTGTCATCCGTGATATCGGCCAGTTCAAGCGCCCGGGAGTTCGCCCAGGCACCATGACCGTCATGGCTGATCAGGAACACCGGCCGGTCAGGGACCAGCTCGTCCAGCAGCGCGCGGTGCGGAAACCCGCCGTCGAAAACGTCACCGTACCAGCCAGCGCCCTGGATCCATTCGGCGGCCGGATTGGCCCGGGCGTGGGCCGCGATCAGATCCCGGTACTCCCCCAGGGAATGGACGCCGGACAGGTCACAGCCGAGCATTTGCAGCCCACCGGCGAGCGGATGGACGTGGGCGTCGTGAAAGCCGGGGAGCAGCGCCTTTCCTGCCAAGTTAATGAGCTCGGTGGCTGGTCCGCGCCAGGCTGCGGCATCGGACCCGAGGGCCACGATTTTCCCGTCGGCTACCGCAACGGCGTTGGTGCGGGCGTAGGCGGGGTCCATGGTGTGGATAGGGCCGCCGCTGAAAATCCAGTCTGCGTAGGTCATGTCATTACTTTCCAAGGAGTTGGGGTTCAGCGGAACCGGAGCCGGAGCCGG
Source organism: Paenarthrobacter sp. NPDC092416 (assembly GCF_044755025.1). NCBI lineage: Bacteria > Bacillati > Actinomycetota > Actinomycetes > Micrococcales > Micrococcaceae > Paenarthrobacter > Paenarthrobacter sp. NPDC092416. The sequence continues at coordinate 116,485 of NZ_JBIVQG010000003.1, forward strand.
TGTCAGAGTCAAGGCGAACCAGCGCCGGGGCGGTGCGGGCAATCACGATGTAGACCAACGAGCTCACGCCGAGGCCCACAAGCCAAGCGATGTCGATTCCACCCATGGCCTCGGCTGCCGGGCCCGTATAGAAGGGAGTCGCCATGAACGGGATCTGGGCAAGGACACCGATGGCGAAGACGATCAGGGAGCCGGCGTTCCATCGCCCATAGCGGCCGCCATCGGCAGCGTAGAACTCGTCCACGGCGTAGGAGCCGTGCCTGATCACGTAGTAATCCACCAGGTTGACGGCCGACCACGGGATGAGCACATAAAGGAGCACGCTGAGGAAGCTGAAGTAGGAGGAGGCGAAGCTGGTTGCCGCGGCGAGGGCCAAGGTCACACCGAGGATGTGCAGCACCATTGAGGTCACGAGCCGGGCTCTTGCGCCGGGCCGCCATCCGCTGAAGAAAGTCTCCACCAGGGTCAGTGCACACAGCGCGCTGCAATACGCGTTGACTGAGTTTCCTGCCGCGGCTACCAGCGCAAAGCCCACCAACACCGCTGCACCGAGCCCCGGGCCGAGCAGGCCGTGCAGCCCGGTCATCGTGTCCACGCCTGCTACGGCAATCCCGACTCCGGAGCCCAGGACCATCAGCAAGGCGCTGGAAAGGACGCAGCCCAAGTACGTGCCCCAGAAGGCTCCCTTGGTGCCCGACTTGGCAGGCATGTACCGGGAGTAGTCCGAAACGTAGGGGGCGTAGGTCAGCTGCCATACGATGCCGATGGCTACCATGGCGAGGAACCCGGTCCAGGTAAATTCGCCGTGGTTCATCTGGGCCCAGAAGTCACCGTTGGCGAGCAAAGCTGCGAAGGAAACCAGTACCAGGGCGCCAACCACGTAGGCTCCCAAGGCGGTCACCTTCCGGACCAGGTTGTACCCGAATGCCGCGATGACGAAGCTGAGGACAGCGCAGCCGATGATCAGGGCTGTTCCGCTGGCCTCCGGCAGAAGAGCCGTGACCGAGTCCGAGGAAACGATCAGGTTCGAGGAGAAGTACCCCACGAACATCAGGATCGCCACGATCACGATCAAGCTGGCGCCCCGTGAACCGAATTGGCCACGGGCCTGCAGCATCTGGGGGACACCGAGCTGCGGACCTTGGGCTGCGTGCAGTGCCATCCCGATTCCACCGAGGGCGTGACCAAGGAGGATCGCGATGATGGAGCTGACCATGGGAAGGCCCAGAAGCGTCGTGGCCGTGGCGCCGGTGACCACCGTCAGCGGGGTCATGTTCATTCCGAACCAGATGGTGAAGAGTTCCCGCGAGCGGCCGTGCCGCGACTCGGCCGGGATGGGGGCGATGGACTCTTGTTCGATTTCGAAGAGGCGGGAGCGGAGCATCGATTTCATGGAGGGTGTCCTTAAGACGGTGGAGGATGCTGGCAGATTCTGGCAGGGCGTTCCCCAAAGCCCTTCGGCGCCTGGCCGGGTCTGCTGTCAGGCCCAGCGTAGGCTTGTGAGTTGCATCACGTAAACCATGGAATAGCGATGCATATCAGCTGTTTTCTTGATGAAGCGAATCAGTCGAACTGGATCCAGGTGGTCTTCGTCGCCGTGTAGTTATCGAAGGCGTGCAGGGACAGATCGCGGCCGAATCCGGACTGCTTGAAGCCGCCAAACGGAGTCGTGTTGCCCAGCGCGTCCACCGTATTCACGGACACCGTGCCGGCGAGCAGCTCCCCCGCCACCCGATGCGCCCGGGACAGGTTCGAGGTCCACACGGACGCCGCCAATCCGTAGTCGGTGGCGTTGGCCAACCTGACCGCTTCGTCCTCGGAGTCGAACGCGTGCAGCACGGCCACCGGTCCAAAGATCTCCTCTCGATGAACATCATGGTCAGCCCGGAGGCCGCCCAGCAGCGTCGGCTCAAGATAGGCGTCAGAGCCTCGGATCACGCGCCGCTCACCGCCGAAAAGTACCTCGCCTTCGGTGCGTCCGCGCATGATCCAGCCTTCGACGTCGTCAGTGTGGGCGCTATTGATCAGCGCACCGTTGCCCCCCGACCCTTCGAGCGGATCCATCGGGCGGTAACCCGCGGAGGCGTCAGCAAGAAGCGCGGCGAACTCGTCGTGGATCTCCCGCTGGACCAGGATGCGTGAATTTGCGGAGCAGACTTGGCCCTGGTTATAGAAGGCGCCAAAGGCTGCCTTCGCCGCAGCCAAGGCGAGATCGGCGGTGTCGGCGAAAATGATGTTCGAGCTCTTGCCCCCGGCTTCGAGGCTCAGCCTCTTGAGGTTGCTCCGACCGGAGGCTTCCAGCAGGGTTCGGGAGACAGCAGTAGAGCCCGTGAACGCCAAAGCATCGACGTCCATGTGATGCGCCAGCGCAGCCCCCACTTCACGGCCAGTCCCGGTTATGACGTTGAGAACGCCATCCGGCAGCCCGGCTTCTGCGGCCAATTCGGCCAGCCGCAGGACGCTCAACGACGTCTGCTCGGCAGGCTTGAGGACCAAGGTATTCCCCGCCGCGAGCGCAGGAGCCAGCTTCCAGACCGCGATCTCCAGCGGAAAATTCCACGGCACAATGGCGGCCACCACGCCCAGCGGTTCCCGAGTGACGAGCGCCGCTGCACCCGGCGGAACTGCTGGAAGTTCGCCACTCTGTTTGTCCGCAGCCTCCGCATACCAGCGCAGCGTGGATATGGCGCCCGGCACGTCCACAGTGGTGGTCTGCAGGATTGGCTTTCCGCTGTCCAGGGTTTCAAGAAGCGCCAGCTCGTCGGCATGCCGCTCCATCAAGGCAGCCAAGTCCAACAACAGGCCCTTTCGCTTTTCGGCCCCGCTCCGGGACCACGACGGGAAAGCCCGCCGCGCGGCCGCCACGGCGACATTGACGTCGCCGGAACCACACGCAGCCAGTTCAGCGAGGACGCGGCCATCAATGGGACTGCTGGTGGGGCGGACTTGCCGGCTACCCGCAGATACGCGGCGTCCGTCGATAAACGCCCGGCCGTCAATGGCCAAGGCGTCCGCGCGGCTCTGCCAATCGGAGGAAATCATGGTGGAGGTGGTGTTCATTGAAGCTCCTTGGGTGGGTTTCGGTGGTTAGTGTTCGACGGCGGTGCGGGCCGCGGTGGGGACAGGTACGGGCGGTTTGACCTGGGTCAGCCGGCGGAGCGGACTACGGCGCGAAGCGCCCGGCAAACTACGGCGCGACAGGCGAAGGGCGGCGGAAGCCCCCACAAGGCACAGCAGCTCGATGCCAATCAAGGCAAGCATCGTTGGCGCGTGGCCGGACGAGAATGCGGCTTCTGCCATGCCGCCCTGGCCGGCATTCCCGGGGTGACTTGCACTTCCTTGATGACCAGCGGCCCCGGGCGCCACCAGCAGGATCAGGTGAATGAGGATCATGGCAGCGCTCATCGCCAGCAGGTGCCCGGAGGCTCTGCTCGTGCTCCGTGCTCGCCTCGCGCTCCCGGCTCTGCTCGTGTTGGCAGCCCACCTCGCGTTCCGGGCTTGGCTTGTCCCAACGCAAAAGCGCCCGGACACCAGCGGCGCAACGCATGCCAGGCAGGCCACCCCCATCGCAGCCATCCACAGAGCCATGGCTCCGGCTGGCCCGCTTACAGCCGCCACCACATGGGCGCCAGCACTGCCGGCGGCGGCGGTGCTGACGATGCCCGCAGGAACGATGCCCCTTGGAGCAAGGGCTGCTGGCAGGCGTTTTCGCTGGTCCATGGTTCTCCTGTTTGCCCGGCGTGGTTTTGGTCAGGGACTTTACGCCGGGCTTGTGAGGTGGGTAACATCAAAGCGTTGGTTGAACAGTTGTACCATCAAAATTCGACTTCAGGAAGTGCCATGACCCTTCAGACGACCCCCTTGGCTGCATCGCCGCAGGCCGGATCAGCGCAGGCTGCATCGCCGCAGGCCGAACCAGCGCAGGCTGCATCGCCGCAGGCCACGCCCGCTCAGCCCACGCCCACTCAGCACTTGCCTGAGCAGCCCATGCCTGGCACGCCACAGCTCGCCCACCCGCTTGACCAGCTCTCGGCCCAGGAGATCCACCAGGCCCGCAGGATCCTGACAGAGGCAGGCCTCGTTGCGGACACCACCCGCTTCGCCTACCTCGGCCTGATCGAACCGCCGAAGTCCGCCTTCCAAAAGGAGGCTGCCGGGGCCTCCCGGCTGGTCCGGGCCATGCTCTGGGACGCCGCGCATTCCCGGTCACTCGATGTTCGCCTTTCCCTGACCACTGGACAGGTGCTGGAACAGCGCGAGCTCAATCCGGCCGTCGACGGTCAGTTGCCTGTTCTCCTTGAGGAATTCGGGATTATCGAGGACATCCTGGCCGAAGACCCGCAGTGGAAAGCCGCCCTGGAAGACCGCGGCCTGACTCCGGCCCAGGTCCGCGTTGCTCCGCTCTCAGCAGGCGTCTTCGACTACGAAAATGAAGAAGGCAAGCGGCTCCTCCGCGGCTTGGGCTTCCGCCAGGACCACCCCGCCGACCACCCCTGGGCGCATCCGATCGATGGCCTCGTGGCCTTTGTGGACGTTGAGAACCGTCGGGTCAACCACCTGATCGACGACGGACCTGTGCCGGTCCCGGAGGTCAACGGCAACTACACGGCCCCTGCGATCCACGGCGAACTCCGCACTGACCTGAAGCCGATCGAGATCACGCAGCCCGAGGGCCCCAGCTTCACCCTGGAGGGCAACCACCTCTCCTGGGCCGGCTGGGACCTGCGCGTGGGCTTTGATGCCCGCGAAGGATTGGTGCTCCACCAGCTCCACCACTCGCACAAGGGACGCCGCCGCCCGGTGGTCCACCGCGCGTCCATCTCCGAAATGGTGGTCCCGTACGGCGACCCCTCGCCATACCGCAGCTGGCAGAACTACTTTGATTCCGGCGAATACCTGGTGGGCCGGGACGCGAATTCGCTCAAGCTCGGCTGCGACTGCCTGGGCGACATCACCTACATGTCCCCCCTGGTGGCGGACGATTTCGGCAACCCGCGGACCATCGAGAACGGCATCTGCATCCATGAAGAGGACGCGGGAATCCTCTGGAAGCACACCGACGAATGGGCAGGCTCCAACGAGGTCCGCCGCAATCGCCGCTTGGTGATCTCCTTCTTCACCACAGTGGGCAACTACGACTACGGCTTCTACTGGTACCTCTACCTGGATGGCACCATCGAGTTCGAGGCGAAGGCCACGGGCATCGTCTTCACGGCCGCGCTCCCGGATAAGAATTACGCCTACGCTTCAGAAATCGCACCCGGCCTTGGTGCGCCGTACCACCAGCATCTCTTCAGCGCCCGGCTGGACATGATGATCGACGGCGCCACCAACCGCGTCGAGGAACTGGACCTCGTGCGCCTCCCGAAGGGACCCGGAAATCCGCACGGCAACGCCTTCACCCAGAAGCGCACTTTGCTGGCCCGCGAATCGGAGGCTGTGCGCGACGCCGATGGCGCCAAGGGGCGTGTGTGGCACATCAGCAACCCGGACTCGTTTAACCACTTGGGCCATCCGGTGGGTTACACGCTCTACCCGGAAGGTAACCCCACGCTGGCCATGGCGGATGATTCCTCCATCGCGTCAAGGGCCGGCTTCGCCCGGCACCACCTCTGGGTCACCCACCACGCCGAGGACGAGCTGTACGCGGCGGGCGACTTCGTCAACCAGCACCCCGGCGGAGCAGGGCTTCCGGCGTATGTGGCGCAGGATCGCGACATCGACGGCCAGGACCTGGTGGTGTGGCACTCGTTCGGCTTGACCCACTTCCCACGCCCGGAGGACTGGCCCATCATGCCCGTCGACACCACCGGTTTCACCTTGAAGCCGCACGGCTTCTTCGACGAAAACCCCACACTCAACGTGCCGTCGTCGGCGGCCGGTCACTGCAGCACCGAAAGCACAGCTGACGGTGCTGCGCCAGGAGGCACCGCCGTCGAGCACTCGGGGCGAGGCACCAGCGAGCACGGCCACTGCGCGCACTGAACCCCGCCGTACCGCTTCAGGCCGTGGGGGCGCGCAGGAGCGCTCCCACGGTGGTAGGGTGCTCACGGTCCCAGCCATGAACCGCCGCGAACGAAGGAGCAGCATGCCACGCTTGGTCGATCACCAGGAACGGCGCCGTTCCATCATTGAGACCACGTGGCGGCTGATCGCTGAGCAGGGTATCGAAAATGCCAGCATGCGGGACATCGCCCGCGAATGCGGCTACGCGGCTCCGGGCGTACTGGCGCATTATTTCCCGAACAAGGACGCCCTGCTCCTGGCCTCCTATGAATTGATCTGTGAACGGACCAACGAACGTATCGCGGCAGGAACCACGGGCCGTCGCGGCCTTTCGGCGCTGCGCAGCCTGTGCCTGGAAATCATCCCGGCCGATCCGCTCACGGTGGTGGAGGCCCGGGTGGCTGTTTCCTTCTGGCAGCGCGCGCAGACGGAGGACGCCTTGCGCGCCGTCGGGCGGGACGCGCTGCTGCACTGGCGCGGCTTGGTGATGGACTTCTTGGCCCAAGCACAGCACGACGGCGACTGCGAACCTTTGGCGGACCCGGACGCGGTTGCCGATGAGCTGCTGAACATCATGATGGGGTTGCATGTCACATCAATGCTGGACCCGGACGCCGTGACGGGTTCGCGGCAACGACACCTGGTGGAGCGGGCGCTGGCACGGCTTGCCGTCACAGTTTGACCCCATCAAACAGACAATTCACCCCCGCACGCGAGGGTGAATTGTCCACTGGATGGTGTGTGTCTACGTGCGTACCTACGTGTGTGCCACGCCCTGCGTTGCCCGGGATGGGGTTCCCGCCGCGCGCAGGTCTTCCTCGTCCAACAGGTTCTTGCCCTTGCTTTCCTTCATGCTCAGCACAGCGGCCAGGCCAACCAGGCCGACCAGGATGAGGTAGAACGCCGGCATCATCTCGTTGCCGGTTTGGGCAATGAGCCAGGTCAGCACATAAGGAACGGTTCCCGCGAAGATTGCCGCGGTGACACTGTAGGCGATCGAGAGGCCGGTCTGCCGCGTCCGGGTCGGGAACAGTTCGGCGGCGGCCGCTGCGTGAACGCCAAGGATGAGGGCCAGAATGACTCCCAGGCCAATGGTGCTGACGATGCCCGCCCAGGCCGCGCCGGAGTGCATGACCAGGAACAGCGGGTAGGCCAACACCACCAGTGAAATGGCTGCCGCCACCAGAACCGGCTTCCTGCCGATCCGGTCAGAAAGCGCGCCCACCAACGGCACCAGAACGAGTCCGGCCACCGATGCCGCGGTGGAGAGCAGGGCGGCCATTCCGGCGTCGAAGCCCAAGACCTTTTCCTGGTACGTCAGGAGGTAAACCAGCACCACGTAGAAGGTCACGTGCATCATGATTTCCAGGCCGCTCATCTGAAGGAGCTGCTTCCAGTGGCGGGTGAACACCTCCTTGACCGGGCTCTGCGGGACATTGTCCAGCTGCTCGAGTGACCGGAATTCGGGAGTGTCCTCGATCTTGGAGCGAATGTAGAAGCCGATGACGCCCAACGGGACGGCGATCAGGAATGGAATACGCCACCCGCCGTCGGCAATGGTTTGGGCGTCCATGGCGCTACTTAGGATGAAGACGACAAGCGAGGCCACGAGGAATCCGAGGAGGCTTCCGAACTCAAGCCAACTGACGCCGAACCCGCGGTGCTTCCGGGGCGAGTACTCGGCGAGGAACGCTGCCGCGCTGCCGAATTCACCGCCCGCTGCGAGCCCTTGAACCACGCGGGCTGCGATGAGCAGAACGGGCGCCCAGAGGCCGATTGCATCGTAGGTGGGCAGGAGTCCGACCACCAGGGTGGCACCGCTCATGGACAGAATGACGATGGAGAGCGTTTTCTTGCGGCCAATCCTGTCGCCCAAAGTTCCGAAGACCAGGGCGCCCAAGGGCCGGACGCCGAAGCTGATGGCGAAGACCGCGAAGACGGAAAGCAAGGCTGCCGTGCTGTCCTGCTGGGGGAAGAAGACGACGGCGATTGTGGAGGCGAGGTAGGCGTAAATGGCCCACTCGAACCAGTGGACAAAGACGCCGATGGAACCGGCAGCGACGCTGGTGCGCAAGCCCTTCCGGCTGATCTGCCCCTCGATTTTGTTGGTGTTCACAGTTCCTCCTGGAGGAAAAGATCCGATGCTGGTTGGGGAGAGCGAGCCTTCGGCGGTCGACGTTGACCGACCTGTGGGGCTGCGCCACCAGAATGCGTGATGTGAGTCACGCCTGATTGCTGGCATAACCATTTTCGGACGCTGCTGCCCAATCTGTCGAATAGATTTTTAACAGCAAGTGCATCTGTTGAACAGATGCAGATTGATCAGGCGCGCGCTGCCCGCGCGGCCACGATCTGATGCCGGACTGCCTGCGCCACTGCCCGCACCCTGGCGGTGGGGCGGTGCGACTTCAGGTGGGCCAGGACCGTCTTCAATTCCGGCACGTCGTCGCGGATTTCAACGGAAGCCAGCTGGCCGCCGTCGTACGTCAATTGGTGCTGCGGGCGCTGATGAAGGATCGAATACCCCAACCCCCGGGCCACGAAAGTACGCACAGTTTCATAACTCCCCGAGCGGAATCGAACGTCAGGCTCCTTGCCGCCCAGCCGGGCGATGGACAGCATGAGGTCCCGCGTGTGAGGCAGGTCCAGCAACACGAAAGCCTCCCCGGCGAGCGATGACAACTGCACACCCTCTGAACCAGCGAGCTTATGGTTTGGCGGCAGCGCCACATACGGGCGGACCGTATCAACCACGGATCTGGAGATCGCGTCCGGCAAATCAAGGTCGTAGCACAGGGCAACATCCGCCTGCCCGCTCAGCAACGCGCTGATGCAGCCCGCCGTGTCGGTTTCGATGACTTCCGTTTCAAGGGCCGGATGATCTTCCCGCAATTTTGTCAGGACGCCGGGAAGGAGGAACGGAGCCAAGGTGCTGAAGCACGCAATACGTATACGTCCGGCGACACTCTGGTGTTCTCCACGCGCATGGTCAATGCTTTCCTCAACCTGCGCCAGGATGGCCTGTGCATCGCGCACGAACAGCTCGCCGGCCGGAGTGAGCACCAAGCCCTTGGAACGCTGCCTGATGAAGAACTGGGTGCCGACGTGGCGTTCAAGCTGAGCGATGGCAGCCGAGACCGCAGACTGGGCCACGTTCAAGCGAACCGCCGCGCCGGTCATGGAAAGTTGCGCCGCTGCTTCCACGAAGTAGCGCAATTGCGTCAAGGTCACGTCCATTCGACGAGGATACACCCTTCATCTGAAATGCCGATGCAATCGTTCTAAAAGAACTGTTGGACAGATTCAGCACCTCCCCGGAAGCTGAAGGTTACGAGCATCCGCTACACACCGATTGAAAGGCAGCTGCCAAGTGAAGCATCAGCGTATCCGCACGTTCAATACGAAGGACACCTACCCCGAGCAGAACCTGGACAACGATCTGTGCCAGGCCGTTGTGGCCAACGGCGTGGTCTATCTGCGAGGCCAGATCGGCCAGGATCTGGACACGCGCGAGTCGGTAGGCATCGGCGACGTCGAGGCGCAGACGGAAAAGGCCATGGCCAACATCGACATGTTGCTCAAAGAGGCCGGCAGCAGCCTCGAGGACATCGTCAAGGTCACCGTGTACCTGATCGACCCCCGCTACCGGGAAACGGTCTACCGCACCATGGGCCGCTGGCTCAAGGGTGTCTTCCCGGTTTCCACGGGAATCGTTGTCCAGGCGCTTGCACGTCCGGAATGGCTTGTGGAAATTGATGCCACAGCCGTGCTCTCCACTGAATCCAAGGAAGGCCAGCAGTGACGTTCAGCATTGCCGCCACGGACGGCCACGGCAGGTTTGGCTTGGCGGTCTCTTCGTCCTCACCCGCCGTCGCCGCCCGGTGTGCGCACCTGCGCGACGGCGTCGGGGCGGTCAGCTCCCAGAACATCACAGATCCGCGGTTGGGCCATGCGCTGCTTGACCGGCTGCAAGCCGGCTACTCCGCGCAGGAGGCGATTGACGCCGTCGTGCAGGAAGCACCAGCGGTTGACTACCGGCAGCTCGTGGTCCTGGACGCAAACGGCGGGTCCGCCGTGTTCAGCGGGGCGCACACTCTGGGCGTGCTTGGAGAGGGCAGCAGCGCAAACAGCGTGGCAGCCGGCAACATGCTCGCACACCCCGGTGTGGCTCAAGCCCTCTGCGACGGTTTTGAAGCGACCTCCGGTGAGCTGGAGGTTCGGCTCATGGCTGCCCTTCGTGCGGCTGAGACGGCGGGCGGCGAGGCGGGACCTGTGCGCTCGGCCGGCATTTCCGTGGTTTCCGGCCATGGCTGGCGGGACACCGACCTCCGTGTCGACTGGCATGAAGACCCTGTTGGTGAGCTCGAGCAGCTCCTGAGCGTCTGGCTTCCGCAGAGGCAGGACTATGTGATTCGTGGGCTGGACCCCGCGGCCTCTGTCGGTTACGGGGTGCCCGGCGATGCACGCTAAGGAAGCAACCGCCGTTCAGAGTGCGGGCCTTCAGCGTTCGCGTGTCCTGGATGCCGTGGCTCTTCAGCAGCCATCGCTGATTCGACTCTCCGAGACCCTCCACGCCAACCCCGAGCTCGGCTGGCAGGAACATCGCGCCGCCGCTTGGACCGCTGACTATTTAGCCGACCGTGGCTTCGACGTTGAGACGGAGTATCTGGGCTTCCCCACGGCCATCCGCGCAGTCTTCGGGACGGGCTCCCGGCGCATCGGGCTCATGGCCGAGTACGACGCACTTCCGGGCCTGGGGCACGCCTGCGGCCACAACATCATCACGGCAGTTTCCTGCGGTGCTGCAGTTGCCCTCGCCGATTTTGCCGCCGAACGGGACCTGACCGTGGAACTTTACGGGACGCCCGCAGAAGAAGGCGGCGGCGGAAAGATCGAGCTGCTCAAGAAAGGGGCTTTCCTCGGGTTGGATCTTGCCATGATGGCGCATCCCAGTCCCGTGGATTCCGCCGAAGCCCGCCCGTACGCCGTGGCCCACAACCACGTGGAGTACCGGGGCAAATCAGCGCACGCCGCGGCGTATCCCGATCAGGGCGTCAACGCCAACGACGCCTTCATCGTGGCCCAGGTGGCCTTGGGTCTCCTGCGCCAGCAACTGCCTGCCGGTACCCGCGTCCACGGCATCCAGACGCGCGGCGGCGAAGCGCCCAACGCCATCCCTGAGAAGACAGAGGGCCGCTGGTACGTTCGCGCCGAGTCGCTCGCCCAACTGGGGAAACTCGAAGAGCGGGTCCAGCGCTGCTTTGAGGCCGGGGCATTGGCATCCGGCTGCGAGTTGTCAGTAACCCCGGAGTCCGAACCCTATTCGGAGTTCCGCACGGACCTGCGAGCGCTGGAGCTTTACATCGGGCATGCGGAATCCCTGGGCAGGGACTTCAATGCACCGCCCGAGCAGGCCACCATGAACCGGGCCTCCACCGACATGGGCAATGTTTCCCAGATTGTTCCGGCCATTCATCCCTACATAGGGCTGGGCTGCTTCCCCGCGGCCAATCACCAACCCGAGTTCGCCGCGCATTGCGTCGGCGAGGCAGCCAACCTCGCCATTTACGACGGCGCCGCCGCCTTGGCGCTCACGGCGCTCGACTACCTGGCGGAGTAGCCAGGTTTCACTCCTTTGCGGCATTTCCAGGAACAGGACCATGACAGATCACATTCCCTCGCCCGACCACGTCCCGGGATCGCGACAGGAACACGACAGCCTCGGGGACGCTGATGTCCCTGAGGCTTCGTATTGGGGCATCAGCACACTGCGGGCAGTAGACAACTTCCCGGTCAGCGGGCGAACCATCGGCACCCTGCGGTCCCTCATCTGGGGACTGGGTGCCGTGAAGTATGCGGCGGCCCGCGCCAATGAGAGCCTGGGCCTCCTTGCGCCGGACAAATCAGCTGCCATCCAACAGGCCTCATGTGAGGTCATGGACGGTCTTCTCGACGGCCAGTTCGTGGTGGACACCATCCAGGGCGGTGCCGGGACCAGCACCAACATGAACGCCAACGAGGTCATCGCCAACCGTGCTTTGGAACTGATGGGTCATTCCAAAGGCGACTACTCGGCGCTGCACCCCATCGACGATGTCAACCGGAGCCAGTCCACCAACGACGTCTACCCCACGGCCATCAAACTCGCTCTCCAGCGGGAAATCTCGGCATTCTGTGACGAGCATGGCAGGCTCGTTGAGGCCTTCGAAGCCAAAGCAGTGGAATTCGCCGGCATTATCAAAGTGGGCCGCACCCAACTCCAGGACGCGGTACCCATGTCCATGGGCCAGGAGTTCGGGGCCTTCGCCGAGACCCTGCGCGAGGACCGCAACCGGCTGCTGGAACTCTTGCCTCACCTGCGGGAATCCAACCTTGGCGCCACCGCCATCGGCACCGGCATCACCGCTCCCCGGGCCTACCGGGCGGCCGTCATCAGCGAGCTCAGTTCCGTTACTGGCCTTGAGCTCATTTCTGCGACCAACCTTGTGGAGGCCACCAGTGACACGGGCGTGTTCATGCTCGTGTCCGGCGTCTTGAAGCGGGCCGCGGTAAAGCTCTCCAAGATCTGCAACGATCTTCGTTTGCTCTCCTCAGGCCCCCAGACGGGCTTCGCGGAGATCTTCCTGCCCGCGGTCCAGGCAGGCTCGTCCATCATGCCCGGGAAGGTCAACCCGGTGATCCCAGAGATGGTCAACCAAGTCGCCTTCCGCGTCATCGGCGCGGACGCGACGGTCACTATGGCCGTGGAGGCCGGCCAGCTCCAGCTCAACGCCTTCGAGCCCGTCATCGCCGATTCCCTGCTCGAATCCATTGCCTGGCTGACCGCCGCCTGCCGTCAGCTCCGGACCCACTGCGTTGACGGCATCATCGCGAACACCTCCATGCTGCAGCAGCGCATGATCGAGTCGATCAGCGTGGTCACTGGCCTTGCCCCCTTGATCGGCTATGCCGCCGCTGCCGAATTGGCCAAGGAGGCCCTCGCTACCAACCGCGGCATTGCGGACCTGGTGATGGAGCGTGGACTACTGGACCAGCAGAAGATGGAGGACGCGCTTTCGGCCAGGTCACTGGCGGGGCTCGGCTGACGTCCCGGTCATCCAACAACGCGAAGCCCCCGACGGCGGCACTCACGTGAGTGCCGCCGTCGAGGGCTTTAACGCGGTGGCTTGAAGGCCTTTCCGGACTGCGGTGAGTACGCGGACCATCCGGTGTCGCCGGTTTGTTCCGATGCCTTTCCACGGGCGATTTCGTCGTCTTTCAGCCTCTGCGCAACCGCCAGGGCATCGAACGCTGCCGCTGCCTTCACGTTGGCTGCCACTCCGCCGCGGAACCGGCGGACCTGGGCTTGGTGTTCAAAATATTTGAACTCGACTTGGTACGCTTCGCCGAGCTCGTCCGCCAACAATTGGGCTAGTCGGACGCCCTCCGCCGCGTACTTGCCGGCCAGTTCTGCGGATTTCCATTCCAGATTCCGGGTCAGCGAGTCGTAGTAGGACTGCTCCCAGTCCTTGAGGCTCCGGACAAGCGCTTCCGTAAGTCCAGCGACTTCATAGTCAACGGGCAGACCTGCAAACCACAGCACGGTGTCGCCATAGTCCGGAAACATGCGCACTATCGCCCGCCCGGGCTCCTCCGAGATGGTCATATTCGCGATCCTAGTGCAGCGGCAATTCGCCCTAAAGCGCGAAATGGGGACCATGCCGGATTGGCATGGTCCCCTCACTCGGCGGAGGCGGCTTAGGCGGCTCCGCTGGCCACCAGCGCGTGCTGTTCGTTGTGCGCCAGGTAGCTCCGCTGGATGGCGATCTGGTCAGCGACGTACTTGGCGTCGTGCCATACGCCCCAAATGAAGCTGGATCCGCGCCGCGACTGCCACGGTAGTCCCAGGAAGTAGACCCCGGGTTCGGTGGACACACCGCGTTGCTGGCGCGGCTTGCCGTTCTCGTCGAAGGCGTCCACTTGCAGCCAGCTGTAGTCGACCGCGAAGCCCGTTGCCCAGACGATCGATGCAACCCCGGCCCCGGCCAGGTCAAGCTCCAGAATCGGGTTGGTAAGGCTCTCCGGATCCTTCCGCTGGAGCCGGGCCTCGGGCTCTTCGGGGAGGTCCAGGCCGTTACGCTCGATGTACGCGTCAGCTTCGTCCAACAGTTCCAGATAGTGGGCGTCGCCATTGGCGATGTTGTCGCTGAGGTCCTCCGCGAAGCGCATGGTGCCGTTTTCGAAGGCCGTGGTCCGGCCCACCAATTTGATGCCGTTCTCGGCGAGGGCACGGAAGTCCACCGTGTGGCCGCCGTCTGCGCCGCTCACTGCGATGGTGACGTGCTCGGCGCCCTGTGCGGGAGTGGAAGCGTCCCACTTGCCGAGCACACCCAGCCACCAGCAGAAGTCCCGTCCGCGGTAGCTCCGCGGCGGACGGTCGTGCGGCCCGACAGACAGGAAGACCTGACGGCCCGAACGCTGGATTTCGGCGGCGATCTGCACGCCCGAAGACCCGGCCCCGACCACCAGCACGGCGCCTTCGGGCAGTTGCCCCGGGTTGCGATACGAGCTGGAGTGCATCTGTACGAGGTCGGCATTGCCGGGAACGACGCCGGGAATCACCGGACGCTGGAACGGCCCGGTGGCAGCCACGACGTAGCGAGCCTTGAACCCGCCTTCCGATGTCTGCACGTCGAAGCCCGGTTCGCCCACCTTCCTGCGCACCGACTGCACGTCAACACCGCAGCGGATCGGCGCGCCAATCTTCTCTGCATAGGCGACGAAGTAATCGGCAACCTGCTCCTTCGATGGGAACTCACCGGGCTCAAGGTCCGTGAATTCCAGGCCCGGGAACCGGTCATGCCACGCAGGCCCGTTTGCGACCAGCGAGTCCCACCGCATGGTGCGCCAGCGCTCTGCGATCCGGTGGCGTTCCAGAACGAGGTGGGATATTCCCCTTTCGGTCAGATGTTCACTCATCGCAACCCCGGCCTGACCTGCGCCGACGACGAGGACCTCAACCTCTTGGCTTGTCATGTGGATCTCCTATTTTTGGCACATTGCCACAGCTCGCATGGACGCGCACGGCGTCAAACCCCGCGTCCTTTGGCCGATCCCGTCGTTGGGAACCTTCGGTTGAACTGGCGGTCGCTGTGGCCCTCATATTTGACGGTTGATCCATTTTTACTTGGGGCAACTACATCTGCATAGCGCATAAAACAGGTCAATCACATCTGAAATTCCGATGCTGAAAACCTCGACGGCGGTGGGCCGCCCACCCGGAGCGACCCACCGCCGTCGTAAATTCCAGTCAGTTAACCCGCAGGCTGAGGTTCCGCAGACGAGTGGATGGTCCAGGATGACCATTCGAGCGGGTCAACAGAGGGACGCCCCAAGAGGTAGCCCTGCGCCGCAGTCACGTTCAGAGCGGTGGCTTCCCGGAGCTCCTCAAGGGTTTCGATGCCCTCGGCAACAACGTCGGCCCCGATCTGGTTGGCAACCTCAACGATTGCCTTGGCGCGGGTCCGCTGCCCCTCGGAGCCCTCGATGCCTTCGATCAGATAGCGATCCAGCTTGACGATGTCCGGGCTCAGCTCCTCAACCCGGTCCATGGATACCAAGCCCGCCCCCGAAGCACTGATGGCCAGCCTCAACCCCCGGCTGCGCAACGGCCCCAGGCCACGTTCCTTGGACAGGCCGCCGGCTGCTTTAAGGCTGCCTGTGAGTTCAACGACGATCCTCTCCGGCGGCAAGTAAGGCTCGCTCAGCAACTTCCTGACGCGCGGGTCCTGGGCCGTTGCCGGTGTGAGGTTGAAGGCAACAAACAGGTTGGCCGGAATGTCCTCTGCAGCTGCCAGCGCGCAGTGCAAGGCGGCAATTTCCAGTTCGGTCCCCAGCCCCGCATCCGAGGCCTCGCGGAACCACACGTCGGCGGCAGCGCCGTCCTGTTCAACAAACCGGATCAGCGCCTCCACTCCGATCACGTCGCCGCCCGGCAACGCATGGATTGGCTGGAATGCCGTGAGGAGCAGCTTGTCCCGTAACACGGTCTGAATCCGCTTGCGGACGTCGGCGTCTACCGGCACCGTGACAGTCTGCGGCGCCTCCGATGTCTCACGGTTGAGGCTCATGGATTCCTGATGGGCGGGCGCCTGTTCCAGGGCGTCCGTAACCTTGCGAGTCTCGATCAGATGCTCCAGCAAGGCACGCTTGGGATCATCGGGATGCGATTCGACGAGCTTCCGGAGCGCTTTCAGAGCCCATTCGCTCTTCGCATCCACGTCGGCAAGGATCTCGTCAATAATCTCCCTTGCCTGCTGACGGATAGCCATCTCGTCTACGGCCTGGAACGGTGACGCACGCGCGTCATCCTCGACTGGGCGGCGGGAGCCCCCAGCCGCTGAAAAAGAGAGCCCGTCGTGAGACATTGGCTATTCCTTTACGACTATTCGTGCCGGCTGAGCCCAGCATGCTTTGCCACGAATCCTATAGGAGAAAATCGTCCACACGGTACGCAGCGGCCGTGGGCGCGTTGCCTAGCCGCCTGACTTCCAGTTCCGCTCGTGGAGTCGCTCAAAGCCGTCCAGAAGCACGTCGAGGGCAAACTCGAACTCGAATTGGTCGTCACAGCCGTGCCCGACGACGGATTCGTCGTCATGTGCTGCTGCCATGGCGATCTGAAAGAGGTTCGGATAACTCTCTGCCATCTGCCGCGCCATCGCGGCCCGCGCTTCCGTCGTTACGATTGCTTCCCCGTTGCCGTCCTGCCCGGCTGAGTCATCAAACACCTCTTGGGTGAACCCCCACATTCGGCTGCCCAGGGCATGCATGACGTGGTGTGTGAGGTCCGCCGAAAATCCGCCTGCCAGAAAAATGCCCACGAACTCGTTCATATAACCAAGTACCACCGGCGTCGCATTGGTGCGTGATTCGACCACGGGACGGGCCCAGGGATGCCGCAGGAGGGCGCTCCTCGCCGAGAGAACCCGTGTTCGGACCGCGCTCTTCCAGTGGGCGTCCGGAATCGGAGGGTCGATTTCGCCGATGATCGCGTCCACCATGCCATCGAGGAGTTCCTCCTTGTTGGCGACGTGCTTGTAGAGCGCCATCGGAACAACGCCAAGCTCCTGGGCAAGCCTGCGCATGCTGAGTGACTCCAGGCCCGCCTCGTCCGCAAGCACGACGGCGGCCAGCAGCACACGCTCCCGGTTCAGAGGTATGCGTGTGGCTGCCTCTGCCAGCTGGGTCATCTGAGGTGCCGCCTTCCCGAAATATCTCTGGGTTTTGGGTCAGGTGTTGACAGGTATACAGCGTACACCTAACCTCAATTCCATAAAGGTGTACGCCGTACACCTCTGAGCTTAGGGTCGAGCCATGACATCAGAAACCACCCACCCCGCAATCCGTCGCCGCCCGGCAAAGTGGGCCGTGCCCGTCGCGTTGATCTTGCTCAGCCTCATCCCGGTGATCGCTGGAGCGGCGCGTCTCTCCGAAATGACGGGCGGCGCTACCGTGACGCCGCAGAACGCCAGATTTTTCGACTCGCCCGTCCCGGTAGTAACCCACATCGTCAGTGTCACTGTTTACAGCCTGCTCGGGGCATTTCAGTTCGTGCCATCACTGCGGCGAGGCAAGCGCGCGTGGCACCGGATAGCCGGACGCACCCTGGTGCCGGCTGGCCTGATGGCTGCCCTCTCCGGCTTGTGGATGTCGGTGTTTTATGCGCTTCCGGAGAGTGACGGCGAGGCTCTCATGGTTCTTCGGCTCATCTTTGGTTCGGCCATGCTTGCGAGCATTATTCTGGGTCTCCTTGCGATCCTCCGTCGGGACTTCGTGGCGCACAGCGCGTGGATGACCCGCGCCTACGCAATTGCCCTGGGCGCAGGAACCCAGGCCGTGGTGCTCCTTTCCTGGATGCTCGCCGTGGGACCGACTGACGAGACAACCCGGGCCGCGCTCATGGGTGCTTCGTGGGTGATCAACCTCGCGGTGGCCGAGTACGTCATTCAGCGGCGTTCGAGGACGTCCGGCCGGGCCTCACGCGCTGCGGGCCGGGCACTCAAACGTATCCGGTCTGCGTCGCCGGATTCAGCGTTAGTGGCGCCCGGAGGTCGCATCCCCAGTTGACGTGCGCAACCGGTACAGGGACGTCGTGGCCGTGATGTACAGATCACTGCCATCGGCCCCACCGAAACAGAGATTGGATACCCTTTCGGGAACATCGACGGCGGCAAGCAGTCCGCCGTCTGGCGCATACACACGGACAGACGGGCCTGCCGAAGTCCAGACACGCCCCTCAACGTCCACGCGGAAACCGTCCGAAGCCATGCCGTCCTCCAGCTCCACGAACGTCGTTCCGTCGCCGCACACACCGCCCGCAACCGGGTACGCAGCGATTCGGAATGGCACTCCGAGTCCAGGCCCCGCGGTGTCCGCGACATACAGAAGGGACTCGTCCGGGGAGAACGCCAAGCCGTTGGGGTGCACGAGATCCGTGACCACAGGAGTCAGCTCGTTGCTCGCCGGGTCGAACCGGAACACGTAGCAGCCACCGTACTCCTGCTCACCTTGGTGACCCTCGATCGTCCCGGGCAGGATTCCATAGGGCGGATCCGTGAACCACACCGTGCCATCGCCCGCAACCACCACATCGTTGGGCGAATTGAGCCGACGGCCACCGAACGAGTCAACGATTACGGTCACCACGCCGTCGCGGTCCCGCTCAACGCGCCTGCGGCCGTGGCTGCACTGCACCACGCTTCCATCGTGGTCCAGCGTCCGCCCGTTGGTATATTCGACGGCGGTGGCGTACTCGTGCGCCCGGCCCGTGGCCGGATTGAACTCCAGGATGCGGTTGTTGGGGATGTCGCTCCACCGCAGGGTCTGCGACTCAGGTAACCAAACAGGCCCCTCAGCCCACACAGTGCCTTCGAACAACTTCTCCAGAGTGCCAGTGATCAGTTCCACCCGGTCTCCTTTCGCTAGGGATCGAGTTGAGCCTATACGTCAGCCCTCAGTTTCCCGGGCAACGGACGCGTCCGACGGAAACGACGACGGCGGGCCACCCAGGTTCCACATGGAACCAAGGTTCCGTAGGAACCCAGGGTGACCCGCCGCCGTCGTAAATGCAGTAAAGGCTAGTCGTTGATCAGATCGTGAACCACGATTGTCTGGTCGCGGTCCGGGCCGACGCCGATAGCCGAGAAGCGTGTGCCGGAGAGCTTTTCAAGAGCCAGCACGTAGTTGCGGGCATTCTCCGGGAGGTCTTCCATGGTGCGGGCGCCGGTGATGTCCTCGGTCCAGCCGTCGAAGTACTCGAAGATCGGTACCGCGTGGTGGAACTCGGTCTGCGTCATGGGCATTTCGTCGTGGCGGACGCCATCAACGTCGTAAGCAACGCAGACCGGAATCTGCTCGATGCCCGTGAGGACGTCCAGCTTGGTGACGAAGTAGTCAGTGAAACCGTTGACGCGGGAAGCGTGGCGCGCCAGGACGGCGTCGTACCAACCACAGCGGCGGGGACGGCCGGTGTTCACACCAAACTCGCCGCCTGTCTTCTGCAGGTAAACGCCCATGTCGTCGAACAGTTCCGTGGGGAACGGACCGGCACCAACACGCGTGGTGTACGCCTTGATGATGCCGATGGAACGCGAAATGCGGGTGGGGCCAATGCCGGAACCAACCGAAGCACCGCCGGCAGTCGGGTTGGAGGAGGTGACGAACGGGTACGTGCCGTGGTCCACGTCCAGGAACGTTGCCTGGCCGCCCTCCATGAGCACAACCTTGCCCTCGTCGAGTGCGTTGTTGAGTTCAAGCGTGCTGTCGATGACCAGCGGACGCAGGCGTTCGGCGAAGGACAGGAAGTACTCCACGATCTCGTCCGCAATGATGTCGCGGCGGTTGTAGACCTTGACCAGGAGTTCGTTCTTCTGGCGCAGCGAGCCCTCCACCTTCTGGCGAAGGATCGACTCGTCGAACACGTCCTGGACACGGATACCCAGACGGGCCACCTTGTCCATGTACGCCGGGCCGATGCCGCGACCCGTGGTGCCGATCGCGCGGCTGCCGAGGAAGCGTTCGGTTACCTTGTCGAGTACCTGGTGGTACGGCGCGACGAGATGGGCGTTGGCAGAAACACGCAGGCGCGATGTGTCCGCTCCCCGGGCCTCAAGACCGTCGATTTCCTGGAACAGGGCCTCAAGGTTCACCACGCAGCCGTTGCCAATAATCGGAATGGCGTTGGGGCTCAGAATGCCTGCGGGAAGGAGCTTGAGCTCGTACTTCTCACCGCCAACCACCACGGTGTGCCCGGCGTTGTTACCGCCGTTGGGCTTGACCACGTAGTCAACGCGGCCACCGAGCAGATCGGTTGCTTTGCCTTTGCCTTCGTCGCCCCACTGGGCTCCGACGATCACGATAGCGGGCATGGGATCCTCCCCCATTCTTTCGGGCGAGACCCAGCCGGATGACCAGGACTCGACGCCGTACATGAGAATGCCCCGACGTTACCGGTGCAGCCTGCCGCGGGCGGCGACTAACGCAAGAGTTTCGGGGCTCTTACCAGCCAAGTTTAGCCGATGGGACCGGAATACCTTGTGTCAAGGACTGCACGACGGCGGTCGCGTGAAGTTTTGTTCGCCGCGGAACATCCGGTTGGCCCCGGGGAAAGATTGCTAGACCACATTGGTACAAGAGCCGCCAATACCGGCGACGAGACCTGCATTCGCCCTGACGGACACCGGCGTGGACTTCCACCCGGCCGCTGTGATGTAAATGTCCACTTGGAACTGCGTGTTGAACCCCAGCAAACCGCCGAGGAGCGTTGCCGGAATGTCCGTGGTGTAGCCGGCTGACGAGCCCGTGGTGTTGGCTACTCCCGGATACCCCTGCAGGGTGGTCACCGTGGATCCAGCAGTAATCAAGTGGACGTCGATCACGGCGTCCGACAGATTTGGATACCCTGCCGGAGGCTTCCAATAGATCCGGACGTATGCCCCTGCGCCAAGAAAAGCGGCATTGTATTCGCACGGGCCGTTCAAGCTCGCCGGTGGAATCGTGATCGTCCCGAAGCTGCCGTTGGAGAATTGGGCCCGCTGCCAGGCAGCTTCGGTCGCCGGCGGGCTGGATGCCGCGAACAGCATGGCAAGCGGGACGAGCAGGGTGCCGAGAAACGCCAATCGCCTCTTCATTCGACCCTTCGCGCGGGCTGCCCGACGCTTCCTCATGCGTGTGCACCCCGCAGCCGCGCGAGCCCAAACCCTACCCCTACGGCCAACAACCCCAGGAGAGCGGCTGCACCCAACCGGAAACCCGTGCTCGCCAGACCGGCCTGATCGGACAGGCCGCCGTTCAGGCCAGCGCCCGGCTGGCCGGCACCCGCGCCATTCAGGCCGGCACCCGCGCCGTCGCCGTCACCCTGATCACCGGAGCCATGGACACGGGCCACAAGATGCATCCTGCTCCCCTGAACCTCCGCGGGAGCGTCCTGGGCAAGGGTTGCCGAGAGCAAGACGTACGTTCCCTTGGACCACGAACTCCCGGGGTCCATGAGGCTGACCCACAGCCCCTCCGCCCTGTTCATTGCCGTGAGTGGCAGCAATGTCCTTTCACCCTGCCCGCAGGAGCCGCCCACCCACGGCTCAGCACAAGCACTGACCTCCACGGACAGGAAATCGACCAGGTCCGGAGCGGCAGCGATTACCGAGCCGGACGTTCCAACAAGCCCTGCCGAAGCCTCTGCAGCGGAACCGGCCTGAGCGGACTCAAGCATGATCGCCAACCAACTGGCCGGCTCACCAGGCGCGCGAACATCAACCGCCCAATCCGCACTGTCCCCCGGGGTGAGTCGATGCACTTCCCCGGCCGGACCGGCGTCGAGCTCCAACCAACCCGAAGGCCCGTCATCGGCGGCCGCCGGCGCAATCCCTGCAGCCACCGCAGCGAGCGCCGAAAACACTGCCACGAGGACAGCGAGCAGCACTCCACGCGCACACCGCCCTGATCCTGATAAGGCCCGACTACCCCGCATCGGCATCCCTCCGGCGCCGGGGCCACAACACCCACGTCACCAACGCCGCGACGGCCACAGTGATCACGCCCAAGGCAAGGGGGCTGGAAACGGCGGCCAGCGGATAGGCCAGCCCCGGCGCGGACCACAACACCACCCGGACGCGTTCCACCACGTAAGGCGCAGGGTCGGCACCCGTATTGGCGTCGCCCTTCATGGTGATGGTCCTTACGGGTCCGTCGGCCGGCTCGATTGATTGAACTCGATGCGTGATGGGCAGCTTCCCCGGCCGGTCCACCGTCACCACATCGCCGATCCTGATCTCGCTCGCCGGAATCTCACGGACGACAGCCAGGGAGCCCGCCGGAATGGTCGGCGACATGGAACCGGTCTTGAACAGGATCAGCGTGATGTGGAAAACCAGCGCACAAATGACGGCAGCAATGCACACCGCGCCGCCCGCCGCCGCGATATTGAGCAGCCACTCACGCAGCCGGTTACCGGTGCTTTGACGACGACGGCGGGTTGGGCTTGGTGTCTGCTGGTCCGGCACGGCGAGGTGCTTCATGAGCTGGAGGTGGCAGTGAACTGCCAGGTCGCTGTGGCCGTCGTGCCCTGCAAAGCGTTGTCGGACCCCACAGGGAGCGACACCTCAAAGCAGAACTGCGTCGGCGTACCGGGCAACGTGGCCGTGGCAGCCGCCAAGGAATTCACGACGCCGGCAGCTTGGCCTTGGGTGAACGGCTTGACGCCATCGCTGCCCACCACGAAATCGGGCGTCCCGGTGAACGACGACGCCTGGCACGTCGCCGACCGGACCACCCGGTAGCGAAGTGCAGCGCCCAAATCTCCTGTTCCCGTGCCGCTGCTGGTGACCACCGGTATTTCGAGGACCACTTCACCAGCCACGGACGTCGCCTTGGTCCGGATGGCAAAGGGCGCATAGACAATCGTGCCGGGGCTCATGGCGGTCGCGTTGAACACCAAAGTGGCCCCCGGAGAGACGTCGTTCGGGCTCCACGTACCCAAGGCGTCGTACGGCTTGGTCACGTTGGATTCCGTTTGGAACACGCTGGTTCCAAACGATCCCCCTGCAAAGTCGCTGTCCGTCCACGAGGCAAGTGTCACAGAGCCGCCCAGCCCGAGCGCCAAAGCCCCGGCAAGGAGGGCACGGATGCGGAGAAACACCACATCCGGCCTCGTATTTGCTCGTCCATCACCCATGGATTACTGAGACTGTGCGGCGAATTCCCACGTGGTGGACCCGGTTTGGGCTTGGACTACTGCCCCGGCGGTAACCCTGAAGCAGAGGTTCACGGGGTCCCCTGGATCGGTGTCGGCGCCCTGGGTCAACGCGAAGGTGACGCTGCCCGGCGTCGAGCCGAGTGCTTGTCCCGAGGCAACCAGCGTTTCCGTCACGGCCTCAGAGCAGCCAAAGGCATCAGACTGGGTGAGCTCGTAGGTCAGGCCAGTGAGCGAACCAGTGGACGCTTCGGTGGAGACCGTGACCGTGGCGTCGTACGTGGATGCACCGTCCAGCCGGACGGCGAACGGAGCTGTGACGACGTCGCCGGGTGAAAGATTCTCAGGATTTGTGGTGAACCCCAGTGTGGCCGGTGAGCCCACCGGGTTCTCGGTGAACGTTGTTCCGTTGATGCTGCCCTGCAAGTTGAAGGAGCCGGCCGTAAAGGTTCCTTGCGCGAACTCGGAACTGTTCCAAGCAGCCAAGGTCAGCGCCGCGCCTACGCCGAGGACGAGACCTCCGGCCAGGATTGCGCGAATTTTCGGTGCTTTGCCGGGACGCTGCTTTGATTCCGGTGACGTTTCTGTTGATGCAACCACGTGTACCCCCACGCTAGATGATGCTCACGAATCGATGCGATGCCAGGATGTGGGAGTCCCCAAGAAATGGTCCCCCCAATACCAGTAGCCCCAACCCATCACCTGCAGAGGTCAAAGTCAACGGCTCTGACCTGCACTAACGGGATTATGTCGAGCACGAAGCCGTCCACCGCCGTCGAGATCCCTACCACGTTGTCCGCAACACGCCGGGTCGCATTCACAGGGCGCGCCGTAGAGGGGCATACGGGAGGCCACAATTCCGGTAAGGTTAACCAGCCCCCAACAGCACCCTTTGAGGTTCGGCAGCGGCATGCCCGCAGCCCTCTTGAACGGCGCGCAGTAACACCTAGGAGACACAACCACTGATGCAAGACTTGGCGACTGATTCACCAAACGAACTCCTCTGGAACCGCCGTTACGAACCCCACATCGCCGAGGTCACCGGGCTGTGCGATTCCCTCAAGGAACAGAAGCCGGGCAGCGAGGTCCTCTACATCGACCCCGCACACAGTGTTGATGACTGCCGCATCGTCAGCCTCTTCTCCAACCAGCGCACCACGTCCGGCGAAGGCTTCATTGCCCCGGGCGACGAGGAAGCAACCACCCGCATGCTCGGAATGCAGTGGCAGCTGGGTCTGCGTCCCGAGCTCGTCATGCCGTGGAACGCTTACCCATGGATCGAGCCCAACGAAGAGCCCGGCAAGCTGACCCCGGCCAACATCACCGAGGGTCTCAAACCACTCCTTCGCCTTCTGCAGCTCCTGCCCCGCACCTCGGCCCTGGTGGCTCACGGCAACGAGGCACACCGCCTCGCGGACCAGCTCATGAAGGCTGCCCCCGCCAGCATCGCCCGCCGTGGCTTCAAGACGTTCAAGGTCCGTTCACTGGGCGGCCGCTCGTTCGCAGGCTCCCCGGTCCGGCAGCAGGAATACCTGGACGCCATCCACGGCGCCTACGCCGAGGCCATGGCACGCACGGGTATTCCCCGCAAGGCCTAGTTGCAGGGCCAGGTTTGCGCCCCAAACCCACGTTGAGGCACGCAGAGCAGGCCACACAACGCACCCACCCTTCGTTGCGGGGCCCGGTTTGCGCCCCAAACCCACGTTGAGGCACGCAGAGCAGGCCACACAACGCACCCACCCTTCGTTGCGGGGCCCGGTTTGCGCCCCAAACCCACGTTGAGGCACGCAGAGCAGGCCACGCAACGCACGACGACGGCGGCCCTCACCTTTCGGTGAGGGCCGCCGTCGTCGTTGGGGTGCTTGTGTCGGGGAGTCGCAGGCGTCAGCCGGCCAGCATGCTGCGGAGGTCCTTGAGGATCAGCTGCGCGCCTGTCGGGCCGAGGCCAAGGAACCAGACGTCGTCGTTGACTGCCTTCGCCTGGCCTGCCTTGACGGCGCTGAGCTTGGGCCAGACAGCGCCTTCGACCACCGACGTTTCGCCGGTTGCCGCGGGCTCGCCATAGCTGCTGTAGAAGATCCAGTCGGCGTCGCCCTGCTCGATGTTCTCGGCCGAGATCTCGGCGGCGAGTTCATCAATGTTCTGGTTCTCCGGTCGGGCCAGTCCGGCGTCCTTCAGGATCACGCCGATCAGGGACTTGTTCGCGTAGAGGCGGATCTTGCCGGGGAGGAAGCGCACCAAGGAGATCTTGGGATCGCCCTTGACGTCTGCCTTGAGGGCATCAGCCTCGGTCTGGTAGTCGTTCAGAGCCTTGACGGCCTTGTCTTCTTCACCGAGGGACTTGCCCACCAGAAGGAAGTTTTCCTTCCAGGGGAAGCCCGGGCGGATGCTGAAGACCGTGGGAGCAATGGCGGACAACTGCTTGTACAGCTTGTCGGCGCGCAGCTGGCTGCCCAGGATCAGGTCCGGCTTCAGGGCTGCGATGGCCTCGAGGTTGAGGTTCTGGATGGTGCCTACCGAGGGAACGTCCTTGACCCTGTCAGCCAGGTAGCTGGGGACAGGGTTGGCGCCTTCAGTGGTGGCCATTCCCACGGGCGTCACACCCAACGTCACGACGTCGTCGAGCTCGCCGGTATCGAGCACAACCACACGGCTGGGCTTCTGCTCAAGGGTGGTTTCACCGTTGGCGTGCTTGAGCGTGCGGGGGAAGACTCCGGGAGCGGCATCTGTGCCCAGCTTCGCGGTCTCCTGGTCAGCGGTGGTGAACTTGGAGCCACCTGTTGCAACATCGGCGTTGCCGGCGCTCGAACCGGAGCCACCGCTCGCGCCACAGCCTGCCACGAGGCCCATCACCAAGGCCGCGCCGGCGATCTTCATGGCCAGGTTTCGCACGCGGGCAGCCTTGCGCGGCCGTACTTCAGAATCGTCATTTTTCACGGAGTAAGGCTAACCTAATTAAGGCCGCCCTTCGTAACGCTGTGAGCACAGTCACGAAAGCCGTCGATCCATAGTTGTTGTCCCAGCCCCTTCGGAATGGTTATCTGTTGTGTCCCAAGTGACGGCTCCCGCCCCCAAGCCACCAGATGGTGAGTCACCAACCGCCGCACCGCAGGCCAACACCGCGGCCTCGAGTTCCGGCGTCGTGCGTAAAAACCGCTGGCGGGCGATCGTCCTCGCGGCGGCAGCGGCAGTGTTGCTGCTCGCTGTCCTCTTGAGCCTGGGTGTGGGCGCCAAGTTCATTCCGGCCTCCAGCATCCTGGCGGCCTTGACCAATCCGCAGGACACGGCAGACCATGCGATCGTGCTCCAAAGCCGGTTGCCGCGCACCCTGATGGGCATTGCAGTGGGGATTGCCCTTGGCGCGGCTGGTGCGCTCATCCAAGCCATCACCCGGAATCCGCTGGCCGATCCCGGCATCCTGGGCGTCAATGCCGGCGCATCCTTCGCAATTGTCATTGCGATCGGAGTCTTCGGGGTCGGTTCCCTGAGCGGCTACATCTGGTTTGCGTTCTTGGGTGCCATCCTCACGACGGCGGCCGTCTACCTGATCGGGACGTCGGGCCGGAACGTGGTGAACCCCATCCGGCTGACGTTGGCCGGGGTTGCCCTGGGCGCGGTGCTCACGGGAATCGGCTCAGGCCTGACCCTGCTGAACCCGAAAGCCTTCGACCACTTGCGTTCATGGAGTATCGGTTCGCTGGATACGCGCAGCATGGAAGCGGTCACTACGGTGGCTCCGTTCATGGCTGTGGGGCTGCTCATCGCCCTGTTCTGCATTCGCGGGCTCAATGCCGTGGCTCTTGGCGACGACCTCGCCACGTCGCTGGGAGCCAACGTGAACCGCACACGGATCCTGGGCGTGGTGGCCATCACTCTGCTGAGTGGCGCAGCAACTGCCGGAGCTGGCGCGATTGGTTTTGTGGGGCTCATGATTCCGCACGTGGCCCGCTGGATCGTCGGCCCGGACCAGCGCTGGATCATGGCAACCACGGTTCTGTTGTCCCCGATACTGCTGCTCGTGTCCGACGTCGTTGGCCGAATCGCGGCTCCGGGTGAGCTGCAGGTGGGCGTCGTGACGGCGTTCATTGGCGCTCCGGTGTTGATCGCGCTCGCGCGGCGGCGGAAAGTGAGCGGGCTATGAGCCGCGTCTCGCAGCGGGCCGACGGGCCGCGCGTCGACGGCCTGCGCGTCGATTTCGGCCGCCCTACCGTTCTGGTGCGCAACCACAGCCGGTCCCTGAGCGTCCGGTTCGACCTCCGCAGCATCTTCGTCTGCATCCCGCTCATTGTTGCCGCGCTGACCGTGGCCGTGGTTTCCCTCGCGACAGGCGATTTCGACGTTTCCATACAACAGGTCCTGCAAGCCTTCACCGGCGATGCTCCCGGACTCGCCCAAACCATCGTGATGGAGTGGCGGCTCCCCCGCGTCCTTTCGTCGCTGGTGTTTGGCGCGGCGCTGGGCGTGAGCGGCGGCATCTTCCAATCCATGACCCGCAACCCCTTGGGCAGCCCGGACATTATCGGCTTCAACACAGGCGCCTACACGGGAGCGTTGATCGTGATGCTGACCATCGGCGGCAGCTACCTGGCGATTGCTGGCGGCGCCTTGGTGGGCGGCGTCCTCACCGCCATGGCCGTGTACCTGCTGGCCTACCGCCGCGGCTCGCAGGGCTTCCGGCTCATCATTGTTGGCATCGGCATCAGCGCGATGCTGGCCGCATTCAATCACTGGCTGATCCTGCAGGCAGAACTCGAAGCCGCCCTGGCGGCGGCTGTCTGGGGAGCCGGGTCCCTCAACGGCATCACCTGGGAGCAAGCGGCGCCTGCCGCCGTCGTGGTTATTGTTGTCAGCGTTGCGACGCTGCGAGTCTCGCGTCGGATGCAGCTGCTGGAAATGGGCGACGACGCCGCACGCGCCCTGGGCGTCCGGGCGGAACCAACCCGTTTGCTGCTGTTGGTACTGGGCGTCGCGCTGACTGCGGCCGTGACCGCCGTCGCCGGTCCCATCGCATTTGTTGCCCTCGCGGCACCCCAACTCGCTCGCCGGCTGACGCGAAGCGCCGGTATCACGCTGGTCCCGGCCGCGCTGATGGGAGCCTTCCTTCTGGCGGCAAGCGACCTCGCCGCGCAGCGTTTGTTCGCTCCGATCCAGCTGCCCGTGGGCGTTGTGACGGTTTGCATCGGCGGCATCTACCTCGTTTGGCTGCTGGCCAGGGAAGCAAGGAAATCATGAGTATCACCACTGCTGCGCCGCGGCTGCACACCGAAGCGCTGACCATCGGATACGAGCAGCGCATCATCTCAGAGAACCTCAATGTGCGGATCCCGGAGGGTCAGTTCACGGTGATCGTCGGGCCGAACGCCTGCGGAAAATCCACGCTGCTGCGGGCCTTGGCGAGGCTCATCAAACCCCGCAGCGGGCACGTGCTGCTGGACGGAAAGTCGGTGACGTCCCTGCCCGCGAAGGAGCTCGCGCGGCGCCTTGGTTTGCTGCCGCAGTCATCCATCGCGCCGGACGGGATCACTGTGGCGGACCTCGTAGCCCGTGGCCGGTACCCGCACCAGAAACTCCTGCGGCAGTGGTCCGAGGCGGACGAGGCTGCGGTTGTGGAAGCGATGGAGGCTACCGGCGTCGAGTCCCTGTCCGGGCGGCTGGTGGACGAACTGTCCGGTGGCCAGCGGCAGCGCGTGTGGGTGGCCATGGTCCTCGCCCAGCAGACGCCGCTGCTGCTCCTCGACGAGCCCACAACGTTCTTGGATATTGCGCACCAGATCGAGCTGCTGGAGCTATGCCGCGAGCTCAACCTGGACAAGGGCCACACCCTGGTTGCGGTGCTCCACGACCTCAACCACGCCAGCCGATATGCGGACCACATCATCGCCATGAAGGATGGCGTGGTGGTTGCCGAAGGCGCGCCCGTCTCCGTGATCACCGAGTCCTTGGTGGAGGAAGTGTTCGGCATGGCCTGCCGGATCATCGACGATCCCGTGACGCACACGCCGCTGGTGGTTCCGTTGGGCCGCCCGCGCTCCCTTCCCAACTGAGTCGCATTTGTGCGCGTTTTGAGCGCTCAAAACGCGCTTAAGTGCGACTTACTTGGGCGGGTTAACGACGACGGCGACCCTCGCCTTTTTGGTGAGGGTCGCCGTCGTCGTTTGCTGTGATGCCTTAGCGGGCTTCGATCGCTGCCTTGGCCTGCGGGTCCGAGTCGCTCAGGAACTTCTCGATCCGCTCCGGCTCTTCAGCCTCGCCGATCGCCGATGCTGCCCGGCCCAATGCGTAGAGCGCACGCAGGAAGCCCTGGTTGGGCTCGTGCTCCCAGGGGATGGGACCGACGCCGCGCCAACCGTTGCGGCGAAGGGAATCCAAGCCGCGGTGATAGCCAACACGGGCGTAGGCGTAGGACTCGATGGTCCGACCCTCAGCCCAGGCTTCCTCGGCGAGGATCGCCCACAGGAGTGACGACGTGGGGTTTTTCTCCACGAGGTCCAGCGCTTCCTTGCCGAGAGCCAGGTGCTGGTAGATCTCGGTTTCGGCGGGCAGGAGCGTGGGCTCCGGCCCCATCAGGTTCTTCCGGAATTCGTCGGACATTAGAAGGTCTTGCCGACCGATCCGAGCTGCTGTGCGGCCTCGACAATGCGTGCGGCCATGCCGGCTTCGGCCGAAGCGCCCCAAACGCGGGGATCATAGGTCTTCTTGTTGCCCATTTCGCCGTCGATCTTCAGGACGCCGTCGTAGTTGGAGAACATGTGACCGGCCACCGGACGGGTGAACGCGTACTGGGTGTCGGTGTCGATGTTCATCTTGATCACACCGTAGGAAACGGCGTCAGCGATTTCCTGCTCGGTGGAGCCCGAGCCGCCGTGGAACACGAGGTCGAACGGGTTGTCCTTGCCGATCTTCGCGCCAACCTCGGCCTGGATCTGCTTAAGCAGTTCCGGGCGGAGCTTGACGTTGCCCGGCTTGTACACGCCGTGCACGTTCCCGAAGGTCAGGGCGGTCAGGTAACGGCCGTTTTCGCCGGCACCCAGGGCCTCGATCGTGGCCAGGGCATCTTCGGTGGTGGTGTAGAGCTTCTCGTTGATTTCGTTCTCAACGCCGTCTTCTTCGCCACCGACCGTGCCGATTTCGACCTCGAGGATGATCTTCGCAGCCGCGGCACGCTCCAGCAGTTCGCGGCCGATGCGCAGGTTCTCGGAGAGGGTCTCGTGCGAGCCGTCCCACATGTGCGAGTTGAAGATCGGGTCCTTGCCGGCCTTCACCGCTTCCTCGGAAGCAGAAAGCAGCGGAAGGACGAAGTCTGCGAGCTTGTCCTGCGGGCAGTGGTCCGTGTGCAGGGCGATGTTGACGTTGTAGTTCTTGGCAACTTCGCGGGCGAACGCGGCGAAACCGAGGGAACCGGCAACCATGTCCTTGACTGAAGCGCCGGACCAGTAGGCTGCGCCACCGGTGGAAACCTGGATGATGCCGTCGGATTCGGCCTCGGCGAAACCGCGGATCGCAGCGTTCAGAGTCTGCGACGACGTCACGTTGACCGCGGGGAAAGCGAATCCGCCAGCCTTCGCACGGTCGATCATCTCGGAGTAAATCTCTGGGGTTGCAATGGGCATGGTGACTCCTATGCTGAATTCGTCTGTGGGTTGGTAACCCTGGAGTAGACCGCTTACGGCTAGCTCCCATCCTAGCGATATCCGCCGGGACGCCGTGTTTCGGGTCACTGGGGCTCTTAACACTTCCGCCCAGTTGGCATTTAACACCCGCGCTGCTGGAAAACATGGGGTTAGCTGCCACCTCGACGGGAGACCAAACTAGTTGTACAACCAGCAGTTGCTGACGGGGCTCCTGTTTGAAGCCAAGGGATTCATGCCGCTAAACCCCATGTTTCGTCACAACATGGGGCTTAAGTGCCAGCTCGACGAGGCGCTAAGAGACAGGCTGCTGGAACACGTGCCGACGGACCCACGCGTGCATGGCGATCGCCGCAGCCGAGGCCGCATTCATGGAACGCGTGGACCCGAACTGCTCAATGGACAGCGTGGCGACGGCGGCGTCGTGCACCTCCGGCGTGAGGCCCGGGCCTTCCTGGCCAAACACCAGAACGCACTTTTCCGGGAGGTCGTAAGTCTCCAGCGGTACGGAATCAGGGAAGATATCGATGCCGATCACGGCAAGCCCCTCGCCCTCAGCCCACTGGACGAAGTCCTCAACAGTGGGGTGGTGGCGGACGTGCTGGTAGCGGTCGGTGACCATCGCCCCGCGACGATTCCACCGCCGTCGACCGATAATATGCACTTCTTTGGCGAGGAACGCGTTCGCGGTCCGGACCACAGTGCCGATGTTGAGGTCGTGCTGCCAATTCTCAATGGCGATATGGAATTCGTGCCGCTTGGAATCCAGGTCCGCCACGATGGCCTCGTGCTTCCAGTACCGGTACTGGTCCACCACGTTGCGGCGGTCACCATCCCTCAACAGGTCCGGATCCCAATGCTCACCAACCGGCCACTCACCTTCCCAGGGCCCGACGCCGACCTCGGGTTTCGCCTCTGCCTCGCCATCCGCGGGCGTTTCCGTAGGCGCTTCGGCAGGCGGTTCAGCAGGCGTGGGCAGGGCTGTGTTGGGGGGAAGGTCAGTCACCCCTCAACTTTAGCCCTGCCCACTTGCCCGTCCGAGCTGGCCGGGCTCAGCCCAACTTCCACTTGTTGATGCGGTACGAGTTGCCCAACTGCTCCATCAATCCTGGGTGCGCATCCCAGTACGTCTGGTGTCCGCTGACACCCAGCATCTGCGGGGTACCCCAGGGCGTCACCGAGAACAGGTTGACTGCCTCAATGACCTCGCCGCGGGCATTGGTGCAGGTGAAGCCGATAACCACTGCGGCGCCGCGGCGGAATTCCCGAATCTCCGGCATGGTGGTCTTGAAGTCGGACGCGCACTTGTGGCCCACCAAGTTGGCGGGCAGTTCCGTGGCTGTCATGCCCTTGAACCTGGTCTCGATATCCTCGATGGCAGCCTTGACCTTCTCCGGGTCCTTGCCGAACTTGCCTTCCTCCGACTCCGCGAAGAAGGCGTAGGCAAGCGCGATCCCGTCGCCGTCGGTCTCAGCAGTGCCTTGGGCCTTCTTCTGGATCTCTTCGCCCGTGGTGGGGTCCTTCGTGATGCCGAACGACTCGTCGTGGGTCCACTCAGCCAGATACTGGAAAGACGATTCGCCCGTGACCCACTTGCTGAACAGCGGATCGCCGTCGGCCGGGACGTTGGTTGGTCCCGCGAAGTCCTCCCAGGCCGCGGGCAGCGGAATGGCACCGGAGGGGATCTCGGAGGAGGCCGATGCGTCGCTGGACGGCTCGGCCTCGGCGGAGGGATCGGCGGACGGTTCGGCTGCAGCATCCGAGGCCGCGTCCGTGGCGCTTGCCTGTTCGCTGGGCGTACCGATGGCTTGCGGCTTGCCCAGCGACGGGATGAGCCACGTAAATGCCACCACCAGCGCAATAATCACGACGACGGCGACACCACCCAGGATGAAGAACAGCGCCTTCCGGTTGTGGTCGCCCGGGTTGTGGCCGGGTCCGGCTGGCTGCTGGCCGGGCGGCGGGAATCCAGGCTGGCCGGGGACATGCTGCGCCGGGAACGCCTGAGTCGGGGTCGACTGCGTGGGGAATGCTCCAGTCTGCGCAAGCGGGACGTGGCCGCCTTCCTGCTGGGCCGGTTGCTGCTGCGCCTCCGGCTGATACATCGGTTGCGACTGACCCGGCTGGTACTGACGGTATTGATCTTGGCTTGGGGCGTAGCGCGGCTGGGGCACACCGTCGGGGTTGTACGCGCCCTCGGGATTTTGTGGAGGCTGCGGCACTCCATTGTTGTTGTTCATGACAGGCCCTTTCAGATGCAGTGGGGCACCGGTGAATCTACAAAGACAACCGATGGACATTCCGTAACAGGGGACCTGAAGCGCAAGACGCATGAAGAATCCACCATGATGATCCCCCGACCCACGGTGGTGGCACGCCCTGCGCCGCCCCCAGAGTAGTGCAGCCCAACATGCCAAATGCAAGTCATACGGGTTGTCCACATAGCCCGGGGTTTCCACATAGCAAACACCCGGGATGTTTAGCCCGCTGAAAAATGAAAGACTGGGAGGCAGTGCATGACCAACCCCAGCCGGAGGCAAAATTGGCAGAAGAATCCACGCCCCACACGTCCGCATCGGTTTACCGGAACGGGCACGAAATCGAATGCTGGCTCACTGACATGGACGGTGTCCTGGTTCACGAAAACCAGGCAATCCCCGGCGCCGCGGAACTCATCCAGCGCTGGGTAGACACGTCCAAGCGCTTCCTGGTGCTGACCAACAACTCCATTTTCACCCCGCGCGACCTCGCAGCACGTCTGCGCGCATCGGGCCTGGAAGTTCCGGAAGAAAACATCTGGACGTCCGCCCTGGCTACGGCGCAGTTCCTCAAGGACCAGGTTCAGTCCTCCGATTCCGGCAACCGCGCCTACACGATCGGCGAAGCAGGCCTCACCACTGCGCTGCACGAAGCCGGGTTCATCCTCACGGATACCGACCCCGACTTCGTGGTCCTCGGCGAAACCCGCACTTACTCCTTCGAAGCGATCACCATGGCCGTCCGGCACATCCTGGCCGGTGCCCGCTTCATCGCCACCAACCCTGACGCCACGGGCCCTTCCAAGGACGGCCCCCTCCCGGCGACGGGTGCAATAGCGGCAATGATCACCAAGGCCACGGGCCGCGAACCCTACATTGTGGGCAAGCCGAACCCCATGATGTTCCGCTCCGCCATGAACCAGATCGATGCCCACTCCGAAACCACGGCTATGATCGGCGACCGCATGGACACCGACATCGTGGCAGGCATGGAGGCCGGCCTCCACACCGTCCTGGTACTCAGCGGCATCACGCAGCGCGAGGAAATCGTGTCCTTCCCGTTCCGACCCAACCAGATCCTGAACTCCGTGGCCGACCTCAAGAGCCAGATCTAAGCAAACTAAGGACTCCATCATGGCTGTGCTCAACCTGCGTACCTTGGCCGGTGGCCGGTTACTCAGGGGCAGTCAGCCGTTCGGCTTGGATGCCGCTGCAACGTCGGATTTCCTGGCGAGGCACGGCATCCAGGCCATCATGGATCTGCGCAGCGAACTCGAACGCTCCATGGTGCCCTGGTTGGTTCCCAACGGCGCAGGGGTTCCGGGCGGCACAGAGGTTCCGGATGGCACAGAAGTTCCGAACGGCGCAGGCGTTCCGGGCGGCACAGAAGTTCCGAACGGCGCAGGCGTTCCGGGCGGCACAGAAGTTCCGAACGGCGCTAGCGTTCCGGCCTCGTTGGCGCCCAACGCCGGTGGCGAGCCTGCCGCCGTCGTCCGGCCCGCCGTCGAACTCATCCACAATCCCCTGGACCCGAATGCCGTGGCGGGTTCGCTCCGCGCGATCGAAACGCCCCAGGACTTGGGCAACCTGTACTTGACCTGGATACGGGCTCGACCCGAATGGGTGGCCGACGCACTCCGACCAGCTGCGCAGGGTCGTCGAACACTGGTCCATTGTTCATTGGGCAAGGACCGCACGGGCGTGGTCTCGGCTTTGGCGTTGCTGGCTGCCGGCGCCTCGGAGGACGACGTCGTGAAGGACTACACAGCCACCACCGTCAACCTGCCGGACATGCTCCAGGTCATGGCTGAGACGTGGCGGCTGCACGTCCCGTCCACGCCTGCGCAGTACTTCAGCCCAGAGCTCATGGTCTTGCAGAGCCCGGAGGCAGCTATTCGGCATTTCCTTGCCAGCTTCGCCCGAGAGTTCGGCGATGCCCGGGACTTCCTGCGCGAGGCGGGCCTGACCTCGGTGGAGGTCTCCGCCCTGCGCGACTGAGGCGCTGCCTGGCTGAGACCCTGCCTGGCTGAACCCCTGAAACCTGGACCCCTTAACCGGCTGAAACCCGATCCCGCGGGTTCCTGACCCTCTTTGAACCCACACGGGCCCAAAATCAACCGAATCCAGGCACCTTCCAACCCGCTCCGCGGCAAACAAGGTCAGGAAGCAACCCAAGCAGCACCCAAACCACCCAACCAGCACCCAAGTCAGCAAAACCTATGCCGGCCGAATAATCTGTCCATTTGGCTCGCGGTATGAAGGTTCCTCGGGGGTCGGCGGCAAGGGTTCGAGCTCATTCTGCACGCGCTCCAGAAGCGGCCGGTAAACATCGGAGGCCCACTGGGGGCTCGCATGCGCCGGCCGGGCCCCCTCCGTACTCAGGTTCGATATTTTCATGTTGGCCGCGAAGACCCTGTTCCAGCCTTCCCGGGCGGTCAAATAGTTCACCGTGCCGTCCTTCGGGTTGCCCATGAACGCCATCTTCGCGCCGCCAAGTTTGCCCGCGAAGCGTAATCCGTCGAAATGGTAGATGTACGCCGACTCAGTTTGGATCAGCACGCTGGACGGCGCAATCGGCGAGAGCTGCTCAAGGCTCTGGTCGAGGATCTGCCGCCAGGTGCGCTCGTCCTTGTGAACTACCCGCTCCCCCAGTTCGTAGCCGCCACGCAGCACGGAGGGGATTCGGAATCCGTTCTCATAGAGGAACACCACGCCGTCGAACCAGCTTTGGTCCAGGACATCGGACCGGCTGAACGGGCTGGAGTCGAGGACGATCAACTGTGTCTCCACGCCGTGGAGTTCCAGCAAGCGCGCCGCTACCTGGGTGGCGAGCATGCCGCCGAAGCTGTGACCGTAGAAATACAGTTCTTCGAGCTCCAACGCCCGGACGTGGAGGATGAGTTCGCGGACGATCTCATCGACGTCGAGGCCCAGGTTGGAATATCCGATGGCGGCCAACCGGCCACGCTGGTGGAGCGCCGGCCGCAGGGAATTGAGAATCCACTGGGCTTCTTCCCAACTGGTTTTGTACCCGGGGAACAGGATCCAGCTGGCCTTCGGGAAGTACAGGTCCGAGAACGAATCGGGAACGGTCAGGATTTTGGTGGCGCGGCGTTCGGCTTGGACGTGCCGGGTGAAGAGCATGTCGCCGGCCAGCGCGGCCGATGCCCCGGCGCCGATCAGGAAGTTGCGACGCGAAATCCTCTTGAGGCGGGCAGCGTAAGGCAGGATCCGGGCCCATGAGCCCGGATCCTCCACCTCCTCCGGTTCCGGAGGGGCCGGCAACGGGAGGTTCTTCTGAACCTCCGGCGGTGCCGTGAGCTTCCCTACTTGAACGTCCACGCAGCAAGCATAGGCTTCGTTGCGGCCGCCTTACAGTCCTTCAGTTTGTGTACAGGTCCGGCCCTTAAGATGCGGCTTTAAGGGCGTTTCCTGTCCACAAATTCGGTCTAGTCGAGGCCGAGCTCGTCTTTGCCGAAAGCGAAGAGGTAGGGCACGCCGGTTTCGGCTTCGATCTTCTCTTTGGCACCGGTGTTGCGGTCTACGATCACGGCGACGGCTACTACGTTGCCGCCCGCCTTACGGACACCCTCGACGGCTGTCAGTGCGGACCCGCCGGTGGTGGACGTGTCCTCGAGGACAACCACGTTGCGGCCCTCAACCGAGGGGCCCTCAACCTGGCGGCCCATGCCGTAGGACTTCTGCGCCTTGCGGACCACGAAAGCGTCAACGGCGCGGCCGGCGTCGGCAGCAGCGTGCATCACAGCGGTACCGACGGGGTCGGCACCCATGGTGAGGCCGCCAGCGCACTCAACTGCAATGCCGGCGTCGTCGATCATTGCCAACATGACCTGACCCACCAGCTTTGAGGCCTCGTGGTGCAAGGTGATGCGGCGGAGGTCGATGTAGTAGTCGGCCTCGGCGCCGCTGGACAGGATCACTTTGCCGCGGACAACCGCCAGCTCTTTGATGAGTTCGAGAAGGCGGGCGCGGGCAGCGGCAGTGTCAGGCGTGGAAGTCATGGCTCCTATTCTACGTAAGGCACCAGCGCCGACGTCCTCTGCCCCACCCCGCGCTGCGAGGCCCACTCTGCGCCCCAAAACCACCCCCAAACACGCAAACCAGGCCCCATAACCAACCCACCCCGCGCTGCGAGCCCCTGGGGCGCTGGCTGCTTTGCGTCGCCCGGCATCATCATCGGGCGTAACAACTTGCCCCACTCTGTGACCCGTGCCATATTCGTTCCATGATCAGCCTGTTGGACAGCTGGACTGCTGGACAAGAAAAAGTCGTTCGAGTCGGTGCCGCCGAGGCGGTGCTTGCCACGCTGCGCACTGCCATTGAAGACGGCAGCCTTCCAGTTGGTTCGCGCCTCGATTCGGAAGCCACTTTGGCGCAGCAATTCGGCGTCAGCAGGACAATGGTTCGCGAGGCCCTCAAGTCCTCCAACGCCCTGGGCCTGACCGTAACCCGGACAGGCAAAGGCACGTTTGTTATTGCGGACAAGGTTGGCCAGGACCTGAAGCTGGGCAAGTATTCTGCGCGCGAACTCCTGCAGGCGCGGCCTCACATCGAGGTCCCGGCCGCCAGCTTGGCCGCTGAACACCGGAGCCCGCAGGATGTGGAATCACTCAGGGAAATCCTCCGCGCCATGGACGAAGAAGAGGACCTTGAACAGTGGGTCATTCTGAATTCCGAGTTTCATGCGATCATCGCCCGGAGCAGCGGCAACGGCGTGTTCGCATCGATGCTTTCGGATATCGATGAAGCGATGGCCAACCAGTCCAACACGCTGAACCACGTGGTGGACCGCAGGAAGGAATCCGGCCTCGAACACGCAGCCATTTTCGAAGCCATCGAAAAAGGCTCGGCTGACGACGCGGGGCTCGCCATGTTGCGGCACCTTCATGGCGTCGAAGGATCACTCGGCGCAGTCGTTCCGATCCCGGAACACCCCCAAGGCTAGCCACCTTCAGCATTCGGGACGGGTTCAATGACGAATCCGAACCGTCTTTCATTGCCGCCCCCAAAGGGCGCCCAACACTAGGAAACGATGACCAACAAGTCGATCGCTTGGACACAACCATGACTACGACTTCCATCAACACAACCGCCCGGGCCGGCGCCAAATCGGCACGGAACCGAACCCAGCTCACCAAGACCCAAATCATCGCCTATCTTGCCGACCACGGCGCAAGCAAGGTCGCGGACATCACCGATGCTGTCCCGGCCTGCAAGGACACCGTCAAAGCCCGACTTGCCGAACTTGAAGAGGACGGGTCCATCCGGGCCAATGTTCCCGCCGGCGAACGCGGTAGAACCACCCCTTTCTACTCCCTCACAACCGCTGGGATTCCGGCCGACGAACCCAAAACGGTCATCACTGCCCATATCAAGCACGCCACGGACGGCCGATTGACCTTGGGTTTCGACAACTATCCGGAACTAACGGCCACAGCACGCAGCTTCATCGATATTCCAGCGGTGTCCCGCCAGGTTGCCGCACGCCATACCGGCCATCCCGAGGACAGCTTCACGGTTCATATCCGCTTCTGACATCACGACGGCGGCACGCGCCTTTGGCGGGCGCTGCACCCTGGGTGCGTGCCGGCGTCGTTCCCGAACCGTAGGGGGCGTTGCCGGCGTCGCTGGCCGGTGAGCGCTGCCGACACGCCCATGGCGCTTCCGATCGGGTGCGCGCAGTATGGGGAGATGAACGCCTCCAGTGCCGACAATCCAGCACAGGCCGGCTCCGTTGATTTCCGGGCAAGCCTGCACCCGTGGAACCGTTATGTGGCCTTGGGCGACTCATTCACTGAAGGTGTGGGCGATCCGGAGCCGCGCAGTCCCGGCGGCCTGCGCGGCTGGGCGGACCGGGTCGCCGAAGAACTGAGTGTGGGCCACGGAGATTTCGCCTACGCGAACCTTGCAGTGCGCGGACGGCTGCTCCACGAGATCCTGGAAGAACAGGTGGGCCCCGCGCTGGCCCTGAAACCCGACCTGATCACTGTCAACGCCGGCGGCAATGACCTGATCTTCCATAGAAGCGATCCCGATGACCTTGCACTCCAGCTGGATGCCGGAATACAAGCGTTGGCAACTACGGGCGCAACGATCCTGTTGTTCGCCGGCCCGGACTGGGGAGCCACTCCCGTCTTGGGCAGAGCCCGGGGAAAGGTGGCCATCTTCAACGAGAACCTGCGCATCATTGCGTCACGGCACGATGTGGTCATCGCAGACCTGTGGGCACTACGCCAGCTCACCAACCCGCTGATGTGGGATCCGGACAGGCTTCACTTCTCCCCACTTGGCCAGCACACTATCGCCATCATGGTGCTCGATACCCTCAACGTGCCCCACTCGTTGGAGCCGCTGATTCCGAAAGCCCTGCCCGGACGCGGCTGGCGCGAAGCCAGGGCTGACGACATCGTCTGGGCCCGGGAACACTTGTTTCCGTGGGTTCTGAGGCGCCTCACCAAGCGGCCGTACGACGTCGAACTCCACGCGAAGCGACCCGAACCGGGGCCGGTATTCGGCGCTGGCATGCCGCCCGGGGCGTTCGT
Source organism: Paenarthrobacter sp. NPDC092416 (assembly GCF_044755025.1). NCBI lineage: Bacteria > Bacillati > Actinomycetota > Actinomycetes > Micrococcales > Micrococcaceae > Paenarthrobacter > Paenarthrobacter sp. NPDC092416. The sequence continues at coordinate 156,167 of NZ_JBIVQG010000003.1, forward strand.
GGGAATCGATCCTCGTAACCTCACAGATCCGACGTGACTACTGGATCCCGAAAGAACCAGCGAAAGAACCAGCCTAGAGCCGGGTGTCGAACGATTCGCAGAACACGTTCTCGTTGAACGTCCCCTGGAATTCGGACTTGCCCTGGATCTTCTGGATGGTGGCGCGAATGGCCTCGCGCGTACCTGCGTGGGCGTGAATGGCGGTTTTTACCATGGGCACGTCGATCAGGTGGTTCGGCTGGTTCAAGGACACGAAGACCGTGGGCACCTCGGTGACGTACCAAGGGATCTCAGCCGCCATCGGTGAGGACCACTTGATCCGGATGGCCGCTTCCTGGGCGAAACCCTTCACATTGGCGAAAACGAAGGCAGCGTCGTAGCGCTCTGCGTAATCACCAGTGGCTTCCTCTGAAAGGACGCGCATGAAGTTCACGCCGGTCTCCCCCGCAGCTGAGCGCTGATCCGCGGTTTTGAACACGTGGACCTCGAACCCTGCCTCCTCCAGCTCTTCCCGCACAGTGTCCAGGTAGGCCAGAGGATCGGCGCGTGTGAAGTCGGCCCCGCCGGAGATGCCGTAAAGGCGGATGCGTTTGTGCGTCTCCGGCGTGATGGGCAGGTTGTGGGCCGTGTCCTTCACCAGCGTGACGGTCTTGTCAGCAACCTCAGCCGCAATGGCCCGATGCGCATCACTGCCAATAACCGCCAACGCTTCAACGGGAGGCACCAGTTCTTCGCGCACATGCAGGCCCAAGCTCGCTTTCACGCCAAGGATCCGGCGCAGCGCGTCCTGCAGGCGTGACTCCGTAATGATGCCGGCTTTGTAGCCGTCCAGCATGTACTGAAAGTCCTCCTCGGGGTTCCGGAAGAACAAGAACATGTCACAGCCGGCCGCGATGGTAGCAGGCACCAAATCGCGACGCTTCATGGCCTGCGTCAGGCCAACCATCAAGGAAGCATCCGTCAGCACCAGCCCGTTGAAGCCAAGCTCCCCCCGCAGAAGGTCCTGCAGCAGTTCCGGAGCCAGCGTGGCCGGCAGGATGCCGGAATCCGACAGGCCTGGCCGGAAGTGCCTGGACAATTCCGGGGCGCCGATGTGGCCCACCATGATCGACTGCACGCCGTGCCCGATCATTTCCCGGTAGACGTGCCCGTAACTCGCGTTCCAGTCGTCATAGCCCAGCGTGTTGTAGGACGTGACCACGTGCTGATCTCGCTCGTCAATACCGTCGCCTGGGAAGTGCTTCATGGCGCAGATGGTGGGTGATTCGCTGATGCCATCGAAGTACTCTTTGGCCCGCTCCACCACCATCCCGGGAGTGTTGCCAAAGGCACGGGTGGAGATGACCGTGTTCCGCCAGTTGTAGTGGATATCCACGATTGGCGCGAACGCCCAGTTGCAACCCAGCGCAGCAGTTTCGACGCCGGCCACCTGGCCCATTTGGCGGGCGATGGACTTGTCCGGGTGCGAGCCTGCCTGCAGGTGCGTGGAGACGAACGTGCCGTCGTCGCAACTGCCCGCGCCGCCCATCTCCGGGTTGGAGGCAATGAGCAGCGGAATCCTGGTCTTGGACTGCGCGTAACGGATGTGTTCCTGCACTTCCCCCGAAGGTCCCGGCCGGTAACGCATGCCTCCCACGTGGTAGTTCTCCAGCACGCGATCGAGATACTCCGGGGAGTAATCGTTGTTGTGGTTGATGAACAACTGGCCGATCTTTTCTTCCAGCGTCATGGAGCCGATGGTGGACTCGACCCATTCAACGGCGGCGTCGTCCAGGCTGAACGGTGCCGTCCTCAAATCCACCAGGAATCGCGCGGAGTCCTGCAAGCGGAGCAACGACTCAACAGCCTGGTCAGCGATCTGGTTCAGAGGCATCGCGATGTCCATGACGACGCCGGTCTCGTCCGGTTCAAGGGGCTCCAGCGTTGCCAGTTGTGAGTCCAGCAGCGAGGCCGGCATGAAATGGCCCGGGCGGGAGTTCATGCGCACATCCAGCAGCTCCCGGCTGCCATGCAGGTGCACGAACACCACGGAGGGGTCGCCGTCGCGGATCATGTCGCGGTAGGCACGCTTGAGCGCGCTGCACGCGATGACAAGAGCAGTGTCCGACGCCGCGAATCGCCTGCCGATTTCGGTCAGCCACGGTGCCCGGTCGTCGTCGTTCAAAGGAGTCCCGGAGGACATCTTGGCGATGTTGGCCTGCGGGTGGAGTGAGTCGCCGTCGAGAAATTCAGCACCTAGCTGCTCGGCAAGGGCGGCACCCACGGTGCTCTTACCGCAGCCGGCCACGCCCATCACCACGATGTGGTGCCGGGCGCTGCCTGCCAAGGGAACCGGCTTACCAGTCATGAACAGTGCCGTCCACGAGGCGGTTGTACGGCAGGTAGGCCTGCTGGTACGGGAACGCAGCGGCCGCTTCCTCGTTGAACTCGACGCCGATGCCGGGCTCATCCCCGGGGTGCAGGTAGCCGTCCTTGAAGGTCATGGACTGCTGGAAGACCTCGTTGGTCTTGTCCGAGTGCTGCATGTATTCCTGGATGCCGTAGTTGTGGATGGCCAGGCCAACGTGCAGCTGGGCGGCGAAGCCCACCGGGGAGATGTCCGTGGGGCCGTGGAAGCCGGACTTGATCTGGTACTGGGCGGCGAAGTCCATGACCTTCTTCAGCGGTGAGATGCCGCCGAAGTGCGTGGACGCTGCGCGGACGTAGTCGATCAGCTGTTCCTTGATGAGGGTCTGGTAATCCCACACGGTGTTGAAGATTTCACCGATGGCCAGCGGGGTGGTGGTGTGCTGGCGGACCAGACGCAGGCCTTCCTGGTTCTCGGCGGGGGTGCAGTCCTCAAGCCAGAACAGGTCGTACGGTTCCAAGGCTTTGCCGAGTTTGGCGGCCTGGATGGGGGTCATGCGGTGGTGGCCGTCGTGCAGCAGTGGGATTTCGGGGCCGAACTCATTCCGGACGGCTTCGAAGACGGTGGGCAGGTGACGCAGGTAGGCGCGGGTGTCCCAGTCTTCTTCCTGCGGGAAAGCGCCGCGGCCGGCGGGCTCGTAGTCGTACCGCTCGCCAGACGCCTGGGCCTGCGCGGCAACACCGTAGACGGCCTTGATGCCGGGGATCGCTGTCTGAATGCGGATGGACTTGTAGCCGAGTTCCAGGTGTTCACGGACCGAATCGAACAGCGAGGGGATGTCGGCACCGGAGGCGTGGCCGTAAGCCCGCAGCCCGTTCCTGGAGGCACCGCCGAGGAGCTGGTAGACGGGCATGCCGGCCACCTTGCCCTTGATATCCCACAGAGCCATGTCGACGGCGGCGATCGCGGCCATGGTGACAGGGCCCCGGCGCCAGTAGGAGCTGCGATACAGGAACTGCCAGGTGTCCTCGATCCGGTGCGGGTCCTTGCCGATCAGCAGCTGCGCCACATGCTCCTTGAGATAAGCGGCGACGGCGAGTTCCCGGCCGTTCAACGTCGCGTCGCCAATGCCCGTCACACCGTCCTCCGTGGTGATGCGCAGGGTAACGAAGTTCCGGGAGGGGCTGGTCACGAAGACTTCAGCGGCAATGATTTTCATGGTCGTGGGATCCTTCCGATGGTGGCCGGGAGCCAGTGGGGGTCTAAGCGTGGGAAATGGTGGCGGCCAACGAGTCCTGCAGCCGGTGAATCTGGGCGACAAGGGCAGGATCGTTGGCCAGCTCAGGGCTGAGAAGCGCCAACAGTGCCGCGGTGCGAGGTTCGCCGTCGAGAGTCTTTGCTTCCCTGATGTCGGCGGCGAGCGGGTCGTGGAAATCAGCTGTTGAGGACAAGTACGCGGTCCAGGCCGCAATCATCCGGGCGGCGCCGTCCCCGGAGCGTCCCGCAGCGCGTTCGGCGGCCAGGACCGGCAAGGCGCGCATCCGCAGCTTGGTGGTTCCGTCCATGGCGATCTGGGTCAAGTGGTGGGCGATCCGGGAGTTGCCAAAGCGTTCCACCAGGGCATCCCGGTAGGCGGGGATGCCAAGCGCGTCACCGCTAAGGTGCTGCGCCGCTTCATCCCAGAATGCTTCAACGGCGTCCCTGCACACGTCGTCGGAGAGGGCTTCGGCCACCGTTGAATGGCCGCGGATCTGTCCGGCGTAGGCCAAGATGGAGTGCGCGCCGTTCAGCAGCCAAAGCTTCCGGTTCTCGTACGGCTCAAGGTCGTCCACGAACACGGCCCCGGCGTCCTCCCAGCGCGGCCGGCCCGCGGGAAAGTCGCCGCTCAGGATCCAGTTGTGGAAGGGCTCGGTGACCACGGCCGCGTCATCCCTGTAACCACACGCGCTGGCAACCAGGGCGAGGTCGGCCGTGGTGGTCCGCGGCGTGATGCGGTCCACCGAAGTGCTGACGAAGCTGACATTCGCATCGATCCAGGCAGCCAGGCCCGGATCCACGGCCAGGGCAATGGCACCAATAGCGTGCCGCGCCACGGTCCCGTTCTCGGCCAGATTGTCGCAACTCACGACGGCGATCGGCCCGGCGGCCGCCGTCCTGCGGGCGGCGAGGGCGGCGACCAAACGGGCCAACGGCGTCGAGTCTTGAACTGCGACAGACAGGTCCGCCGCGTAGGCTGCCTCGGTGATGGTGAGTGTGATGATGGCCGTTTCCGGTGCGGCCACCAGCTCAGCCAACCGTCCGACGTCGGCACCATCAACGGCCTCAACGATGCTGCCGATGACCTCGAACGAGTCCCCGGCGCCGGACCTTTCCACCACAGTGAACAGGCCGTCCTGTTCTGCCAGCACCGTTGCGGCGTCCGGCCGCCGGCCCGTGAAAGAAGCGATCCCCCACTCGGCGGCGTCCCCTGCGTGCTGGGTATACCAGGCCTGGTGCGAGCGGTGGAAGGCGCCCAGGCCCAGGTGCACGATGCGAACGGGCGGCGTCGCGGTGGGTTTGACCGTGCGGTTGAGCCGCGGAACGTCGGCAGAGGGTTTCGGTTCGCCACTCACAGCTTGAAGACCCTTCGGGGTGAGGAATCCACGACGTCGACAATCAGCTCGTGCGCGCGGTCCTCGCTGATGCGGTGCTCGGCTACCAGCCGGGCGAGGAAGGAGGCTTCAATCCTGCGGGAGGCGTCGTGCCGGGCCGGAATGGAGCAGAACGCCCGGGTGTCGTCGATGAATCCGGAAGTCCGTGAGAAGCCCGCAGTTTCCGTGACAGCAGAGCGGAAGCGGAGCATAGCGTCCGGGGCGTCCAGGAACCACCACGGCGCACCGATATACACGGACGGGTAGAAGCCTGCAAGCGGTGCGAGTTCGCGGGAGAAGACCGTCTCATCAAGCGTGAACAGCACAACATGGAAGTCCTTTGCCGTGCCGAAATCCTGCAACAGCGGGCGGATGGCCTCGGTGTAGTTCACAGCAACGGGAATGTCGTGGCCGGTGTCAGCGCCAAACGCCTCGAACGTGGGCTGGTGGTGGTTCCGGAAGGAGCCCGGGTGGATGGTCATGACCAGTCCGTCCTCCACTGACATCCTGGCCATCTGGTACATCATGTGCGCTTCGAATGCGTCCCTGTCCTGTGCCGTGGCCTTGCCGGCAAGGGCCAACTCGAACAGTGACTCAGCTGCGGCGGCGTCCAGTTTGAGCGTTGCAGGAGTGCGCACGCCATGGTCGGCGGAGACAGCCCCGTGCTCCACGAAGTAGCGTCGGCGATTCTCAAGGGCGGTGAGGTACCCGCGGTAGCCTGTTCCGCCGTCGGACGCTTCTCCAATGAGCCGCTCAACGTTGGCCGCCCACGACGGGTGCGCGATGTTCAGATACGCGTCCGGCCGGAACGTCGGCACGACCCTGCCATGGAAGGACGGATCCGCCGCGAGCGCCTTGTGGCTCGCGAGGTCGTCCAAGGGGTCGTCAGTCGTAGCCAGGACCTCGATGTTGAAGTCCTTGAAGAGCTCACGGGGGCGGAATCCCGGCTCAGCGAGCTTTGCCGAGATCGCGTCGAAGCTGGCGTCGGCAGTCTCCGCGCTCAACTCTCCCTGCAGGCCAAAGACCGTCTCGAACTGCGTCCGCAACCAGTATCCGGAAGCAGTGCCATCGAACAACGGCCACGCCTCGCAAAAGGACCGCCAAATCCCCCGCGCTCCGGCGCCTGCATGGAGTTGTTCCAGCGGAACACCCGAGGCGTGGATGAGCCGCGTGACATAGTGGTCCGGTGTGACCAGGAGCGCTGCCGGATCCGGGAACGGCGTGTTCTGCTCGATGACAGCGGCATCAACGTGTCCGTGCGGCGAAATGATGGGCAAATGCTGGACCCGCTCCAACAAATTCCGTGCAATGGCCTTGGTTCCCGGGTCAGCCGGCAGCAGGCGATCAGGGTGGGTGGCAAGCGATTCGGTCATGGTCAGCCTTTCCAAAGGGAGTCAGCGTTGCTGTGAACGGTCAGTCCGGCCAGGTCCGCGGTGCGGCGGAGGAACTCGAGGTTCCCTGCCGTGCGCTCGGCGAGCGGGAGGTCAGTGGAGAAGTCCTCCACGGTTACCCAACCGTCATAGCCGACCTCGGCCAGTGCCTTGAAGTAGGCCAGGACACTCGCCTGCCCTTCGGCGAGGGGTGCCCACTCGTTGACCCACACAGCGGCTCCAGCCGCGTCGCGCTCATCAGTGCGAACCCAGCGGGCGTTCTTCACGTGGACGTGCGCCAAATATGGGCCCAACAGTTCCAGCGCTGGAAGCGGTGACTCCCAGCCTTCGATCAACAGGTTGCCGAGGTCGTGGATGACGCCGACGTGCTGCGGATCAAGGCCTTCAAGGAGTCGGCGGGCCGATGAAGCCGAGGCAGTGACCGTGCCGTGGTGCAACTCAACGAGTGCCTTGACTCCGTAGTGTGCCGCGCGTTCCGCCACCCATTCGTAGTGTTCGCGCGTCGCGGCAAAAAGCTCCGGGTAGGACAGGCCGCTGGGTTCCTGGCCCCCCATATTCGAGTTCCCCAGCGGAAGGACGTTGACCCGGACCTGACGGGCACCCAAAGCAGCCGTCGCAGCAAGAACCCGCTCGACGCCGTCGTGGTTATCGCAGCGGGCGTAGCCGCCCAAGCCCGAGTACTCAAGTCCGGCCTCGGACGTGAGCCGCGCTATCTCCGGGAGCGAGTCCTCAAGTCCGGTCATGGGCCAGGTGGCCTTGTTTCCTGCCCAGAAGCCCGGCTCCGGGGAGTCGGCCTGGTCCGTGACGCGCCATTCAATGCCGTGCCAGCCCTGGGCCGCCAACTCGGCGGCGGCTTCCTCTGGGGTCCACTCCGGCGTAGAAGCTGAGAATACTGAGAATTTCATGCCGTTACCTCCTCAAGATGGCCGTTGCCGGTGCGCACCTCAACGTCGTTGTATTTGCCGGCCATGACGTCGGCAATCAGCACAGGATGGCCCAGCGTGGCGGAGACATACAGCGCACGAACCGTGGCCAGGGCCGTAACGGCGTCCTGGATGGTGACGCCCGCGGGGCGGCCGTCCCGGATGGCGTCCACAACATCGCGGTACTGGCGGATGTGACCGGCCGGGTACAGCGTAGGATCCAGGTTGGTCTGCGGGGGCAGCTCGGGGAATTTGGCGAGCTCCGCTTCGGCTTGGTTACCGGCACCACGAAGGCCCATTGGTCCGCTTTCCGTCTCTGCATCCGAGCCAGCGGCGTGGAAGTACTCCAGGTTGTCGTTGTCGATCACCGCGGAACCCTTGCTGCCCATCACCTGAAGACGGACCGTCAGGCCCGGGTAGGCAGCCGTCGTGGCGTGGAGGACAGCAAGCGCACCGGATTCGAACGTCACTGTGGCCACGGCAGTGTCCTCGACCTCCAGGTCCGTGTGCGCCAGGAGAGCAGTCTTGGCGCTGATTTCAAGCGGACGTCCAAGGAACCAGAGCAGCAGGTCCACGGTGTGGACGCCCTGGTTCATCACGGCTCCGCCGCCGTCCATGGCCCAAGTTCCGCGCCACGCGCCGGAATCGTAATAGCCCTGGCTGCGGTACCAGCTGACGGATGCGATCGCTGACGTCAGTCGCCCGAAACGGCCTGCGCGTCGGGCTTCGTCCACCACGACGCTCGCGGGATCGAAACGGTGCTGGCTGATAACACTCGCCACGAGTCCCTTGGCTTCAGCAGCTTTGGCGGCGGCCACAATCTCGCCGGCACGGTCCAGGTTCACGTCGAGTGGCTTTTCGATGACCACGTGCTTGCCGGCGTCGAGAACTTCCAAGGCCTGCTGGATGTGCAGTCCGCTGGGGGTGGCGATGATGACGAGGTCGACGTCGGCACTTGCGAACGCTTCGCCCAGACTACGGAAGGTGGCTGGGCGGGCGAAGCCGCCGTCCTCGATCTCTTGGGCCAAAGCGTCGGCAGCTTCAGCGATTTCATCGACGAGTGCGGTCACGCGCAGGTCCGGCAGCTCGCCGACTGCCGAGGCGTGTGTTCGGCCAATGGTGCCGCATCCGGCGATGGCGACATTAATGACTGCCGGGTTTTCTGTGCTCACTTGGTTTCCACTCCTGCTTCGTTCACGACTTTTGCAAAGGCCCGCGCAGCCATCCCGAACGCTGTCGGCCCGGAGAAGCCGCCCAATCCGTGTGCTCCGGCCAAGTGCGGTTCCAGGCTCGCGAAACCCACAAAGCCATCGGATTTCAGTGCTTCGACGGTCCGCAGCAGATCGCCGTCGCCTTCCCCGGCAGGAACTACGACGCCGTCGGCGAACCGCGCGTCCTTGACCTGCAGGTACTCGAGGTGCGGACGGAGCTTGGCGTAGCCTTCATCGAACGGTTTGACGCCCACCTGCACAAAGTTGGCCGGATCCCAGGCCACCTTCAGGGCCGGCGATGCCACGGATTCGATGATGTCCAGAACACGGTCCGGGGTATCTCCGAAGATGTCTTTTTCGTTCTCGTGCAGCAGGACCACACCGGTTTCCTCAGCAACAGCGGCCAGCGCCCGCATCCGTTCAATGACGTCGTCGCGGATGCTGTCCACGGCCACACCGTCGCCGTAGTAGAACGAGAAGATCCGGATATAGCGGGCACCCAGAACCCGGGCTGCGTTCGCGGCGCGGCGCAGGCGCTCAACTTCGTGCTCCACCGGCAGCGTGACGTCCACTTTGCCGATGGGCGAGGCGATGGCTGAAACACCCATGCCCGCGGCGTCCAGCAGCTTCTTCAGGTCGGCCAGCTGCCCGCTGTCCAAGTCCACGATGTTGGTTCCCCACGCGCTGCGGACCTCAATGTGGTTCGCGCCCAAGGCCTGGAGCACCGCTATCTGCAGCACGGGGTCATCGTCGATTTCGTCCCCGAAGCCCGAAAGCGTCCACTCGACTGTTGCTGAACCGGTCATTGCTACTTAACTCCTCCGGCGGTAAGACCGCCCACTAGGTAACGCTGGAAAATCAGGTAAAGGATCACAACTGGTGCCGCACAAACGAGCGAAGCCGCCATCATTTGGCCGTACAGCGGGATGGCGCCGCCCTCCTGCGAAGCACCGAAAATCTGCAGTGCCACCGCGGCAGTCTGGCTTTCGGGCCGGGTCATGACCGAGGCAAACAGGACGTCGTTCCAGCCCAGCAGGAAGGCGAAGATTCCCGAAACCACCACACCGGGCCAGCTGAGTGGCAGGATGATGCGGACCAAAACGCCAAGGTTGCTGGCGCCGTCGATCCTTGCGGCCTCTTCCAGTTCGCGCGGCAAGCCGCGCAGGTAGGTGACCATCACCCACGTGGAGAAGGGCATCGCGAAGGTCAGATAGGTGATGAAGAGACCCCACTGCGTCCCGATGACCTGAATACCCAGGTAACTGGCGGCCGACGAGAAGAGGACGAACACCGGCAGGACCATGAGTGTGCCAGGGACAGACTGCAGGGCCAATAGCCCTCGCAGAATGGTGAGCCGGCCCAGGAACTGGTACCGGACCAGCACGTAGGCGATGGAAATGGACATCCCTGCGGACACTATGGCAGTCGCCCCTGCCACGAGCACACTGTTGCCGAGCCCCTTGGCGAGCCCGACGCTGGACCAGATCTTGGTGTAGTTCTCCAGGGAGAACGTGGACGGCCAGAACTCTCCACTGGCAACGCCGATGTCAGAGTTCACTGAGGCCAGGAAAATATAAACCACGGGGATCAGCACAATCGCAGACAGGAACGTCAGGATGATCGCCAGCATTGGCCCCGGCAGCAGTCGGGTCACTTCATGCTGCCGCTTGGAACCGGGTCGCAGCGCCTCGGTGGAGGTGTCTCGGCTGGCCGTGCCGCGGACGGAGGTTGTTGACGTGCTCATTTCTTGCCTCCTGGCGTCTCCGCGTCGTCCAGCTTGACGGCGCGCAGGTAGATGAACAACGGAATGGCAATCAGGACCAAGGACACAAAGGCCATCGCGGCGCTAAGGCCGAAGCGGAAGCTCTGGAAGCTGGTCACGTACGTCAGGATGGGAAGGACTTCGACGTCGGCAGGTGCCGGTACGCCGAACAGCACAAACGGGAGCGTGAAGTTATTGATGTGGTGCAGCATGCCGATCAGGAACGCCAGCGCCAGGGGACCCTTGAGGTAGGGGAAGATGACGTAGCGCAGCTTGTTCCACCACAGAGCACCATCCAGGGCCGAAGCCTCGTGCACCTCGTGGTCCACGGCCTGCAGTCCGGAAAGCGCCAGCAAGTAAATGAACGGCCACGAAGCCCAGATCTGGACCAGGATCAGTGTCCAGTAGGTTTGCGGTCCGTTGAGCCACAGCCCGGAGTCGATGCCGAACGTACCCAAGGCCGAATCCACCACGCCGTCAGGCTGAAACATTGTCCGCCAAACCGTGGCCACAACGAACGACGGAAGTACATACGGAATCAAGAAGATTGACCGGATCAGCGCCCTGCCCTTGAAGGCGTTCTGGGTGGCCACGGCGGCCGCGATGCCCAACGGCAAAGTCACCACCATGGCAATCAGCGAGTAGCTGACGCTCAACCAGACAGAATGCAGGAGAGGCGAATCAGTCAGCGCCTCCACGAAGTTCTCGACACCGATGAACGGGGCACTGATCCATTTGCGAAGCGTGTACTGATCCAGGTTCAGTGCCGACATGTAGATGCCCAGAAGTACCGGCACCACAATGATGACCAGCATCAGCAGCCCGCCGGGGATCAGCATCCAGAGAGGACGATTGCGCTCGCTGAGGCCCTTGCGCCGGGCTGGTTTCTTCCCATTGCCGGAAGGCTGGACGGTGCCGGTGCCGGCGTGTGGTGACTTACCGCCGTCGGACGCTTGATCTGTGGTGGCGGACCGGGACAGCTGCCTTTCGGCAGCCGGATGGGTCACGGCCTTCATTTCCCTGAAGGAATCAGTGGACATTGTGGTTCCTGCCTAGGACTTCGCGGCCCGGTCGAGGGACGCTTGGCCCTTGGACTGCGCGTCCTTGAGCCGGGTTTCCAGGGCGGAATTATCCACGGAACCATTGGCCAGGTCCGGGATGGATTGGACAGTGACGTTCAGGAGGCCAAGCTGGATGTCACCCCAGGCGCCGGTGAACGGAGTGGCCTTGGACTTGCCGGCGGCATCGGCGATCGGCTGGAGCTTCGGGTCAGTCAGGGATGCCAGTGCCTCGGCGTTGGCGGGAAGCTCGCCGAAGATCTTCTGGTAGTTGAGCTGTTCGTCCTTGGAGGTGATGAGCTCAATGTAGGCGAAAGCCAGATCCTTCTGCTGGGAGTAGTCAGCAACCACCACGTTGTCGCCGGAGAGGATGCTGGCTGCCTTGTCGCCGTCGCCCTTTGGCGAAGTTTCGCCCGGCGCCGTGGTGGGCATGATGGAGTAGGCATACTTGCCGGCGATTGCTGACTTATCCAGCGTCGGTACGGAACTGGACGTCGTCATCATCAGGTATCCGGCCTTGCCGGACGCAAAGGCGGCTACGGCGTTGCTGTTGCTCCAACCGATTGCGGCCGGGTCCACCACCTTGTCCTTGGTCAGCCAGCCGAAGTAGGTCTCGTACGCCTTCTTGACCGTGGGGTCATCCATCTTGAGCTTGTCGCCGTCCACCAAGGGGTTGCCGGCCTGGATGGACATGGCCCAAATGAACTTCCACGGGTCATAGTTGTCCTTGTACCCGGTGGCGAGTCCGTAGGTACCTGTGCTGGTGTTGGTCATCTTCTTGGCCTGCTCGGCGAGCTCGTCCCACGTCGTGGCCGGCTTTTCGATGCCTGCGGCGGCAAGGATGTCCTTGTTGTACGCCATGACGAACGGTCGGCTAACAAACGGAATGCCTGCCATATGATCGGCATCCGGACCGGAAATTCCCAGAGCGGCCGGGTTGAAACGGTCCTTTCCGCCCACCTTCTTCCAATCGTCGTCTGAGAGAGTGACAAAGGCCTTGGTGGCGTACGCGGTGGGAGTGAAGGTGGTGCCCAGGCTGTAGACATCGGGACCCTGGCCCGAAACTACCGACGTTTGGATCCGGGTCAGTTCATCGTTGGCGGATGCGAAGGTCTCGAATTCGACATCGGCCCCCGTCTTCGCCTTGAACTTGGCGGCGATGTCCTTGAACCATTCCTTTTGCTGCTCAGGGTACTGGTTGTTGATGCCAGTCAGGACGCTCAATTTCTTGCCGGCGCCGTCCACGGCACCGGCAGTACCTTCGGAACTGCTGCTGCTTCCCCCGCAGGCCGTCAAAGCCAACGCGGCCGCTGCGATCACGGCGGCCAGCTTTGCTGATGGTGCAAACCTCATTGTTTCCTCCTTGGTTACCCAGCCCGCAGGTGGTGGTGTACGTCACAGGGGCTTCGGGTTCGAGTCTATGATTCGGCAAACAGTGCGGCAAGCGGTTGCCAAAAGTTGCCATAAATGCTGCAATTGCCTCACAAGGAGCTCCGCTGCCGCTCAGGCAGGACGGGTCCTACGTTCAGGAAGGCCAGTCACCATGGCAGACGCAAAGACCCGCGCGGCAGGGGCCCCTCCAACCATTCGCGACGTCGCGGAGCTGGCCGGAGTGGCAACTTCCACCGTGTCCAGGGCCTTGTCCAATCCGGGTCGGGTAAACCGGGTGACGCGCGAACGAATCGAAGAAGCCGCAGCTTCCCTGAATTACGTCCCCAGCTCCCAAGCCCGCGGATTGAGCTCAGGGCGCACCAATGCCATCGCCCTCCTGGTGCCCGACGTGACCAACCCGTTCTACTTCGACATCATCCGGGGCACCCAGAACCAGCTCAAAGCAGCCGGCTACACCCAGTTGCTCGTGGACACCGAGGAATCCGCCGAAATGGAAGCAGACACCCTCCGCAAAATGCAGCGGACTGCTGACGGGTTCATCCTGGCGGCCTCCCGCCTGACCGACGCGCAAATACTCGAGGCCGCATCGTCACAAGCAATCGTCACCATCAACAGGTCCTCCGCCAATGCGCCCACCGTCATGATCGACACCCCCGGCGCAGTAGTCCAGGCCTTGGAACACCTCACATCGCTGGGCCACTCGAAGATCTGCTACGTCGGCGGACCGGCGTCGTCATGGTCCAATGCCAAGCGCTGGAAGACGTTCGAGGACGAGAGCCGCGAACGAGGGCTAACCACTTCCCGGGTGGGACCGTTCACCCCAAAGACCACCTCGGGCGCAGCAGCGGCTGACGCCGCCGCCCGCACCGGCGCCACGGCCTGCATCGTGTTCAACGACCTCCTGGCCATCGGTATGCTGCAGCGCCTTAGGGAACGCGGCATCCGAGTGCCCGATGACATGAGCATTGTGGGCTGCGACGACATCTTCGGTGCAGACTTCTGCAACCCGCCGCTCACCACGATCGCCTCTCCGATTGAGCAAGCCGGACGCGTGGCAGTCTCGATGCTGCTTGCCCAACTCGATCCGCTCCACGCCGGCTCCACCCGCCGCTTGGCGGTCATGCCCACACACCTCACGGTCCGGGGCTCAACGGGTCCCGTTCCCAATTAGGGCAGATCAGGTTTTGACGCGTCACAACGGCCCCGACTGCGACTCAGTGGGGATTGCGGCGCGCAACACAGTTGAGCCATTGCGACGCGCCTGACTAGTGTTGGACACATGCGCGAACTCCAGGCCACGATCATTGCCGAAATGGGCGTCCAGCCCCGGATCACCCCTGCAGAGGAGGTCCGCAAACGCGTCACCTTCCTGAAGGAATACCTCAAGGCAACGGGCACGAAAGGCTTCGTACTGGGCATCTCGGGCGGCATCGATTCGTCCCTGGCTGGCCGCCTTGCCCAATTGGCAGTGGAGGAGCTGGAGGCCGAAGGCGTCGACGCCAACTTCGTTGCCGTCCGTCTCCCGTATGGCATCCAGCACGACGAAGATGACGCCCAGGCAGCCTTGGACTTCATCAAGGCCAAGACCGAGTGGACGTTCAATATCTCCGCAGCCGTTGACGGTTTTGAAGACGAGTTCGAGAAGACCACCGGCGCAGCCATTTCAGACTTCCACAAGGGAAACACCAAGGCCCGCGCACGCATGATTGCCCAGTACGCCCTGGCGGGCGAGCACAACTACCTGGTCATCGGTACCGACCACGGCGCAGAGTCAGTGACGGGCTTCTTCACGAAATTCGGCGACGGCGGTGCGGACATCCTGCCGCTGTTCGGCCTGAACAAGCGCCAGAACCGAGAGCTCCTTTCCGAACTCGGCGCGCCGTCCCGCGTCTGGGAGAAGGTCCCTACGGCCGACCTCCTGGACGGCAAGCCCGGCCGCACCGACGAAGACGAACTCGGGGTCCGTTACGACCAGATCGACGACTACCTCGAAGGCCGCGACATCCCCGAGGCTGCGGCTCAGCTCATCGAACAGAAGTATGTGCGCACGCGCCACAAGCGGACCGTTCCGGTCACCATTTTCGACACGTGGTGGAAATAGCCACTACTTTTTAGAACCAACCACGACGGCGGGTGCGGACTTTTGATAAGTCCGCACCCGCCGTCGTGCTTTCCCCAACCCTCACCCACATCCCGCCCCCATTCGGGCAACCCTCACCCACATCCCACCCCCTTTCGGGAAGCCCTCACCCACATCCCACCCCCATTCGGGCAACCCTCACCCACATCCCGCTGGCGCACCAGGAATCCAGGTATTGACGTCGCGATATTTACCGATATATCGTTAACTATCGCCGATACAACTTCGGTGAACCAACAACCGAAAGGACGATGCTGCTATGAAAGGCATCCACGAACACGAAAACACCTCCCCCGAACACGGCCACGGCCATCCCGAGCACGGCCAAACCTGGGGTCGATTCAACAGGGGCAAGGGCCGCCGCGGACCCCACGGTCACGGCGGAGGGGGCTTTGGTCCGGGCGGCTTTGGACCAGGTTTTGGTCCCGGCGGATTCGGTCCCAGGGGCTTCGGTCCGGGCGGTTCGCGACGAGCCAACCGGGGCGATGTCCGCGCCGCGATTCTTTCCCTCTTGGCTGAAGCGCCATCGAACGGTTACGGGCTGATCAAGACCATCGCCGAGAAGACATCAGGCGCATGGCGTCCCAGCCCCGGCTCCGTATACCCGACGCTGCAGCAATTGGTCGATGAAGAACTCATCACCGCAGTAGGCGAAGGCCGCCGTACGGAATTCACGCTCACGGAAGCTGGTCGCGCGTATGTTGCCGAGCATGAGGAAGAGCTGGCCAACGCCTGGAACACGGACGCCAACGGAAGCGACCAGGCTTTCCACCAGAGCATCGGAAAGCTCATGGGCGTCATTCACCAGTTCCGAGTGGCGGCAACCGAAGAGCAGCGCCAAGCAGCCATCGAAAAACTGGACGAGACACGCCGGGCGCTCTACCTCATCCTGGCTGACTAGGGCGTGCCCCAGGTGGAGTCCCCCAATACAGCCAGCCAACCGCCGTCGGGCGCGTTTCGCTTGTACCCACAGGGGCAACCGCAACGCGTTCGACGACGGGAGGTCAGGTTGGGAGCGGCCGGAAACCCGCAGGATCTGACAGAGGATCCACCAAAAACCCGCAGGACCTGAAAGAGGATCCACCAAAAACCCGCGGGACGTGAAAGGGCGTCAGGCCAGGAAGCCGCGTAACAGTGAAGCCGTACCCTCAAGGTGCTCGACGGTGGCCCGCTCCGCGGCCGGCGCATCGCCACGAAGGATGGCCTCCGCGATCTCCGTATGCTGCTCATTGGCATGCTCAAGGTTGGTTCCGAGCAAAGGGATGCGGTCCAGCAGCTCGTTGAGCCTCGCCCGCGTTTCGGCCACCGCGTTCACCAGGCTGGCGGACCCCGACAACTCGGCGATCGCTATATGAAACCGGGCATCCCGGGGCCTGTAGCCTTCAGCCGGAGACGAACTTACTTCAGATAAACAGACCTGCAGGTGCTGCCGGGCTGCTGCCGACAGGTCTGCTTTTGCGGCCAAAGCAGCTGCAGCGGGCTCGATGATGGCCCTGAACAGCAGCACGTCCTCCACTTCGGCAGGATCCAGCGGACCGTCGTCGGGCTTCCGATGCACCGCCGTCGTGGAGACATAGGTTCCACCGTATCGCCCGCGCTGAACCTCCAGATAGCCCGCGCTCTGCAGTTCCCCCAGCGCGTCCCGCAGCGTTGCCCTCGAGACACCGAGTTGTTCGGCCAGCTCGCGTTCCGGGGGCAATTTTTCTGCCGGTGCAAAGATGCCGAGCTTGATGGTCTGCAGAATGTGCTCGATGGTTTCCTCGAACGCGTTGCCACCCCGGACGGGGCGCAGCATCGAGAATGATGGGCCAAACGGTGAGTCCGGCACGCTGTTTCCCCTTACATCGCCGGGCATCCCCTACGGTGGGACGCTGCTGCTTTCATGCTACCTGCACACCCAGTCAAAGGTCATCAAAGTGACCATTGAAAGACGCCCAACACGCCGGAAACCGGCCAGATTTAGAAAAAACCCTTGACGTACGGAATGTGACGCTCCAGACTTTGAATCACACTTTGGACTGAAAACAGTCCTTTAGGATTCGATCGATCCTCAGCTTCTCCTTTCCCAAAAGCATTCCTCAAACGTTAGGGACACGCATGGAAACAGCGCACCAGCCGCTCGGCGGCGAGGACGAGTATTTGAAGCATCGGCGCCTCAAACGGGGTGCGGCCGGTTGGATTCTCTTGGCCGGCTTGGGGGTGGCTTACGTAATCTCCGGCGACTTCGCCGGGTGGAACCTGGGCCTCGCCCAGGGAGGCTGGGGCGGCCTGCTGATCGCCTTCGTGCTCATGGCCATCATGTACACCTGCATGGTTTTCGGTCTCGCTGAACTTTCCTCAACGCTCCCGACGGCGGGGGCTGGCTATGCGTTCGCCCGCCGGGCTTTGGGGCCGCTGGGCGGATACGCCACCGGCATGGCGGTACTGATCGAATATGCGGTGGCACCGGCTGCCATTGCCACGTTCATTGGCGGCTACGTGGAGGCACTGGGCCTCTTTGGCCTGACGAATTCCTGGCCGGTCTACCTGGTCACGTACGTTATCTTCATCGGCATCCACATCCGGGGCGTTGGCGAGGCCTTGAAGATCATGTTTGCCATCACGGCAGTTGCAACCGTGGCGCTGGTGGCTGCAGTGGTTGGCCTTCTTCCGAAATTCGATGCCGCCCGGCTCTTCGATATTGTTCCTGACGGATCCGCCGGTTCCAGCGCGTTCCTGCCCATGGGTATCAGCGGCATCCTGGCGGCCTTGGTCTACGGCATCTGGTTCTTCCTGGCGGTGGAAGGCGTTCCGCTCGCTGCCGAAGAAACCTCGAACCCTCAACGGGACATGCCACGGGGCATCATCGTCGCTGTCGTGATCCTGGTGGTCTTCGGCGCGCTGATGCTGGTACTGGTACCCGGGGCAGCTGGGTCCCAGGCCATGAGCGAGTCGGATAATCCACTTCCGGAAGCCTTGCGCATCGCCTACGGCGGCAACACTTTCCTGGCAGACTTCATCAATTACGCGGGCCTGGCTGGGCTGGTGGCCAGCTTCTTCTCCATCATTTACGCCTATTCACGCCAGCTGTTTGCCCTATCCCGAGCAGGCTACCTCCCCCGCTGGCTCTCCCTCACCGGCAAACGGCGCACCCCGTACTGGGCATTGATCGTTCCTGGCACCATTGGATTCCTCCTTGCGGCCATCACCCAGGATGGTGCCTTGCTCATCAACATCGCAGTCTTCGGGGCCACGGTTTCCTACGTCCTGCTGAACCTCTCGCACATCGTCCTTCGCAAGAAGGAACCCAACCTGGAACGCGGTTACAGGACACCGGGCGGAATCGTCACGACGTCGATTGCCTTGGTCCTGTCCGCGGTGGCAGTCGTGGCGACATTCGTCGTCGACGTCTTTGCCGCTTCCATTACGGCAGCGATTTTTGCCGCTGCCCTCCTTTACTACTGGCTCTACAGCCGGCACCGGATCGTGGCGGGCGCACCCGAGGAAGAGTTCGCCCAACTCGCCATGGCCGAGGCCGAGCTGAAGTAGCAGCCAGCAGAACCTGACATCCACTCACAGAACCACACTGCGGAGACATCATGAATTCCCACATCCAAGAGTCCAGCCGTAACCGGCAGCTCACCGTCGACGAACTGCGCGAAGCCGTAGCAAGCGGCGAAATCGATACTGTCATCGTCGCCATCACCGATGCGCTCGGTCGCCTCCAAGGCAAGCGCTGCGGTGCGCGTTCCTTCCTTGAAGACGTTCTGGATCACGGCGCGGAGGGCTGTAACTACCTGCTCGCCGTGGATGTTGAAATGCAAACCGTGGACGGCTACGCGATGTCGTCCTGGGAGACCGGCTACGGGGACATGGTGATGCTGCCGGACATTTCAACACTCCGGAGGGTCCCTTGGCTCGAAGGCACAGCCATCGTGCAGTGCGATGTCCTCTGGACAGACAGGACGCCGGTAGCCGCATCACCACGGCAGATCCTGAAAGCGCAGATCGAACGGCTCGAAAAGCTTGGCTACCGCGCCCACGTTGGCACCGAGCTTGAGTTCCTGATGTTCGATGACTCATACAACCAGGCCTGGCAGAAGAACTACACCGGCCTCGCGCCGTCCACGCAGTACAACGTGGACTACTCGCTCCTTGCCACGGCCCGGCTGGAACCCGTGATCCGCTCCATCCGCAACAACATGGAGGCAGCTGGCCTGGTGGTCGAGTCGTCCAAGGGCGAATGCAACCTGGGGCAGCAGGAAATCACGTTCCGCTTCGATGAAGCCTTGGCCGCCTGCGATAAGCACGCGTTCTACAAGAACGGGGCCAAGGAAATCGCCGACCAGCACGGCAAGAGCATCACGTTCATGTCCAAGTTCAACGAGCGCGAAGGCAACTCCTGCCACATCCACTTCAGCCTCACCGATTTGGACGGCAACCCCGTACTGGCGGGCGACGGCGAACACGGCTTCAGCCCCTTGATGGAACGCTTCGTTGCGGGTCAACTGGCGGCGCTGCGCGAACTCGCCTACTTCCTGGCGCCCAACATCAATTCCTACAAGAGATTCGTGGAGGGCAGCTTCGCCCCAACGGCGATCGCTTGGGGGCTGGACAACCGCAGCTGCGCGCTCCGCGTGGTGGGTCACGGCCGTGGCCTCCGCACGGAGAATCGGGTGGGCGGCGGCGACGTCAACCCGTACCTCGCCGTTGCGGCCATGATCGCCGCCGTCATTCATGGGATCGAGAACGATCTCCAGTTGCCGGCAATCACCAAGGGCAACGCCTACGAATCCGATGCGGAACGGCTGCCGACTACGCTGCGGGACGCGCGGGACCTCCTGGCCGAGAGCAGCATTGCGCGCAAGGCGTTCGGCGACGACGTGGTGGACCACTACGTCCACGCCGCCAAGGTTGAGCTCACCGCTTACGACAGCGCCATCACAGATTGGGAGCGGGTCCGTGGCTTCGAACGTCTCTGAAACCTACCGCCCGCGAATCGCGCTCACCAGTTACCTCCAGGAGGCCTCCTGGGGCGTCTGGAATACGACGGCGGCAATCCTTCCGGGAAAGTACGTGGAGGCAGTGGTCGCCTCCGGGGCGACGCCGATTCTGCTGCCTCCGTTGGGCACAGACGAGTCGGTGTTGGACCTCGTGGATGGCCTGATCGTGGTGGGAGGTCCCGACGTCGATCCTTCCCTCTACGGCGAACAGCCGCACCCAGCCACCAAACCGCAGCCGCTGCGGGACAGGCACGATTCGGCCCTCATACGGGACGCATTGGACCGTGATCTCCCGCTGTTCGCCATCTGCCGTGGCGCGCAACTCCTCAACGTGGTTTTAGGCGGAACACTGATCCAGCACATCCCCGATGTTCACCCGGAAAGCAACTGCCAGCCGGCTCCGGGAGTCTACGGTGAGGCTGCGATCACAACCACTCCGGGCAGCCTGATCCATGACCTTCTCGGCGCATCAGCCACGTCGCCTTGCTACCACCACCAGGCCATGGACTCTGTGCCAGACACTCTCCGTGTCACGGCCCGATCCGACGACGGACTGGTCCAAGCGCTCGAAACAACGGAAGGCGGGTGGGTGCTTGGTGTCCAGTTCCATCCCGAACAAAACGCCAGCGATCTCAGGCTGTTCCGCGGTTTCGTGGAAGCCGCCGCAAGCTACCGATCCGAACAGTCCGCAACCATGAAAGCGATGTCCCCCGCATGACCGCAACCGTATTTGATGTGATCAATCCGGCCACCGAGGAAGTACTCCAGACGGTTCAACTTGCGGGTTTGGCAGAAACGGATGCCACCATCGCCAAGGCAGCTGCAGCCTACGAATCGTGGCGGGCCGTGGCTCCCGCGGACCGGGCGCTGCTGCTGCGCCGGTTCGCCGCCGCCGTCGACCGCGATCTTGAAAACCTCGCGCAACTGGAGGTGCGCAACGCTGGGCACACCATTGGCAACGCGCGATGGGAGGCGGGGAACGTCCGCGACGTCCTTAATTACTACTCCGCCGCTCCGGAACGGCACTTCGGCCGCCAAATTCCTGTGGCGGGCGGCGTCAACATGACGTTCCATGAGCCGCTGGGCGTGGTGGGCGTGATCGTGCCGTGGAATTTCCCCATGCCGATTGCGGGGTGGGGTTTCGCCCCAGCGTTGGCGGCCGGCAACACGGTGGTGCTCAAGCCGGCGGAGGTCACTCCGCTGACCGCCATCCGTCTTGGCGAGCTGGCACTTGAAGCGGGCATTCCTGATGGTGTTTTCCAGGTCATTCCGGGCAAGGGATCTGTGGTGGGCCAGCGGTTCGTCACCCACCCCGCCGTGCGAAAGGTGGTTTTCACCGGTTCCACAGGCGTTGGTAAGCAGATCATGGCCGGCTGCGCCGATCAGGTGAAGCGGGTGACGCTGGAGCTTGGCGGCAAGAGCGCCAACATCATCTTCGACGACGCCGACCTTGAGCTCGCCGCTGCTGCCGCCCCGAGTGGTGCCTTCGACAACGCCGGCCAGGACTGCTGCGCACGCTCCAGGATCCTTGTGCAACGCAGTGTCTATGACCGCTTCCTGGAGCTTCTGGAGCCCGAAGTTTTGGGCATGACCGTCGGGAACCCGGCCGACGCGGCCACGTCCATGGGCCCGCTGATTTCGGCTCAGCAGCTCCGCACAGTTTCGGCATTTGTGCCCGACGGCGCCCCGGTCGCCTTCCAGGGCAAGGCGCCAGAAGGACCAGGCTTCTGGTTCCCGCCCACAGTGCTGACGCCTGACCTGGACGCGCCCTCGTTCACCGACGAGATCTTCGGTCCGGTAGTCGCCGTCGTGCCTTTCGATGACGAATCCGACGCCATAAGGATCGCCAATAACACCGAGTATGGGCTGTCCGGCTCGATCTGGACGTCCAAGGTGGACCGTGCGCTTCGCGTGGCTCGTGGGGTCGAGTCCGGGAACCTGTCGGTCAACTCGCATTCCTCGGTCCGCTACTCCACGCCGTTCGGTGGCTTCAAACAATCCGGGCTGGGCCGTGAACTCGGACCCGATGCCCTGGATGCCTTCACCGAGGTCAAAAACGTCTTCATTTCCACCCAGTCCGCCTGAACTTTTTCCCACTTATTTCATAGGAGAGCAACCATGCAAGCAGTAGTTTCCAACCGTCTCGCCGGCCGCAGCGCAGTCATCACCGGAGGAGCCAGCGGCATCGGCCTGGCCACCGCGCGCCGGATGGCTGCCGAGGGCGCCAACGTAGTGATCGCAGACATCGAACCGACCTCCGGTCTTGCCGCCGCAGCCGAGGTTGGCGGCCTGTTCGTCAAGGTGGATGTGACCAGCGAAGAAGAAGTCCGCAACCTCTACGCCCAGACCAAAGAGACGTACGGCAGCGTCGACATCGCCTTCAACAACGCCGGCATCTCCCCCGCAGACGACGCCTCCATCCTGGACACAGGAATCGACGCGTGGCGCAGGGTCCAGGAAGTCAATCTGACGTCCGTTTACTACTGCTGCAAGTACGCCATCCCGTACATGCAGGAGCAGGGCAAGGGCTCCATCATCAACACAGCGTCGTTCGTGGCTGTCATGGGAGCGGCAACATCCCAGATTTCGTACAGCGCCTCCAAGGGTGGCGTGCTGTCCATGAGCCGCGAACTCGGCGTCGAATTCGCCCGTCAGGGTATCCGCATCAACGCCCTGTGCCCGGGACCAGTGAACACTCCCCTGCTGAAGGAACTCTTCGCAAAGGACCCGGAAAAGGCTGCCCGTCGTCTGGTCCACGTGCCTTTGGGGCGCTTTGCGGAGCCGGAAGAGCTGGCCGCTGCCGTGGCGTTCCTCGCCAGTGACGACGCTTCCTTCATCACGGCATCCACGTTCCTGGTGGACGGCGGAATCTCGGGAGCGTACGTCACCCCGCTCTCCTAGCACCTTCTGTTAGCGCCCGACGGCGGGTGCGGACTTTTCGGGAAGTCCGCACCCGCCGTCGGACTTTAATGTTCTCTCACATCCCAACCGTCCTGGCCGGATGCTCACTCACGTCCCAACCGTCCTGACCGGATGCTCACTCACATCCCAACCGTCCTGACCGAATGTTCTCTCACATCCCTGATCCTGGCCGACTGATTCCGCCAATCCAGTCCCTTGACCTTGACGTAACGTCAACCATTACTGTCAAAGGACAAGCCCGGAAGGACAGGGCCAGGACGGAGGACCCATGGACTGGTCGATCCAGGAAATCGCCAAGATGGCGGGGACTACCAGCCGCACGCTGCGTCACTACGACGACATTGGGCTACTGAGGCCAAGCAGGACCGGTCACAACGGCTATCGCTACTACGACGGGCCGGCATTGGTGCAGCTCCAGAGGATACTCCTGCTCCGGGAGCTTGGGCTGGGCCTGCCTGCGATTGCCGATGTGCTTGCCCGGGAGACCGACACCGTCAAGGCGTTGAGCGGCCATCTGGAATGGCTTGGTCAGGAGCAGGATCGCCTGGCGCGGCAGATCGCGTCGGTGCGGCAAACCATTGAGACATTGAAAGGGGATGGAAAGCATATGGCACAAGATATGTTTGACGGCTTCGACCACACTCAGTACAAGGACGAGGTGGAGGAGCGCTGGGGCAAGGACGCCTACGCGAAGAGTGACGCGTGGTGGCGTGGGATGAGCGCGGACGAAAAGCAGCAGTGGAAGGATCGCTCCCGGAAGCTTGGCAGCGACTGGATTTCAGCTGCCGAATCCGGAGTTTCACCGGACAGCGCCGAAGCCCAGGACCTGGCCAGGCGGCACGTCGAATGGCTTCGCGGGATCCCCGGAACCCCGACGGCCGTTCCTGGCGGCGATGTGAAGGGCTACGTCACCGGACTCGGCGAAATGTACGTTGCCGATCCGCGTTTTGCGGTCAACTACGGCGGGGAATCGGGAGCCACCTTCGTACGCGATGCGCTGCGGGAGTACGCGGAGAAGAACCTGTAGGCGGTCGAGATGCGCTGATCCGGGTTTGGCAATAGTCTGGCCGAATGGGTACAAGCACCGTAAAGTCCGGCGAACAGGTTGACAGGCAAACGCGCATTCTAGAAGCGGCCCTGGAACTTCTGTCCCGCCACGGCATTTCGGGTATCAACATGCGCGCTGTGGCGCGCGAAGCCGGCGTCGCACTGGGGCTCGTGAATTACTATTACGAAGACAAATCGAGCTTGATTCGCGCGGTGCTTCACCAAATCGAAGAGCACGACCTCCTGCTGGTGGAGCCGACGCCGACCTCAACCCCGGACGAGCAACTCCGGGACGCTCTCCGGCGCGTAGCGGACCCGGAACTCCTGACCACCAGATACCTGTCCCTCCGCCTCCACCTGTGGGCGCTCGCCCAGGCACATGAGGACTTTGCGCAGATCAATGCCGCAGCCTTTGAAAGATATCTCCAGGGGCTTGCGGCGCTGATCGGGAATGCCGTTTCAGGGCTTTCCCCTGAGGAATGCAGGGAGCGGGCAGCCGACGTGGTCGTTGTGCAAAACGGCATGTGGCTCACCACGCTCCTGGGCATAGACAAGGCAGCTATCGAGCGAGGCATTGCCCGCACGGAGCAGATCGCTTTCGCCCCTTCGCGCTGAACTTTGCCACCATTCCAAACGTGAAAGGCACGCGGCAGCCCGGGTTCCAAGGCCTGATGCGGGCTACCGCCGCGAGCCACCGCAGATCCGGTCAGACCAGCCAGCGCCACCAGGGTGACCGCTCCGGTTCCGGCGCCGGTTCCGGTTCCGGCTCCTCGCCCAAAGCCAGCGCGGCCTCGACGATGTCGCCTCCGGTGAGCGTCATGACCGCCTCACGATCGAGCGCGTCGAGACTTTGTTCCTTGTCGCGCGACAGCCGCAGCGCCTGGCGGTTGAGCGCCTGCTCGAACAGCGTGCGGGCGAAGCGTGCGTTGCCGGAGTCCTCGCTCGCGTGGAGCCCAGTGAAGATGCGGCGCACTATCTGGTCCGCACCGGGCTCCAGCGTGTATTCGTGCTGGGCCAGCATCTGATGGAAGATCGTCTGGAGTGCGTCGACGGAGTAGTCGGGGAACGTGATCTCGCGGGCGAACCGGGACCGCAGTCCGGGGTTCGAGAGCAGGAAGGACTCCATGAGCCGAGGGTATCCGGCCACGATCACCACCAGGCGGTGGCGGTGGTCCTCCATCCGCTTGAGCAGGACCTCGATCGCCTCCGGGCCGAAGTCCATCCGGCCGTCCTCCGGGGCCAGCGCGTAGGCCTCGTCGATGAACAGGACGCCGTCCAGGGCGCGCCGGATCACCCGGTCCGTCTTGATGGCGGTCGCGCCGACGTACTGCCCCACCAAGCCTGAACGGTCCACCTCGACCAAGTGGCCTTTCTGCAGGAGACCCACCGCGCGGTACATCTCTGCCAGGAGCCGCGCCACGGTGGTCTTGCCCGTGCCGGGGTTCCCAAGGAACACCAGATGCTGTGATGTGGCGACCTCCGGCAGGCCGTGCGCCTTACGGCGGGCCTGGACCTGGAGCAGTGCGACGAGCGCCCGCACCTGTTCCTTCACGGTCTCCAGTCCAACCAGCGCGTCGAGCTCTGCCTGCACCTCGGACAGCGGCCGGGCCGGCCCGGGCCTCGCACCCATGAGATCGCCCACCAGGTCATCAACTCGCTCCGAACCGTGCAGCCTGAGCTGATCGGCCAGGTGACCGATGGTTTCGCGCAGGTCGTCGAGCGGGTTGCGGCTGGCAGCCATGTATCCACTGTAGTACTCGATTTCCGACCGGGACGGGGTCATGTGAGTCAGGCTCCGGCACCGGAACACAGCAACCAGGATTGAACATTTGTTCATAATTACCCTTGAACAGATGTTCAAGATGAACTAATCTGCATCGTATGACCCAAGCCACATTCTCCGATTCCGCATCCACTCTCTTCATTAACGGCGCGTGGGAGCCGGCCGCGTCCGGCGCGGTGCGCCAGATCCACAATCCGGCCGACGGCGAACTGGTCGCCACGGTTTCCGAGGCCGGTCGCGAAGATGCCGAGCGCGCCATCTCGGCAGCTCGTGCAGCCTTCGACTCCGGCGTCTGGTCCTCTGTCCCGGCACCCGAGCGCGGTGCGTTCCTGCTGAAGGTCGCCGCGGAACTGCGTGAACGCCGGGAGAAGTTCGCCCGCGCTGAATCGCTGGACACCGGCAAGCGAATCATCGAAAGCCGCATCGACATCGACGACATCGCTGCCTGCTTCGAGTATTTCGGACGGCTCGCCGGGCAGTCCGCAGGCCGCGTAGTCGACGCTGGGGACAACGCCGTCGTGAGCAAAATCGTCTACGAGCCCGTTGGTGTCTGCGGCTTGATCACGCCGTGGAACTACCCGCTGCTGCAGGCAGCGTGGAAGATCGCTCCCGCGCTGGCCGCAGGCTGCACCTTCGTCCTCAAACCCGCCGAGCTGACCCCGTCCACGGCAATCCTTGCCATGCAGTTGCTCAAGGACCTTGGCCTGCCGGACGGCGTCGCCAACCTCCTGACAGGCCCCGGAGCCAAAGCGGGCGCACCCCTTTCGGAGCACCCTGACATCGACCTGGTCTCCTTTACAGGCGGCCTGGAAACCGGCAAGCGTATTGCCGCGGCCGCTGCGGGCACCGTGAAAAAGGTGGCGCTGGAGCTCGGCGGCAAGAACCCCAACGTCGTGTTTGCCGACGCTGACTTCGACGCCGCCGTCGACAATGCGTTGAACGGTGCGTTTGTGCACTCAGGGCAGGTCTGCTCCGCCGGGGCGCGGCTGGTGGTGGAGGAATCCATCGCCGAGCGCTTCGTGGACGAACTGGTCCGCAGGGCACAGGACATCCGCCTCGGCGGCCCCTTCGATGAGTCTGCCGAAACCGGACCGCTGATTTCCGCAGCCCACCGCGAGAAGGTAGATGCCTACGTCCAGCGTGGCGTTGCGGAAGGTGCGCGGTTGCGGTGCGGCGGCGCGGCACCTGAAGGGGAAACGTACGACGCCGGGTTCTACTACCAGCCGACCGTCCTGGACCGCGTCCAACGGGGAATGTCGGTTGTGGTCGATGAAGCCTTCGGCCCGGTGGTGACGGTGGAAACCTTCCGCACGGAAGACGAAGCTGTGGCCACCGCGAACGACACCATCTACGGACTGGCCGGCGCCGTCTGGACCCAGGATGCCGGCAAGGCCCAACGGGTAGCTGGCCGGTTGCGGCACGGCACCGTTTGGATCAACGACTACCACCCCTACCTTCCGCAGGCCGAATGGGGCGGCTTCGGCCAGTCCGGCGTTGGCCGCGAGCTGGGCCCCACTGGACTGGGTGAATACCAGGAAGCCAAGCACATCTACCAGAACACCAACCCACAGGTGACCGGCTGGTTCGCTGACCACAGCAAGGAGAAATAGATGCACGTTGACAACATTGAGAACCTCGGCGAGCGCGGGTTCGACTACATCGTCATTGGCGGAGGATCTGCCGGGGCCGCTGTGGCCGCCCGCCTGAGCGAGGACCCTGCCGTCACAGTAGCGCTGGTTGAAGCCGGACCGGATGACCGCGGCCTGCCGGAGATCCTGCAGCTGGACCGCTGGATGGAACTGCTGGAGTCAGGGTACGACTGGGATTACCCGATCGAGCCGCAGGAAAACGGCAACTCGTTTATGCGCCACTCGCGTGCCAAGGTCATGGGCGGCTGCTCCAGCCACAACTCCTGCATCGCCTTCTGGGCCCCGCGCGAAGACCTGGACGAGTGGGAGTCCAAGTACGGCGCCACCGGATGGAACGCTGCCACCGCCTGGCCGCTCTACCAGCGGCTGGAAACCAACGAGGACGCAGGCCCGGACGCACCCCACCATGGCGGCTCGGGACCGGTGCACCTGATGAATGTGCCCGCGGCGGATCCCGCCGGCGTAGCGCTCCTTGATGCCTGCGAGCAGACCGGCATTCCCCGCGCAAAGTTCAATGACGGCACCACCGTGGTCAACGGCGCCAACTTTTTCCAGATCAATCGCCGCTCGGACGGGACGCGCTCGTCCAGCTCGGTGTCCTACATCCACCCCATCGTGGATCGCGACAACTTCACGCTGCTGACCGGCCTGCGGGCCCGCCAACTGGTGTTCGACGCAGACAAGCGCTGCACCGGCGTCGACGTCGTGGACTCGGCCTTCGGCCGGACACACAGGCTGAACGCGCATCGCGAGGTCATTCTGTCCACCGGCGCCATCGATTCGCCCAAGCTCCTCATGCTCTCCGGGATCGGCCCCGCGGCGCACCTCGAGCAGCACGGCATCGACGTCCTGGTGGATTCCCCCGGCGTTGGCGAGCACCTGCAGGACCATCCGGAAGGCGTGGTGCAGTTCGAGGCCAAGCAGCCGATGGTGCAATCCTCTACCCAGTGGTGGGAGATCGGCATCTTCACCCCCACCGAAGAGGGTTTGGACCGCCCGGACCTGATGATGCATTACGGCTCCGTGCCCTTCGACATGAACACCCTGCGGTACGGCTACCCCACCACGGAGAACGGCTTCAGCCTCACGCCGAACGTCACCCACGCCCGTTCCCGCGGGACCGTTCGGTTGCGTAGCAGGGACTTCCGCGACAAGCCCATGGTCGACCCCCGCTACTTCACTGATCCGGAGGGGCACGACATGCGCGTCATGGTCGCCGGTATCCGCAAGGCCCGGGAAATCGCCGCGCAGCCGGCCATGGCTGAATGGACCGGCAGGGAGCTCTCCCCTGGCATCGAGGCGCAGACCGACGAGGAACTGCAGGATTACATCCGCAAAACGCACAACACCGTCTACCACCCCGTCGGCACAGTCCGCATGGGACCGGTGGGCGACGAGATGTCACCACTGGATCCCGAGCTACGGGTCAAGGGCGTGACCGGACTACGTGTGGCCGACGCCTCCGTCATGCCTGAACACGTCACCGTGAACCCCAACATCACCGTGATGATGATTGGTGAGCGCTGTGCCGATCTCATTAAGGCGGACCCCATCCGGGCCAGCCGGACGGATGACACGACGGCGGAGGTGGACTTTAGCTTGTCCCTTGCCTGAGCAGGGGGCAGCAGCCGTTGATCGAAAACACCGGTGAAGGGTGCCAGCACCCCACCGGCGTTTTCCGCGCCCTCGCGCGGGCAACCGGACGTGGGAATCAACCAGCGATGAATGCGCACGCATTATTCTTGAACATTTGTTCATTCGCAAGCCTTGAACACCTGTTCAATCTGAACTAACCTGCTTCTTATGACCCACGCCACACCTAAACGGTTACGGCTTGGCGGGCATGGTCTGGACTTCGACTACATCGAGGCGCCAGCCAACCACGCAACAACAATGGGGGAAACAGCCGGAGGCACACAGCGGTGCCCGGCCTTTTGATTTCGACTGCGTCCAATGGCGGCCGCAGGTCATCACCATTCGTGCATGTCTGAGTTAGGAGTTCCGAATGTTAGAACCCAGCAAAACAGGACCCAGCAAGAGCGATACAAGCGGCATGGATGAGTTTGGCTACGCCCAAACCCTCGACCGCAGCATCGGTAAGTTTGCCAGCTTCGCCGCAGGCGTCAGCTACATCTCCATCCTCACCGGCGTTTTCCAACTTTTCTACTTTGGCTTTTCCACGGCTGGACCCGCCTACGCGTGGTCCTGGCCCATCGTCTTCGTCGGCCAACTCATGGTCGCATTGTGCTTTGCGGAACTGGCGGGCAGATACCCTGTGGCCGGCTCCGTCTACAACTGGGCCAAACGGCTCTCGACCGGAACGTGGGCGTGGCTCGCGGGCTGGCTGCTACTGCTCTCCTCGATCATGGCGTTGGGCTCTGTTGCTTTGGCCCTCCAAATCACCTTGCCGCAAATCTGGTCCGGCTTCCAGTTGGTTGGCGATGGAACAGGTCCCTACGACTTCGCCGTCAATGGGGTCATCCTGGCCAGCATCATGATCGGCATTTCCACACTTATCAACGCTTTCGGCGTGAAACTCATGACCATGATCAACAGCGTCGGAGTGTTCGTGGAACTGGTTGCCGCCGTCCTGCTCATTGCGGCGCTCATATGGCACTCCGTTCGCGGACCGGAAGTCCTCCTGGATACTGCTGGATTCGGCGAAGAACATCCCCTGGGCTTCTTCGGCGTGTTCCTCATTGCCGCCATGGCTTCCGGTTACGTCATGTACGGATTCGATACCGCCAGTTCCTTGGGCGAAGAAACCAAGGATCCCAAGCGCACAGCTCCCAAGGCGATCCTGCGCGCCGTTACCGCATCCTTCCTCCTGGGAGGGCTGCTCCTCCTGGGCGGAATCCTGGCCGCGCCCGATCTATCCGATCCCAAGCTCGGAGCGGCCGACGGTGGACTGCAGTACATCGTCCTTTCAGTGCTGGGCGGCCCCTTCGGCAAAGCCTTCCTGGCCTGCATCGTCGTGGCGGTGGTGGTCTGCACCCTGGCCGTCCATGCGGCAGCGATCCGGATGATGTTTGCCATGGCCAGGGACAACAACCTGCCTTTCAGCCGCCAGCTCAGCAAAGTGCACCCCACCCGGAAAACCCCCACAGTGGCTGCCATCGTTATCGGTGTAGTGGCAGTGATTCCCCTGATCGTCAACATCTCCCAGCCGGCCATCTTCACCATTCTGTCCAGCATCAGCATCGTCCTGATCTACCTCTCCTACCTGCTGGTTACGGTGCCGATGCTCCGGCGCCGGTTCCTCAAGAAATGGCCCCTGAAGGATGACGGATCAGAACCGGGATTCAGCCTCGGCAAATGGGGGCTGCCGGTGAACATCCTGGCAGTACTCTGGGGCGGCGCCATGACGCTAAACCTCGTGTGGCCGCGACAGGAGATCTATAACTCGGTTCCACCGTTCGAGTGGTACCTCCAATGGGGCGGCGTCATCTTTGTTGCCGCTGTAGTCATCGGCGGGGCGCTCCTCTACCGCCTCCGCATCAGGCACCGGACAGGTGTCCTGGCAGAACACGCCGCCGCCACCACGTCCCCAGCCCCCGACCCCGCTCTGGTGGTAGCTCAGGATTCCTAACTCGCGCGAGCATCCCTTCGCCAGCATTCCACTGGCGAAGGGATGCTTGTTGCTGTCTCAGACAAACGCCGACTTACCCGTCACTGCACGGGCAACGATCATTGAGTTGATCTCGTAGCTGCCCTCGTACGTGTACAGGATCTCGGCATCTCCAAAGAGCTTCCCCATCTCGTAGTCCGTGGTGATGCCGTTCCCACCCAGCAGGGACCGGCCCATCGCCACCGAGGAACGGGCCAGCCGCGTAGTGGTTGCTTTGCACATGGCCGCCTGAACCATCTCGAGTTTCCCCGCTTGCTGGATCCGCGCGAGTTCCACCATCAGGGACAGCGAGGCATTGGCGTTGCCCAGGATGTCAGCAAGCTGCTGCTGCACCAGTTGGAAGCGGGCCAGTTCCTTGCCGAACTGCTTGCGCTCCAAGGCATAGGACCGGGCGATGTCGAACGCTGCCAACTGAATTCCCGCAGCCTGCCAGCCCACCCACGCCCGGGAATCACGCAGGAGGTCATTTGCCCGCGAGAACTCGGTAGCGCCCGGCAAGAGGTTGGAAACAGGGATGCGAACCTCATTCAGGACGATGTCCGCGTTCTGCATGATGCGGAGGCCGATCTTGTTGGAGATCTTCGTGGCCGAATACCCGGCCCGGTCCGTCTCCACAATGAAACCTTTAATGTTTCCATCGGCCTCATCGCGCGCCCACACCAAGGCGAAGTCGGCGATCGTCCCGGCTCCGATCCAGCGCTTGGCACCGTTGATGACCCATTCGCCGCCGTCGCGCCGCGCCGTCGTCGAGAGTCCTCCGGCGATGTCCGAGCCGTGGTCCGGTTCGGTCAAGGCGAAGGCGCCGAGCTGGGTAAAGGCCTCAAGGCCAGGCAGCCAGCGCTGCTTCTGTTCCGACGAACCGAGCTCGTGGATCATGCCGACAATGAGCTCGTTGTGGATGCCCACCAACGCCGAGAGTGAGACGTCGGCGCGGGCTATTTCGGTGTACATGAGGCCCTGGAACAGCTTGGACGAGCCGTCCGTCTGCAGTCCGCCCAGGCCGAACGTGGCCATCTCGGCGAGCAAGCCGAACGGGAACTCTTCCCTGTTCCAGTACTCGATGCTGGCGGCGCGAACCCGCGT
This sequence comes from Paenarthrobacter sp. NPDC092416, assembly GCF_044755025.1. Taxonomy (NCBI): domain Bacteria; kingdom Bacillati; phylum Actinomycetota; class Actinomycetes; order Micrococcales; family Micrococcaceae; genus Paenarthrobacter; species Paenarthrobacter sp. NPDC092416. The sequence continues at coordinate 188,115 of NZ_JBIVQG010000003.1, forward strand.
TTGCAGGAACTCCCGGATCTCCAAATACCGCGATCGCTCTTCCGACGGAAGCAGGTCCACCACGTGCATCAGGTCCGCCTCCGGGTAGGGAGGGAGGACGTCGTCTGGCGCCGCGCCGAGGGTAACGGTAGCGGCAATTGTTTCTTCGTCGAGCATGTGACCCCTTCGTCATGTCCCGCGCAGGCTCTTCCAAACCCTTGGATGTCCTAGTATATTGCAAGGTGATGTGGATCACTAGGCCGGGCAATGAAGCCCCAGCGAAAGGCGGACTATGACAGTCACCGAAGACTTCCGTGCGGCCCGCGACCGGCTGCTCGAACTGCGCGAGGACTACAAGCAGGCGCACAGCGAATTCGAATGGCCGCGTTTTGAGGAGTTCAACTTCGCCCTCGACTGGTTCGACCAGATCGCCGCAGACCAAGACCGAGGCAGCAAGCCCGCGCTCGTCATCGTCGAGCAGGACGGTACGTCCACCAGGCGCACCTACAAGGACCTCTCAGAGCGGTCGTCCCAAGTGGCCAACTGGCTCCGGAGCCAAGGCGTCAAGCGCGGCGACCACATGATCATCATGCTCGGCAACCAGGTTGAGCTCTGGGAACTCATGCTGGCCGGCATCAAGCTGGGCATCGTCATGATCCCCACCACCACACTCATGGGCGCACGCGATCTCCAAGACCGGGTGCAGCGTGGCGGCGCCCGTTGGGTCGCCGTCGGAAGTGCCAACATGGGCAAATTTGCCGAGGTTCCGGGCGACTACACACTGATTGAAATCGGTGCTCAGCGCGTCAACGCGGAGGCAAGACAGTACGCAGATTCATACGACGCCGGCACGGCCTTCGCGCCCGACGCAGCCACCAAAGCGGACGAGACGCTGCTGCTCTACTTCACGTCCGGCACCACCTCGCGCGCCAAGCTCGTGGAGCACACGCACACGTCCTACCCTGTGGGCCACCTCTCCACGATGTACTGGATCGGACTTGAACCAGGTGACGTCCACCTCAATGTCGCTTCGCCGGGTTGGGCCAAACATGCCTGGTCCAACGTCTTCACGCCGTGGATCGCCGAAGCCTGCGTGTTCATTTACAACTACGAACGCTTCGACGCCGCCGCACTCATGGAGCAGATGGGCCGCGAGGGCGTCACGAGCTTCTGCGCTCCGCCTACGGTGTGGCGCATGCTCATCCAGGCCGACCTCACACAGCTCACAGCCCCGCCGCGCAAGGTAGTGTCCGCCGGGGAACCCCTGAATGCTGAGGTCATCGGCCAAGTGGAAGAGGCGTGGGGCGTCACCATCCGCGACGGCTTCGGCCAGACAGAGTCCACGGTCCAGATCGCCAACACGCCCGCCCAGCCCGTGAAGATCGGTTCGATGGGGCGGCCGCTGCCCGGATACGACGTGGTCCTTGTCGATCCCTTGACCGGGAACGAAGCCGACGACGGCGAACTCTGCTTGCGCTTGGACCCCAGGCCTGTGGGACTCATGAAGGGCTACTTCGGCGATGAGGCCAAGACCGCCGAAGCGTTCCGTGACGGCTACTACCACACGGGCGACATGGCAAGCCGGGACGCCCAAGGAGTCATTACTTACGTCGGACGCGACGACGACGTGTTCAAGTCCTCCGACTACCGTTTGTCGCCTTTCGAACTCGAAAGCGTCCTGATCGAACACCCCGCTGTTGCGGAGGCCGCCGTCGTCCCTTCGCCTGATGCGGTGAAGCTGTCAGTGCCCAAAGCGTTCGTGGTGCTGGCCGCCGGATACGAGGCTGGACCCGCTGTTGCCGAGGACATCCTGCGCTACTGCCGGGAGCATCTTGCACCCTTCAAGCGCATCCGCAGGCTCGAATTCGGTGAGCTGCCCAAGACCATTTCAGGCAAGATCAGGCGCGTCGAATTGCGGGGCACTGAGGTAGCCCGGCACGGCGATGGGCCGCTGCCCGCGGGTCTTGGCGTGGAATACACCGAGGAAGAGTTCCCGAATCTGAAAGACTAGCCCCTCACCAACCTAAGGAGGACCATGGGTACCCCTCTCCCCCGCGATCCCATCGCCGATGCCCAACGCAACTGGGAACGGCATGGTTGGGGCGATGTCGCCGCGCCCATGGCAGCCATCACCGCGATCATGCGCACCCAGCAGATCCTGCTCGCGCGCATCGAAACGGTGCTCAAGCCGTTCGGGCTCACCTTCGCCCGCTACGAGCTCCTGGCGCTCCTGAGTTTCGCCCGCAGCGGCGCGCTGCCCATGAACAAGGCCAGCGCGCTCCTGCAGGTCCACCCCACCTCGGTGACCAACGCCGTCGACCGCCTGGAAAAGGCCGCGCTGGTGGCCCGTTCCCCGCACCCCACGGACGGCCGCACCACCCTGATCGAGCTCACCGCAGAGGGCCGCACCCTGGCAAAGAAGGCGACGGCGGCCCTCAACGCTGAGGTTTTCGGCAAGTCGGGCTTCGGGGACGACGACGTCGATCACCTCATCCGCGTCCTGGGCACCTTCCGCAGGGATGCCGGGGATTTCGAGGACTGACCTGTTGGCGGGCGACCCGGTTGGTCGCCTCGTTTCGGATTATCAATCAAAAGTGTCTGTACCCCTATGCGTGGGCGGGCTTATCCTGAAACTCCATTGCCGCAGTGGGGGTGGAGAATTTGGCCAGAGACCCAGGACAACGCCGCAGAGTACTTCTGCGCTCTTTCCTGTTGGCCATGCTGGGGTCCTCTGTAGGGATGCTGTGGTTGGCCGGTCCTACAGCAGCGGTGACAGACGTAGTGCCCGTCGTACCTCCCCTGCCGAGCGGCCCTACGGTCTTGCAGCCTGTACAGGCGCCGGCAGTCACACCCGGAGCAGACGCTGTGGATGCAGTGGCCTCCACCCTTGATCCATTGCCGGAGGTTCCCGCACTGCCCGAGGTTCCCGCACTGCCCGAGGTTCCCGCACTGCCCGAGGTTCCAGCGGCGCCCGCCCTGCCGACGGTGACCGTCCCCGAAGTCCCGCTCGTCGACCACGTTCCCGAAGTACAGGAACTTCCGGTGGTGGACAGCCTCGTGGACCTCTTGCCCGAAGTGCCGGAGTTACCCGGGCTGCCCGCCCCTGTGCTTCCTCCAGCGCCAAGCCCGCTCGACGGCGTTGCCTCACCTGAGGTGTCGTCCTTGCCTGACGCCGCAACCTCGCCCGGAGGCGCCGCGACGCTGCCGCTCGCCGTCGTACTGCAAACCACCCAAGCCGTTGCGCCTCTGCTCGGAGGCAGTCCCCTCCCCCGGCCCTTGCTGCCGTTTGATCCTGCGGGTGTTCCGCCCGCCGCGATGCTCGCCTCCGGCAGCCCAGCTCCCGGCGCACCTCTTCGCACGGCACCGGTGCCGGCACCAAGTACCGCGGGCGGATCAGGAGCCGGCGGCTCAAGCACTTCCGCGCCCGGGGCGTCCGACATCCCGGACGTCCTCGCCCCGCTGCCGCCGCCCCGAGCTGGTCCAGTGACGGACCCGCAGCGAAGCGCAGCACCTCAACCTTCGTTCGATCCAGGGTCCCGACCCGACTGATGCGGTGGCTCCTGCTTTGGCAGGCACCACCACCTGCGCCCACCGACGCAGGCATTCGACATCAGTCAGGAGGCACTCATGCTTCGCAAGATCCAGGTCCCCGTCCGCAAACACGCAAAGGCATCGGCCAGCCGAAAGATCGGCTTTTGGCCCGACTTCGTCGGCAACTGGCCGGAGCCGATGCACGCGGAAAGGAGCCGGATAGTCAGCTGAGGGCGGCACACCGCCTAAGAAATAACGACGCCGGCCGGATAGTCAGCCCGACTGTCCGGCCGGCGTCGTGCTGTCCGAAGGCCGGTTGGCTAGATCAAGGAGCGGAAGATGTCCCAGCCGGTCCCGATGACTTGGTCGGTGGGGACGAAGCCGGAGTACTTGAGCAGGTCTCCGTCCGGGTTGATGGCGATGGTGTCGTTCCTTGTCACCGTGTGCCCCCAATGTATTGCCTCGCCCAAGTTGTGGGTGAAGCTGCCGACGCCGATGATTTCGGACATTACCTCCCAGCCGGGGCCCCAGGTGTTAGCCCCTTCCCAGCCCCCTCGGCCGTCCGCTCTGTAGTGGTGCATGTAGCCGGCGTAATCACGTCCAAGGATGTCCACAGCACCGTCGCCGCTGAGGTCGCCGGAGGCAATGACCTTGTCAAAGACCTGCCACCCGGTGCCCACGACTTCCGGCTGCTTCCAGCCGCCTTCGCCGTCGCCCGGGTAGAGGTGAAGATCCCCCTCGGCGTCGCGGGCAAGGACATCGTTGTCGCCGTCCCCGTTGAAATCACCCGGACCCACGATCGCGTCGAAAATGCTCCAGCCTGTGCCGACAACAGATCTGCCCAGCCAGCCTCCGCGGCCATCGCCCGGGTACAGATACAGATCCCCACGCGAGTCACGGGCAAGGATGTCGTTGTTGCCGTCCCCGTCGAAGTCACCGGGCGAAAACACGATGTCAAAGATGTTCCATCCTGTGCCAACAAGGCTGGGTTCATCCCACTGCGCAGTCTCGTAGCTGGGGCACACCCCGGCGTCGCACGATCCGAGACTGTAGGTGTAGGTCCTTGGATACAAGACGAGTTCCCCTGCATCCGTGCGGCCCAACAGCTCGAAGTTTCCCCGCCCTGTCCACCCCATGGCCCGGTTGGACGCCGCAATGGGCTTTGTCTCTTTGCTGTGCAACAGGGTGTTCTCGTCGCCCCGTAGCGAGTCGCCACACTGCGCCTTCTCCGGAGTCGTGGCGTAGACGTTGAAGGAAAGCCGGTTACCCCGGTCCTCCGGCAGAAGCTTGAGCGGTTCCACCTGGCGTTCCGCTGGAAGTGGTGTGCCGTTACTGAGCCACTCAATGGTGTAACCCTCGGGCGCTGCCTCGGTCCTGTCGCAGCCCGTGAATTCCCCTGGGGCACCCATCCGCAGCTCCGACCCGACGAACGGCATTCCGATCAGGGACACGACTCCGTCCATGTCAATATGGTGGAGCGGCTGAGCCCCTGCAGCCGTCGCCGGGACACCGCCCATGCTCGCCAAACCGATCACAAGAAGCGCAGCAGCAGCACTCCGCTGTGCCGCATGCTTGAAACCGCCACCAGTCATATTCCCCCTCAGAGACCTGCCACAGACCTTCCGCCTGCACGGCACGTTTTCCGCCAAGGCTACATGAGGGCGCAGACCACGTTTCAGGGCGCGCTGTTGCGTGGGAATCGGATCATCTCCAAGCTCGCGAGGACATGGCAATCGACGTCGGCTGCTAGGCTCCGTTTCTGACACTTCAGGAGGAAACACGTGGGCTTTGCCGAAGAACTCAGGAACAACTGTGCTGCCGATTGGGACGCCGCCGTCAGTCATTCGTTCGTGGACCAGCTGCTTGACGGTTCGCTTGCCGATGACAACCTGCGCCGCTACCTCGTGCAGGATTACCAGTTCTGCGATGCCTTCACGGCACTCTTGGGCCAAGCCGTTGCCTCGGCTCCTTCACTTCCTTCGCGGCTCGTGTTCGCGCGGGTTCTGGGGGCCTTTGCATCCGATGAGAACACGTATTTCCAGGACTGCTTTACCGAACTGGACGTCCCGGAGGCTGACCGGACCGCGCCTGTGCTTGGCCCGGTAACCCGCGACTTCGACGCCCTGATGCGCAACGCTCTTGCCACGCGTGAGTACCCCGATGTCTTGGCGGTGCTCCTGGTTGCCGAATGGCTTTACGGGGACTGGGCAGCGCGTGCCGGCGATGCCTCAACATGGCCCGCGCATTCGAAGCACTCCGAGTGGATCCGACTGCACAACAATCCCGAGTACAACGCGTGGGTGACCTGGTTGCGTGACGAGTTTGACGCCGTCGAGCCTGTCTCGGCGGAAGCGCGGACGCGCGTCGCCGGCACCTTCGCCGAAGCGGTTCGGCTGGAGCGCGCGTTCTTCGACGCCGCGCTGATCCCCGCGGAGGTCCAGGCTTAGGGCGCAAAACAGGCGCCCGTGTCACACTTTGCGCGCCCGCTCCGACATCCCTCACGTAAGAACCAATCGTGAAGGGACCCAAAATGACACGCATCAACATCGGCCACACCAACAAGCTCGGCTATGCGGCCGTGATCGGCCTCGAAGGCTACGCCAGGAAGTCAGTGGATCCGCAGCTGTACGAGCTGATCAAACTCCGTGCCTCGATCCTGAACGGCTGCGGTTTTTGTGTGGACATGCACGCAAGCGACGGCGCAAAGCACGGAATCCCCAGCCGTAAATTGCACGCCGTTGCCGCCTGGCAGCATTCGAAAGTTTTCTTCGACGCCAGGGAACAAGCCGTACTTGCCCTGACGGACGCGGTGACCAACCTTGGTCCGGCAACAGTGACTGACGACATCTGGGAAGCCGCAGCAGCGCACTTCGACGACGGCCAAATGGGGGCGCTCATCCTCGCGATCTCCACGATCAACGTCTGGAACCGGATCGCCATCAGCGTTGGGATGCAGCCGCCGGTCGATGCGAAGAACCCTATCTCCTGAAGGGTATTTTGGACGCATGACATCCCCCATGTCCGCGGCAGTGGCCTGGCACAACGAGCGAAACCGGCTTCTCGGCATTGCGTACCGGATGCTTGGCGACTTCGGCCATGCTGAAGATGTGGTCTCGGACGTGGCACTCGACGCTGTGCGCCAGGAACAAAAAGGCACGGCATCCCAGGTGAAGTCCTGGCCGGCCTGGCTGACCACGGTGTGCGTTCGACGGTCCGTTGACCGCGTCCGCACTCTCGCCGCGCGACGCGAAGAGTATCCCGGCCCTTGGCTTCCGGAGCCGGTGGACATTGACCGGCTGCCGGAGGAGACAGTGGCCAACCGCGAGCTGCTCTCCCTGGCCCTGCTGCATCTGGCAGAGCAGCTCACTCCCGAGGCGCGGGCGGCTCTTGTGCTGCACCGCGCCTTCGGGATGTCGGCCCCGGAGATCGGCGAGGTTCTGGAGAAGACCCCTGCGGCCGTGCGGCAGCTTGTGTCACGGGCTGAGCGGCAGTTGGACATCGACCCCGATGCCCCCGCACCCCGTGCCAAGGACCAGGCCGTCCTCTCCAAGCTGGTTCTGGCCATCGAGCAGGGGGACATCGACACCGTGGTGGCCATGCTCGACCGTGACGCTGTCCTCTGGGCGGACGGCGGCGGAAAGGTCAAGAGCGCGCGCAATCCGATCTTTGGGGCAGAGAACATCAGGCGTTTCTTCGTCGGTATCTTCGCGAAGTCACTCGTCGTCGATCCTGCGCGGCCTGTGCGCGCCGAAATCATCACTGTGAACGGCGAGCCCGCACTCGCCTTCTACCACCAGGGCCGCTGCGATGTGCTGGTCCCCGAGTCCGGACCAGACGAGCTGATCCACGGACTGCGCCAAATTTCCAACCCTGACAAGCTCACCCGTGTGTCCTTTGCTGCCTCCTTGGGATCGCCGCTTGCGGAGGAGAAAGACTGACCGTGGAGCGGCTCAGTGGCCTTGGCGTCGGAGGGAGTAGGTCAACTCCACCAGGCCTTCGTCGTAGCTGTTGACATCCACCAACTTGAGCAACGCCGGGTCTTGCCCTGCAGGGAACACTCCGCGGCCGGCGCCTTGCCCAATGGGCATGACCACCAGCCGTACGCCGTCAACTTCTCCTGCGGCGAAGAACGTTTCGCCCAAGGACAGGCTGCCCCACAAGACAATGTCGCCGTCGGTTTCCCGTTTGATGCGGCGGATCGCCTCTACTGCGTCCCCGGATTCAATGGTCGACGGCGGGAAGTCGCCCCACGGGGCGTCCTTCAGTTGGCGTGAGAAAACGTACCGGCGCAGGCTGTTGAGGGCAGGTGCGATAACTTCGCCGTCCGACGCAGGAGTGGGCCAGAACCCGGCGAACATGCGGTAAGTGTTGGCGCCAAGGACCATTGCCTCGATGCTGCCAAGCCACTGCAGCTGAGCGTGATCGAACTCGGCGGTGCCGCCCTGAAGCAGTTCGTACGCTTTGAACTCGTTGTTGGTGTCTGCAGCGAATCCGTCGGCGGTGACAAAATCCTGGACGATCAGTTGTCCCATGAGAAACTCCTCAATCCGGTGATGGCCCGCAGGAGCCTACGCCTGTTGCAACCAACCGGCAATCCTCTTGAGTCGCTTCCTCCGGCGACAGCTCAGGGCACGGCTCAGGAAGCCCGCCAAGTTGTGTCCAGTGCCAGCTGTCCAAGCAGTCATCGTTGTTGCAGAATTGCCACGTCATTGCGTCCCTCAGTCATCGCAGTTGTCTCTTGTGCCCCAAAATAAGAGACATCGACAACCAAAACGTGACGAGGAATTGAAAGTGATCTGCGCCCTACTGGGCTGCGAGGGTAAACGCGTAGATGATGGCTGAAACCAACGCGAAGACCGCGATGCCATACCCGACGGCCAGAGCGGCGAGCGCCAAGCCCCGGCCCCGCTCTGTTCCCTGCTGGATCTGGTTCAGGGCAACATGGCCTGCACCGACAACAAAGACCGCGATGACGGCCATGCCGGACAGAAACAATGCGGCAAGGGCAACCGCGGCCATGGATACTGCCACGATGGCCAGCCGATTGATCGGCTGGACGGCTGTTTCCGTTCGCCCGGCGTGAACGATCTCCGTTGACATGTTCTCTCCCCCATCGGTTTGTGCCCTTGAGTCTAACCCTGCGCTTGCACGAATCCTCGTTGTGGGGCCTACATTGCGCGCTTCGCGTCGGATTTGGGACGCAAAGCAGGCCCCACAACGCAAGGCACCTAGCGGTGTTTGAACTCCGGTTCGCGCTTCTCAGTGAAAGCGGCCATGCCCTCTTTCTGGTCCTCCGTGGCGAAGAGCGAGTGAAACACGCGTCGTTCAAAGAGCACACCTTGGGCAAGCCCCAACTCAAAGGCCGCGTTCACGGCTTCCTTGGCCACCATGGCTACGGGTTTGGACTTGGAAGCAATGATTTCGGCGGCTTTGACAGCTTCGTCGATCACCTCAGCGGCCGGCACCACCCTGGAAACCAGTCCGGCGCGTTCTGCCTCTGCGGCGTCCATGAAACGTCCCGTGAGCACCATGTCCATCGCCTTCGCCTTGCCCACGGCCCGGGTCAGCCGCTGCGAGCCGCCCATTCCCGGGATGACGCCCAGGTTGATTTCCGGCTGGCCGAACTTGGCATTATCACCGGCGATGATGAAGTCGGCCATCATCGCCAGCTCGCAGCCACCACCCAGGGCGAAGCCCGACACGGCAGCAATCACGGGGATACGCAGCCGGGTGAGGTCCTCCCAACCACGGAACCAGTCAGCCGCGTACATTTCCATGTAGCTCTGCGAGGACATTTCCTTGATGTCCGCCCCGGCGGCGAAGGCCTTGGCGGATCCCGTGATTACCACGGCCCCGATCTCCGGGTCGGTGTCCATCGACGAAACAGCGGCCACCAGTTCCTTCATGAGGGCAGTGTTGAGCGCATTCAACGCCGAAGGCCGGTTCAGTGTCACCAAGCCAACACGGCCGCGACGTTCCACCACAATGTTCTCGAACTGCTCCGCCATGCTCTCCCTCTCACGCAACGTCATATACACAGGTAAACCTCTCAGACTGACTTGTCGCGGATCTCGGTGATGATGCCGGAGAAGTCCCTGCCGGCACCCTCCCCTGCCGCAAAAGCATCGTAGATCCGCGACGCCAACGGGCCCATCTCCGCCGCAACACCGGTGCTCTCCAAAGCGTTCACGGCCAGGCGCAGGTCCTTGGCCATCAACGCCCCGGCAAAGCCTGGCTGGTAGTCGCGATTGGCCGGGCTGGTGGGCACAGGCCCTGGGACGGGGCAGTTGGTGGTCAAGGCCCAGCACTGCCCGGAAGCGTTGGACGCGACGTCGAAGAGCGCCTGATGGGTGAGGCCCAGCTTCTCGCCCAGGACAAAGGCCTCAGCAACCGCAATCATGGAAACGCCCAGGATCATGTTGTTGCAGACCTTGGCGGCCTGCCCCGCACCGTGATCGCCACAGTGCACGATCCGCTTGCCCATGAGTTCAAGGATCGGTTTCACCGTCTCGAAGTCCTCGGGCAATGCGCCCACCATGAAGGTCAGCGTGCCGGCTTCAGCACCCACCACACCGCCTGACACGGGAGCATCCACCGAGCGGTGCCCGGCTTCCAGCGCGATCGCGGCGGCTTCGCGGGCCTCATCCACGTTAATGGTTGAGCAGTCCAGGAACATCGTGTTCGGCCCGGCTACTGACAAGAGCCCCGGCCCGTCCACGCCCCGATAGGCGTCCAGCACGTGCTTACCGCTGGGGAGCATGGTCAGCACCACGGAAGCCCTGGTAACAGCGTCCGCGGCGGACGAAGCCATGGGGACACCGTGAGCCCGGGCTGCTTCGACGGCCGCAGGAACGGGGTCATAGCCGATAACTTCGTGCCCTGCTTTGATCAGATTTGCCGCCATCGGGCCGCCCATATGACCGAGGCCGAGGAAAGCGATGAGTCCCGTTGCCGATGCTGCGTTCTCTGTCATGTCGTCTCCTTCGACTCGCTGCTGATGAGAGGTCACTGTGCTTCCACGGCCACGCCGGCCCAACCAGCCAAGCCTGCCAATCCGAGTTCCGCATCCCCGAGCGACGCAAAGTAGCCCTCGACGTCGGACTCGTGCACCTCGGCCAAAGTCGGCGGTTTCCATTGCGGGTTGCGGTCCTTGTCCACCACCTGTGCACGGATGCCTTCACGGAAATCGGGCCCGGCCAGGCATCGCAGCCCCACGCGGTACTCCTGGTCCAGCGCTTCCTCGAGCGAAAGCCCCCGGACCCGCCGCAACGACGCCAAAGTGACTTTCACGGACGTGGGCGACTTGGCCTCAATGGTGTCCGCGGCCTCGACAGCCTCCGGCGAAGAAGAACGCAAACTCCGCACAATTTCCTCCGCATCGTCATGCGCGTACGCGGCGTCGATCCACTCCTGCTGGCCCGCCAGAGCCGAGTCCGGCGCGGCTTGGGCAAAGCGTCCGACGGCGGCATCCGCCGTCGAGCTTTCCAGCGCTTCTGCCAGCGCTGGGAGGCTATCGGACGGGACAAAGTGATCCGCGAGCCCCAGGAACAAGGCATCCGCACCGGACAGGTGCGCGCCGGTCAGCGCCGCGTGGGTTCCCGTCTGCCCGGGCGCGCGAGAGAGCAAAAGGGTGCCGCCGACGTCGGGAACAAAGCCGATGGTGGTCTCCGGCATGCCGGTGCGGGTCCGCTCTGTGACCACCCGCAACGAACCGTGCGCCGAAACACCAACGCCGCCACCAAGCACCAGCCCGTCCATGAATGCCACGTACGGCTTGGGGTAGCGGGCAATGAGAGAGTTCAGCCGGTATTCGTCAGCCCAAAACGAGGCTGTTTCCGTGCCGCCGTGCAGCATGTCCTTGTAGATGGCAACGATGTCGCCGCCTGCACACAGCCCACGATCGCCGGCGCCGCACACCAGGACGGTAGCCACGGCGTCGTCGTCGGCCCAGACAGCCAACTGCTGGAGCATGGCTTTCACCATTCCCGCATTGAGGGCGTTGACTGCCTGGGGTCGGTTGAGCGTCACGATGCCGAGGTGGCCGCGTCGCTCAAAAAGGACGTCGTCTGTTTCCAAAGCCTCCATTAGCTGCCGGCCGGCATCACGAAGCTGGCGCCCTGGCGGATGCCGGAGGGCCACCGCGATGTCACGGTCTTGGTCTTCGTGTAGAAGCGGAAGGCGTCGGCCCCGTGCTGGTTGAGGTCTCCGAAGCCGGAGGCCTTCCAGCCGCCGAACGTGTAGTACGCGATCGGGACGGGAATCGGGACGTTGATACCCACCATGCCCACCTCGACGCGGCTGGCGAAGTCGCGGGCGGAGTCGCCGTCGCGGGTGAAAATTGCGACGCCGTTGCCAAACTCGTGCTCGCTGCAGAGCCTCAGCGCTTCGTCGTAATCAGCCGCGCGGAGGACGCTGAGGACGGGACCGAAGATCTCTTCCTTGTAGATCTTCATGTCCTTGGTGACGTTGTCGAACAGTGTGGGACCAACCCAGAAGCCGCTGTCGTAACCATCCACAGTGAGGCCGCGGCCGTCGGTGACCAGGGTGGCACCTTCGTCCACGCCGGACTGGATGTAGCCCTCAATGCGTTCCTTCGCGGAGGCAGCCACCACGGGACCGAAGTCCGAGTCCTTGTCCAGGCTGTGGCCCACCCGGAGTCCTTTCACGCGTTCCGTCAGCTTGGCCACCAAGGCATCGGCCGTTTCCTGGCCAACGGGAACTGCAACCGAGATCGCCATGCAGCGTTCGCCGGCGGAACCGTATCCGGCGCCAATCAGGGCATCGGCGGCCATGTCGAGGTCTGCGTCGGGCATGATCACCATGTGGTTCTTCGCCCCGCCGAAGCACTGGGCCCGCTTGCCGTGAGCGGCCGCTGTGGCGTAGATGTACTGCGCGATCGGCGTGGAGCCCACAAAGCCGATGGCCTTCACGCGCGGATCTTCGAGCAGTGCATCCACGGCTTCCTTGTCGCCATTGATCACGTTGAAGACGCCGTTGGGCACCCCGGCTTCGCTGTACAGTTCGGCGAGGCGGAGTGGCACGGACGGGTCCCGCTCAGAGGGCTTGAGGATGAACGCGTTACCGGCCGCGAGCGCCGGTCCGGATTTCCACAGCGGGATCATGGCCGGGAAGTTGAAGGGCGTAATTCCGGCGACGACGCCAAGCGGCTGGCGGAGCGAATGGACGTCGATCCCTTGGCCGGCGTTGTCCGAGAACTCACCCTTGAGCAGGTGCGGGGCAGCTGCGGAGAACTCGACCACCTCGATGCCGCGCTGGATGTCGCCTTTGGCATCCGCGAGCGTCTTGCCGTGCTCGGAGGACAGGAGCTTGGCGAGCTCCTCCATGTGCTCGTTGACCAGGTCCACGAACTTGAGCAGGATGCGTCCCCGGCGCTGCGGGTTCATGGCCGCCCATTCGAGCTGGCCCTTTTCAGCGTTCGCGACGGCGTTGCGAACCTCCTCCGCGCTGGCCAACGGAAGCCGTGCCTGCACTTCACCGGTGCAGGGGTCATAGACGTCACTGAACCGACCGGACGTGCCGTCGATTCTCTGGCCGTCTACGTAGTGTGAAAGTTCGCGCACCATGATGGAAATGCTCCTTTGCATCGTGGATGATTGCCGCGCCGCTTGTTCCGGTTAACGGCGGGAACGCCTCAGGTTGTGATCCAGGTCATCTCTGATCCCGAATATACTCGGACTTCCTACTAATTTCCAGAGGGATGTTTCGCAGCGGGTCAGTGGACCTCTTTCAGCCCCTTGTACGCCTCCAACGCATCCTGCCGCGTTGTCTTCAAGTCCACGATCTCCTCCGGATAGTCCGGCGTACCGAACTCGGGAAGCCACCGGGCAATGTACTTGCCCTGGGGATCGAACTTGGTCCGCTGTGCCTCCGGGTTGAAGATCCTGAAGAACGGCGACGCGTCTGCCCCGGATCCGGCCACCCATTGCCAGTTGGCCGGATTGGACGCTGGATCGGCGTCCACCAGCGTGTCCCAGAACCACTGCTCCCCGAGCTGCCAGTGGATGCCGAGGTTCTTCACCAGGAAGCTGGCGGCAACCATGCGAACGCGGTTGTGCATCCACCCCGTGTGCCAGAGTTGCCGTTGCCCGGCGTCGACCATGGGGAAACCGGTTCGGCCCTTTTGCCAGGCACGGAGTTCTTCAAGTGCAGTTTCGTGGCCAGGATGTTTGCTGTTACTGCCGTCGCTGCCCGGCCATGCCCACGGGAAGCGGTCAAATTCGGTGCGCAGGTTGGCTGTGGCCAGTTGCGGGTTGTGGAAATACTGGTGCCAGCAGAACTCACGCCAGCCCAGCTCGGAAGCGTAAATGCTGACGCTTTCCGAGCCTTTGGACCCCAGAGCGTGCCACACCTCGAAAGGGCTGAGCTCTCCCCATCGCAGGTATGGTGACAGGCAACTGCTGCCATCCGTGTCCGGACGATTCCGGCCCTCGCTGTAGTTGGCAAGGCCGTCCGCCACGAACGTGGCAAGCCGCTTGTGTCCGGCAGCTGCACCTGGCGTCCACATCTCCGCCAGCCCCGCGGACCAGTCGGGCTTGGTGGGCAGGAGGTGCCAGGACGCCAGGTCATCATAGGCGGGAAGTTCGCCTTCAAAGCCGTGGCCCTTTGCGGGCACCGCCAACGGTTCACGGAAATCCTGCGCTGAAACGGTCCGCCAGAACGGCGTGAAAACTTTGTACTGGCCACCCGTCTTGGTGGTCACTTCCCACGGCTCGTGAAGCAGCGAGGCCTGAAAACTTGAGACGTGCACACCTGACTCACGCGCCCAAGCCTTGATCCCGGCGTCGACCGTTCGCTCGGCAGAGCCGTAACGGCGGTTCCAGTAGAGCGCGCCGGCCCCGATCGCCGTCGTCGTTTTCCGGACGATGTCCAAGGCCCCGCCGCGGCGCAGCAACAGCGGCACTCCAAGTGCGGCGAGTTCCTCACGGAGCGCCGTCAAGGAATGATGCAGCCACCAGCGGGCGGCGCCACCCAAGGGCCGGATGCCTGGCGATTCTTCATCCAGGACGTAGAGGGCAACCGCGGCGCCGTCGTCCACGGCTGCACGCAAGGCCGGGTTGTCCCTGACCCGGAGGTCATCACGGAACCATACGATCGATGGCTTCACCAAGTACCCACTTCCGAGTTTGTGTCCAGCTGTTGACCCCAAGAAGGCATCCTAAAGGCTCCAGCTGTACACAAACTCCGGACGCGTCAGCCGAACTCCGGGCGGGTCAGCCGAAGGACGGAACGGGGTCGTCGTCTGAATCGGACCAGGCAGGCATGTCCGATTCCGTCAGGATGGGCACACTGTTGACGATATAGTCCCTGGCAGCAGGACCAACCATCCGCAAACCGGGGTACATCCTCAGGCCTTTGTGCTTGGTGTGCTTCAATCCATGACGATCAAGGGCGGTTCGGAACGCGTCGTCCGGGATGGGCACCTTGCGGCCAAGGACGCACCAACTGATGTACAGGCCGTAGATGGTCTCAAGATCCAAGCCTTGGTCGGTGTCGTCTTCGAGCACCACGCAGTCTTGAAGGAAACTCTGGATTTGGGCGTCGGTCATAGCGGGCCTCCGGGGGCGGAAGAAACAGGTCCGCCGGGCTGCATCAGCGTGTGATCCTGTCCCTATGATAGACCCCCTGTACTCCGGAGTAACCGGGAAACAGATTAACTCTGTGTTGCCGGCAGCCAATGCCCCCTCTGCCGAAGCGCGGGCCCAAACCCAGGCCGCAGGCAACCGGCCGCAGGCTCTGGTGCCATCCTCAAGTTCGGCGTAGCTTCGGATACAGCCACACACCCCGGAAACCATGTCCCCTCAGCTGGATGAGTAATCCGGGCGTGATGATTGGAGGCAAGAAGTGGCTGGATGGAACGCAGACACCGCCGCTGGCCCCCTTGGCTCCGGCACCGTAACACTCGTTGAAGGCTCCGCTTTCTGCATCTCTGCAGCCAACGGAGATATTCGGCCTGACCTGCCGCAAGGCGTCTTCCACTTGGATACCCGCATCCTGTCCCGTTGGGAGTTGACCATCAACGGCCAGCCCGTCGAACCCCTGGCGGCAGAAACCAAGGAGCCGTACCGGGCTCTCTTCGCAGGCCGCGTGCCACGATCAGGTGGCTACGCTGACAGTCCCCTGCTGGTTGAGCGACTCCGCGAAGTCGGTGCCGGCATCCTCGAGGAAATCACCATCCGAAACTACTCCAAACAACCGGCCGAGTGCAGCATCACGCTGGCTGTGGAGGCCGACTTTGCGGATCTCTTTGAAGTGAAGGAAGCCCGGATCACCCGCGAATGGAAAGAAACGCGACGCATGGAGGGGGACTCGCTGGAAATCCGGGGGCAATGGGAAGGCGTAAGGAAAAGTGTGATGATCCGCGCCGAAGGAGCTGGTGTCGGAGCCAAGGCCTTGGGTTTCAGGACGAGCATTCCGCCCTACGGGCAATGGAGCACCCGTGTCAGCGTGATGCCCGCCGCCAATGGGGCCTTGGCGCCGTTCGCCCACCCGGCGCGCGGGGAAATGTCGCCGAGCGACCGGCGTCGGCAGGAGTGGGTGGACAAGATCCCCGTCCTGCACATGGGCAATCGATCCATCGAGCGGACCTTGCGGCGCAGCTACGAGGACCTCGGCGCCCTCAGGATCCAGGATCCGGACCATCCGGACAGGGTGGTGGTGGCCGCCGGCGCTCCTTGGTTCATGACACTGTTCGGCCGCGACTCACTCTGGGCATCCGAGATGGCCCTGCCCGTCGATCCCTCCCTCGCCCTGGGGACGCTCCGTACGTTAGCCGACCGCCAGGGAACAGTAGTGGATCCGGCCAGCGAGGAAGAACCCGGCAAGATCCTGCATGAGGTAAGGCTCGACGTCTCCAGTGGCCTCGCTCTCGGCGGAAAGTCCACGTACTACGGCAGCGTTGATGCAACGCCGCTCTTCGTTATTGTCCTGGGATCGATCAGCCGCTGGGGCTTCTCCAAGGACACCATCTCCGCCCTCCTGCCCAACGCCGACCGCGCCCTTGAGTGGATCCGCGACTACGGCGACCGGGACGGCGACGGCTTTGTGGAGTACGGTCGCCCCAATGTGCACGGGCTCATCAACCAAGGATGGAAGGACTCTTGGGACGGCATCAACTTTGCCGATGGCACACTCGCGGAACCGCCTCTGGCGCTGTGCGAAGTCCAGGCGTACGTGCACGGCGCGTATACAGCCCGGGCTTGGATGGCCTACGACGACGGCGACCTCACCTTGGCTGCGGAGCTTCAGGAGCGCGCGGATCGCCTCAAACAGAAGTTCAACGAAGACTTTTGGCTTCCGAACAAGGGCTATTACGCCGTCGCGCTGGACCGCGACAAACGGCCTGTGGACGCATGCGCCTCGAACATGGGCCACTGTTTGTGGTTTGGCTTGGTGGATGAGGATAAAGCCCCCTCTGTGGTGGAGCACCTGATGTCTCCCGAAATGTTCAGCGGATGGGGAGTCCGGACGCTGGCCAGCAACATGGGCGCCTACAACCCGGCGAGCTATCACAATGGATCGGTCTGGCCGCATGACAACGCCCTGATTGTCCAGGGACTGCTGCGGTACGGATTTGTGGAAGAAGCACAAAGGATTGCCACAGCCCTGCTGGAAGCCGCCGAGTTTTCGGGCGGACGCCTTCCAGAACTCTTCTGCGGCTTCGACCGGAAACAGTTCAACGAACCGGTTCCCTATCCAACCGCCTGCTCACCCCAAGCATGGGCTGCCACCACCCCCATACAACTGGTCACGGGCCTCATGCGCTATGACGCCCACATTTCGTTGGGCGGCGTCTGGCTGGACCCCGTTCTACCGGAGTCCTACGGTGAGCTGCACATCAGCAACGCCCCAATGGGAAGTGGACGTGTCACCATCGACATCTCCGGCTCGGACTCCACGGTCCAAGGCCTGCCGGATGGGCTGACGTTCCACCACGCGCAGCGGCCGTGGCTCACAGAACTGTTGGAACAGGCGCACCTGGAGAAGCCGGAAAAGTAAAAAGCCCGGAAGAGCGCCTTCCCAGGCACTCTTCCGGGTTCCTACGCATCAATGACCAAATCGGTCTGTGCGGTGGAGCAGCAAGGCAGGAACTTGCCTGCATCGATTTCCCGTGCCCGGATCCCGCCCTGGTGGTTCATCTCGACCTCCCCGGAAAGCTTGACCACCTTGCAGGAGCCACACATGCCTTCCTTGCAGTTCGCGCCGATCCTGACCCCCGCACGCTGGGCCACCCCGAGGATATGCTCGGTGGGGTCAATCCGCACATTGAGGCCCGTGCGCATGAAGGACAGGGTAAGGCTTCCCGTTCCCACGGTGTCGAAGCTCGAGGCATCAGGCGAATCGGCCTCCGGCGCCGTGCCCGAACCGCCGTCGGGGTCTTCAGAACCGGGTGCGTCGGGGTCGACCGTTTCCAGCGGCAGCCCCGTGGCCTTCAGAGTTCCCTCGGCGTCATAGCCAGGCTCGTAGAGTCCGAACGCGGTGGGCTGGCTTTCGAAGTAGTCCTCCGCGGAATCCGCGATTTCCTCTGCGATTTCCTCGGCGATGTCCGCTGCATGCGCGAGCTCCGCCTGGTATTCAAGGAGCGTCTGGCGATCTCCAGAGAAGAATTCCATGTAGATGGAGGTGTCGTCGACGCCCACCTTCCCCAGGAGCTCGGTGGCGGTGTTCAGGTAACCCTCGGGACCGCAGGCATAGACCTGGCGACCGTTGGCATCGGGGGCCACCTCTTCGAGCATGGCTGCGGTCAGTCGCCCGCTGAGCCCTTCCCACCCTTCAGGTTTGCTGCGGTCGCCCAAGGAGTAGAAGACCTTGACGCGCGAGTCCACGGAGGCGATGTAGGCCAGCTCCTTGTGGAAAGCAAAGCCTCCGGCCTCAGATCCGTGATAAAGCACCACAACATCGGCCTGTCCCGGCAGGGAGTGGATGGTCCGAACCATCGACATGATGGGGGTGATCCCTGCGCCGGCGGCCAGCAAGAGGTACCGTGCCCTGCGGTCGGCGTCGGGCAGGTGGAATGCCCCGACCGGTCCCAGCATCTCGAGCACCGTGCCGGGTTTGACATTCTCATGCACCCACGGTGAGACGAGCCCAGTGGGGTCGCATTTAACGGTGATGTTGAAGGTCCATGGCTCTGTGGGCGAACTGGACAGCGAGTAGCTGCGGTCCGCCGGATCCTGGTCCTCGCCGTTCACTGGAAAGGCGACGTTCACGTACTGGCCCGCACGGAACGCCAGGGGCGCACCGTCGCAGCGGCGGAACACGAAAGTCATCATGCCGCCCGCCTCGGGAACGGTCTCGACACATTCGGCCATGAACTCCTGCGGATGCCAAGGGCCCAATGCACGGGCAGCGCCGGCAGGACCCTCGGTGCTGCCCATCACCCTGTTCCACGGCATCTCAAGACCGCGAATGCGCTGAGGTTCCTGAATTGCCGTCTTTGTGAGGAGTTCGATCATGCCAAGTGCTCCTGCACACGCTGGACGTACCAGTTGATGAACGCCTCCACCTGGTATTCGCTCTTCATGTACGGGCCGGGCTCGTAGGCGGGGCTGCCGGCGCCCTTCTGGCACAGCTCAACGAACGCCTTGTCCTGCAGATTGGTCTGCTTCCAGGTGTAGGTGAGTTTGTCCAGATCGTAGTCGACACCCTCCACGGCGTCGTCAGCCACCAGCCAGGTGGTGCGAACCAGTGACTGGTGTTCGTTGATGGGGAAGACGCCGAACGTGATGACGTGGTCCCCCAGGAAGTGGAACCAGCTGTTGGGCTGCAGGTGCATGGAGCAGCGGCCAAGACGGAAGTCCGGCAAGTCGCCGAGCAGCTTCTTGGAGAGCCTGCGCCCATCGGGCGAGAACGATTCGCCCTCACCGTCGAGCGGTTCCCGGGAGATGCGGATTCCCGCAATGCGGGTGTCAAGCTCCTCCACCACCTCATAGGGGAGACCGTAGCGGCGGCAACGCTCCTCAAGGGAGGACTCTGCTTCCTTGTTGCGGTCCCACACTTCCTCGAGGTGGGCCGGGATCAGCCCTTCCGTCAGGCCCCAGGTGGGGAAGAGGGAACAGGCCAGCTCCGGGTGGCCGTCGCAGTGGTAGCACTCACGGTTGTTCTCCATGACGAGCTTCCAGTTGCCCTCCTCGATGATGTTCTGCTGGTAGGCGATTTTCGTCTTCGAGAGATCGTGGGGCGCGAGGTAAGGCTCGAAAATCTTGGAGGTTTCGTCGAAATCCGCCGGCGGTTCGTCCGCAACGCAGACGAAGATGAGTCCGGCGACCACGCGGCTGTGAGCGCGCTTGAGGCCGAAGCAGCTCTTGTCGAACTTGGTTTCCCCTGGTGCCGAGGCGTGGATCAAATCGCCGTTGGGAGAGTAAGTCCAGGAGTGATAGCCGCACACCAGGTTTCCCGTTGACCCCGCGGCTTCGGTCAGGACGCGGGCGCCGCGGTGACGGCACACGTTGTGCAGGACGTTAACATCGCCGTCGTCGTTGCGCAGCACGATCAGGGAGTAGGGCCCGTAATCGACCGTGACGTAGTCTCCCGGTTCCGGCAGCTCGGCCACGCTGGCGGCAAAGATCCAGTGCTGGCCAAAAATGGCTTCCATGTCGATCTTGAAAATCGTCGGATCTGTGTAGAAGGGGGCATCGAGGGAGTAGCCCGTGCGCCGGAACTCGAACAACCCGGCGATTTCCGCCAGCTGCTCAGCAGGCAACGATGAGGCGAATTTTCCGCGTGATTTGAGGGGCAAGTTCACTGGAGCAGTCATGGGTTTCCTCCCGGGAGGCTGGGTGAGTGTGCATTTTGTGGGGACCGCAGGTGCATCGTCGCGACCGGCGTTATCGAAGTCTTCGTAGTATGAGATTAGGGACGATTGATCTGCAACAAAAGCGCAATATTTAGAAGATAACCATGCACAATAGGTGCATGATCGATGCAAGGCTCATCACACTTCGAGTGTTTGCGCGGTGCGGCACCATAAGCGCAACCGCGGAGCTCACAGGCTACTCTCCTTCCGCCGTCTCTTCGCAATTGCGGGAGCTCCAGCGCGTACTGGGAATGCAACTGCTGACGAAGGACGGCCGGGGTGTGCGTCTGACCGCCACAGGCCGCTTTCTCGTGGCAGGCTCGGACACCCTCATTGCCGACTGGGAGAGCCTGCGCGCCGCAGCCATGGAGGCCGGCGACCAGGTGCAGTCCCGTTTTGGCCTCGGCGGATTCTCGACGGCGGCCGCCCAGTTGCTCGCGCCGCTGGCGGCCACCCTGCGCTCGACACGCCCCCAGCTGGAGGTGCAGGTACTCGAAGCCAACCCGGCCCGCTGCTTCGATTTGTTGGTTGCCGAGCGAATCGACCTCGCCGTCATCGTCGCCATGCAGTCCGAAACATATGGTGAGGACGATCCGCGCTTCGAGCAGACCGTTCTACTCGACGATCCCCTGGATGTGATCATTCCGGCTGACCATCCGTTGGCATCGCGGGAAACAGTGACGCTCGAAGAGCTGGCATCGGAGCCGTGGATCACCGAGGCCGCCGGCTCCACCTACCACGCCCTCTTCACCGCGGCATTCACGGCAGTCGGGGTGACACCGCGGATTGCCCATGAGGCCGTTGAATGGGAGACCCAAATCGCGTTCGTGGGTGCGGGGCTGGGCGTGGGCCTGCTGCCGCGACTCGCTCCCCTGCATAGTGCCGAAAACGTGGTTCGACTGCGCATTACGGGCAAGGGGAAGCCCACTCGCCGTATTGTCGCTGCGGTGCGCAGGGGCAGCATCGCATCGCCCCTGATCCAGGAGTCACTCGGCATCCTGCAGATCAGCGCGAATCGGATCCTCGCCGCCCGGCCTGAAGACGATCTCTGAGAAGCGCAAGTATCGGCGGGAAGGCGCGGGCGGCCCCAGCAGCGTGGCGCGGGCGGCCACAGCTCCGTGGCGATGGTGGCTCCAGGAACCCTGGCGGGTCTGACTCAGGAGGCGCTCAGGCCCAGACCTGGTAGCCGGTCGACTTATCGAACAACCTCCTGGTGGAAGGGCCTGCGGCGGCGATCCACAGCACGGAGTCGTCGTCCGATGCCTGCTCCACCACCCCGGTGAGAACGTGGTCATCCGAGAGCCACACCTCAACCGTGTGGCCCGTCAACATCGCCCAATCCTCCCGCAAGCCGCGGCCATCCACGGTCTTCAACGGCTTCATGTCCAACGCTTAGCCCTACCAGCCGCGTTCTGCGAGGCGGTGTGGCTGGGGGATGTCGTCGACGTTGATGCCGACCATGGCTTCGCCCAGGCCGCGGGAGACCTTGGCGATCACGTCGGGGTCGTCGTAGTAAGCAGTGGCCTTCACTACGGCGGCGGCGCGCTCTGCCGGGTTGCCGGACTTGAAGATCCCGGAACCGACGAACACGCCGTCGGCGCCGAGCTGCATCATCATCGCAGCATCAGCCGGGGTCGCGATGCCACCGGCGGTGAAGAGGACCACCGGGAGCTTACCGGTGGCGGCAACTTCCTTGACCAGTTCGTACGGGGCCTGCAGCTCCTTGGCCGCAACGTACAGCTCGTCCTCCGGAAGAGCCGAAAGCTTGGCGATCTCGGCACGGATCTGGCGCATGTGCCCGGTGGCGTTGGAAACATCACCGGTACCGGCCTCGCCCTTGGAACGGATCATCGCCGCGCCCTCGTTGATACGGCGCAGCGCCTCGCCAAGGTTCGTGGCGCCACAGACGAAGGGAACGGTGAAGTTCCACTTGTCGATGTGGTTGATGTAGTCGGCCGGGGTCAGGACCTCGGACTCGTCGATGTAGTCAACACCGAGGGACTGCAGGACCTGGGCTTCAACGAAGTGGCCGATCCTAGCTTTGGCCATGACCGGGATGGACACGGCGGCGATGATTGCATCGATCATGTCGGGATCGGACATCCGGGACACGCCGCCCTGGGCGCGGATATCGGCCGGGACGCGCTCGAGCGCCATGACGGCGACGGCACCGGCGTCTTCGGCGATGCGGGCCTGCTCGACGTTAACGACGTCCATGATGACGCCGCCCTTGAGCATCTCCGCCATGCCCCGCTTAACGCGGCTGCTGCCCGTGAGCGGAATGTGTTCGAAAAGGAGGGGTCTGTTAAACACGCGATACTCCAAGGGCTGAAGGCTGTGACTGCATCACAAGCGCCCGGACCGAACGCTGGCCAGATGCCGATGCCGCCTGATATCCGGGTGATATATTAGTGGGAAGTCCAGTATGCAACCGGTCAACCAGAGAGTCAACAGCCCGGAATGCGCAGGGCAGCCCTATGCCGCGAAGAGCGCCTGGCGCACAGCGCGCTCGAAGCCGCTGACGTGGACGCGGGCAAGTTCAGCAGCTTCTTCTTCATCCCCGTCGATGACGGCCCGCAGGAGGTCCAGGTGCTCGCGCACGTGATGCTCAAGATCCGGGAGCCGGTCCAGCACCATGCACCAGATGCGCGTGGCCAGATTGTCGTAGCGAATCAGCACGTCTTCCAGGTGCGGATTCGCAGCCGCCGCATAGATTCCCTGGTGAACGCTGGCGTCGAGCCTCAGTGTTTCAACCACCGACGCGGCGCTGACATCAAAGTCCTCCACCGCACGCATAACGTCCCGCAGGTGTTCCCGGGTGGCAGCCGAGGCAACCCGTGCTGCGCGTGCGGCGGCGAGGGGTTCCAATTGGGCCCGAATCTCGGAAATAAAAGCCAGATCGGTAACTTCCACGCGAGTGGCAAACGTCCCCCGCCGCGGGTAAGTAATCACGAGCCGGTCCAGCTCCAGCCGCTTCAGGGCCTCGCGCACTGGAGTGCGTCCGATCTCCAGGTCCTTGGCGAGCTGGTCATCATTAAGGAGGTCGCCGGGCTTGATTTCCAGCATCAGCAGCCGGTCGCGCAGCCGCTCGTAGGCGATGTCAGCCAAAGATTTCCTGGCGGCATCGCCGACGGTTGCAAGAGTTCCAAAAGCCACAGCGCCAGCCCCTTCTTCAAAACCGAAAAATCTATTGACCTGCCTCGGACACCAGTATACGCTGATTCCCATCGTAATATATCAGTTCAGGACACAAGAATATATCTAAAGGAGGCGACATGACCCTCATGGCGACAGATTCCCCCGTAAGCACCCTGCCGAAGCCGGAATTGCTCAAAGACGAGCAAGCCCAGAAATTCGTACTCACATTGTCGTGCGTCGAACGGGCCGGAATCGTTCAGGCAGTCACTACCTTCCTGTTTGAGCGTGGCTTCAACATCGAAGAACACCAGCAGTTCGACGACGGCCTCCGCCAGACGCTGCACCTGCGAACCGCTTTTTCCGGCCCGCTGTCCTACTCACCGGCCCGGCTCGAAGAGGAATTCAGTGCGATTGCTGACCGCTTCGAAATGAAGTTCAGCTTCCACGACCAAACCAAGAAGCGGGTCCTGGTGATGGTGTCCAAGTTCGGGCACTGCCTCAACGACCTCATCTTCCGTTGGCGGGGCGGCAGCCTGGGCGGCGACCTGGTGGTGGTTGCTTCCAACCACGAAACCCACCGGGCCATGGCTGAGGCCGCGGGCCTGCCGTTCGTCTACATTCCCGTCACCCCGGACACGAAGGCCGACGCTGAGCAACGCCTCCTGGACCTGGTGGAGGAATACAACGTAGACCTCGTGGTGCTGGCCCGGTACATGCAGGTCCTTTCGGATGACTTGTGCCGCGCACTGGAAGGGCGCGCCATCAACATCCACCACTCGTTCCTGCCCGGCTTCAAGGGCGCCCGCCCGTACCACCAGGCCTATGACCGCGGTGTGAAGCTCGTTGGTGCCACCGCCCACTACGTGACAGCAGATCTGGACGAGGGACCGATCATCGAGCAGGAAGTCATCCGCGTCGATCACAGCTACGGCCCCACCACACTCTCAACAGTGGGCCAGGATGCCGAAGCCCTGGCATTGTCCCGCGCTGTCAGGTGGCACTGTGAACACCGCGTCCTGCTGGACCAGACCAGCACAGTAGTTTTCCGCTAAGCCACCCGCCGTACCAGCCCACACACGAACTTCTGCAGGAGAATCTTCCATGGCATCCACGCCTCGTATTGTCATCATTGGAGCCGGGATTGTCGGCACCAACCTCGCCGATGAACTGGTCACCCGCGGGTGGAACAACATCACCGTCCTGGACCAAGGACCGCTCAACATGCCCGGTGGCTCGACGTCCCACGCCCCGGGCCTGGTCTTCCAGACCAACCCGTCAAAGTCCATGGCACTTTTCGCCAAGTACACGGTGGAGAAGCTGCTGTCCCTGACCGAGGACGGCCAAAGCTGCTTCAACCAAGTGGGCGGCCTCGAGGTGGCCACTACGGAGACCCGCCTGGCTGACCTGAAGCGCAAGCTCGGCTACGCACAGTCGTGGGGCATCGACGGCAAGATCCTTACCCGCGACGAGTGCAAGGAGCTCTACCCGCTCATCAACGAGGAAGACATCCTGGGTGGCCTCCACGTGCCCACCGACGGCCTGGCCTTGGCCGCCCGCGCCGTCCAGTTGCTCATCAAGCGCACCGAAGCTGCAGGCGTGAAGTACATCGGCAACACCGAGGTGACCGGAATCGAGCAGTCAAACCGTCGCGTCACCGGCGTCGAGACCGCTGGCGGCGTCATTCCCGCAGACATCGTGGTTTCCTGCGCCGGCTTCTGGGGCGCCAAGATCGGCGAGATGATCGGGATGTCCGTTCCGCTCCTCCCACTGGCACACCAGTACGTGAAGACCACGCCCGTGCCTGCGCAGCAGGGCAAGAACGAGCTGCCCAATGGCGCTTCCCTGCCCATCCTGCGCCACCAGGACCAGGACCTCTACTACCGCGAGCACGGCGAGCGCTACGGCATCGGGTCCTACGCGCACCGGCCCATGCCCGTGGACCTTGATGAGCTCGGCACGTACGCGCCGGAAAGCATCAGCGAACACAACATGCCCTCCCGCCTGGACTTCACCTTGGAAGACTTCCTCCCGGCTTGGGAAGCCACCAAGCAGCTGCTGCCGGCCCTCCGCGAAAGCGAAATCGAGGATGGCTTCAATGGCATTTTCTCCTTCACCCCGGACGGCGGCTCGCTGGTTGGCGAATCAAAGGAAGTGGACGGCTTCTTCGTGGCCGAAGCCGTGTGGGTCACCCACTCCGCCGGCATCGCCCGCGCCGTTGCCGAACTGCTGACCACCGGCAAGTCCCAGATCGATCTGGGTGACTGCGACATCCACCGCTTCGAAGAAGTCCAGCTGACGCCCGAGTATGTCAGCGAGACCTCCCAGCAGAACTTCGTGGAAATCTACGATGTCCTGCACCCGCTCCAGCCCAAGCTTTCTCCCCGCAACCTTCGCGTCAGCCCCTTCCACGCCCGCCACAAGCAGCTGGGCGGTTACTTCCTGGAAGGTGCCGGTTGGGAACGCCCCTACTGGTTCGAAGCAAACGCCGAACTGCTCAAGGAAATGCCGGACGACTGGCAGCCGCCGGCCCGCGACGCCTGGTCCGGAATGTTCAGCTCTCCGATCGCCGCGGCAGAAGCATGGAAGACCCGCACAGCAGTTGCCATGTACGACATGACACCGCTGAAGCGCCTCGAGGTCTCCGGCCCCGGCGCCCTGAAGCTGCTGCAGGAATTGACCACCGGAGACCTGTCCAAGAAGCCGGGCGCCGTCACCTACACCTTGCTTCTGGACCACGCCGGCGGCATCCGAAGCGACATCACCGTGGCACGCCTCAGCGAGGACCTGTTCCAGCTGGGCGCCAACGGCAACATCGACACCGCCTACTTCGAGCGTGCCGCCCGCCACCAGACAGAAAACGGCACGGCCAGCGATTGGGTGCAGGTCCGCGACACCACGGGTGGCACCTGCTGCATCGGTTTGTGGGGCCCGCTGGCACGTGACCTCATCAGCACGGTCAGCAACGATGACTTCTCCAACGACGGCCTGAAGTACTTCCGTTCCAAGAAGGTCACCATCGGCGGCGTCACCGTCACCGCAATGCGGCTGTCCTACGTGGGCGAACTCGGCTGGGAGCTCTACACCAGCGCAGACAACGGTCAGCGTTTGTGGGACGCCCTGTGGAAAGCCGGCCAGCCGTTCGGCGTCATCGCAGCAGGACGCGCGGCCTTCAGCTCACTGCGCCTCGAAAAGGGCTACCGTTCCTGGGGCACGGACATGACCACCGAACACGACCCTTACGAGTCGGGCCTTGGCTTCGCCGTGAAGATGACCAAGGAGAACTTCGTCGGCAAGGCCGCCCTGGAAGGACGCAGCGAGGAAAGCTCCGCCCGCCGCTTGCGCTGCTTGACGGTCGACGACGGCAGGAGCCTGGTGCTGGGCAAGGAACCGGTGTTCTACAAGGACCAGGCGGTGGGTTACGTCACCAGCGCAGCGTACGGCTACACGGTCCGCAAGCCCATTGCCTACGCTTACCTGCCGGCCGCTGTTTCACTGGGTGATTCCGTGGAAATCGAGTACTTCGGCCGCCGCATCCAGGCCACCGTCACCGAAGATCCGCTGTACGACCCCACCATGAGCCGGCTCCGCGGCTAACACCCGGCGCAGCGGCCCAGGGCATGCGGCCCGGGCCCTCCCCCCTCGCAAGCGACAGGGTCCGGGCCGCTGCTTTCCTCAGTTCTGCAGTTCAGCCCTCTTCTTCAGTTCAGCCCTCTTCTTCAGTTCAGCCAGGACGGCACATGATCAGCTCAGAAACCATCAATGATTACCTCTCCAGGCTTGCCTCACGTCAGCCCACTCCAGGCGGCGGTGCGGCGGCGGCGCTGCACGCAGCCCAAGGTGCCGCCTTGGTTGCCATGGTTGCCAGATACACCACCGGCACAAAGTTTGAGCAGCACGCTGCACTCGTCGCACGGATCACCAGCGCTGCCGACCACCTGATCGTGGAAGCAATGCGCCTCGCCGACGCCGACGAACATGCCTTCCAGGCAGTCATCGACTCCTACAAGTTCCCGTCGGGCACGGACGAACTCAAAAGTGCGCGCACAGCGGCAATCCAGGACGCCCTGATTCAGGCCGCCCACACCCCGGCGCAGCTCATCAAGGTTGCTGGGGAAGTAGTGGACCTGGCCACCGAACTCTTTGACGTGGCCAACCCCAATGTCATCAGCGACGTCGCCGCGGCAGCAGATGCCGCCCGCGCTGCCGCCACAACAGCCCGCGTCAACATCGACATCAACGTCGTCGCCATCAAAGACAACGCCGCCCGCTCCCGCCTGGCCGAACAGACGGACGGACTCGAGGACAAGGTGGTCCTCGCAGCTGATTTCCTGGTGAAGCGCGTCCGCGAAAGGATCCTCGCGTGAAGACCGAAGTGCTCGGGAACACCAAACTGCTCTCCGGCAAGGGGCTCGCTGGTCTCATCCAGCAACGGGCCCGGGAAGAAACCCGCGCCCTGGAAAACAGCGGACGTCATCCTGTCCTGGCCGTGGTGGTGGCCACAGACGACGAGTCAACGCACTGGTACGTCCGTTCCATTGAACGTGCGGCCGAACGCTTGGGTATGGGCTGCCGGATCGTCGATCTTGGACCCGATGCCACTGAACAAGTACTGGCAAGCGTTCTGACAGATTTGAGCACCGAACCGTCCGTCAACGGAATCATCCTCCAGACGCCCCTGCCCGTGGGCGTGAAGGCTGACGATTTGGTGGGCCTCATAGCTCCGGAAAAGGACATCGACGGCGCCAATCCGCTGAGCCTCGGCCGCCTGGCTGTGGGACAGCCCGCCTTCGCACCCGCTACTGCGCGGGCCGTGGTGGAACTGCTGGATCACTTCCAGATCCCGGTCGCGGGACAGAACGTGGCCGTCGTCGGGCGTTCCGCCGTGGTGGGTAAGCCGCTGTCGCTGCTCCTCCTCGAAAAGGACGCGACCGTCACTATCTGCCATTCCAAGTCAGGACCGCTGGAGCGCTATACCCAGCGAGCCGACGTCGTGGTTGTTGCCGCCGGCCGGACCGGACTGCTCAAAGGCAGCCACATCTCGCCCCAGACGGTAGTGATCGACGTCGGCACGAACGTCCTGCCCGACGGTTCCCTGGTGGGAGACGTTGATGAAGCCAGTGTCACGGGCGTCGCGGCCGGCCTGAGTCCTGTTCCAGGCGGCGTCGGGTCAGTGACGACGGCGCTGTTGCTGCTGCACACCGTGGAGGCTGCACGGCAGCAGTCCCCAACCACGCTGCTGACTGCTTCCATTTCCCGGATCTGAAGGGTTTCCCATGGCTACCAAAGCCCCGCGCGAGAACATCGACGAGTCAAAGCTGACCGTCACCAAACCCAAAACCAAGGCCGTGGGCATCCCGGCTGTTGCCAACGCGCTGAAGATCTCGCTGGAACAGATGGGACCGGTGCGCAGCGTTCAGACCCTCCTGGCGGTGAATCAGCTCGACGGGTTCGACTGCATGGGTTGCGCCTGGCCTGAGCACGAAAAGCGCAACGCTGCAGAGTTCTGCGAGAACGGCGCCAAAGCAGTGGCCGAGGAAGCTACCCGTCGCCGCGTCACGCCGGAATTCTTTGCCCAGCACTCCGTTGCCCAACTCAAGACCCGCGATGACTTCTGGCTGGGCCAGCAAGGCCGGCTCACGCACCCGATGTTCCTCGATGTTGGGGCCACCCACTACAAACCCATCGACTGGGACGACGCCTATGACCTCATGGCTGAAGAGCTGCGGGCCATGGAACACCCGGATGAATCGGTCTTCTACACTTCTGGCCGGACCTCCAATGAAGCCGCATTCGTGTACCAGCTCTTGGTGCGGGGAATTGGTACCAACAACCTCCCGGACTGCTCCAACATGTGCCATGAATCCTCCGGCTCCGCGCTGGTGGAAACCATCGGCATCGGCAAGGGTTCTGTCAGCCTGACAGATCTGGAGACGGCATCGCTGATCTTCGTAGCGGGACAGAATCCCGGTACCAACCACCCGCGCATGCTCAGCGCTTTGGAAAAGGCGAAGAAGAACGGCGCGATCATCGTGTCCGTCAATCCCCTTCCTGAAGCCGGGCTCCTGCACTTCGAAAACCCGCAGCATGTAGCCGGCATGATTCAAGGGACCCAGCTGACGGACGACTTCCTGCAGATCCGCGCCGGCGGCGATCAGGCCCTTTTCCAGGGCCTGGGCAAATACCTGCTTGAAGCAGAAGCTGCGGGCCGGAACACCCCAGGCCTGCAGACCGTCCTGGACCACGCGTTCATCAATGACCACACGGTCGGCATCGACGACTACCTGCGTTTCCTTGAAAAGGTGGAGTGGGCTGACATTGTGGAAGCGACTGGGCTGACCCTGGAGCAGATCCATTCGACCGGTGAACGGCTCCTCGCTTCCAACGCCACGATTGTTTGCTGGGCCATGGGGCTGACCCAGCACAAACATTCCGTGCCTACCCTCCGCGACGTAGTCAATGTCCTGCTCCTTCAGGGCAACATTGGCAAGCCCGGCGCTGGCGTTTGCCCCGTGCGCGGCCACTCGAACGTCCAGGGCGACCGGACCATGGGCATCTTCGAAAAGATGCCGGAGACGTTCCACGACCGCTTGGACCAGGAATTCGAGTTCCGGTCACCCCGGGAGCACGGCTATGACACCGTGGCCGCCATCCGCGCCATGCGGGACGGGAAAGTCCGCTTCTTCATGGGGATGGGAGGCAACTTCGTGCGGGCTGCCCCCGATTCAGAGGTCACCGAGCAGGCGCTGGCCAACACGCGCTTGACCGTCCAGATCTCCACCAAACTGAACCACTCACACCTTTCCACTGGTCGCCGGGCCTTGATTTTGCCCACCCTCGGACGCACCGAGAAGGACACCCAGCGGACCGGTGACCAGAGGGTCACAGTGGAAGATTCCATGAGCGCCGTCCACGCATCACGGGGACGCCTCAAACCCGCAAGTGAACACCTCCACTCCGAAGTAGCCATCGTGTGCAATCTTGCGCACAGGCTCTTTACCGATGGCCACCATCGCCTGCCCAACACCCCCCAGGCTTCCTGGCTCTCCCTGCGGGATGATTACTCGCTGATCCGGAAGCACATCGGGGCAGTCTTTGATGGCTTCGAGGACTTTGAGGAGCGGATCCAACATCCGGGCGGCTTTGTGCTCCCACATCCACCGCGCGATGCCAGAAAGTTCGACACCGCATCCGGGAAGGCACACTTCACGGGCAACGAGCTGGAGTTCATCAAGATCCCACCTGGCCGCCTGGTCCTTCAGACCCTGCGTTCGCATGACCAGTACAACACCACCATCTACGGCAAGGACGATCGCTACCGTGGCATTCACGGTGGCCGTCGCGTAGTGCTCATCAACGCCGAAGACATCAACGAGCTGGGCTTCGCCGACGGGGACATGGTCCATCTGATCTCCGAGTTCCAAGGAACGGACAGACGGGCCGAGAACTTCCGTCTCGTCTCGTATTCGACGCCGAAGGGTTGCGCGGCCGCCTACTACCCGGAAACCAACGTCCTGGTGCCTCTCGATTCCGTGGCGGATACCAGCGGAACGCCTACCTCAAAGTCCGTGATCATCCGGCTGGAGAGGGCCTGAAAAACTCTGGACACCACGTGACTCACGTCATAGTATGTAACTGATATATCTTTCCTGTTGCGGCAAAGATATCAGGGCGACCGAAGGTGCCCAGGCCCTTCGCCGGGGCAGCTTGCCCGACGGCCCCGCCCAGACCGACCAGTTCATGAAGACATCAATCAACGGAGAAACAATGTCTGATATCACCCAAGTCCAAGCAGATGCAGTACTTGCCGCAGCCCACAATGCCGCCCGGGAAACCGACACCGCAATGAACATCGCTGTGGTGGACGCCGGCGGCAACCTCAAGGCCTTCACCCGCATGGACGGGGCGTGGCTCGGAAGCATCGACATTTCCGTCAAGAAGGCCCGCACCGCCCGGCTCTTCGACATGCCCACGGGCGCGATCGGCGGTCTTTCGCAGCCGGGTGGACCGCTCTACAACATCGAGGTCTCCAACGGCGGACTCATTACCTTCCCAGGCGGCATTCCACTGCGCGCCGAAGACGGCACCGTGATCGGCGCAATCGGCGTCAGCGGCAGCACAGTGGAAAACGACCATACGGTAGCGTCCGCAGGCGCTGCAGTACAGCTTCAGGGCGCAGCCCGGCTCTGATGGTGGTGGGGCTCCCAGCGCAGCCCGACCACAAGAGAAAGCTGTCCACTTGTCCGTGACTGGTGCTTCGGTGGCCTGAAACCTGGGGAGGTATTCCTCATCGAAGCACCGCTCTCGGGCAAGTGGACAGTGTTCATTTTCCGCACCAGCCATACGTACCAAGGAGTGTCCATGTCCGGAAACAGAGCAGTCGCCTACAAGGAACCCGGTGTCGTCGAAATCATCAACACTGACTACCCGACGTTCGAACTCAAGGACGGTCCGGGCGTCAACCCGGCCAACGTGGGTCGAAAAGTGCCGCACGGAGCAATCCTCCGTACTGTGACCACCAACATTTGCGGTTCAGACCAGCACATGGTCCGGGGCCGCACCACAGCACCACAGGACCTGGTCCTCGGCCACGAAATCACCGGCGAAGTGGTGGAGGTGGGACCCGACGTCGAGTTCATCAAGGTAGGCGACATCGTCTCGGTGCCGTTCAACATCTCCTGTGGCCGCTGCCGGAACTGCAAGGACCAGAAGACCGGCATTTGCCTCAACGTCAACCCCGACCGTCCCGGCAGCGCTTACGGCTACGTGGACATGGGTGGCTGGGTAGGTGGACAGGCTGAGTACGTCCTGGTCCCCTACGCTGACTGGAACCTGCTGCGCTTCCCGGACCGCGATCAGGCCCTGGAAAAGATCTTGGACCTGACCATGCTCTCGGACATTTTCCCCACCGGATTCCACGGTGCTGTTACCGCCGGCGTCGGGGTCGGTTCCACGGTCTACGTAGCCGGCGCTGGTCCTGTAGGTATTGCTGCCGCCGTCGGCGCCCAGTTGCTTGGCGCCGCCGTCGTGATTGTGGGCGACATGAACGAAGACCGACTGGCGCAGGCGCGCTCGTTCGGTTGCGAAACCGTCAACGTCTCCAAGGGAGACCCGAAGGACCAGATTGAACAAATCCTCGGCGTTCCGGAAGTTGATTCGGGCATCGACGCTGTGGGCTTCGAGGCACGCGGACACGGAAAGGACGCTTCGCACGAGGCGCCGGCCACCGTGTTGAACTCCCTCATGGACATTACGGCCGCCGGCGGTTCCTTGGGCATCCCGGGACTCTACGTCACCGGCGATCCGGGCGGAATCGATGAGGCCGCCAAGCACGGTTCCCTCTCCCTGTCCTTGGGCACCGGCTGGGCCAAGTCCCTGTCCTTCACCACCGGCCAGTGCCCCGTCATGAAGTACAACCGTCAACTGATGATGGCCATCCTTCATGACAAGGTCCAGATCGCCAAGGCAGTCAATGCCAAGGCCATACCGCTCGAAGACGCTCCGCGCGGCTACGCCGAATTCGACGCCGGGGCGGCAACAAAGTTCGTACTGAACCCCAACGGCTACGTGAAGGCTTAGTACGCACCAAGCAGATACCGGGGACTGCGCGGCAATTACGGGAAGGCCGTGCAGTCCCCGGTACCTGCGCCACACCAGCAGCACCACCTCAGGAAGCGGACATCCATGCTTGCCCAAGAAATCGCCGCCAGCGCACCCCTCTTCCGGAAGCATGCACCCACCTGGGCCGAAGCACGGCAGCTTGCCTACCGCTGTGCTGCCCCGCTCCCGCCTGTGCATGTCACTCTCACTGAAGCGATCGGATGCACGCTGGCAGGCCCGGTCACCGCGCACCAGGACCTACCGCACTATGCGTCCTCAGCCATGGACGGCTGGGCCATCAACGGCAGCGGCCCGTGGACCCTCACCACGTCAGGGCGCCCGCTCGCCGGCGGTGAAGCCAGCGTTATCGCTACCGGCGGACTCGTCCCCACCGGCGCCACAGCAGTTCTGCGCAAGGAAAGCGGCCACATTACCGAGTCAGCATCAGGTACCCGACGCCTCATGCTGACGCCGGAGGCAAAGCCCAGCGAAGCACTCGCGGGCAGACACATACGCCCGGCAGGGGAAGAAGCCTCAACGGGTGAAGTCCTCATACCTGCCGGCACGCTCCTCAACCCGGCACACATTGCCCTCGCCGCCGTGGCAGGCCACGACCAACTTCAGGTACAACGCAAGCCGAGGGTCGCCGTCGTACTGACCGGCTCGGAGGTGGTGACCTCAGGTGAGCCTGCACCAGGACAGGTCCGCGACGCGTTCGGCCCACAGCTGGCTGCCGTCATCTCGCAATTGGGCGGGGACCCGGGTGGCCAGCTCAGGATTGGCGATTCGTACGAAGAGTGGCTGGCAGCACTGGCCGGCGCCCATGAGGCCCAGAGGCCCGACGTGACCATTACCACCGGCGGAACCGGGAAATCCGGGACCGACCACTTCCGTGATGCCGTTGCGGCACTCGGTGGGCGGCTCCTCCTGGACGGGATTGCCATGCGACCAGGGCATCCGGCAGTGTTGGCGGAACTTCCTGATGGCCGATTCGTCGTTGGGCTGCCCGGAAATCCGCTGGCCGCATTGATGGCACTCATGACCCTTGGCGAACCCCTTTTAGCCGCCCTGGGAAACCGTTGTTTTCAACCGACCGCGCACGTAGTCTCCGGGGCCGACATCGATCCGGACCCAGGACGGACACGGCTCATACCCTGCACCTTTATCCACGACCTCGCGTTCCCTTCGTCCCACACGGGTCCAGGGATGATGCGTGGGCTTGCCTGGGCAGACGGATACATGGCCGTTCCTCCTGAAGGAGTGGCAGCCGGCGCGCCGGTTCCCGTCCTGCCGCTGCCGTGGACAGCGTCCATCAGTTCCGCGAGTCCCCCGGGTGTGAAAGGGTCCGTGCAAAACTCCGTCTAGGATGAGGAAAGACGAGGGTGCAGGCCGGACAGTGCTACCAGCCCAGGGCGGCCTGCCTGGACAATGACACGAGGCACCATGGCCGCACGCAACAACCCGGACTTCGACAAGGACGCAGACGCCCAGGGCGGAGGCGTCCAGTCAGTCGACCGCGCGCTCCAAATCCTCGAAATCCTCGCCCGGGAAGGCGATGCCGGGGTGAGCGAGATCGCTGAGGAGATGGGCATCCACAAATCCACTGTGTCCCGGCTGGTTGGGTCCCTGGTTAACCGTGAACTCGTCCGGCAAAACAGTGAGCGGGGCAAGTATCAATTGGGCTTTGGGATCCTCCGCCTGGCGTCTTCCATCCCCGGCAGGCTGAGTGTGGTGCATGAGGCGCGGCAAGTCCTGGAGGCGCTGGCGACCGAATACAAGGAAACCGTCAACCTGGCCGTGCTGAGGTCAAACTATGCCGTCAACGTGGACCAGGCGATGGGACCCTCAACGCTGGCCACCTACGACTGGGTGGGCAGCCTGACGCCCCTGCATGCCACGTCCAGCGGAAAGGTTCTCCTGGCCGCGCTGACGGCCGACGAAAGAAGCCAGGTCTTCAAGGCAGTGGGCCTGCCCGCGCGAACGCCACGCACCGTGACAAACCGCGGGGAGCTGGAAAAGCAGTTGCTGGACGTCGCCCGCAACGGATACGCCACAGTCCACGAAGAGTTCGAAATCGGCCTCACCGCCGTCGCCGTACCCGTCTTCAACCATGAAGGAAGCGTCATTGCCGCCGTGAGTATCTCCGGCCCGGCGTTCCGCTTTTCCCCCGAGGACCAGCCAGGGCTCATCGACGGCCTCCGCGAGGCCGGGCTGACCATCAGCGCCCGAATGGGCTACAGACACCGGTAGGCCCGCTCCTCGAGTGCCCGCTCCTCGAATGAGCGAGCGGCAACGGGCACTGTTGCAATAATGGCGCCGTCCGACGTAACATTCCGGCCGCGCGCCGGGTGGATGGTCCTGGTCCTTGCGTCAAAAGTTGCTGCTCCTGCGCCCGGAATCCATTCGACGTCGAGTCCGTGACCTTCTGATTCGAGAATGTCGTCGTCGGCCCACAGACCTCCCAGCGAAGCTCCCATGACCGCTGGCACCGCCGCTGGGGACTCATCCGACAACGCTTCCTACGCAACAGTAGGCATTATGCGCAACACGTGGAACCCGGCCCACTCGCAATGTCAAGGTGTCTGCAAACATCCGAAAGTCCTTGACTTTGCGTGTGACGGGGAGCACTCTGTTGCTTAGCGCGAATGTTGTTGATTCATGCGGAACGCCCTTCAGGCTCACTGAGCCCAGCACAACCAGCCCGTCCCACCCCCAAAGAGGTGCACCGCATCATCATGGTCATCGAATCGGAAGAAGCCCCCAACCTTCCCGCCGGTCTCACACCCCAGGGCCATGCATAAACGCCAGCCCATGACTCGCCGAGCAAAGGACCCGCTCATGGCTATAAACAGTGAACTAAAACCCTTAACACCCGGGGAGGTACCCGCCGACGACCGTCTGGCGGATACTCCAGCAGCTGCCCAACCCGTCCACACGGAGAACGTTGACGAAACCATCAGCGTCTCCCCCGATGAAACCAACCCGGCAGTCCTCGACGCTGAGGACGGAGGCGCCGAGCCCCTTCCCGATTCTGGAGAATACGAACAGATCCTGGAAGAGCTGCGCCACGCCAAGACCGAGCAGGCCGTTTCGGCCCGCCGGAACCGCAAACTTACCCTCGACAAAGTCACCTTCGGGATCACGGGCGCCATCGCCGTCGCCTTCGTGGTCTGGGGCTTCGTCGGACGGGACAGCCTCTCCGAAACCTCCAAAGGCGCCCTGAACTGGGTCATGGAGTACACCGGCTGGCTATTCATGGTCCTCGCCTCATTGTTCGTCGTCTTCGTCCTGTGGCTGGCTCTCGGCAAATTCGGGAACATACCGCTGGGCAAAGACGGCGAGAAGCCTGAATTCCGCACCATCTCCTGGGTGGCCATGATGTTCGCCGCCGGCATGGGCATCGGGCTCATGTTCTACGGCGTGGCCGAACCGCTGTACCACTACATCTCGCCGCCGCCAGGCACCGTGGACGGCCGCACCCCTGCTGCCATCCAGACGGCCATGGCCACATCGATCTTCCACTGGACCCTCCACCCCTGGGCAATGTACGCCGTGGTTGGCATCGCCATGGCCTACGGCACATACCGCCTGGGCCGCAAGCAGCTGGTCTCCGCGGCATTCACTTCGCTGTTCGGGATCAGAATGGTTGAAGGGCCCATCGGGAAGTTCATCAACATCCTGGCCATCTTCGCCACACTCTTCGGGACCGCTGCTTCCTTGGGCCTTGGCGCCCTGCAGATCGGCAGTGGCATGACGTCCAACGGCTGGGTCGGCGAAATCGGCACACCAGTGCTGGTGGTCATCGTGGCCATCCTGACCTTCTGCTTCGTGGCATCAGCGGTCTCCGGCATCAGCCGGGGCATCCAGTGGCTTTCCAACATCAACATGGTCTTGGCGGTGGTTTTGGCGGTCATCGTCTTTGTTGCCGGCCCCACCCTTTTCATCCTCAACCTGATCCCCTCAGCAATCGGCGACTATGCCCGCGACCTGGCGGAAATGTCGTCCCGGACCGAAGCCGTGGGCGACGACGCATTGCGCAGCTGGATGACCAGTTGGACCATCTTCTACTGGGCTTGGTGGATCTCCTGGACGCCGTTCGTGGGTATGTTCATCGCACGCATCAGCCGTGGCCGCACCATCCGCCAATTCGTCACCGGCGTACTGCTGGTGCCCAGCGTGGTCAGTGTGATCTGGTTCGGCATCTTCGGCGGAGCCGCCTTCCACGTCCAGCAAGAAGCCGACAAAGCCGGCACACCGGGACTCGTGACCATGACCAACGGGGTGCCATCCGTCAATTTCGATGGCGCGCTCTTTGATCTGGTCAAGAATCTGGGCATGCCCGGCTGGCTCACGGTGGGCGTCATCGTGCTGGCCATGGTCCTGGTGGCTATCTTCTTCATCACCGGCGCTGATGCAGCCTCCATTGTTATGGGTTCGCTCAGCTCCAATGGAGCTGAGCACCCGCGGCGTGGCGTGGTCATCTTCTGGGGAAGCCTCACGGGTGCCGTAGCGGCCGTCATGCTCCTGGCTGGTGGTGACGAACCATCGGAGGCTTTGGCCGGGTTGCAAAGAGTCACCATTGTTGCGGCGCTGCCGTTCGTGATCGTCATGTTGCTGCTCTGTTTCGCTCTGGCAAAAGACCTACGACGCGATCCCCTGTCGCTGCATAAACGCCTGGCTACTTCGGTGGTGGAACGTGCCATTCGGACGGGCGTGGAGCAACACCGCGGCGTGCAGTTCGACCTCGTTACCAAGCACGAGTGCGCTGAAAAATGCCCGGACGCCGACTGTCCCGGCGGTACGCCCACCGGCAGCATCCCGGTGGTTGGGAACCCCACACCGGAGCCCCGCGAAAAGTAATCCAGCCTTTGGCTGACACCCATCCACACACCAGTAAGGTCCACCATGCCCAACACCTCTGACCAAGGCACCCTCCGATTCAGCAAGCAATCCGGCGAGGACGTGACCCTCACCTTGGACGCGTCCAAACCCATGACGGTCCGGCTTGAGGTTGACCGTTGCCCCTGTGGCTCGGAACATAACCGACCCGGCTCATACGTCGACAGCGATCTGGGCCAGCGCTGACCGCC
Organism: Paenarthrobacter sp. NPDC092416; assembly: GCF_044755025.1. Lineage (NCBI taxonomy): Bacteria > Bacillati > Actinomycetota > Actinomycetes > Micrococcales > Micrococcaceae > Paenarthrobacter > Paenarthrobacter sp. NPDC092416. Next base: position 226,263 of record NZ_JBIVQG010000003.1, read on the forward strand.
CACGCCCTTCCACTACAGACAAAAGCAGGCGCCGGATTCCGGCGCCTGCTTTTGTTTGTGCTTGGTGTGGGATTAAGGCCTACTTAGGCATCAGCACCGAATCGATCAGGTAAACCGTGGCGTTGGCCGTGTGCACGCCGCCGCAGATGACGTTGGCGCCGTCAACCGTGAGGGCATCCTTGGTGCCGGCTACCGTCACTTCGCCACCCTGCACAGTTTTGTGGGTGCCGACGATCTGGTCCGGGGTCAGCTGGCCGGGGACTACGTGGTACGTGAGGATCTTGCTCAGCAGGGCATCGTCCGTCTTGAGCGTTTCAATGGTTGCGGCGTCAATCTTGGCGAAAGCGTCATCAACCGGTGCGAAGACCGTGAATTCACTGCCGTTCAAGGTGGAGACCAGGTCCACCTTCGGGTTGAGCTGGCCGGAAACTGCGGCGGTCAGCGTCTTGAGCAGCGGGTTGTTGGAAGCAGCTACGGCCACCGGATCCTGGGCCATGCCAACTACCGAGCCGGCACCGTCCGGGACCTGCGCGGCGTAACCGGCGCAACCAGGGCCTACCAGGTCACGGGCCGGGTCCATGGCGGCACTGGTCATGGCGGATGCGGACGGCGACGGTGCCGCGGACGACGGTGCCGCGGAAGAGGGAGCGGCTGACGACGATGAAGGTGTACTTGAGCCACCACAGGCTGTGAGTCCGAGAAGGGCAGCTGCAGTGAGGCCAACGAAGGCGAGGGCGGGGCGCTTGGTGGACAACATGTCATTCTCCTTGTTTTTGGAACCAGGGCGTTGGGTCCATCGGGGGTGGGCACGTGCTGCTCGACTCCGCGTTTGCTTGGCCGACTGTTTGTGCCTCACCAGCTATTCGGAGGGTGGGGCGGGGTGGATGGGTGCGGATTGAAAAAGTTTTTCAACCAAGCCATCGCGGCTTCGGCTCCGAACTGCCTACAGATATCCGGAGCCTGCATAACTCACAGCCGGCCCGGCAACGTTGGGAGACGCAATGCTGCAATTAGCACTCATCGGCCTCTTAGGCGGTTTGATCACAGGTATCTCGCCGTGCATCCTGCCTGTGCTGCCTGTCATCTTCTTATCGGGCGGCGTCCAAGGCGCACGTCAAAGAACTGGCAAAACGTCCGACGGCGGCAGCACCTCAAGCGGTCGGCGCACGGACAGCAACGTCCCGGCGAGCGCCGTCGTGAGCGGCCCCGGAGAATCCGGTTCGGTTGCAACTGATACCCGGCCGTCCGACGTCGAGGTCAAGGCCGAAGCCAGGCGGAAGCGGCAGGCCGGGTGGCGTCCGTACTTGGTGATCCTCGGCCTGGTGATCAGCTTCAGCGTGTTCACGTTGGTTGGCTCGTTCCTGCTGACCTTGGTGAACCTGCCGCAGGACCTGCTCCGCTGGATGGGGCTCGTCGTGCTGGTTCTGATTGGCCTCGGGCTGATCTTCGACCGTTTCCAGCACATCCTGGAGAAGCCGTTCTCGTGGATCCCGCAGCGCAAAGTAGGCACCGAGAACGGCGGGCTGGTGCTGGGCCTGGCGCTCGGCGTCGTCTACGTCCCCTGTGCAGGACCAGTGCTCGCGGCCATTGCCGTAGCGGGCGCCACCGGCCAGGTGGGAGCGGAGACAATCGTGCTCACACTGACCTTCGCAGTGGGCGCTGCGCTTCCGTTGCTGGTGTTCGCCCTTGCAGGCAGGCGCGTGGCAGAGCGCGTCAAGGCCTTCCGCAAGAACCAGCGCAAGATCCGCATCGCCGGCGGTGTCATGATGATCGCCCTCGCCATCGGGCTCGTTTTCAACCTCCCGCAGCTGCTCCAGAAGCTCGTCCCGGACTACACCTCCACACTGCAGGAACAGGTTCAGGACAACGAGTCCGTGAAGAAGGCACTGGATCTGGGCGGACTGGTGAACGATCAGAACCGGGACCTGGACAAGTGCAGCAACGGCGCAACTGAACTGGAGTCCTGCGGCACCGCCCCGGACATCAAAGGCATCCAGGAATGGTTTAACACTCCCGGGAACCAGGCCGTGAACCTGAAGGACCTCAAGGGCAAAGTTGTCCTGGTGGATTTCTGGGCTTACTCCTGCATCAACTGCCAGCGCTCCGTGCCGCACCTGACCGACTGGTATAGCAAGTACAAGGATTCGGGCCTGGAAGTCATCGGCATCCACTCCCCCGAGTACGCGTTCGAGAAGGAAACCCGCAACGTCATGTCCGGGGCGCAAAACTTGGGCATCACCTACCCGGTGGCCATCGACAACACGCTCTCCACCTGGACCAATTACCGCAACCGCTACTGGCCTGCGCACTACCTGATCGATTCCGAGGGCACCGTCCGGCACATCAAGTTCGGTGAAGGCGGTTACCAGACCACGGAGAAACTCATCCGGGAACTGCTGCAGCAGGCCAACCCTTCCGTGACGCTCCCCTCGCCTCTTGAAGCGTCCGACGACGGCCCAGTAGCCGGTGCCACCACTCCGGAGACGTACCTGGGCAACACCAAGAAGGTGAACTACGCGGGTACGGAACCGTACAAGGCCGGAGCTGGAACGTATACCGTTCCGTCCGCGCAGCCCGCAGACAGCTACGCGCTTGCCGGTGGATGGGACGTGGGGACGCAGTCGATCACACCTACCCGGGCTGGCTCATCCATCTCGCTGAACTACCACGCCGAGCAGGTGTACATCGTGGTCAGTGGCGAGGGAATGATCGATGTGGTCCGGGACGGCAAGACCACCCAGGTGAAGGTCTCAGGGACGCCAACGCTCTACCAAATCGTGGACGATACCGAGATCCGCGAGGGCAAGCTTGAGGTCAAGATTCCGCAAGGCATCCAGGCGTACTCGTTCACGTTCGGATAGTGCTCTGGCCTAGCGGAGGGTCCGGGCCGGTGACAGGATGGGCCGCATGGCAATCGAAGTTCGCCCCGCAACAGTGTTTGATGACGTGAAGACCATGGTTGGTCCCAAGCGCCCCGACGCCAACGTGTGCTGGTGCCTGAGCTACCGGATTCCTTCGAAACAAAATCTTGCGCTCCAGCGGGAAGAGCGGGGAAAGTTCGTCAAGAAACTGGTAGCTGAGGATCCGCCGCCCGGCGTTTTGGCGTACGACGGCGGCGAGGTAGTGGGGTGGGCGGCAGTCCACCCCCGCGCGGACACCAGTTTTGCAACGAACCGCAGGATCCCACATGTGGACGACTCGGAGGTGTGGTCGGTTTGGTGCATTCGGGTACGGCCCGGGCATCGCGGCAATGGCATCTCCCATCATCTGTTGGAGGGAGCAGTGGAGATGGCGCGCAAGTACCATGCGCCAGCCATTGAGGGCTACCCCGTGGACAACAAGGGCAGCAAAGTCGATCTCACCATGGCCTACGTCGGCACCCGCAAGCTCTTTGAGAAGGCCGGATTCACGAAGGTCGCCGAAACAACCTCGGTGCTCAACGGCTTCCCTCGGGTACTCATGCGCCTGGACCTGCGCTAACCCACCCAACTGAGTCGCATTTGTGCGCGTTTAGAGCGGTCTAAACGCGCACAAATGCGACTCAGGCGCGTCTATGAAGCTTCTATATCTCGTCAACCCCCAATTTTGCTGCCGGCGGCGGCGTTGAGGTGGCGGAAGAGGTGTCGGGCGAGGTAGCGCTTGAGGCAGCGGCGGATATCGCGATCGGTCTTGCCTTCGACGCGGCGCCTGTCGGCGTAAGCGCGGGTTTGGGGGTGGTGGACCATCCTGACCATGGCGATGATGTTCAGTGCGCGGTTGAGGCGCCTGTCACCGCCGCGGTTGAGCCGGTACCGGGTGGTGTTGCCAGAGGAGGCCGGGATGGGGTCAACTCCGGCGAGAGCGGCGAACGCAGCCTCGTCCCTGACCCGTCCGGGATGGGACCAGGCGACCAGGACGGTGGCTGCGGTGACCGGCCCGATCCCGGTCTCCTCGATCAGGGCCGAAGCGGGGCTGGCCTCGACGAGGTCGCCCGTCCGGTTCGTGTTGTCCGTGATCTCGGCGTCAGGGCGAGGATCCTCTTAGCCAGCCGCACGGCCTCGGTGCGGCTGGTCGCGGCGGCGAGGTCCTCCTCGCGCGCGCCAGCGGGAGATCTCCCCGATCTTCCCGGCGCCGAGGGGATACCGTGCGTCGATGCCGAGGTCGGCGATGCGCACGAGGGCGGTCATGGCGTTCACGGCCCTGGTCCGTTCCCGCGTGAGCTCATCCCAGGCGGTGAGGAGGATCTGGGTGCCGCCCGGGTCCCTTCATCCATCCGCGGGGTGCGCAGCTGCTCATCCTTGAGCGGGAGCACGGCTGCGGCGATTCGCCCGGCATCGATCGGGTCGGACTTGCCGATGCCGCGGCGCCCTGCCGTGCCCATCCGGTCTGCCTCGACCACCCAGTAGCCGGCAAGCCCGGTCTAGCGGGCGAGCTGAGCCCCGTAGCTGCCGATGCTCTCGATGACCCACAGGGCGCCGAGGTCTCCACTCGAAGTCTATTCATAAATTTTTGCTGCAAGCAGCATATCTGCGATAAGTTCCCAGGAAGGTACCTCGGGGAGGGGTTCACCACGATTCAAGAAGACACCATCCATATCTCGGGTCCACGCAGCCAAAGACTCCAGGAACCTATCCAGATCGGGATTCTCCCAGGATTCCGGATCTTCTTTCAGGTTGTCTCTGAGCTGGTCAATCAGGTCAGCCAACTCAAGCCGATTCATTCCGGGGAAGGTTTCCGGATCCGATGTCATTGATTGCCTCCTCGAATCACGATGGACACTCCATCGTTCTTTGTGCTGAATTTACGAGCCGTTTCTGTGGCGATTTCGCCCGACGTGGCCATACGAAATGGTATGGCCAGGTCGTCGGTGTGCCGTTGACGGTGGAGACGATCGAGTCGACCTGGTGCTGTCCTGCGGTACCGCTTGCTGCGTAGTTGTACTGTTCGGTGACAGCCAACGCCCCGGTGGCGTCAAAGCGTTTGACTTGTGAACGGTCACCGGCTGCGGTGTACGCGTAGGTTCGCGCGTACGCTGCCGGCCCTCCCAGCCCGGCAACACTGGTCGAGGCCGATGTCGGGGCGGTGGTGCAGGCCTTGGACGCCGGCGTCCACACGGCCTCCAGGCATGAGGCGTAGTCGTAGTCGTAGCGCTGATAGTCCGAGGCCACACCCGGGCGGCTGTTGAAAGCCAGTTCCCGTGCGGTGAGCTTGCCCGAGGCGCTGTAGGTGTAGGTGGTTTTACCCAGGTCCGCGATGGTGCCGCGGGTGTTGTTCGTCGTCCATTGACTGTTCACACGCCCCGCAAAAGTGGGGGACAGTCTTCTGATCAAGCTACCGAGGTGGGCAGGACAGACAGGTGCCGGCCGGACCACCCAATGGACCGACAAATCTATTTAGAGACACCGTGCGGGTCAGTTATGCGGTGAGTCATATCCACGGGGCAACGGCCTGCACCCATCCTGCCAGCCAGTCCCAGACCAGCCACTTTCAAGGCTCACAGTTGGGTCAGCCGCCCTGCAATCTGGCCGTCATCCGGTGCGCCTCCTCGAGCAGCAATTTGCCGAGGAATTCCTGCCGATCCGGCCGGAACCGGGGCTCAATCCCCGTCAAGGACAGTGCCCACGCGGGCCGCCCCTGCCGGTCAAATACAGCTGCACCCATCCCCCAGCTTCCCTCAAGGATGAGCCCTGGATTCACCGAGTAGCCTGTCAGCCGTGTCCGCTCCAGGCTGTCCCGCACCACGTCTGCGGAGTGTCCAGCAGCAAAGTCACCCGCGTGCCCATCCCAATCCCCGAGCAACAAATCCTGCTTTTCCGGAGGCAGGAAAGCCATAATCGCCGTCCCGGCAGATGCCACGCCCAACGGGAATCGCACGCCCTCGTGGAGCACAAACGATCTCACCGGGAACGAGCCCTCTTCTCGCAGCACGCAAACGGTTTCGTTGCCACGCCGGATGGAGAAGAACGCGCTCTCACCTGTCTCGGCGGCGAGCCTGCGCAGTGACGGCCGGGCAATGTCCTCCATGGGGAATCGCGCGGCAGCTACCGATCCCAAGAGGAAGATCTCGGGCCCGAGCACCCATTTTCCGGCAGTCGGGTCATGTTCCAGCAGCCCCTCCGCCGCCAAGGACGTCAGCAGCCGGTGCACCGTTGGCCTGGTCAGCCCCGATTCACGGACCAGGCCCGCCAGGGAAGTCCCCTCGGGTTTGCGTCCCACCAGCCGCAGGAGCAGCGCCACCCGGCCCACTACTTGGGCTCCCTGCACGGGGTTCGTTGCCTTCACGCGGTCCGCCAAAACTGCCTCCCGAAAGATTTCATCCACAATATGGACACCTTCCAGCGTACCGTCCACACCGTGAGTAACCAACATCGTCATCCGTTGACCACTCCTCGGAAGAAACCTAGGCTCCAACACAAAGACAACCAGTCCACAACGTGGATATGCCTGCACACGAGGCTCAACGAGGAGTTCCGAATGACCACAATGCACGCCAACGCGGCCCAAGCGCTCCATGACCTGATGGCAGACGGCCTGACGATCGCCGTCGGCGGATTTGGCTTGAGCGGCATCCCCGCTGACCTGATCGACGCCGTCCGTGATTCGGGCGCCAAGGATCTCACCATCGTCTCGAACAACATGGGCGTGGACGGCAAGGGGCTCGGCGTCCTGATCGAGGCCGGCCAGGTCCGGAAGGTCATCGCGTCGTATGTGGGCGAGAACAAACTCTTCGCCGAGCAGTACCTCGCTGGTCAACTGGAGGTCGAGTTCACCCCGCAGGGCACGCTCGCTGAGCGCCTGCGCGCCGGCGGCGCCGGAATCCCCGCCTTCTACACCCGAACCGGCGTAGGTACTTTGGTTGCCGAAGGCAAACCCCTGGAAGAGTTCGACGGCGTAACGTACGTCCGCGAGCGCGCCATCACCGCCGACGTCGCCCTGGTCCACGCGCACACCGCCGACACGGACGGCAACCTGATCTACCGCTATACCGCGCGGAACTTCAACCCAGTGGTGGCGACCGCCGGCGCAGTGACCATTGCCGAGGCCGAGGTCATTGTGGAGCCGGGCGAGTTGGATCCCAACCACATCGTCACCCCGGGCGTCTACGTCCAACGACTGGTCAAAGCGAGTAGCCGGGTCAAGGACATCGAACAGCGAACGGTCCGGCCGCGTCTTCAAGAGCAAAAGGCTCAGGACCACGGCGCCGAAGCATTCGCCGTCTAACGCGCATCACGAAAAAAGGAGCACACCTCATGGCATGGACACGTGACCAAATGGCCGCCATCGCGGCCGAAGAATTGAACGACGGCGATTACGTCAACCTCGGCATCGGCATCCCCACCCTCGTGGCCAATAACCTGCCCGACGGCGTGCGGGTGGTCCTTCAGAGCGAGAACGGCCTGCTCGGAATGGGCCCGTTCCCGTATGAGGGCGAGGAAGACGCCGACCTCATTAACGCCGGCAAGCAGACCGTCACCATCACCCCCGGCGGAAGCATTTTCGACTCCGCCACCTCCTTCGGCATGATTCGCGGCGGCCACGTGAAAGTGGCCATCCTGGGCGCCATGCAGGTGTCCGGCAGCGGCGACCTCGCCAATTGGACCATCCCCGGCAAGATGGTCAAAGGCATGGGCGGGGCCATGGACCTCGTTGCGGGTACACCGCGCGTCGTTGTCCTCACCGAACACAATGCAAAGGACGGCTCGGCCAAGATCGTCACCGACTGCACGCTGCCGTTGACGGGGCTCAAGTGCGTTGACCGGATCATCACCGATCTGGCGGTCTTCGACATTGCACCGGTCCCCGAAAATCACGACGGCGGCACTCGCCTCCAGCTGACGCGCCTCGCCCCGGGCGTCACGGTGGACGAGATCCGCAGCGCGACGGACGCAGAGTTCACCGTGGCACTCGAGTCCGAAGAACACACCCTCGAAGGAGCAAACGCATGAGCCTGAAAGCCCAGTTTGGCAAGGACATCCTGCTCACAGGATGGGGCCACACCAAGTTCGGCAAGTTGACGGATGACACCCTGGAATCGTTGATCGTGCAGGTAGCAGGGGAGGCAATCAGCAACTCCGGCTTGGACCCCAAGGACATCGACGAGATCTACCTCGGCCAGTTCAACTCGGGCATGCAGCCGCTGGGCTTCACGTCCTCCTTGGCGCTCCAACTGTCAGCGGAATTGGCCAACGTCCCGGCCACGCGCACGGAGAACGCGTGCGCTTCCGGATCTGCCGCATTCCAGCAGGGCGTCAAGGCGGTGCTCGCCGGAACCGCCCGCAACGTCCTGGTGATCGGCGCTGAGAAGATGACCGATGCCGGTGCCGATGTCGTGGGCGCAGCACTGCTTGGGGCTTCGTACGAGATGGCAGGCAAGGCGTCCTCCACCGGATTCACCGGCCTGTTTGCCGAGGTTGCCAAGCACTACGGGAAGCGCTACGGCACGGGCATCGATCCGGCGAACTACCCCGGCGGCCTCGGCGATGTGCTGGGTTCCATCGCGGCCAAGAACCATCGCAACGGCATGGACAACCCCTACGCCCAGATGCACAGGGACTTCGGCGAGGAGTTCTGCCGGACCATCTCCGATAAGAACCCCATGGTGGCCGAACCCCTGCGCCGCACGGACTGTTCGCCGGTCTCGGACGGTGCGGCCGCCGTCGTGATTTCAACGTCGGCTACTGGCGGCGCAACAGCACCTGTGCGCTTGGCCGGCTTCGGCCACGCCAACGACTTCTTCCCGGCAGAGAAGCGCGACCCCACCGAGTTCGCCGCTACCCGCGCCTCGTGGGAGCGGGCGCTGGGCATGGCGGGCGTTGGCCTTGAGGGCTTGGACTTCGCCGAGGTCCACGACTGCTTCACCATCGCGGAACTGATCATGTACGAGGCCATGGGGCTCGCGCCCCGCGGCGAGGGCTCGAGGGCCATCCAGGAAGGGTGGGTCTTTAAGGACGGCAAGTTGCCCGTCAACGTGTCCGGCGGATTGAAGGCCAAGGGCCACCCCGTCGGCGCCACCGGCGTGTCCCAGCACGTCATCGCGGCAATGCAACTCACGGGCACAGCCGGCGACATGCAGTTGCCCAACGCCCGCCGCGGCGCAGTCCAGAACATGGGCGGAGTGGGCATCGCGAATTACGTGAGCGTGCTGGAAGCGGTGTAGCCCCCCAAGTAGGTAGCAGCAGAGCGCGTTTTGAGACCCCAAAACGCGCTCTACTGCTACTCAGACGGGTCAGTGGGACCGGATCAGCTCGGCGATCTCCGTGAACCCAAGCCGCTCAGCATTTTGCAGGGCAGTTCGGCCTTGGGGGTCGCGGATGTCCGGGTCAGCTCCGGCCGCGAGGAGTTGCCTGACCACGTCCTGCTGATGGGGACCCCCGTTGTTAAGCAGGATGGCTTCCTGCATGGCAGTCCATCCCAGGTTGTTGACGTGGTTCACGGGCACGCCCGCGGCGATGAGGATACGCACGGTATCGGTGTGGCCATGCTCGCTCGCCGGGATCAGGGCCGTGCCGCCATACCGGTTGATGCTGCGCACGTCCGCGCCCGCAGCCAAGGTCAGCTCAAGTACCTCATTGAAGCCCTCTGCCCCGGCGTACAGGAACGCGGAGTCCTGGATGTCGTCCTTGGCGTTGACGTTCCCGCCCGCGGCGATGAGCTCGCGGACCCGCACGGGATGGTTGGCTTTCGCGGCGAGGATCAGGAGCCGGTCCGTTTCCCTTTGGGCCTCCGGTGACAGTTTGGGTGGCGAGGCAACGGACGACGCCGGGCCGGCGCTCGCGCTCGACGGCGAGGCCGAGGCTGGGGCTGGCTGAGCCGGCGAGAGGCTGGAGGGCGACGCGACCGCCGTCGTGCTTGAGTCAGCTGCGCCGGACGGCGGGGGCGACGACGGCAGGGGCGACGACGACGCGCAGCCAGCCAGAAGCCCTGCGGCCAGTAAACCCGCACCCACCACCGGAGTTTTCGTACAGACAGCACCCCTAAGACGCGCCCACAAGGACAGCTGTACAAAAACTCCAGCGCGGGGATTCATGAGTCGAGGCTACTTCGCTGCGCCGGAAAGGATGTCAGCACCGGCTGTAGCGCAGGCTTCGTCCAGGGCGCCGTCGGGAGCGCCGCCCACGCCAATGCCAGCCACCGAAACGCCGTTGACCTTAAGCGGAACGCCGCCGGACAGGAAGAGCGTGCCCGGGAGATCGGCAATGGACGGCCCGTTGCCGTTGATGCGCTTGGCGAGCTCGCTGGTGGGAGCACCGAAGGCAGCCGCGGTGTAGGCCTTCTGCTTGGCGGCTTCGATGGTGTGCTCTGCAGCGTTGTCACCGCGGAGGAGAGCCTGGACGGTGCCGAAACGGTCCACCACGGCAACGGTCACGAACGGCAGTTTGTCGGCCTGGCATTTGGCAAGCGCAGCGTTCACTGCCTTGCTCGAAGCACCCACGGAGATACGGTTCTGAGCCACGACGTTCTCCGGCGAGGACTGGACCTCGGTGGCAACGGCGGCTGTGGCGGGAGCGGTCTCGGGTACCACGGCGTTGGCCACAGCGGTGATTCCGCCGGTGAGCAACAGCGCTCCGGCAGCAGCTGCGGCGATCATCTTGTTGGACTTCTTCATGGAGTTCTCCTGGTAGTAAGCATCGGGTACATCTCCATGCTTCCGTTTCCGGCCACGCTGCCACATCGGCCCGAAGCAGGCCGCGGTCTCATACCTTCCGCCAGCCGTATCAGCCAAAAGGTGGAGAGACCAATAACGGCGTGGGATCTAGCATGGAAAGAGCGTCTTCAACGAAACGGGAACCACCCATGCCAACAGCCCTCCAACGGCCAGACCAACTTCACCGAATCGACGGCCGGATCGACGCCGTGGTGCACCTGGGCTTCGCCGTATTGATGGTTGCCTCGGCAGTCCGCTACGTCATGCGCCACTCCCCCGCCGACAACCTTTGGACCGTGGCATTGGCCGGCGCGGTCTGCGCGCTGTACGCCATCACGGCTGTGCTTGCGCCGAGACGACAACCGGGACAGCGTCGCCAACTGTGGATGTCCTGGATGTTCGCGTTGCTGGCAGCCTGGGCCGCGCTGGTTGTCGTAGCACCGAGCTTCGCCTGGTGCTCCTTTGCCATCTTCTTCCTCACCCGCGCTGCGTTACGTGGCTGGCCCGCCTATCTGGCGGGCGGCGCGACGGCGGCGGCCACCGCCGTCGGGCTCTTCCGCATGAGCGACTGGACCGATGTGGCCATGTTGTTGGGACCGCTCGCCGCGGGCGCACTGCTGACGCTGATTTACGACAAGATCGAGCGGGACGCCGCGCTGCAGCGCAGATTGTTCGACGACGTCTCGAGAACCCAGGAACGGCTCGCTGCGAGTGAGCGCGCCGCCGGAATCGCCACGGAACGCGAGCGGGTATCACGCGAAATCCACGACACAGTGACCCAAGGGCTCGCCAGCAGCCTGCTGATGCTCGAAGCCGCACAGCGTTCCTGGCCCGATCCCACAGCTCACGCTGACGTGCAGAAAGCTACCGAACTGTTGCGCCGGAACCTCGCCGATACCCGGAGCCTGGTCCACGAACTCTCCGCCCCCGGCCTCGAAACCGGGCCGCTCCCGGATGCCCTGGAGCACGCCGCACGGCAGTATGTGGAGAACATTCACGTGCAGGTCACCGGCGACCCGCGACCCGTCTCGGCCGAGGTACGGCACGCGCTGCTGCGCGTAACGCAGAGCGCAGCAGCCAACATCCAGCTCCACGCCCGCGCCGGTCAAGCGAGCGTGACGCTTGGCTACCTTCCGAACGCGGTCACCTTGGACGTGTTCGACGACGGTCGCGGCTTTGATCCCGGAACGGTACCTCCGCCGTCGGAAACCGGAGGATACGGGTTGCGGGCCATGCGTCAGCGCGTTGAGCAGTTGGGCGGAGAGTTGTCGGTGGAGAGCTCCCCGGGAGAAGGGACCATCATCGCGGCTCAGTTTCCGCTGCCGGTGACCGCCGCGGCAGCCGCTGTTGCACCTCTTCCACCTGTTGCCCCTGACAACGCGGCCACGCCCGAAACCACAACGAAGGAGACCCTGTGACCACCATTTCCGTGCTCCTCGTGGACGACCATACAGTGGTCCGGAGCGGGCTCAAGGCGCTCCTTGGCACCCAAGCAGACATCGCCGTCGTCGGCGAAGCCTCATCGGGTGAGGAAGCCTTGGACGCCGCCGAACAGCATGCACCCGCGGTGATCCTGATGGATTTGGCCATGGGCGCCGGTATGGATGGGATCGAGGCCACCAAGCAGCTCCGGCAGCGCCATCCGAAGCAGGCCATCATTGTGTTCACCACGTACGATTCCGATGCCGACATTGTCCGGGCGGTCGACGCCGGCGCCATGGGCTACCTGCTCAAGGACGCTGCGCCGGAGGAGATTTTCGCGGCGGTCCGGGGCGCAGTCCAGGGCAAAAGCGTGATGAGTGCACCTGTGGCTTCGAGGCTCTTCCAGCAGCTCAGGAACCCGGACGAGATCCTTACTCCGCGGGAGGCAGAGCTGCTGAGCCTCCTGACCGAGGGCCTGAGCAACCGCGACTTGGGAAAACGCCTTTTCATCTCCGAAGCCACGGTCAAAACACACCTGGCCCATATCTACGCCAAGCTCGGCGTCGAGACCCGGGCAGCAGCGATCGCCACCGCCATCCGTCGCGAGGGGATGCGGTAGCAACTGTCCATGCGGCGGCAGGCGATTCCGGACCCAATGCCTATATCTCCGGCAATCGCCTTCATCTAAACTGACCCTATGTCCGACACAACAGGGCGCAAGTTGTTCAAGCATTCCGGAACGGCACTTCTGTTCCGGGGTTGCCTCGCGATTCTCTTCGGCCTGTTGGTGGCTTCCCTGCCCGTGGCCACGGTATTCGCCCTGGTGTACGTGTTCGGGATCTTCGTCATTACCGACGGCCTCACCAACGTTGCGCACTACTTCTACGATCCCTCCCGCCATTCCCGCTGGACCATGGTTGGCGGCTTCATCTCCATTGCGGCCGGCCTGGTAGCCGTCGCTTGGCCCGGCATCACAGCATCGGCACTTGGTGTACTGGTTGGACTGTGGGCCTTGGTCCTCGGGGTCTCGCAGATCATTCTGGCCTTGGCCGCGCGGAGCAACATCAGGGCGTGGGGACTCTGGCTGCTGACGGGGCTTGTCACTGCCGCATTTGGGCTGTTCGTCCTGGTGAATCCGGGTGTGGGCTTCCTCGGTTTGGTGGGTTTGCTGGCAGCGTTTGCCGTGGTGGCGGGGGTGCTCCTGATCATGTCCGGCATTCAGCTCCGCAGGGCCGCGTCGTCGCCCATGATGCTGGCCCACTAGCCCTGACAGAGCAATCCGGCCAGTCATTCGGCGTTCAAGGGATGCGCTCGGCGCCAAGTTCGGTAAGTTAGTGGCTGTGAAGATAGCTACCTGGAATGTGAACTCCCTCCGTGCCCGTGCCGACCGTGTTGAGGCGTGGCTCGAGCGCAGCGACTGCGATGTCCTGGCCATCCAGGAGACCAAGTGCAAGGACGACAACTTCCCGTGGGAGCTCTTTGAACGCATGGGCTACGAGGTCGCCCACTTCGGCCTGAGCCAATGGAACGGCGTCGCCATCGCCTCCCGCGTGGGACTTGAAGACGTCGAGCGGACCTTCGTGGATCAGCCTTCCTTCGGCAAAGCCGGCAAGGACCCCGTGCAGGAAGCCCGCGCCATCGGCGCCACCTGTGGTGGCGTGCGGATCTGGAGCCTTTACGTCCCCAACGGCCGCTCCCTGGATGACGAGCACATGCCGTACAAGATCAAGTGGCTCGAAGCCCTTCGCGGCCACGCCGCCGGCTGGATCGAGGCCGATCCCAAAGCGCAGGTGGCGCTCATGGGCGACTGGAACATTGCGCCGTTCGACGACGACGTCTGGGACATCGACTTCTTCCGCGCCAACGCCATGACCCACGTCAGCGAACCCGAGCGCGAGGCCTTCCACGCGTTCGAAGCTGCAGGATTCGCAGATGTCGTCCGCCCGCACACCCCCGGCCCCGGCGTCTACACCTACTGGGACTACACGCAACTGCGCTTCCCCAAGAAGGAAGGCATGCGGATCGACTTCTGCCTGGCCTCCCCGGCCCTCGCTGCCCGGGTCACCGGCGCCTCGATCAACCGCGAGGAACGCAAGGGCAAGGGTGCCTCAGACCACGCTCCCGTGATCGTAGAACTCGCAGATTAGTAACCCGCTCGACGACGAAAGGGACCGGCTGACAATGACTGGAAACCTGTACCGGGGCCAGGCAGGGCTGCCGTTCTCTTCGTCGCTGCGCATTTACGAGCCCCTTGAGGCTTTTCCCGCCGAGCAGCAACGCCAACTTGTGGCGGACAGCGGCAGGATCGGTTCCCGGGCCGCCGTCGAAAATGCCGAACTGCAGGCCTCCTTGGGCCGCATTACCCGCTCGGGCGGCGACCCGTTCCCCACGGGGCGCACGGACCTGGTCCGGATGACGCGCGTACCCACCGGGCGGCACACTGCCGCGTCTGACAAGGAAGATCACGACGCCGGACGGCTGCTTTACTGCCCCAGCCAACTGGTGATTCGGGCTGGCTTGGCGGCCAACGCGCTCATGGACGGCGTGCACAGCCCGCTTGCCGACCTGCTCATTCCGGTCTCCCAACGCGACAAGCACCAAGTCCGGATCGACCGCATCAACGCCGGTGAAGACGCCAAACGGGTACACACGCGCGCGTCCACGTGGGGTATCCCGTTCAGCTGGTTCTCCCTGTTCCAGGAATCGGACCGAAAAGATGTGGTGGAGTCCGACGGGCATATCCTCACCGTCCGAGTGTGGACGCCGCTGACGGATGCGTTGGACCGGGCACGGTTCGCCGTGGCCAACCTGGCCTTGGCAGCACCGGATCTGGACATGCTCGACGACCTGACGCAGCTCACCGAGTGGCTGGAGCTGTTCCACGTCCAGTCGATGGTAGAGCTCGATTATGGGGCCGTGGCGGACAAGGTCTACCCGGACGAGTCACCCATGGACGTGCGGTTGGGCATCGAATGCCTGGCAGAAGGCGATATGACCGGGGCTGCGGCAGCCTACCGCCGCTTGGCCTCGCGTTGGATTCCCATCAGGCAGCTGGCACGAGCCAGTTGAGCGCTAACACTCGCCTAGCGGGACGGGGGCGCAGTAGTCTCCCGCACGATCAGTTCATGCGGCGCCACCTGTGAACGCACTGCCCCGGAGATGCCGTCGAGCTCGTCAAGGAGCATCTTGGTGCCGAGCTCAGCTTGGTTGTCCGGCCGTTGCCCCACCGTGGTGAGGCCCAGGGACGATGAGAAATCGTGGTCGTCGATGCCGATGACAGAGAGATCTTCGGGCACCCGGACGCCGTGACGGCCGGCTTCGAAAATCACGCCCATCGCCATCTCGTCCGACGAGCAGAAAATCGCGGTCGGTTTTCGGCCCGGCTGGTTCCACAGCCGGTTGAACGCCTGCTGCCCACTAGCAACGGTGAAGTCCCCCCATTCGTCCCATTCGGGACGGACTTCCAGTCCGGCGTCGGCCATTACTTCCTGGAAAGCCCGGATCCGCACCCGCGGAACATCGAAGTTCAAGTCGGTCTCGTCGTCGCCGTGCAGCAGCGCGATGTCCTTGTGGCCGAGGTCCACGAGGTGGCGGACCGCGGTGGAAGCGGCGTCGTAATCGTTGATGCCGATGTACGGGCAGTCCTCCACATGGCCGCCAACAACCACCAGGGGGATGTCGATCTTGTGGAGATGCTCAAGCTCGTCCTCGCTGAGGGCCATGCAGAGGACCAGAAGGGCATCGATCTGCTTGTAGACCATGGTGGAACTGAAGAGCCGCTCCCGGTTGCTGCCGTGGCCACCAAGGTTGAAGAGGGAGAGGTTGTACTTGCGCGAATGCAACTCCCTGTCAGCGCCCTCAATGGCTTTGGAGAAGAACCATCGGCTGACGAACGGCGCCAGGACACCGATGGTACGGGTGCGGCCCGTCGCCAGCCCTGAGGCCGACGACGACGCCACATACCCTAAAGAACTTGCTACTTCGAGGATCTTCTCGCGGGTTGCGGGAGACACCCGAGGCAACCCCCGCACCGCCCGGGAGACGGTTGCCGTGGAGACTCCGGCAGCGGCAGCGACGTCTTCAATACTGACCCCGGTATGGCCACCGCGTTGGGACCGTTCGTTTGTTTTTGCCACTTAGCCCCCTCATTGATGCATGCCGAAAGCCGAGGGCTCCTTCCCAGACGGCATATGCAAGCCTATTCTGTCCGCAGCCCATCGCCGATTTCGCGCAGCTTGTTTCGCCCGCTGCTCAGCCGAGGCGCCTGGAGGTCCTCTTGGGCAGCTTCTTACGCAACCGAAGCATTCCCCAGAGGGCGAGCACTACGGCCAGGAGGCCCATCGCCCAGCCCAAGGCGGGCTGGCCGGTGAGTTCCATGACGATTGTGACTACCAGGAGGACTAGCGCCCAGAAGCCCAAGAGCCCAATGATGATGTCGAAATCCTCACCGGAGCGCACGCGCTTGGTGTCAGGATCGGGTTTCCGGGCAGGAGCCGCTCCATGCCGCCGGCTGGCAGAACTGATCACTTAACAGCACCAGCCGTCAGGCCCGCAACAATCTTTCGCTGGAAGATGAGCACCAGGATCACCAACGGAATGGTGACGATGGTTCCGGCAGCCATGACTGCCGTGTAGGGCTCCTGGTGCGGTTGCGCACCAGCAAACGAAGCGATTGCCACGGTGACCGTCTTGGTGGCGTCATTGGACAACTGGCTGGCGATCAGGAACTCGTTCCAGGATGCAATGAACGCCAGGATGGCCGTGGTGAAGGTGGCTGGTGCCGCAAGCGGCAGGATCACCTTCCGGAAGGCCTGGCCCTGCGTGCAACCGTCGATTCGCGCGGCTTCTTCAAGTTCCCACGGCATTTCGCGGAAGAACGAGGTCAGCGTATAGACAGTCAACGGAAGTACGAAGGAAATGTTCGGAATGATCAGCGCCTGGTACGTGCCGAACCAGCCGATGTTGGTGAACAGCTGGAAAAGCGGAGTCACCAAGGCAACACCCGGGAACATCGAGGCGCCAAGGATGAAGCCAAGCACCACAAACTTGAAGCGGAAGTTCAGGCGGGCCAACGCGTATGCGGCAAAGACGCCCACAAGCAAGGCCACGATCGTGGTGACGCCACCAACGATCAGGCTGTTCAGCAGGTTCTTGCCGAAGTGGTTGCCCAGGCTCTCATCGAACACGGTTGCGAAGTTGTCCCACGTGACGTGCGTGAAGAACGGCGTGGTGTCGAAGGTGAATCCAACGTCCCGGAAAGCGGTGACGATCATCCAGTAGAAGGGCGCCAGGCACCAGACAAGAATGACGATCGCGCTGATATAAGTGCGGAACATTCCCCAGTCGAACGGACGCTTTGGCCGCTGGGTCGAGGCGGACGTGGTCTTCGAAGCTGTGGCTGTGCTCATTTCACTTCACCTTTCCCGAAGCTGTGGCGGCACCGACCGCATTAGCGCCTAAGAACCGGACGAAGATAAAGGCAACCAGGAATATGACCACGAACGTAATCGTCGATAGCGCTGCCGCTGTATTGAACCCTTGCCTGATTTGTTGGACCACAAGGATTGACAGCGTGGTGGTGCCGTTGGCGCCCTGGGTCATGATGGCCGGGAGGTCGTACATGCGCAATGCGTCGAGCACGCGGAAGAGCACGGCCACCATGAGTGCGGGCTTCACGAGCGGGAGCGTGATCAAGCGGAAGCGCTGCCACGTGGAAGCTCCGTCCACCTTTGCTGCCTCATAGACTTCATCCGGGATCAGCTGCAGGCCTGCAAGGATCAGCAATGCCATGAACGGAGTTGTCTTCCAGACGTCGGAAATGATGATGGCCCACTTGGCCGGCCATTCAGAGCCGGTCCACAGGATCTGGGTACCGAAGAGCTTGTTGGCGATTCCTTCGAACGCGAAGATGAAGAACCAGAGCTTGGCAGTGACGGCAGTCGGGATGGCCCATGGGACCAGGACAGCTGCGCGGATGAGGCTCCGTCCACGGAACGCGCGCGCCATGATGATTGCCATCCAGAAACCAAGGACCGTTTCAAATGCCACGGTAACCACCGTGAAGAAGAAGGTAGTGCCCATGGAATCCCAGAACTGGGCTCCCAGCGTTCCCGGCGGACAGGCGACTGTACCGCCACCGGGTGCGGTGCACTGCTGGGCCAGCCAGTGAACGTAGTTGTCAAAGCCGGCTGGGCCGCCTTCGGAGAAGAACCCCGTGGCCGGATCGAGGCCGGAGTCCTTTTGGAAGGACATGATGATGGCGTTGACCACCGGGTAGATGATAACGATCGCCAGGAGGACCAGGGCCGGCGCCAAGAGGGTGTAGGCCCAACGTCCTTGGGTTATTTGCTTGCGGTCGGCGCTTTCGCGCCCCGGCATCTTATGTTCGGCAGCCGTCGTCGGCTGCGGTTTTTGTAGTTCTGTTGACACGTCAAGCTCCTGTCAGGGAGAAGGCCGTTGCCTCCAGTCCGGCCACCCGCCGCCAAGGACGGGTGGCCGGACTGAGGCCCGGATGATTACTTTGCTCCGGCCGACTCAATAGCCTTCTGCATGTCGGAGATAGCCGCGTCAACGGTCTTTTCTCCCTTGAGGGCAGCGTAGGCATTGTCCTGCACAGCCTTGGTGACTGCGGGGTAGAACGGCGTCACCGGACGCGGAACCGCGTTCTCGATGGACGTCTTCAGCACCGGCAGGTACGGGAGCTTGGCCACGAGTTCCTTGTCGTCGTACAGCTTGGTCAGGACAGGAGCCAGTGAGCCCTGGGTGGCGTAGAAGCGCTGAGTCTCTTCGCTGGCGATGTACTTGATGAAATCAGTGACAGTGGCCTTGTTCTTGGAGTAGACGCTCATGGCGATGTTGTGGCCGCCGAGTGAAGAAGCGCCAGGGCCATCCTTACCGGGAAGCGGTGCCATGGCGAACGTGTCCTTCACCGTGGACGAGCCATCGGTCTTGGCCAGGTTGTACACGTAGGGCCAGTTGCGGTGGAACAGCAGCTTGCCGGCCTCGAAAGCCTGACGTCCTTGCTCTTCCTGGAAGGTAATGGCTTCGGTCGGGATGTTGCCATCCTTGTAGGCGTTGACCAGGTTGGTGAGACCTGCCTTGGCTTCACTGGAGTTCACAGCTGCCTTGCCGGAATCATCAACGATCTTGCCGCCGGCGGAGTTGATGGCTTCGGCCGCGTTGACCGTCAGGCCTTCATACTTCTGGAACTGGCCGGCGTAGCAACCGATGTTGTTCTGCTTCGCGATGGAGCACATGCTCATCATCTCTTCCCAGGTCTTGGGAGGCGTGGGAACAAGGTCGCTCCGGTAGTACAGGATGCCGCCGTCGGAACTCTGGGGAGCGGCGTACAGCGTGTTGTTGTAAGTGGCGCTCTTGACCGTGGACTCAAGCATGCCGTCCGTGGAGACTGCGGTCTTGTCCTTGAGCGGCTGCAGCCAGCCCTTGGCAGCGAATTCCGCAACCCAGATGAGGTCGACGCTCATGACGTCGTAATCGACGTTCTTGGCTTGGAAATTCTGAACGAGGTCGTCGTGCTGCTGGTCGGCCTGGTCAGACTGCTCCTTGAACGTAACCTTTTCGTTCGGGTGTGCAGCGTTCCACTTCTCGATGAGTGGGCGGACAACGTTGCTGTTGTCCTTGCCCTGGACGTACGTAATCGGCCCACGGCCGTCAAGGTTGTTGGCTGCGTCGCCGCTGGCACCGCCTGTGCTGGTGCCGCCGCCACCCCCTCCGCCACCACAGGCCGTGAGGGACATAGCCAGGACTCCGGCGATCGCTGCCGGAAGCAAGAACTTCTTGGATTTCATGCTGGGAACTCCTCGGTGAGTGGACCAGGTATTTCCGCGATGCGGTTGATGTGGTGAGGCTCACACTAACCATCATTGGGGTATGAATGCAAGCGCTTACATCGATTTTAATCACAACGATACAAAGCAGCCTGCCCACCGTGGAGCATCCACTAGGCTGGGGGCGGGTCCATCCTCCTGCGACAGGAATTCCATGTCGGAAGCTACGCATCCATGGTGGTTCGACGCCGTGATTTACCAGGTTTACCCACGGTCCTTCGCCGATGGAAACGGTGATGGCATGGGTGATCTCCCGGGCGTGACGTCACGCCTTGAGCACCTCACGGAGCTCGGTGTTGATGCCGTTTGGCTGTCGCCCTTCTACAGTTCTCCGCAGGCCGACGCCGGGTATGACGTCTCGGACTACCGGCAAGTCGACGGATTGTTCGGCACTTTGGACGACTTCGACGCACTGCGCGACCGCGCCCACTGACTCGGCCTCAAGATCATCGTGGATCTTGTCCCCAACCACACCTCGGACCAGCACGTTTGGTTCCAGGAAGCACTGACCTCCCCTCCAGGTTCGGCAGCCCGGCAGCGGTACATGTTCCGCCCCGGTAAGGACGCAACGGCTGGCTCCGGCGATGGTTCCGTTCCCCCGAATGACTGGAAGTCCGTCTTTGGCGGGCCGGCATGGACCCGCATCACCGAGCCTGACGGCACTCCGGGCGAGTGGTACCTGCACTTGTTCGCCTCGGCCCAACCTGACCTGACCTGGGAAAACCCTGAAGTCCGCGCCGAGTTTGAGGATATCCTGCGTTTCTGGCTGGACCGCGGCGTTGACGGATTCAGGGTTGACGTTGCGCACGGCATGATCAAAGCAGAAGGCCTTCCGGATTGGTCTGCCGAGGTGTCCATGGTTGAAGGCACAAAGAAGGGCCGCAAACAGGACATACCCGCCACGCCGCCATATTTCGACCAAGACGGGTCCACGAGATCTACCGCAGCTGGCACAAACTCCTTGCCGAATACCCCGGAGACCGTGTCCTGGTTGCCGAGGCCTGGGTACCGGCGATAGACCGCATCGTCCGCTACATCCGCCCTGACGAAATGCAGCAGGCCTTCAACTTTGATTTCATGATCGCCGGGTGGGATGCTGTTCGGCTTTCGTCCAGTATCAAGAGGTCCCTTGCAGCAGTGAAGGACATCGGACGCCCTTGCACG
This sequence comes from Paenarthrobacter sp. NPDC092416, assembly GCF_044755025.1. NCBI lineage: Bacteria > Bacillati > Actinomycetota > Actinomycetes > Micrococcales > Micrococcaceae > Paenarthrobacter > Paenarthrobacter sp. NPDC092416. Next base: position 247,320 of record NZ_JBIVQG010000003.1, read on the forward strand.
TGGGTCCTTTCCAATCACGACGCCGTCCGGCACCCGTCGCGGTTCGGACTGGCAGATCCCACCACGTTTCCACACGGCATTGGCAGCCGGGAAGAACAACCCAATGAAGCCTTGGGCCTGTCCCGCGCCCGCGCAGCCACCATGATCGCCTTGGCGCTCCCGGGTTCGGCCTACGTCTACCAGGGCGAAGAACTTGGGCTGCCGGAGCACACCCAATTGGCGGCCCGGTTCCGCCAGGATCCCAGCTTCTTCCGCACCAAGGGCGAGGAAACCGGCAGGGACGGCTGCCGTGTGCCGATCCCATGGGCGAAGGACGAACCGAGTTTCGGTTTCAGCGCCGGGTGGTCCGGTGAACCGGCAGCACCCTGGCTCCCCCAGCCCAGCAAATTCGGCCGCTATGCCGCAGATCAGCGGGCCGGCGTCGAGCATTCAACGCTGGAGTTGTACCGCCGGGTGTTGGCCGAACGCCGCAAGCGGCGGCTGGGAACCGGCACGCTGCGCTGGTCGCGGCTGCATCAGCCGCAGGCTGGGATTCTCGCTTTCGAGAACAATGGAGTCCTGGTGATCGCGAACATGTCCGAGGCTCCCGCGGAGCTTCCCGCAGGCTATCGGGAACTGATCCGCAGCCAGGCTGCAGCCATCAGCCATGGGCGACTGAAGCCCAATCGCGCAGTGTGGCTCGTGCCTGATGTCGATGCTGAATAGGCACGTAACCTGAATTGATTACCCACTCTTGCCTATGCAACAGTGGGAAGTATGGATGAACTTGAAGCACTCCAGACCATCGGCCGCCTGATCAAAGAAGAACGACTCGCACAGGGGCTGAGCCAAGTGCAGTTGGCGAAGCTGGCTGGGACCGCCATCAAGACCGTCCGCACACTGGAGTCCGGCACGCGCCGCACCCAAGAGATCAACCAACGCAAACTCGAGCATGCCTTGGGCTGGCGTGCGGGGTCGATGTCGGACGTACTCAAGGGAAAATCCACTTTCGCCCCGGACCAGATCACTCCTGACGACATGCGCACCAGTGATGAACCGCAGCAGGGACCCCGGGCTGTTTCACCTGCCGGTACCGCGGGTCCCGTTGTCCGGGCCGCGCACCTGTCCGACGAAGAACTGTTGGCGGAGCTCACGTACAGAATGGTGCACCGCAGCCGCGCTTAAACACGCCGAGATGGCATTTCACACCAATGGGGTCCATCCCGACCGGCGTGAAATGCCATCTCGTTTGCGTTTGAGAGCTACTTATCGCCCTTGAACAGGCCTGCAAACTTGGATCCGAGACCCTTGACGTTTTCGGCTACGTCTCCGGCGATTTCCTTTGATTTCTCAGCAACGTCGCCCGCCAGTTCCTTGGCATTCTCTGCTACGTCACCGGAAAAGAATTCCTTGACGTTTTCGGCAGCGTCGCCAGCAAACTCCTTCACGTTCTCTACGGCGTCACCAGCAAACTCCTTGACGTTCTCCGCAGCGTCGCCGGCGAACTCCTTGACGTTCTCCAACGCCTCAGCGGTTGCGTCCTTGGCGTTCTCGGCAGCGCCTTCGACGGCTTCGGATCCCGTTGTCTCTTCACTCATGATGATCTCCTCTTTGACGGGTGGGACGTCGAGCACCTCGACGGCGGATCTTGCCGAAGCCCCGATTCGTACAAAGGGAGCCAATCCCCCTTTGCTTTTCAAACTATTGCCATGTCTCCCGGAGTGCAACGCAAAACGCGGAAATGCCGTCCTGGAACTAAACGTCACCGCACCCGTTCGGCTTTGGTGAATTTTGCCCGCGTGCCCGCAACCATGTGCACCAGGACAGGCGTCTTCTTACCAATCACCAGATCAAGGGCTTCAACGAGCTTGGAGACGTCAGCGGCCAAGGTATGTGGCGCCACGCCCTGACGCGGCTGGATACGCACGCGGAGGCCAGGCTGGCCATTGACCTCATAGGTGGCTACGGACGAGCTCGCGAGGTCGGACCGTTCTGCCAATGCAGCCCTGAGCGCCTGTTCGGCCACGCCGCCGCCGATCTGGACTTCGCCGTCGACGTCGCCATCATCGTCGCCGGCAACCAGGAGGTTGGCGCGGCCCTTGCCCTGCTGCGAAAGCCAAGCAACCATCCCGATAATCACCAGGACGAGGACGATTCCAGCAACGATCCACAGCCAGCTTTCCTCGCGGCCGGGAAATCGTGTTTGCCGGAACGCATTCTCGGCATTGGCCCATACGCCGGCCGACCAACTGTGCCACCAGGACGCGACAGCCGGCACGGTGGCGAGTAGCAACACGAGGGCGCCGATCGCCAAGAGTTTCACGCCAATGATGAAGAGCAACACTCGATTCAGGGCCCGCGGAGTTCCATTCACGCTCCGATCACCCCCGACGAAGCAAGGTTCACGCGGACGGCCGGCAACGGCACGGGCGACATCTGTTCAAGCTCATCGTGCACCGCCGCCAAAATTGCTTCCTCGCTCACCCGGCTCCCCGACGTTGGCCGCACGTTGACCACCACCAAGCGCTGCGAGACAACCACCATGACCTGTTCCTGCGTCACATTCGCTGCAGTCCGCGCGCGACGTGCCAAAGCGGAGGCCAGGACTTCGTCGTCAACCACGACGGCGATACGCGGGTCGCGCAACAAATGACGGGCACGCCTGCCGGGCAGCACCGCGTGGAGGAAGAAGAACAGACCCACCATGGCGATCACGGCTCCGCCAGCGCCGAGCAGCAGCGGCGAGATCCCCTCCGGCAAAGCGATGATGCGCTCCGCAGCAGTGCCGGGGTCGATGAGCCACGGAGGTTGGCCGATGGCCCTGACAGTCGATTCGAGCACTGCATAGACGCACAGAATGATCACCAGAACGGCAGCGATTCCCGCAGCGCCTGCGCGGGAAGAGTGCGTCTCACGTCGCAGGATGCGGCTCATGGCTGCGTCCTCGCTGGCCATGGGACGGATACCTGTGGCGTCGTTCGGGTCAAAATCTGTTTCGGATTGCTGTTCCTGGGTCATTGAACGCGCCCTCCCTCCGTAACGTGTGCCCCACTGATCCTGATGTCCACGCGGCTCAACTGTGAACCGCTGAGCCGGGTGACGCTCTCCAGGACGGTGGCTTTCGCGGCCACTGCGCGATCCCAAATGGAACCGCCGAAGCCGTTCACACGCAGCGGATTGCGGAGTACTTCGCTCAATGCCGGGATGCTGATGGGTGCGACGATCGACAAAGCCAGCAGGCCGTCGTCGTCCGACCAATCGGCGCGGATGTCGCCCGGCGCGACGCCGAGAGCCTCGGCGGCAGCCGCTTGGGCCAACGTAGTCAAAGCCTGGGTGCTGATCCGGTTGTGGCCGGCCAGGCTGCTGGTGGTTTCCACAGCCTCAGCCAAGCTCATGACGAGGAGCGCCGGCCAATAATGGCGTCAAGGACACTGCGCAGGTCCAGCTTGCCGTCGGCCGCGCGGCCCAGAAGCGCGCCTATGCCCATGAACAGCAGTGAGCCGAGGAAGCCCCACAGCCCGAATTGGAAGGACATGAACGCCACGAAGGCGCCGATCCCGATCCCCACGACTGTCATGTTCACTGGAGTGGCTCCCTTTCCGCTAGAGCAGTCTTCGGTCCCGCCGTTTTGGCCGGCGGGGCCACGTAGACATCGTTGATTTCGATGTTGACCTCAATGACCTGCAGCCCGACGAGTTCCTCGACTGCCCTGTAAACGGCGGCCCGGACCTGGTTGGCGACGCCGTGGAGGGGGTGTCCGTAGACCGCCACAAGGTTGATGTCCACGGCCACTTGGGTCTCGCCTACCTCGGCGCGAACCCCCGCTGCATGGTCCGAACTGCCAACGGCGTCGCGGATCGCGCCGAGCGCGCGTGACGGTCCCGAGCCCAGGGAGTACACGCCGGGAACTGTGCGGGCAGCGATACCGGCAACCTTGGCGACGGCAGCCTCCGAGATGACCGTGCGTCCCGTACCTGGAATCTCAGCCGCGAGCTCGCCTTCGGGCGTTGGATACGCGGGATCCGCAGGTTCAAACGGCAAGTTGTGGTCTTCCATGGAGCACTCCCCTTCTCTTGAGTACCACCCTAGCGTCTAGCTCCGACGCTTTGGGATAGAAGGGGAGCGCGCGGCGTGGGCCACTCCCGGTGCCCCGGGACCCGCCGCCATCACTTGCAGTTCTTGTCCATCCAATCCTGGATCGGCTTCATGGCTTCTTCGAACTCGGGCTCGCCATACTTGCTGAAATCCGTACCAGCGGATTCGGTGAAGGCACGTAGCTTCTCGAAATGCGGCTTCAGCTCCTCAGGGACCTTGCCCTGCATCTGGGACAGTTCCTGCTTGGCCTTCTCAATATCGTCCGGGTTTCCGCCCACCAACGCCGCCAGCGGAAGGATCGTCACGCTCAACATGGTGGCGCTGACTGCAATGCACGCCTCGGACATGGACGTGAAGTCGCCGTACACACCACCTGTCCCCTGTGCTGTGCTCGCACTGATATCGGCGGACGGTTCCGTGCTCGGCGCCGCGTTCGTGGCTGTCGAGGACGCGATCGGCGTAGGTTGCGCCACCGGCAAGGGGAACGAGCATGCACTGAGAGCCAACGTGGCTGTCAGGAGGGCGCACAGCAGAAGCCGGCCGCTTCTGACACGCGTTCTTCCGCGTCGCTCTGCAGTGGTGTCGGCGTTGGGTTCGGACGTGTTCGAGCGTGCGATGACTGGCATGGTGTCCCCCGTATTTTGGCGTGCGATGACCGGCGAGGCAAGAATACGCCCGGCCATCAGCCCCTGACCATAGTTCGCACCTTCCAGAGTTATCCACAACTGGTCAGCAGCGACAGTGCTCCCCGCTACTGCCCGGCCTAGACTGGCCGACACCACCGTCAAACAGCTGCTGGGGAGCTTGTCATGTCACGCTTTTTGTTTGCCTTTTCGCCTGCCTTTTCCGGGCCGGTCCGTGCTCCAATTGCAGTCTTGTTCGCCGCCCTCGCCTTGCTGCTGAGCGGCTGCCAGGGCGGCATCGCGCCCAGCAACTCACCCACCGAGACAGGTTCGACGACGGCGTCCCCCAGCACGAGCGCGACGCCCTCCACCGCACCCACTTCCATGCTGCCAGCTGTCTACAAGCCCGCGGATGCCAACGGCAAAGCGCAGAATGTACCGGTTCCGGTGATGCCGGAGCTCGCGAAGGAGAACACGAAGGAGGGGCTGGAGGCGTTTGTTCGGTACTACTACGCAGTCAAGAATTACGCCAACGAGACCGGAGATATTGGCACTCTTGAGACCCTTACATCTCCACAATGCCTCGCATGCAGCAACCTGCAGAAGGCTACGGCAGACAGTTATGTCGATGGGCGCTGGATGGTGGGAGGCAAAATGGAGCTCCCCGTCATTGAGATGGACTGGAAGCAGGCCGATGACTCGCATGCGGTGAAATACCAGCTAATTCAGCAGACAATCACCTACCACAACGCCGATGGAACCCAAGGGCGGCCTCCCAGCGAAGCCAGCAACAGCGCATTCGTCCTCGTGGGCCACTTTGACACTGCATGGAAGGTCGTGGAGATCGGTGTTCTTCGCTAGGAGCCATCGGCTGCTCAAGGCATCCTTACTCTTGACAGTCGCTTTCGTAGCCCTGCCTTCGGCCGCTGGCATGGCAAGCAACTCGGCATGGGCCGACGTCAACGAGGAACAGGGCGTAATGGATGCGGGAGTTTCTTGGACAACTGATCCCCAGACAGGGAACGTCGTTCCGGATCTTCATGGCGTTTCCGCCGCTGAAGATCCATACCAATACATGCCCGACTTCCACTGCCGATCGGGCGGGACGGACACACCCGACAGGGGCTGTCTGACGCTTCAATGCCCAGCCAAGACACCGGGCGGTGAAGAGGGAACGCCCGTGATCTGGAAGCAGGCTCCGAGGTCGATCACCAACCCGCAATGGACGGACTATCCGGCGATCAGTGGCCCAACCTGCCTCTACGACCCCGAACCCCAGAACGTCCTCGCCAACATCGCCGCCCGGATCATCAACGACTTCCGCCAACTCCCCGTCAACCCAGGAACCCTCAAAGCCGAACCCTTCCCCCACACCCTGCGCGGCGGACCCACCAACTTCTACACCACCGCCACAAACCAAACCTTCGACATCACCATCCTCGGCCAAAACGTCCACCTGACCGCCACCCCGGCTTCCTTCACCTACACCTACGGCGACGGCACCAGCCTCGGACCCACACCCGTGGCCGGCTACCCCCTCCCCGAAAACCAATGGCTCACCACCGAAACCCGCTCCAGCGACATCTACACCGAAACCGGCAACTACCCCGCCACCATCACCACCAGCTTCACCGGCACCTACTCCGTCAACAACGGCCCACCCCTGCCCATCAACGGCACCCTGGACCTAAGCACCCCACCACAAACCATCCACGTCTGGAAAACAGAAAGCCGCTTCGTCGCCGACACCTGCGCCGAAAACCCCCAATCATGGGGCTGCCCCGGCACAGAACCACACCACTAAACAAGGAAGCCGCCTAGATATCGAAGCCGTCGCTTCCCGACCCGATTTGACCCCACACCACCCCCAAAACACCCCAAAAGTGCGCCATCCAAGCCCAAAGAAGGTCAGGAAGACACACCCACCAGCTACCAAAGGCAGGTCAGGACGCCACACCAGCTACCAGAGGCAGGTCAGGCGGAATCCACAGACTGCAGGAACGGCAAAAGTATGGGGCAGGCCGGTGGAAGCACTCTGTCCAATCCCGCCAACGTGTCCCGCGCCAGAGCAACGTCGTTCACGCAGACTCCATCGACCCCGAGGTGGACTGCCCGACGAATTTGATCGTCTGAAGTCAAGGTCCAGGGATACACCTTCAACCCTGCCGCGTGCGCAGCCGCGACCAATCCGCCGTCGAGAAGGCTGAATTCCGGAGCGACAGCGGAGGCCCCTGTTGCCAGTGCAGCCTTTATCAGGGTCTCAGGCTCGGAAGGATACAGCCCCGGCAACTGGCCCGTGTTCGCTCGGCTGAGGGCCACCAGTGGGATGTCCCGAAGCTCGTCGGCCATTGCCCGGATGACTTGCGGATCGAAGCTGCGAACCCGCAGGGCTTGTTCGTGCTGGTGTACCCGCAGAACCGCCGCCAAGGCTGCCACGATCGATTGTCCATACTCGTCCCACGGCGTGCCATCGGTTTTGACTTCGATGTCCAACACCACGTTGGTAGCGTCGGCAAAGCGCATGAGCGCCAATGCTTCCGCCAGCGTGGGTGTGCGGGTTTCGACGTCGACATCGGTTGACGTATCGGGACACTTCTCGACCACAGCTTCGCGGAGGGCCCCGCGTCGGATGTCGACATCATCTATGACAGCATCGTGGCGCAACGCCAGCTGGCCATCCGAGGTGAGCCAGATGTCCACTTCGATCGCGTCAACACCCAGCCTGAGGGCCTCAACGAAACTGGCCAATGTATTCCCATGTCGTGTGGCCAGTACGCCGCGGTGGCCTTGTATCTCGATCATCATTTCTTCCTGGTGGGTATGGACGTGTTCGAAAACAGCCCGAGGCTATTCGGCCTCGTCGACGACGGAAACTTCAATCACAGAGCTGAGCTGCGACAGCTGGCCGACAATGTCGGAGGCTGGGGCGCTGCCCACAATTTCCAGTTCAATGGCGATGTAATCCGCGAGGACAACGGCCTCGGAACCCTGGATCATCCGGTTCATGACGCCACCGGCTTCTCCGGAGCCCCGCATGGTGGTGAAGCCTTGGATCCGAAACCCTTGCTCGGTGCACGTGCGGAGAATATCCCGGAGCGCCCCGACGCCATCCACATAGCTGACTCTGAGCAACCACTGGTCGGGCAAGCCGAAGCGAAGCTTCCCCGTCAGCACGGGATAAACGTACACGATGATGAAGTGCGAGGCCGTGACAAAGACGGCCGGCAGCACCAACCCGGCTCCGGCGGAGGTGCCTACCGCGGCGGTCACCCAGATGGACGCCGCCGTCGTCAGTCCGCGGACTTGGTTGCGTCGCACGAAAACCAGTCCCGCCCCGATGAATCCGATTCCGGATACCACCTGCGCTGCCAAACGGGAGGGGTCCAACCGTACGAGGTCAACCATCAGGACATCGCTGAACCCATATTTGCTCACGACCATGAACAGCGCGGCGCCCAAGCCAACCATGGCGTGGGTGCGCATTCCGGCGGATTTGTTCTTACTTTGGCGCTCGAAGCCTATGGCCGTGGACAGCAGCAATGCCACTGCCAAAGCCATGCACATCTGCCACCATTGCGTATCTGCGCTGAAGATCACGTCATGCTCCTGTTCAACTTCTTTGTCTTTTGACTTCCCTCAACTGCCATGCGGAGTCTGTCTCGGAAGACCCGGTGGGCTGGGGGATTTTCCAGGAACGTTTCAGTGCAGCCTCAAGCAACCGGCGATCGCCGGTGCCTCAATTCTTAAGAGCCATAGAACTTTTGGTCAACGCCTATGCACGTTTGTGCAACTTTAGATTAGACCTATTGTCAGGACGTACTCACATGATATGGCGAGCCCTTGTTAATCACTGCAATCCGCACTCTTGTCGCCAGAATCCAGCCAAGTAAGAACCTTGTACTTTCGGCTGAGTTGCGTGTAGGTTGGCCAATGACATGAGGTTAGATTGTCAGGTCATACGCCCAAAAGCCTGATCTAGCCTACGAAAGAAACAGCTGCGCCCGGACAGCCATGACGTTGAGGTCAGAGGTCTGCGGTGAGCGCTGTCAACGCAAAACAATTAAGCAAAGTCGTGCCCAAATCGCCGGGCGGTTCACGTGAAGACCCTGGCAGATCGAGCCCGAATGTTCGGACCGGCGTTGCAAGGTCCCGGCGCTGGAATCGGCGTACCCGGACGGACGCGCTGATCTTCGTGGCTTTCGCGGCACCGAACGTTCTTCTCATCCTCCTGTTTACGTACCGCCCACTGTTCACGAATTTCTACTATTCAACGTTGGACTGGACACTCGGGGCCGCCACCGCAGCCAACGTGGGGCTTGGCAACTACGTGGAGTTCTTCAGCTCCCCCGACGCCGCGAACGTCCTCGGAGTCACTGCAGTCTTTACCGTCACGACGGTCGGCGGCGCAATGGCCCTGGGTCTTTTGATCGCTCTGGCGCTGAACCAGAAGCTGAAAGGGCGAACCTTTGCCAGGGCTGTGGTCTTCGCCCCGTACGTTCTTTCCGGAGTGGGGGTCGGGTTGGTCTGGCTCTTCATTTTCGACCCGACGTACGGCGTCCTTTCCTGGATCCTGAGAGGGATCGGCCAGGTCAGTCCCCAATGGGTCAATGATCCGAAGCTCGCTTTGGTCATGGTCATCGTCGTCTACGTCTGGAAGAACCTCGGCTATTGCGCCGTGGTGTATCTGGCGGGCCTGCAATCCATCCCTACCCAGTTGATGGAGGCCGCCGCGTTGGACGGCGCCACCAGCTTCCGCCGCTTCAGGTCAATTGTGGTTCCACTCCTGTCCCCCACAACCTTCTTCCTGCTGATCACCTCGTTGCTGAGTTCCCTGCAGGCGTTCGACATCATCCGGATCATGACACCGTCCGGCAACGGAACGAGCACCCTCATTTTTGACTCATACCTTCAAGCGTTCGGTTCATACAACCGGGCGGGATACTCGGCGGCCATTTCGGTCGTGTTGTTCGCAGGCCTGCTCGTCATGACGGCCGTCCAGCTGCGCTTCGTGGAGCGAAAGGTTCACTACTCATGAGCACCGACACCCTTGAAACCACGCCTCATCGCGCCCATCCACTCTCCTGGAACAACTTGGGAAAGACGATCGCCGGCGGCTACGTTCCCCTCATCCTGGCGACACTGGTGGTCTTTGTCCCCCTCCTATGGATGCTGCTGTCCTCGCTGAAAGCCCCCGGAGAAATCGTCACCACAAACCTGGCCCTGCTGCCGAAGAATCCCAACCTGCAGAACTACGCGGACGCGGCGTCTACTGTGCCGTTCGCAAGGTTCTTCCTCAACAGCGTCATCGTGACCGTGATCGGTTCCACCATCAAGTGCGTCCTTGCGGTCTTCACCGCCTATGCACTTGTTTTTATCCGCTTCCCCTTTAAGAGGGTGATCTTCCTGCTGATCCTGGTTGCCCTGATGGTCCCGCCGCAGGTGTCAGTACTTCCGAACTACGTGCTGATCGCGGGCATGGGAGGACTGAATACCTATTGGGGAATCATCCTCCCGGGCCTGGGGACTGCGTTCGGCACGTTCCTCCTGCGCCAGCATTTCCTCACGCTTCCGCAGGCCATTCTGGAATCTGCCGAGATCGATGGAGCCGGCCATTGGCGAAAGCTGTGGAAGATTGTCGTCCCTGTTTCCGTGCCAAGCATCGCGACTGTTGGCTTGGTAACCATCGTTTCCGAGTGGAACGAATACATCTGGCCACTTATTGTCACTGACCATCCGGACATGATGACTCTTCCCGTTGGCCTGACGCAGCTCGTCAACAGCGATGGCAGCACTCAGAACTGGGGCATGCTCATGGCCGGCGCCGTGATCGTCCTGTTGCCAATCCTGCTCATCTTTGCCGCCTTGCAGCGGTACATCGTCTCTGGGCTTACCCAGGGCTCAGTTACAGGCTGACATTCCAACTCCCAGGGTCCGCTCAATGCGGCTCGAACACTAGAAAGGCACCTTCTCCATGTCAACGTCACTATCAAGGAAGCACTTCCTCACCTTGGCCGGAGCCAGTCTGGGCACGGTCGCCTTGGCCGCATGTGCCGGACCTGCAACGGACGGTGGTGGAACGGCGGCCAAGACCCCCACATCTACCGACTGGTCCAAGATCAAACCGGCCGCGAGTATCAGTTTCATGTCCAGCCACCCGGGGAAATCCCGGGACACTGAGCAGAAGCTGATCGAGGCCTTCCAAGCAGCCAACCCGGACATCAAGGTCAACCTCATCACCGGCGGCTCAAACTATGAGGAGGTGGCGCAGAAGTTCCAAACCGCCCAAGCGGGCAACGAAGTTCCGGACGTCGTTGTCGCCTCGGACGTGTGGTGGTTCCGCTACGCCGTCTCCGGCGCCATTCTGCCCATCGACGATCTCCTGAAGGCCGTCAAGGCCAGCACATCAGATTACAACCCAGGGCTGATCGGCGACTACCAGTACACAAAACAGCAATGGGCAGTCCCTTACGCTCGTTCAACGCCGTTGTTCTACTTCAACAAGGACCATTTCAAGGCCGCTGAGGTACCCGAGCGGGCACCCACAACTTGGGAAGAATTCGCCGAATGGGCGCCCAAGATCAAGTCTGCGAACTCCTCTGCTTCCGGTTATCAAAATGCCTATCAGTACCCCGCGATCGCAGGGTATGCGGGTTGGACCCTGCAAAACGTGCTGTGGGGCCACGGTGGCAGTTGGTCCAAGGAATGGGACATCACAGCCGACTCCGACGCCGCTGTCGCCGCTATGCAGTGGGTTCAGGATTCCATTGTGAAGGACGGTTGGGCCGGGGTTTCTTCCAAGAACGCCATCACGGACCTACAGGCCGGTGCCGTCAGCGCCACCATCAGCTCGTCCGCAGACTTGGCGGCCACGCTCAAGGCGGCGAAGGAAGCAAACATGAGGATCGGCGTCGGGTTCTTGCCGGGCGGATCCGCCTCAGCCTCACCGGTTTGCCCCACAGGTGGATCCGGCCTGGTCATCGCCAGCAAGACCACACCGGAACGGCAACTTGCCGCCGCCACGTTCGTCGCCTTCATGACGAATGCGAAGAGCACGGCCACCCTGTCAGCCGCTACGGGATACCTGCCGGTGGCCACAGCCGCGGACATATCGCCGATTGTTGCCCAGACCCCCGAATTCCAAACCGTAGTGGACCAGCTCACGGTGACCAGGACCCAGGACTTTGCCCGGACGTTCCTCCCCGGCGGTGATCAGGAACTGGCCAAGGCAGCTACCAAGATCATGAATGAAAAGGCCGACGTTAAGGCAACCCTGACGGAGCTCAAGGGCACGCTGGAGAACATCTACACCAAGGATGTAAAGCCAAAACTCAAGTCGTAGTGCCGGCACGTCGACGTCGGCACCCCGCCCGGGTGCCGACGTCGAGCCGTTTCCCTGTGAACTCAGAGTATTTTTCGCAACACGTTGGTGCCTAAACCCGCACTACGTTTACGCGGCAGAGCGTGGCCGGCCATGTGGGAAGGCGTTGACCGGCCACTGCGCCCACCATCCACCCCAGCGCCTGCGCATCAATGGCGCCAAGACAGAGAGGAACAAAAGAGCATGGAAAACAGCAAGGAGACCCTCGTGATCCACTGTGGAGACCTGAAGAGGGGCGACGTCGTCGAGGCCTGGCTGGATGGTGGCCGCCGGCACCGCGGTACCGTCACCGAAACCATGCCCCGCTTTGGCTTGTTCTGGATCCTGGAAGACCCTTTGCATGAACGCCGGCTCGTGGATATGAGCGAACTGGATATCGTGCGGTTCACACCAATGTGACGCCGCTGTGACGCCACTGTGATGCCGCGACAATAACGGAGGCGCTGGACTGGCGGCGCGTCCCATAGGTGTTAAAAAAGAAAAGCACCAGCTCCGAAGAACTGATGCTTCCCAGTGGTGGCTCCGACCGGCGTCGATCCGGTGACCTTTCGATTTTCAGTCGAACGCTCTACCAACTGAGCTACAGAGCCTAGGTGACATGTCACCATGAGAACCGGAATTTCTTCCGGCGCTCAGAGCGACCCTGACGGGACTTGAACCCGCGACCTCCGCCGTGACAGGGCGGCGCGCTAACCAACTGCGCTACAGGGCCTTGCTTTGCGGTATCGCTACCGCGTTTTTTTCAAGGCTTCTAGCTTACCAGACTTTTTCGACTGGTTTTACCACTTCCTTGCGTACCCCCAACGGGATTCGAACCCGTGCCGCCGCCGTGAAAGGGCGGTGTCCTAGGCCGCTAGACGATGGGGGCCTGAACTCAATTCGGATTTTGCAACAGAAAACAACGCTTTATGCGTTCTTTTCGCTTCTCGCTCGTCCGAACTGGACTCTAAAACTTTAGAGCATAGATGGCGATATTCCCAAATCGAGGTCAGCGGCGCCTCAAAAGCCCACCCTGGAGGAGGTTCCGGCCCCGCCCGAGACGCCTCGACACAGGTTGGCAGTTTCTTGCTGTGACGCGTCCGAAAACCGCCAGCCGCGCACTCAACTCCGGGGCTAGATTGGCTTTATGTCACTCACCACCCCGGCCGGACCAGGTCAACCGTCCCCCAGCCTGCAGCAGCGCATCACCCCCGCGCCCGCAGCATCCATCAGCAAACTCGGCATAGCCGCCGTGGTCGTCACAGTGGTGCTCTGGGCCTCCGCGTTCGTGGGCATCCGCGCCGTTGGCCCGAGCTTCTCCCCCGGTTCCTTAACGCTCGGACGGCTGGCTGTCGCCGCCGTCGCACTTGGAATCGTGGTGCTGCCCGGCCTGAAAGTCTTGCCGAGCGGCCGCGAATGGCTGCCAATCGTGGCATACGGCGTGATGTGGTTCGGCGGCTACAACGTTGCCCTGAATGCCGCGGAGCACATGCTCGACGCAGGCACGAGCGCCATGCTCATCAATGTCTCGCCGATCCTCATTGCGGTCCTGGCCGGTGTTGTGCTCAAAGAAGGCTTCCCGCGGTGGCTGCTGATCGGCAGTGGCGTGGCGTTCTGCGGCGTCGCGATGATCGCGCTGGGTTCGGGGCAGCGTTCGACGGCGGATGTCGCCGGCGTGCTCTTGTGCTTGCTTGCCGCTGTGCTCGCCTCGGTGAGCGCGATCCTGCAGAAGCCGGTGCTGCGGAAGTTCACGGCAGGCCAGGCGACGTGGTTCGGGATCATGGTGGGCACCGTTTGCTGCCTGCCATGGACTGGCCAACTGATTTCCGAGGTTCAGGCGGCGCCGCTGCCCGCCACGCTCGGGCTCGTCTACCTGGGCATCTTCCCCACCGCCATCGCCTTCACCACGTGGGCATACGCGCTATCCCTGATCTCGGCAGGGAAATTGGCCGCCACGACCTATCTGGTCCCCGGCACCACCATCCTGATCTCCTGGGCAGTCCTGCAGGAGGTCCCGACCATTTGGGGACTGATCGGCGGCGTCGTCTGCCTGATCGGTGTCGGGCTGACCCGGCGCACCGCCAAGGCAACGCGGCGCACCGCCAAAGCGAAGCCGCCCACCACCAAAGCAACGCGGCGCACGTCCAAAGGGACGCACGCCGCGGAAGGTGATAAGAAACAGGCCTAGCGGGCCATTCCAGCCAGCAGTTCGCGATGCGTGGGCGGATTGGCGCCGGGCCGCCCGACGGTGATTGACGCAGCCATGGAAGCCGTGGTGCCGATCCGCTCAAGAACGGTGGGCGCGAGTCCGTCGCTGCCGCGCAACAGCAGGCCCATGATGAGTGCCGACATGTATGAGTCGCCGGCACCGATGGTGTCCGCGACGTTGGACGGGATGGCCGGGACGTTGAGCTGCATCTGCTTCGTAGCCATCAACGATCCCGCAGAACCCTGAGTCACCACGGCAAGCCCGGACCCGAGGGCCAGGATGTGGTTTGCAGTGTCCTCCAGCGCCTTGCCGGGGTAGAGCCAGCGGGCGTCATCGTCGCTCATTTTCACGACGTCGGTCAGTGGCACCAGCTCTTCAAAGAGCGAGAGTGCCTCGTGGTGGCTGCCCAGCAGGTCAGTGCGGATGTTGGGGTCATACGTGATCATGCACCCGCCCTGTGCCTGCTCCAACAGGCTGCGGACCACACTTGCACCCGGCTCCAAGAACGTGGCGATCGATCCCGTGTGCAGGATTTTCGGAGCGTAAGGCAGCGCGACGGGCGGGAGATCCCAGTCAATCTCGAAGGTGTACTCGGCGGAACCATCGGCAGCGATCTCGGCTGTCGCCGTCGCGGTCCTGGCCAGTGACTGCGAACCCGGCAGCAGCACGACGCCTGCACTCTGGAGATGGGCGGCAATGGCATTTCCACGGTCATCGCGGCCAATCGCCGTCAGCAACCCGGCTTTGACGTCGAGCCGGCCCAGGCCGTAGGCGACGTTGGCCGGCGATCCACCGGGGTATTCCGTCTGGCCATCGGGCGACTGCACGATGTCGATCAGCGCCTCACCGACCACGACGACGTCGAGGGGTTCAGGCACGAGGGTAGGGGTGGCGGTCATGCGGTTCCTGTTCGTTGGTTGGGGAGATGCGAGGGCTGGGCTACGGACTGACGTTGGACGAGGGGGCATTCGAACAGCTCAGTGTGGCCCGGGGGCTGCGTGTCGGCGAGGATCAGCTCCACGGCACGCCGCCCCATATCGATGAAAGGAAGTTCAAGGGTGGTCAGTCCCGGCCGGAGGTACGGCGCCAGGGACTCCTGGTTGTCGAAGCCCACCACGGACACGTCGCCGGGCACAGACAGGCCGAGCGAGGCGAGCGCCTGGTACGCGCCCCACGCGGTGCGGTCATTGCCGCAGAACAGCGCGGTGGGAGGGTTCCGTGAAGCCATGAGCTCGAGCGTGTTCCGGTAGCCGCCGTCTTCGTGGCCGTCGCCCGCGCAGTGGAGTTCGTCGTCGAACGCAATGCCGGCCTGGTCCAGGGCGCGCCGATAGCCTTCCAGGCGCCCGACGACGGCTGGCAGGGCGTCCTCGACGCGGCCGATGTTGATAAAACCGATACGTCGGTGTCCGGCGTCAATGAGTTGCTTGGTGGCGGTAAAACCGCCCAGCACTTCCGAAGGGGCAATGCTGGGGAACTTTCCGCTGCGATCTTGGGCATTAAGCACGACGGCGGGCACCTCACCCAGGACGTCGGGGACGTCCACCACCCGGTGGTACATGGACGCATACACAACGCCCGCCACCTTATGCGAGAGCATGGCCTCCAAGGACGCCGCCTCCAGTTCATGGTCGCCACCAGTGTTCATGGTGAGCAGCAGCATCCCAGCCTCCCAAGCCCGGGCCTGCGCACCCTCGATGATCTTTCCCGCGAAGGGCGCTGTGGCCACGTAGTCGCCAACGAAACCGATCATTCCCGCGACGCCGTCGCGCAGCACTTTGGCATGCGCGTTGGTCCGGTAGCCCAACTGTTGCGCGGCCTCGTGGACGCGGTGGCGGGTCTCCTCGGAGAACCTCGCTCCCCCGGCATCGTTAAGGACCAGCGAGACCGTGGCCTGGGAAACTCCAGCGGCGGCCGCGACGTCGTTCATCGTGGGGCCGGTCCTGAAGCCGTGGCGGGTCATTGCGAGCCTGTCTGCTGGAAGGGAGTTTTGCGCTCAGTTATACGCATAACTAAACCCGGAAAACTGTATCTCCCATCACATCCATCGTCAATGTTCCGTCCACGGAACTAGAGTCGAAACATGCCCGCCAACCTTCCTCCAGGCCTGCCGATCGTGCCCGACGGCGAGCGTCCGTCCTCGCAGCTGCCGCAACGGAACGCGGTGCACAGCCCGGCCGAAGGTGATGGCGCTGCCGAGAATGCCTACGCGCCTTTCGAGATGTCCCCTGAGGAATTTGAAGAAGCCGTCAGCGACGCCTTGAACATGATTCCGCCCAAGGCTGCCAGCGCCATGGATAATGTGGCGATCTTCATCGAGGACGACTACACCCCGCAACCGGGTGAGGATCCTGACACGGTGCTGCTTGGTCTCTACGAAGGCGTCCCCTTGACCGAGCGGGACTCGTGGTGGGAAGCGGGGTCTTTGCCGGACCGGATTACGATTTTCCGCCAGCCCATCCTGGACATTTGCTCCACGCGTGAGGAAGTCATCGAGGAAGTGGCCATTACCGTCATCCACGAGATCGCCCACCACTTCGGAATTGATGACGACCGGCTCCATGAGCTCGGCTGGGGATAGCCTGTAGACATGGGGCACGATCACAACCACTCCCATGGAGTGACAGCAACCGGTAAGCACCGAAAGCGGCTCATCGCCGTTCTGGCCATCACCATAGGAGTGGTGGGCATCCAGGTGATTGGCGCCGTCGTGTCTGGCTCCTTGGCCCTGCTGGCCGACGCCGGACACATGCTTTCGGACGCCGCAGGCGTCTTCATCGCGCTGATGGCGGCCTGGATCGCCACCCGTCCGGCGAGCGACCAACGGACCTACGGCTATCAGCGGGCCGAAGTCCTGGCCGCCTTGGCCAACGCGCTCATCCTGATCGTCATCGCCGTGGTGATCATGATCGAGGCTATCCGCCGCTTTGGGGAATCCGTCGAAATCCAGACGGACGTCATGCTGTGGGCCGCCATCCTGGGCGCTGTGGCCAACCTCGTCTCGCTGCTGATCCTGCAGGGAGCCCAAAAGGAAAGCCTCAACGTCCGCGGCGCGTACTTGGAGGTCCTTGGCGACCTCCTCGGCTCGATCGCGGTCATTGTTGCGGCCGTGGTCATCATGACCACAGGCTTCTCCGCGGCCGATCCCATCGCCTCCATGCTGATCTCGCTCATGATCATTCCCCGCGCGTGGCACCTCCTCCGCGATGTAGTGGACGTACTCCTCGAAGCCACACCCAAGGGCGTTGACGTGAACATGATCCGCGAACACATCCTGGCTGTGGACGGTGTCGTGGAGGCACATGACATCCACATCTGGACCATCACGTCCGGCGTGCCGGTTTTCTCCGCCCATGTGGTGGTGGAGGACGCTGTGCTCAACGCAAGCGGCGCAGACAGCATTCTGGACCAGTTGGGGTCCTGCCTTGGCAAGCACTTCGATACCGAGCACTGCACGTTCCAGTTGGAGCCGGTGAGCCACTCTGAGCACGAATCACACCAGCACGCCTAGCCAGCTGGCGGGTCCACCTGGACCTTCACTGTGCCCGCGGCGCCATCCACGGTAATTCTCTGACCCGTACTGATGTTGATGGTGGCATCCGGCACGCCCACCACGGCCGGAATACCGTACTCGCGGGCAACGACGGCACCGTGGGAGTTGGGTCCACCCATTTCCATGACCAGTCCCCCGGCAGTGAGGAACAACGGCGTCCAGCCTGGGTCCGTTGACGGCGCAACGAGGATCTCTCCCGGCTCCAGATGCGCGCCAACGGGGTCCATGATGACCCGAGCCGAGCCGGTCACGACACCAGCCGACGCCGGGCTGCCGGAGAGAGTCCCGGGCTCCACCCCAGCAGCTGGGCCGGTCCGGGCCGCCTCAGGCTCAGTTCCGTCCGATAGCAGGACTCTGGGGATGTGTCGACGGCGAAGCTCCCTGGCGTAGGCTTCGCGGCGATCCTCCACGAGATCGTGGAGCCTGGCTCCGGACAACGCCGCCTCCACCTCATTGAGGTCGAGGAAGAAGATGTCGTCCTGTTGGCTGATTCGCTCCGCCTCTGCCAGTTCGGCACCTACCAGCAGCAACTGCTCCCGTGCCACAGCCAGACCCAGCACCAAGTTGTACTTTGGCAGCTCCCGCATTCCGGCGAAGCGTCGTGTGCGGTCCAAGGCGGCGCGGACAATCACGGCATGTAGTGGGCTCTTGGCCCGCGCCCGGGCCACGAGCCGGGCCACGTAGTCGTCGGCCTCGCCCGCAGCACGTTCGAACTGCTGAACCGGAGCGTCTGCGGCGTTCTGCAATCTCAAATAGTTGGCCAGGACACCGACGATGTGGGTGGGATCATCCGACCATCGCGGCATGCCGAGGTCGATCTCCGCCACGGCCCGGTGTCCCCATCTGCGCAGGAACGCCGCCAACCCGGATTGCGCAACGACTGGCAGCGTTCTGGCCTGGTACTGCCTGGCCAGCTGGTCCGGTGACTGGCTACCGAAGGAGTCTGCGGACTCGGGATCTTCCTTGATCTCTATGGCGAGCCGCCAGAGTGCCAGGTCCATCTCGGTGGTCACGTTATTGGGGAGGCCGCGGAGGATCGTTTGGAGCTCATCCAGCGGCGCTTGTTTGCCCAGAAGCCGGTGAACGACGGCCAGCATGGCAAACCCCAGCCCCGGTAGCGGTAAGACGCTTGGGACGGTGCCGAAGATTTCCTCGCCCAGGATCCGCTCTATGTGGCCGATCCGCTCGTGTGCAGTGGCCTGTTCCGGAACACTCAGACGCTCCTGAAGTTCATGATTGAGCCGCTCCACCCGTTTCAGCGCCGCCTTCGGTCGGAACAGGGCCCGGATCGCTGTCTCAGGGACCCGGAACTTCAGGGCAACGGGAGCTACATGCCGAATCAGCCGGAATGGGGTCTTGATGGTCACGGAGAAACGCGGGTCATCGAACAAGCCCCGGAGGAGCATCGCGGAGCGGGCTTCCATGACGTCGAAAACCCTCGGCACGATGACCCGGCCAATGGTGCTGCGCGCCACGGCCGAGAGATCGAAGAAGATCCGCTGGCCTGCCTCGTAATAGGGCGAAGGGCCGGAACGAGGATCCGGAACGTCAAACTTGGCAGTACGGGCCACACATGAGGCTACGAGGCGGATGCCCTGCAGGCCCATGGGAGTCAACGGTCGGGTGAGGCCTTGGGCCAGGCTGAAGTTCAGGAACGCGTGTTCGCCAGGCGTCCCCGGTGTGCGGGTGGTTTGCGGGTACAAAGTTGTGATGGGCCGGGCCTGGGTGAGCCACAGTTTTCCGGTGTGGTCGATGGCCCATTCTGTGTCCTGAGGGGCCCCATAGTGCGCCTCGACCCTCTGGCCCAGCTCGGCCAGCGCCATGACTTGTTCGTCGCTGAGGCTGGGGACCGGGAGCTTCTTGGCGGTGCTGCCGGCCGACCAGCTTCCGGCCGGTCCGCTTCCACTCGGACGTTCGATCCGCTCCGTGCCACCGCCCGGAACCGACCGGATCTCCACCTTCCGGTCGCCGAGGGTCCGCTGCAGGATGAGTCCATCTTCAGCGTCCACTACGAACTGGTCCGGATTCACAGCGCCCGACACCACAGCCTCGCCGAGACCCGGACTGGCATCGATGACAGCCTCCCCGCGCCTTCCCGTCACCGGGTTGGCTGTGAACAGCACACCCGCCGTGACGGAGTCCACCATTTCCTGTACGACGACGGCGAGAGCCACAGTGGAATGGTCAATTCCATTGGTGGTGCGGTAGCTGACGGCGCGGTCAGTCCAGAGCGACGCCCAACATTGGCCAACTGCCTCAAGGACCGCCTCTACGCCCACGACGTTCAGGAACGTATCCTGCTGGCCAGCAAAACTGGCGAATGGCAGGTCTTCTGCGGTGGCCGACGATCTCACTGCAACCGGGGCGTCCTCGCCCAAGCGGCCATAGGCAGAACGCACGGCCTCGGCAACCTTCGTGGGGACGCCGGCATCAAGCACCAACGTCCGGGCGCGATCAGCGAACAGGTTCAACTCGTCAAGGTTGCCTGGCAGTACTTCGCGGAGCCCGATGAAAACTTCCTCGAGGCCCGCCGAGGCCATGGCAAACCTGTACGCATCTGTGGTCAGGCAGAAGCCATGCGGCACGGGGAGCCCCGCACCACTCAACTCGCCAAGATTCGCAGCTTTGCCTCCCACTACGGGAAGCATGTCCGCCCTGATGTGACCGATGTCCACGATGAAGTCCGGCCCGCCATCACGTAGCTGTGCTTCCGGCGAGAGACCGCCCGGCGGATGGACTTCCGGCTGCAGGCCCGGCACCCGGTCTTGTGGCACCCGGTCTTGTGACACCCGGTCTTGGGGATCAGGGCGTTCCATGGACGGCGGCCGGCTTCGGACTAAACCGCGCCGAGCATGGGACCGAAGTTGGCACGGTCTGCGAGCCGCGGATCCTCCCGATCAGGAACAACCAGCACAGGACCCTTGGCATGATGCAGGACGCCGTCCGAGGTGGAGCCCAAGAGCATTCCAGCGAAGCCGCCTCGACCACGCGTACCAAGAACGATGAGCTCCACCCCGCGACTGGCCTCCACGAGGACATCCACTGGTGAGCCGTCCTTGAGTTCGGTCTCCACCGTCAGCTTGGGGAAATGGCTCCGAAGCCACGCGACGCCTGCGTCCAGTTGAACCCGGATATCCGCAAACAGCGCATCACGGTCCAAAGGAGCGGGGACCCAGGCAAGCGAGCCGCTGTACTGCGGTACTGCACAAATCACCCGGAGTTTGGCACCCATCCGCTGCGCCTGTTCCGCGGCTTCAAGGACCGCCACGCGGGCTTGCTCAGAACCGTCCACGCCCACCACGACGACATTCTCCACGTTTCGAGGGCCGGCCTTGGCGTGCTCCGCCTTGATGTGTTTGTCCTCCGTGTTCTCGCCGAGGCGGTCAGCGCAATACAGCGGCACAGTGACGGTGGGGCATTTGGCGTGGGCCGGCAGGGCACTGCTCACTGACCCCAGCAGGCGACCGACGAATCCACCGCGGCCGCGGCTGCCAAAGACCAGGAGTGCGGCATCCGCGGACAGATCCAGCAGGACACCGGAGGCGTCGCCGTTCTCCACTGAAGCATCGACGTCGATGGCGTAGCCGGAGACCTTTTCCATGGCCTGCTTGACGATTGCTTCGGCGCCCTCCCGAATCACGGAGTCATCAACCGTGGCGTAGCCGCCATCCAGCCCTGAGGCCGCAAAGATCGGCACCGAGTACGCCGTGACGATATGCAGCGGAAGCTGGCGGCGTTCGGCTTCACGTGCTGCCCAGACAAGGGCACATTGGCCGTGCTCGGAACCGTCCACTCCAACGACGATGCCGCCTGGCGCGACGGACTCTCCTTCGCCGTCCTGTGGTTCTTCAACGTGTCTGCCGTGCTGGTCCATGGGGCCCGCCTCCTCGCACTTACTGCCTGATGTTCCGGCCATTCTGCCAGAGGATCTACCTGCCGGTTTCCCTGACAGGCAGGCTGCCCGCCTACTCGGCAGTTCCCCTTGCATTTTCCGGGGATGGAGGATCCTTGGGATTCCCCTTCCAAGCACCACTATTCTCGGTTGGCAGGGCCGAATCAAGGCGCCGTTCGGCTATGTGGATAACGGTCCGGGCTCGTTTTGGGGCACCTGAATTCGCCGCAGATGAACATCGAAAAACACGCGGGCGCGGAGGCTATCCATGGCCGGAAAAGTTCTGTAGTGTTCGATTCACCGAATGGCCGGTGAATGTGTTCCAGAACACTACCGGCCATTTATTTGCGGCCGCTTGGGGAACTCGGACGCGATCCCACGCGATGCCTCAGGGCACACACGTCAAGGAGGAACCAAGCAGTGTCACTCACGCCTGATTCCGGCACGGAACGCACCACTACCGTGGTGATCGGCGCCGGGCTGTCCGGACTGGCTGTCGCCAGTGAACTCAGCCGCTACGGCGTAGGTTCCATTGTGGTGGACGGTCTGGGAGCCTTGGCCACGACAGGACCATCCCTCCACACAGGCATGCTGCAGCGCTGCGACGCGGCCGATCCCGCTGCCATGCAGGAACGCCACGAGATCCTCCGGCACCTGCGCAACTACGCCGCCAGCCACCACCTTGATGTCCGCAGCGACACACGAGCGGTCCGCCTGGACTTCCTGGGGGCAGAAACTTCCCTTCAGCTGGGCGCAGGGCTAGGCCCAGGAATGGGCGCAGGAATGACGGGACTATCCGTCAGCTCCGCCGTCGGACCAACCGCGGGCGCTCCCGCGACCCTCACCGCCGCCCTTACCGCCGGAGTGATGCCCGGGCTCCCCGTGGCAGGCTCCCGGCAGTGGGCCGTCCACACGGCCACGGGCGTCCTCTTGGCCGACCACATCGTGGTGACGCGCTGCGCCCAAAGCCAGTTGCGCCGGATGCTCGCCGAACTTGGCATTTCGATAGGCCAGAATCTTGCGGCAGCCATGCGCGCCGTCGGGATGCACCTGGTGGGTGTCGGGGAACTCATTACCCCCACACCGAAGGAAGTTCTCCGGCAGGCAAAGGCGGTCGGGCAGGCTATTTCCACCAGGGTGGCGCTCCCGGCAGGCCCGGGGATCGCGATCGCTTAGCGTTTCAACTGCCGCGAATCGCATAGTTTTTTCCAGCGCCACAGTCAGCCGATTTTAAGCGCAAAGGCCGGTGCCCTCGACGACATAAGTCCTCGAAGGCACCGGCCTTCAGTTAAAACTTGGCATAGCCAATGCACGGTGGAGCCAGTGTGCATGGTCGAGCCAATGCGCGGTGAAGCTACAGCTTATGCGCCTGCACGTACGTACGTGATGGGGCCAGTGGCGGTGAGCCAGCTGATGGGGTGGATACCCGTCTGGTTCCCGTTGATGCCACCGCTGATGGCCTGGCCGTTGCCGATGTAGATGGCTACGTGGCCGGACTGGACGATCATGTCACCGGGCTGGGGGTCGCTGACAACCTTGCCGTAGTTCATGAACTGCATGGGACCGAGGTCGCCAACCGGGATACCGGCCGAGCCGAGGGCCCTTTCGACCATGGCGGTGCAGTCCTGGAAGATGCCGATCTGGGCGTATGCCGAGGCGACCATGGCTGCGTTGATGCCGCCGACAGCCGGAGCTGCAGCAGGAGCCGTGGCGGCCGGAGCGGGTGCTGCAGCCTGAACGGTAGCAGTTGCGGCAGCCGTCTTGGCAACGGGAGCCGCTGCGACGGGAGCCGGCTTCTCGATGACCGGAGCCGCTACGGAAGCAACTGCGGGACGCTCGAAGTTGACGGTGGCAGTGGATGCTGCGGTGACAACCTGGTTGGGGGTTTCCGCAACGGTCTCGGCAACGGTTGCGGGGCTGGAGTCGCGCTGAACCGGGGTTTCAGCAGCGTGTGCAGCAATGGAACCGGTCAGGACGAGGCCCGAAGCTGCAGCGATCACAGCGGCCTGGCGACCTGCGCCGGAGGCGTTGCTGGCAACAGCCTTGGAGATGGAGATGAACGGATTAGGACGTACGCTGTCCGCCTTACGACGGCCGCGAAGAATGCGTGAAGACATGAAGTAGCCTCTCCCGATGCCTGCGAGGTTAGCTGTCGGATTCGGATGGGAGTCACCCGGCCACTATCACCACCGCTGTCAGCGGAAAGCTTCGTGGCTTCACCCCAAGACACGCTCGAAAGCGGTCCAAAATGGGTTCCCTGTCTCTGCCGTAGGTTTGTCTGCGAACGGATTCCGGACTGCGGCAGAGCTAGGCAATCAGGCCGGAAGTGCCCGGTTCATGGAACAGGCACAGATACAACGGTACGTGATGATCACTTCAAAGTCACATTTGAGTAACGAGAAGTTAAGATTGGGCGTGTCTTGGTGATCATTCTGAGACCTTCACGAGTAGGCCCGCAGGCCGCTATTCGGCGGGGTTTTCACCTTCTGAATCGCCGGTTGCCGCGAGTTTCTTACGGGCAGTGACACCGAGGAAGATCAGCAGGCCCAAGGCGACCACTGCGAAGCCGACGATGCTCCACGGGAACGGCTGTGAAGCGTCCGTTGCCGGTTCGTTATTTCCCGTCCCCGGCGCCGCTGTGCCCGCCGTCGGGACGCTCGCCGACGACGCCGAAGCAGACGGTGACGCAGCCCCCGAGCCGGTGCCCGCCGTCGTGCTTCCTGCAGTGGCGGTGAACGTAAAGGTGCCTTCGATGGGGTGCGAGTCGGAGCTGACCACGCGCCACACAACAGTGAATTCGCCCGCCGGAGCGCCTGGGCGGAGCTTCTGCGTCACCACGTTGTCCACGATCTCGACGGCGCCGTCCGCCCAGTTTTCGCCGCCAGCCGTAACAGTGACGCCCGAGCCGATAGCCAGCGGGCGGTTGCTGAACGTAATCGATACCGACGCCGGTACTTCCGCCACTGTGGCACCGTTCGCCGGAGCCGTGGACTCGGCGACGTCGTGGGCAGACGCCGGAGCGGCAGCAAACAGCACCGCGGTTGCGAAGGTGAGAGCGGCGACTATGGCGGCCAGAAGCGGGCGGATGTTACGCATGGGGCGATGACTCCTAGTGTTGGCTTCCTTACAGACTAGGCGAATCTCCCGGACGAGCCCTCCGGGAGGCATAGGATTTGAGAGCAAACTCCCCCGATCCCCGGAGACCTTCATGCTTAAACAAGGTTCTGCAATCGACCGCTACTTCAAGATTTCCGAGCGCGGATCCACGTATTCGCGGGAAATCCGTGGCGGCTTCGCGACCTTCTTCGCCATGAGCTACATCGTGGTCCTCAACCCATTGATCCTCTCCGGGGCGGACTCGAGCGGAGCATCCCTGGGCTTCACAGCAGTGGCGGCGACAACGGCGTTCGTCGCAGGCATCCTGACCATCCTCATGGGCGCCTGGGCCAAGCACCCTTTTGCCGTGGCCACCGGCCTTGGGGTCAATGCGTTCGTCGCCGTGACGGTTGCTTCCCACCCCGAACTGACCTGGCCGGACATGATGGGGCTCGTGGTGCTCTCCGGCGTCACCATGCTGATCCTGGTCCTCACCGGCTTCCGGACCGCCGTGTTCAAGGCCGTCCCCGAAGCGCTCAAGACGGCGATCGTGGTGGGCATCGGCTTGTTCATCGCGCTGATCGGCCTGGTCAACGCAGGCTTCGTCCGCCGCATCCCCGACGCCGCGGGCACCACCGTTCCATTGGGCTTGGGCGTGGACGGAAAACTCATGGGTTGGCCGACGCTCGTGTTTGCAGTTGGCCTGATCCTGACCATCGCCCTGGTGGTCAGGAAGGTCCGCGGCGCGATTCTGATTGGCATCGTTGTTTCCACAGCGCTGGCGGCCGTCCTCGAATTCACCTTGCACATCGGTCCGAGCTTTGACGGCACCAAGGTCAACCCGCGCGGCTGGTCCCTCGTGGCGCCGACCTTGTCCGAATGGGGCGCACCGGACCTTTCCCTGATCGGCAAAGCGAACCCCTTCGGCGCGTTCGAACACCTCGGATTCGTTGCTGCTACGTTGCTGGCGTTCGTGATCCTCCTGAGCATCTTCTTCGACGCGATGGGCACCATGGTGGGCCTGGCCAACGAGGCCGGAACCGTGGACGAGCACGGCAACATCCCCAACGTTGACCGCGTGCTCCAGGTGGACGCCCTCGGCGCGATCGTGGGTGGCGGCGCGTCGGTGTCCTCCAACCAGATCTTCGTTGAGTCAGGCGCCGGGATTGGCGAAGGTGCCCGCACTGGCCTCGCCTCGATCGTCACCGGCGCGCTGTTCCTGGTGGCCATGTTCTTCACGCCGCTCATCAATCTGGTTCCGTTCGAGGCCGTCGCCCCGGCGCTGGTGGTTGTGGGCTTCATGATGGTTTCCCAGGTGGGCAAAATCGATTGGCAGGACTGGGGCGTCGGCATCCCGGCATTCCTCACCATCGCGCTCATGCCGTTCACCTACTCCATCGCCAACGGCCTCGGCGCGGGCTTCATCTCCTACGTCCTGATCCGCACCTTCCAGGGCCGCGCCCGCGAAGTCCACCCGCTGATGTGGGCCGTGGCTGCTGCGTTCCTGTTGTTCTTCGGCATCGGGACCGTGGAGGAGCTGCTCGGCGTCAAGTAGTCCTTCCGCCGAGCCAGCTTGCGTGAGTCCGGGATTTCGGACACCCGACGGCTGCTTTGGCTGTTTTTCAGGCAATGGTTCATGTGTGCTTGAAGTATGAAAACCAGCGCCTTCACTGTTGATGTCACGCCGACACCGTGGACCGGTCGTTTCGACGGCGACGGCGACGGGCACCGCCGCTGGTGGCAGGCCGTAGCACCCCACACCTTCTCAGCGACCACCGCAGCCTTGAGGCCCGCCGTCGTGCTCGGTTTCTGCAGCGACGCCGGCGTTCGCCGCAACCAGGGACGCGTGGGGGCCGCCGCGGCTCCAGCCGCGATCCGCTCGGCGCTGGGTCCGCTCGCTTACCACCTGGACCGTGACGTGTTCGACGCCGGCGACGTGGTTGTGGAGGACGACTCACTGGAGGCGGGCCAAGAGCGTGCCGGGCGCGCCATTTCAGAACTGCTCGACGCCAGCAACCTCACGGTGGTGCTCGGCGGCGGCCACGAGACTGCGTTCGCCAGCTACCTGGGCGTGGCAGCCTCGGAGGCCGTCCGGAGCGGAAAGCGACTCGGCGTACTCAACCTTGACGCGCACTTTGACCTGCGCGATGAACCCACTCCGAGCTCGGGCACCCCGTTCCTTCAGATGGCCCACGCTGAAGCCGCCGCTGGACGCGACCTGCAGTACGCCGTCGTCGGAATTTCGGAACCGAACAACACCAGGACCCTCTTCAACACTGCGGATCGGCTGGGCGTGAAGTACCTCTTGGACGAGGACTGCTCCCTGGAAGCCGTTGAGACGTTCGTAGCGGACTTCCTGGCCGGCGTGGACGTGCTCTATCTGACCATCGACCTGGACGTGATGCCCGCGGCCGTCGCTCCCGGAGTCAGCGCACCGGCGGCCTATGGCGTCCCGCTGCCTGTGATCAGCGCCGTGTGCCGGCAAGTGGCCGCGAGCGGGAAGCTGTTTCATGTGGACGTTGCCGAGCTGAATCCGGAGTTCGACATCGACTCGCGAACCGCGAAAATTGCTGCACGGCTGGTGAACACTCTGCTCGGGTAGCGTTGCCGGGTTCAAAGGCCTGTCCTTTGCCGCCGCCCTCCGCTTAGCCTGTGTGGAGGAAAGGATGGCGATGGGTGCAGTCGCTGTGCAGGACAGGTGGGCCTGGGTAGCCGGGCCGGTAGGCGTTGCGCTGGGACTGGCTGCGCACATCCTCGCCGGTGGCAGCTCCCCCGCCATTCCCGTCCTGCTGGCCTTCGCCGCGCTGTGCGGACTGGCGGCGCAATTGGCCGCCCGCTGGTTGCATGACCCGCTGTGGTTCCTGGTGCTGGCCGGCGTGGCACAACAGTTGCTGCACTTCGGCTTCGACGCTTTTGGGGGTTCGTTCCCCGGCGTGGGCTTTCTTGATCATTTGCATGGCGCCGCTCGTGTGCCTGACGCGTTGCCCGGGGGCCTCGCCGGCGATTCGTCCGGCGGCTCCACGGGGACCGGGGCAGTTCACGCGGGTGATCTGATGCTCTACGCGCACGCCGCGGCTGCGATCCTCACGTTGCTGGTGGCTGCCGGAGTATCGAAGCTGGCGCGACGCCGGACCCGGCCGGAAGCACCCGTAAAAAGCACGCCATAAAGCGCCGTGCGGAGCGTCACGGGCAGCAACTTTGGGCAACGTTCCGTAGCCCTGCGCAAGCTCACGTAGCCCAGCGCAAGCGGGGGCAATGAACTTTGATCAGGGGTAGCAGCGGCGCCTAGTGTCGTTTGCACGTGGTGTACCCGAGAGGCCAGGGAGCTGCCTGCAAAGCAGCGCACGCGGGTTCGAATCCCGCCACCACGTCCATTGGGCCCGGAGG
This sequence comes from Paenarthrobacter sp. NPDC092416, assembly GCF_044755025.1. Lineage (NCBI taxonomy): Bacteria > Bacillati > Actinomycetota > Actinomycetes > Micrococcales > Micrococcaceae > Paenarthrobacter > Paenarthrobacter sp. NPDC092416. The sequence goes on from NZ_JBIVQG010000003.1 coordinate 275,508, forward strand.
GGATTTCCACTGCGGGCATCGCGGGTGGCGAATTCCTCACCGCGTACTCAACAGGCAAATTCGGCGTCGAGGAGCATGAACGGACTGCAGGGCGGGGACCCGGGCAAGCTCGCCGACGCCTGAGCCCCACCCCTGAGCGGGTTGGTTGGCAGCCCTACTGGGCTGCGTCGAATCCGGCGAGCAGGCGCCTGGAGGCCGTAGCCATGTGCGAGCGCATGGACTGGGAAACCGCTGATGCATCCCCGGCGACCAGGGCATCATAAATCGCTGTGTGTTCACGCAGTGCGGCCTCGGCGTGGCCCTCGTCCGTCAGGGCACGGTCCACCCAGATCCGCAGCAAGGAACGGATGCTCTGCAGGAGTTCCTCCAGGACCATGTTCCCCGAGGCGGCGGCGATCTCACGGTGGAAGGCGGCGTCTGCCTCTACGAACGCAGCGAGGTCGTCGAGGTTCTTCTCCATGGCATCGAGGTCGGCGCGCATGCGAGCCAAGGCCTCGTCCGTAACGCGGAGCGCGGCCAGTTCAACGGCCTGAACTTCCAGCCCGCTGCGCAACTCCACCAGTTCGCGGGTCCGCGGCTCCCCCAGCATGAGCCCCCAGCTGAGCGTTCGGGGCAAAAGTTCAGAGACGCCGTCGCGCAGGTAGGTTCCCGATCCGGGACGGACGATCACAATCCCAAGAATCTCGAGCGCGGCGAGCGCCTCGCGGACGGCCGAGCGACCAACGCCGAGGGAAGCGGACAATTGCCGCTCGGCAGGTAGTCGAGTGCCCGGAGCAATGTCTCCGCTGGTGAAGTAGGCGAGGAGTCTCTCCGCTACTTCGGACACAACGGAGCCTTGCTCCATGGGGGCAAGAGCTGCCGTCATGTGGGCCGCTGCTGCGGCTGAGTTCGCTGACACCTTCACAGCGTAGCAACCGGATGACCAATCGATCCCGCGTCGAATGGCTGGAGCCGAAAACTTAAACTCATCAACCGGTTGACCAATTTAGATTCCAGTCCTATGGTTTAAATCACAAGCTTCGCCCATCGCCGGACACGCACCGGCAAGGAATCGAGTCAGCCCGACGCATCCAGTGCAGGATCCGCGGGACACCAACATCTAGGAGTCAATGTGGACACCACACAATCGGTGGTCGAAAAATCCGCAATCAAGAAGGTGGCAATCCGGCTGGTGCCGTTCGTCGCCCTGATGTTCTTCATCAACTACCTGGACCGCACGGCCATCTCGTTCGCCGGCCCCAACGGCATGAACAACGATCTGGCATTGTCCGCGGCCCAGTTCGGCTTCGCCTCCGGAGTCTTCTTCATCGGCTACATCCTTCTCGAAGTCCCCAGCAACCTGGCCCTCCACAAGTTCGGCGCCCGCCGCTGGCTGGCCCGCATCATGGTCAGCTGGGGCATCGTGTCCCTGCTCTTCACCTGGGTAGGCAACGTTGAGCAGCTCTACATCCTGCGCTTCATCCTGGGTGTGGCAGAAGCAGGCTTCTTCCCCGGAGCCATCCTCTTCCTGAGCCTCTGGGTCCCGTCCAAGCACCGCAGCAAGATCCTTGCCCTCTTCTACTTGGCACAGCCCCTCACCACAGTGATCGGCGCTCCTCTCGCAGGCGCTTTGATCCAGCAGCACGGCGTGTTCTTCGGCCTCGAAGGCTGGCGCTTCATGTTCTTCGGTGTCGCAATCCCCGCGATCATCATTGGCATCATTGCCTGGTTCTACCTGGCCGACTCCCCCGCCAAGGCCAAGTGGCTGACGTCCGAGGAAAAGACCTGGCTGACCGGCGCCCTTGAAAAGGAAAAGAAGGAAACCGCCGCCAGCAACAAGCACGTCAGTGTCCGCACCGTGTTCGGCAACGGCCGCGTCTGGATGCTCTCCCTGATCTACTTCGGCTTTATCTATGGCCTCTACGCCTTGGGCTTCTTCCTGCCGACCATCATCGCCGGCTTCGAAGGCCTCTACGGAACCAAGTTCGATGTCTTCCAGAAGGGCCTGATCACGGCCATCCCGTACCTCCCGGCCGCCTTCGCCCTGTACTTCTGGTCCAAGGACGCCACGAAGCGTGGCGTGAAGACTTGGCACATCGCACTTCCCGCGCTCATCGGCGGCGTCAGCATCCCGCTGGCACTGTTCGCGGGGTCCCCGGCAGCCACCATCGCCGTCATCACCATCACCGCCATGTCCATCTTCGCGGCACTGCCAAACTTCTGGACCGTGCCCACGCAGTTCCTCACGGGCGCAGCAGCGGCAGCAGGCATCGCACTCATCAACACCGTAGGCAACCTGGCAGGCTTCAGCGCCGGCTACATCACGGGCTGGCTCAAGGACCTGACCGGCGGCTATACGGTGCCCATGTTCGTGGTGGGCGGCTTCATGTTGCTCTCCTCGATCCTCATGGTCACCCTCAGCCGGCAGCGCAAGTCCTCCGAGGGCATCCCCGCCGAAGCCCTGGATCCCCAGGGCGCGGGACACCACGCCGAGCCGTAACCCTCCCTTGGAGTTTTCGTACAGCAGATGCCCTTTGCGGGCACTCACAAGGGCATCTGCTGTACAAAACCCGCCAGCACGCATCACTTTAGGAGCCTCCGCATGACCCGCTTGTTCAATGAACCCGCAGCCTTCGCTGACGAGATGATCGAAGGATTTGTCGCCTCGCACGGCCGCTGGGTACGGCGCGTCTCCGGCGGCGTCGCCCGCAGCACCCAGAGCAGCCCGGACTCCGTGGCCCTTGTCATTGGCGGCGGCTCGGGCCACTACCCGGCTTTCGCCGGCTTGGTGGGCCAGGGCCTGGCGCACGGTGCAGCGATGGGCAATCTCTTCGCCTCCCCCTCCGCCCAACAGGTCTACAACGTGGCCAAGGCAGCGGACAACGGCGGCGGCATCCTTCTGGGCTACGGCAACTACGCCGGCGATGTCCTGCACTTCACGCAGGCCCAGGACAAGCTCCGCGCCGAAGGCATCGATTGCCGCAGCGTCGCGGTCACCGATGACATCTCCTCCGCTCCCCTGGCCGAAAAGCACAAGCGTCGCGGGATCGCCGGGGACCTGACAGTTTTCAAGGTCGCTGCCGCCGCGGCTGAAGCCGGCTACTCCATGGATGCAGTCCTTGAAATCGCCGAGCGCGCCAATGACCGCACCCGCTCGTTCGGCGTCGCGTTCACCGGCTGCACGTTGCCCGGCGCGGATCACCCGCTCTTCACAGTTCCCGAGGGGCGGATGGCCGTGGGCATGGGCATCCACGGAGAACCGGGCATTGCCGAAACTGACATTCCGACGGCGGACCAGCTCGCCGAGCTGCTGGTCAAGGACCTCCTGGCCGAGGTCCCGGACGGCCTCACGGCACGGGGCGCACGCGTCGTACCTATTCTTAACGGGCTGGGCAGCGTTAAGTACGAAGAACTCTTCGTCGTCTACCGCCGCGTGGCCCAGCTCCTTGCCGAAGCAGGCATCGAGGCTGTTGACCCGCAGGTGGGCGAACTCGTGACCAGCTTCGACATGGCCGGCACCTCCCTCACTCTCTTCTGGCTGGATTCCGAGCTTGAGGAACTCTGGCTCGCACCCGCCGACGCACCGGCTTTCCGCCGTGGTGCAGTCACAGCGACCGCGCTCGACGCCGCACAACTCGCCGCCGGCAACGACGTGGCGGAGCGTTCCATCCCAGTTGCCTCCGGGGTTTCCCGTGACGCGGCAGCCCGTGTCCTTGCAGCACTTGGCGCCGCGAAGGCAGTCATCGACTCAAACGTGGACGAACTGGGAAGGATCGATGCGATCGCCGGCGACGGCGACCACGGCATCGGCATGGAACGCGGAGTCCGGGCCGCCGTCGAGGCCGCAGCAGACGCCGTCGAACGCGGTGCCGGTGCTGCCACCACCCTCTACTTTGCCGGTGACGCCTGGGCGGACAAGGCCGGAGGTACGTCAGGCGCCCTCTGGGGCATGGCTTTGCGCGCGGTCGGCGACGCCTTGGGTGATGTCAACGCGCCCGACGCCGGTGCTGTCGCCACCGGTGTGGCCGACGCCGCTGCCGCGATCATGAACTTTGGCAAGGCCAAGGTGGGCGACAAAACCATGGTTGACGTCCTGGTCCCGTTCCGCGACTCACTCAGCGAGGGCGTCCACCACGGCCAGTCCCTCACCGAAGCGTGGGGAACCGCCGCAGCGACGGCCCAGCAAGCAGCCGAAGCTACCGCGCAACTGCTGCCCCTCATGGGCCGCGCCCGACCGCACGCCGAAAAGAGCCTCGGAACCCCCGACGCCGGCGCCATTTCCCTGGCGCTGATCGTCCGAGCCATCCACAACACTTTCGCGAAAACCAAAACCGCAGAGAACACCCCAGTTAAGGAGAACGCATGAGCGCCACACTGCGCCTGGTCATCGGATCGGACGACGCCGGATTCGAGTACAAGGAAGCCCTGAAGGCCGATCTGGAAGCGAACCCCCTGGTGGAGTCCGTGACCGACGTCGGAGTAGACGCCACGAGCCACACTCCATACCCGTCCGTGGCGATCGCGGCCGCTGAATTGATTGCCGCTGGCAAGGCCGACCGCGCGCTCTTGGTGTGCGGCACCGGCCTCGGCGTCGCGATCGCGGCGAACAAGGTCCCAGGCATCCGCGCTGTCACCGCCCACGACTCGTTCTCCGTGGAACGCTCGGTCCTTTCGAACAACGCCCAGGTCCTGACCTTCGGGCAGCGCGTGGTCGGACTGGAACTCGCCCGCCGCCTGGCCAAGGAATGGCTCACCTACACCTTCGACGAAAGCTCCGCCTCGGCCGAGAAAGTCACACTGATTAAGGACTACGAGGGTGTCACTTCCTGCTAAGACCGCCTCAGCAAAAGCGGTAATCGGCGTGAGCCTGAAGATGTACTTCGGCTACCAGCGCTCCCTGGACTATTGCCGGGACGTTGCCACCATTGCCTTCAAGCACCCGGCCGTGGTGAGCGGCGAGATCGAGGTGTTCGTGCTCCCGAGCCTGCCGGTCCTGCCCGAAGCGGCCCGGATCCTGGGCGCAGCCGGCGTTGGTACCGGAGCGCAGGACATCTTCTGGGAAGACGAAGGCGCCTACACGGGCGAGGTTGGCGGCAAGACGGTTGCAGAACTCGGCGGCCGGTACGTCGAGGTTGGCCATGCCGAGCGTCGCCGGATCTTCGGCGAAGACGATCGGGTCATCGGCCTCAAAACCGCCGCGGCTTACCGCAACGCCCTCACGCCCGTGCTCTGCGTCGGCGAACTGACCGCCGGGTCCCCGGAAGAAGCGATCGCCCACTGTACGGCGGAGATGGACGCCGCGCTCAACCGTGCCGCAACTCTCGGCCCCACAAGCCGGACCATTGTGGCCTACGAACCGCAATGGGCCATCGGAGCGCCGGAACCTGCAACGCCCGAGTACATCAGCGCCGTGGTTCGCGGCTTGGACGAGCACCTGCGTTCGTTGCTAGGTCAGGAAGACAGCCGCGTTATCTACGGCGGCAGCGCCGGACCGGGCCTGATCACCGAACTGGACACCGCCGTCGCGGGCTTGTTCCTGGGCCGCTTCGCGCACGATCCGCAGGCGCTGAAAACCATCTTGGACGAAACAGCCGCACGGCTCGCCGCGAAGAAGGTGGCAGCATGAGCAGGATCGGACTCAGCAGCTACGCGTTCTTCTGGCAGCTCTCGGACCAGGTCAGCCAGCCACTAAGCATCCACGACGCGCTGCGGAAAGCCGCGGACCTGGATGTGGACCTCTTCCAGATCTGCGACTACGCACCGCTGGAAGACATGAACGACGACGACCTCGCCGCCGTCCGCCGTACGGCAGACGGGCTGGGGATCACCTTGGAAGTGGGGACAAAGGGGATCCGCCCGGAGCACCTGCGGAAGTTCCTGCGCATTTCGGGCATCTTGGGCTCGGACCTGCTGCGGACCATGTTCAACGTCCCCGGCCACACCCCCACGGCAGACGAAGCAACGGCGATCTTCAAAGAAGTCCTGCCCGAGTTTGAGGCAGCCGGGGTGAGGATCGCGATCGAGACCTACGAACAGGTCCCCACCGAACGGATCCTGGACGTCGTCCGCCGCATCAACAGCCCGTACCTGGGTATCTGCAGCGATCCCGCCAACACCGTGGCCGCGATGGAGATGCCCCGCGAGGTGATCGACGCCGTCGGGCCTTATGTCCTGAACATGCACATCAAAGACTTTGCGTTCAGCCGCAAACAGGGATGGGTCGGGTTCACTTACTCGGGCGCACCCCTGGGCGAAGGCCTTCTGGACTACGACTACATGGTCAAGAAGATCCGGCCCAAAGAAAGAAACATCAACCAAATCGTCGAGCACTGGCTGCCGTGGCAGGACTCCGAAGCGGAGACCATCCGCCTCGAAAACCAGTGGACCCAACAAAGCCTCGATTTCCTAAGGAGCAAGTGAAATGTCAGCAGAACAATTGACCGTCGCCGTTGTCGGAGCCGGTGGCAAAATGGGGATGCGCGTTTCCGCCAACCTCCAGAAGTCCAACCACAACGTCTTCTACAGCGAGAACTCCCCCGCCGGCCAGGAGCGCGTCCGCGCCGAAGGCCGCGACATCACCACCACTGACGACGCCGTCAAGACCGCCGACGTCGTCATCCTCGCCGTTCCGGACACCGTCCTTGGCATCGTCTCCGAGGGCGTCGTGCCGCAAATGAAGTCCGGCGCGATCCTCCTGACCCTTGACCCGGCCGCCGCCTACGCCGGCCTGCTGGCCAAGCGCGACGACGTGGTCCAGGCCGTCGCCCACCCGTGCCACCCGTCCGTGTTCCTGGAGCGCACCACCAAGGAAGAATGGGCAGATACCTTCGGCGGCCAGGGAGCCCCGCAGAACGTCGTCTCCGCGATCGACGAGGACGCACCCGCCGCGACCCGCGACGTAGCCGAAGCCGTCATCCGCACCATCTACGCCCCCGTGATCGACGTTCACTGGGTCACCGTCAAGCAGCTCGCCATTCTGGAACCCACCTTGGTGGAAACCGTGGCCTGCATGATCGGCACCCTGCTCAACGAAGCCCTCCACGAAACAGTCCACACCGCCGGTGTTCCCGAGGAAGCGGCCAAGGCCATGCTGTTCGGCCACGTCCAGATCGCGCTCACCAACGCCCTGCGCGGCTCCAACCCGTTCTCGGAGGCCTGCGAAATCGCCATCCAGTACGGCAAGGACACCATCATCAAGGACGACTGGAAGAAGATCTTCGACGACTCCGAACTGGACGGCGTGATCGCCAAGATGCTCAAGCTGGACGCCGTGAAGCGCTAAATCCTCCAACTCCTTCGCGAGACGGCATTTATCCCCATATTTGGAGGTTAAGTGGCGCCTCGCGAAGGTGTTTAAGGGGTTTACCAGCCGCCCCGCGCCAGCGATCATGAAATGAGGCGCAAGCACCGCCGACCGCAACCCCACGGCCGCCCCTTGCGCCGCGGAGGCGCAGCGACATGTCACCCACTATTGAGCCAGCGGACGGGTTCCTGACCGACTACTACGAGCACGTGGCCGACGACGACGTCCGCAACTGCACCGCGGACACCCTGTTGGAACGGGCCCGCTACCACCGATCCTTGGCCGAGCGCCGTGAACCTGGACAGGCGTTGATCGGAGTCCTGAACGAGGCCGATGCCAGCGTGGTCGCGATTGTCACCGACGACATCCCTTATCTATTGCCCTCCGTGACCGCAGAGATCGCCCGGGACAACGCCGCCATCCGGCTGCTGGTCCATCCCACGTTCAGCGTCACCCGTGATCCGGCCACTCGCCGCCTGATCGAGGTCCACAAAGGCCCGCATCGGACCGGGCTGCCGTCCGGCGTCGATACTTCCTCGTCCGCCTCGGTCACCTCGCCGGACGCGGACTCGGACACGGACGCGCACGACGCCGGATCGCTCACCGAGGCTTGGGTGGCAGTGGAGATCTCCAGGTTGCCCGATGAAGAGAGTTCCGAGCGCTTGGTGGAGCGATTGCAAACCGTCATCGGCGATGTCCGGGCCGCAGCAGAAGACACGCCGGCCATCCACCAAGAACTGGCCCACGAGATCCAAAGTTTGGAAGGCAAACCTGGCGGCCAGGAAGTCCAGGAGCTGCTGCGCTGGCTGGAGGACGGGAATTTCGTGTTCCTGGGATATCGCGGCAGGCAAGGTTTGGGGCTCCTGCGGGAGAGCCTTGAGGGTGCGGCCCAGCCGGCCAACCCGTCACCAAGACCGGGTGGAGCGCCAGTCCTCACACTCACCAAATCCACCCTGCGCTCCACCGTGCTCCGCCGCGCCTACCTCGACGAAATCAGCCTTACAACCGTGGACGCACGCGGTGAAACCACCAGCGAACGCAGCTTCGTGGGCCTCTTCGCGCCCAGTGCCGCCTCTCGCTCCGCACTCCAGATCCCGGTCATCAGGGACACGGTGGAGGACGTGTTGGAGAGCTTCGGCTACGCCCCGACGTCGCACCATGGCAAGGAACTCCTGGCCGTGATGGAGGCCTATCCGCGTGACGAGCTCTTCCATATAGATGCCGAGCAACTGGCCATGCACGCCCGGGACATCCTCCGGTTGCAGGAACGGCACAGTACGCGGCTCTTCCTGCGGCCGGATTCGCATGGCCGGTTCATGACCGCACTGGTGTTCCTGCCCCGCCACCGGTACAGCACGGCGGTGCGCCTCAACATCGAGCGTGAACTGCGTGAGGCCTTCGGATCGGATGCGATCGAATTTGAGCTGCGCCTGGGCGAATCCGCCATGGCCCGCGTGTTCTTCAGGGTGCTGTTGCCGCAGGAGGGTGCGCCCGCCGTCGTCGATTCCGCGGTCCTGGAGCAGCGCATCGTGGCCGCCACGCGCTCGTGGGCGGAGGGCCTGGACGAGGCACTCCTGGCGCGGTACCCATCCGATGAGGCCTCGCGCTTGTCCCGGCAGTGGGCCGCAGCGTTTCCGCCCGTCTACAAGGCCGATTATGAGGTAGAGGACGCGGTTGAGGACATCGCGAAGTTCGAAAGCTTCCCGGCCGGAGACGACGAAAGAGCCGACCCACTGTTGACCGTCTACCGGCGCCCTGGCACAGCAGTCCTGGCCGAGGACGCACGGATCCGCATCTACCTGACCAGGCCTCAGAGCCTCACCCAGATCCTGCCGTTCTTCCACAACCTGGGCCTCAAAGTGCTGGACCAGCGGCCCTTCGACGTGCAACGTGCCGACGGCCGGCAATTCTTCCTGTACGACCTCGGACTCAAGTACCCCCGCGGCGTGGATCCCCTCGGCACCGGCGACCTTCTGGCGGGCTCGTTCTGTGCCGCCATGCGCGGTGATGTGGAGTCGGATGCGTTCGATGCCCTGGTCCTGACCGAGCGGATTGACTGGCGCCGGACCGCCATCCTGCGCGCTTACGCCAAATACCTCCGGCAACTGGGCAGCACCAACTCCTACGGCTTCATCGCGGACACCCTTCGCGAGAATGTCCGCGCCACCCACGCGCTCCTCGAGTTGTTCGAGGCCAAGTTCAATCCGGACACCTTTGCGCCGGATCTTTTCGAACCTGTCCTTTTCAATCCCAAGCTGGTTCACGGTGATGTTTTCGAGGAAGGCAGCAGCGAACTCAGCCACCGGACACAGGCCGTCCATGCCGCCCGCACCGAACTGACAGAAGCGATCGACGCCGTCCCGGTCCTGGACGCCGACCGTCTCCTGAGGTCCCTCGCAAGCCTGGTGGAGGCGACGCTGCGCACCAATTTCTACCTGGACAAGCCGTATGTGAGTTTCAAGCTCAACCCGTCGTCCATTGCGGTGGCCCCCGCGCCAAGGCCAAAGTTTGAAATCTGGGTCTATTCGCCGCGCGTTGAAGGCGTGCATTTACGCTTCGGCGCGATTGCCCGCGGCGGCCTCCGCTGGTCCGACCGCCGTGAAGATTTCCGCACGGAGATCCTTGGCTTGGTGAAAGCCCAGACGGTCAAGAACGCCGTGATTGTGCCGACGGGTGCCAAGGGCGGGTTCTTCCCCAAGCATCTCCCGGACCCTGCCGAGGACCGGACCGCTTGGCTGGCCGAAGGACAGGAAAGCTACCGCATTTTCATCCGGGGACTGCTGGACATCACGGACAACCTGGTGCCGGATCCCGACGGCGGCACGAACGGTCGGGTGGTCGCGCCACCTCGCGTTGTGCGCCACGACAGCGACGACTACTACTTGGTAGTGGCGGCTGACAAAGGGACGGCCGCTTTCTCGGACATCGCCAACGCCTTGGCTGCGGAGTACGGCTTCTGGCTGGGTGACGCCTTCGCGTCGGGTGGTTCTGTGGGCTACGACCACAAGCAGATGGGCATCACGGCCCGCGGCGCCTGGGAGTCCGTACGGCATCACTTCAGTGAACTGCTGATCGACTCACGCGCGGAGGACTTCACCGTGGTGGGCATCGGCGACATGAGCGGAGATGTGTTCGGCAACGGCATGCTGCTGTCCAACCACATCAAGCTGGTGGCCGCCTTCGACCACCGGCACATCTTCCTTGATCCCACCCCGGACCCGGGCGCGTCCTACTCCGAGCGGGAACGTCTCTTCCGGCTCCCGCGCTCCTCCTGGGCGGACTACGACCCTGCCAAGCTCAGCCCCGGCGGCGGCGTGTTCTCGCGGCTGGAGAAATCAATCGCCATCACCGAAGAGGTCCGGCTCGCTTTGGGCCTGGAAGAAGGCGACGTTCCGAAAGGCCACATGGCGATGAGCCCGCCCGAGCTTCTCAGGGCAATCCTCAGCGCCCCCGTCGATCTCCTGTACAACGGCGGAATCGGCACCTACGTGAAGGCAAGCACGGAGTCCCATGCCGACGTCGGGGATAAATCGAACGACGCCATCAGGGTTAACGCCTCCCAGGTCCGTGCACACATCATCGCCGAAGGCGGCAACCTGGGAGTCACCCAGCGCGGCAGGATCGAAGCCGCCTTGGCTGGCGTGCTGGTGAACACGGACGCGATCGACAATTCCGCCGGCGTGGATTGCTCGGACCATGAAGTAAACATCAAAATCTTCCTGGACCGCATGATCGCCGCAGGCAGGATGCCTGTTGAGGAAAGGACAGAGTTCCTGCATTCCCTGCAGGACGAAGTGGGGCGGCTCGTGTTGAAAACGAACACGGACCAGAATGTCCTCCTGCTCAACGACAAGCAGCTCGTCATGCAATGGAGCCCGAGTTTCGAGCGGACCATGGACTGGCTGGACACGGTCACTGACCTGGACCGCGATCTTGAATGCCTGCCCACCACGGAGGAAGTGCAGGCCCGCGTCGCCGCCGGCCGCGGCCTGACGACGCCGGAACTCGCTGTGCTTGCGGCCTACGCCAAGATCGAGTTGGCCCGGGAACTGACCGAAGGCGGCTTGGCGGATGATCCGTGGTTCTCCCAAACCATGCATGAATACTTCCCCCGGCAGCTCTCCGAACGGTTCGGCGAACACCTCTCCACGCATCCCCTGCGCCGACAGATTGTGGCCACCGTGGTGGCCAACGACATGATCAATCTCGGTGGCATCGCCTTCGCCTTCCGAGCCATGGAAGAAACCACGGTTTCAGCCTCGGCAGTGGCACGCGGGTTCGTGGTGATGCGACACCTCTTTGACCTCGATTCCGTGACCGAGGCCATTGCACAACTCCCCGCAAGCATTCCCAGCGAGCACGGGTGCGCCGTAGCACTGGACATGCGGCGGCTGCTGGACCGCTCCACCCGCTGGTACGTCACGCACGATTTCCGGGACAAGCCCATCTCGGATGCCCTGAGCCGCCTCGAAGCACCCATGTCACTGCTGCGGTCCAAGTTCACAAGCTTCCTGCACGGCATCAACCTGAACCATTCCCTCAAGCGCCTGGCCCACACGGACTCCGTCGGACTGCCGCATGCCTTGGGTATCCGTGCCTCGGAACTGTTGGTGAGCTATGGGCTCCTGGACATCTCCGCGATCGCCGAGGAACTGCAGGAACCCGTGGAGGCGGTGTCCGAGGTCTATTTCGCAGTGTTTGAACGAATCTCGGCCATCCCCTTGCTGGAGCACATCACCATGCTTCCCCGGGATACCCATTGGGAAGCGCTGGCCCGGGCCGCGCTGCGCGATGACATGTACCTGGTCCTGGCCGACATGACCAAAGCAGTGGTCCGGCACACGCCCCGATCCTCGGAAGCAGCGGCCGATCCGGTGGAACGGATCATGGACTGGGAGCGGGGAAACATCGAACAGCTCGCACGCATCCAGGACACCATCCAAGAGGCCATCAAGCCTGGTCCGGTGGACATCGCGGCCCTCTCAGTGGCGGTAAAACTACTGCGCGCCATGGTCCGGAGATGAGAGCTGCGTCACCAACTTTGCCAGTCATCTTACATATATTTGGGTCACAGGTCCTATGATTGATAGGTCGCCCTCGCATGCGACACGTAATAGGAGGCCCCCAACATGACCGCTGTAATGACTGAAGAACGCGAAATCCGCTTGTCCTTTGAGCGCGCGGACGAGATCCATGACGGACTCGACCGCGCCGTGGACACGCTGATCGAGAGTGCAGCTGCCGACGCAAGCTGCGGCATTCTGGTGACCCGGCACGAGCCCGGCACCTACACCGTGGCACTGGACGAATCCGTTCCCTTCGGCCAGACCCACGAAGTTCTCGCTGCCTAGCAGCAGCTGCCGATTGGCAACTGCGTAGTTAGCAACAGCAGCGACGCAAAAAACCGGGGCCATGGCCCCGGTTTTTTGTTGTGTTCTTCGAAGTACCCTGCGGGACCCCACCTATGCCCGGCGGATAGTCACGCCGTCGGACTTCATGAACAGTTCCTTGCCTTCCTCGGTGACACCGGGCCCTGAATGCTCAAGCCACACCACGTTTCCACTGCTGGAGATTTCCTCGACCAGCCCTGCTGCGATCACGTGGGCGTATTTGACCACTTCGACCCTCTCGCCAACCTTCAGCGTTTTCCAGTCGGAAACCGTAGCCGAGTGAGCGTTTCGCCTGGACAGGACTGCTCCGCGTGCCTTCATTGAACTTCTACCCCTTTGTGGATGTTCTCTGTATGTGTATTGAGTTATTGAACGGTTGCCCGTCAAGCCCACGACATCGTTGGCGTGGACGTGACGTACACCATAAGTTCTACTACATTTGCCACGCCCCGGAGATTGCGTTGCGAACAATTTCCGGGGCATGACAAATCTGCTCAGTAAATGAGCGCTTTATTCGACGTCAGGCCAAAATCCCGACGGCGGATTCGGCGGCCGCACGGACCGCGCCTGAGCCAACCAAACGGTCAGCCGCTTCCAGTTCCGGCGACAGGAACCTGTCGGTACCCGGTCCCTGGACCACTTCGCGAAGCACCTCAAGCACTGCCGTGCCGGCAGGACCCGGGGTGAGTTCGCCGTCGGACATCTGCGTACGCATGTCGATGGCCCGGGCGCTGGTGACCAGCTCCACGGCCAGGACGCGGCGGAGGTTCTCCACGGCTTTACGCAGCTTGCGGGCGGCGTGCCAACCCATGGACACGTGGTCTTCCTGCATGGCGGAGCTCGGGATGGAGTCCACCGATGCCGGGACGGCCAGTCGCTTGTTGTCCGAGACCAGGCCGGCCTGCGTGTACTGGGCGATCATGAGGCCGGAGTCCACGCCGGGGTCAGCGGCCAGGAAGGCCGGGAGTCCGTGCGAGCGTGCGGGGTCCAGCATGCGGTCCGTGCGGCGCTCCGCGATCGAGGAGAGGTCCGCGACGGCGATCGCCAGGAAGTCCAGGACATAGGCCACGGGGGCGCCGTGGAAGTTGCCGTTGGACGTGACGCGGCCGTCGGGGAGGACCACCGGGTTGTCGATCGCGGCGGCGAGTTCGCGGGAAGCCACCAGTGCGGCGTGGTCCACGGTGTCGCGGACAGCGCCTGCAACCTGCGGGGCGCAACGCAGCGAGTAGGCGTCCTGCACCTTGGTGTCGTTAATCCGGTGGGACGCGACAATCGGCGAGTTGGACAGCACGCGCAGCATGTTGTCTGCGCTGGCAGCCTGACCCGGGTGGGGTCGCAGGGCTGCGTGCAGTTCCGGCAGGAAGACCTGGTCCGTGCCCAGCAATGCCTCGACGCTCAGCGCCGCAGTGACGTCCGCCGTCGCGAGCAACAGACGAATGTCAGCGATGGCCATCAGCAGCATGCCGAGCATGCCTTCGGTGCCGTTGACGAGGGCAAGGCCCTCCTTCTCCGCGAGGGTGACCGGCTCGATGCCGTGCTGCGCCAGCAGCTCAGCGACCGTTGCCTTGCCCGGAACGCCGTACAGCTCGCCGTCGGGACCCGTTGCTTCGCCTTCGCCCATGAGCACCAGGGCGCAGTGGGACAACGGCGCGAGGTCCCCGGAGCAACCCAGCGAGCCGAATTCGCGCACCAGCGGGGTGATTCCGGCGTTCAGGACGTCAACCATGGTCTGCAGGACCACGGGACGGACGCCCGTGCGGCCGGATGCCAGGGTCTTGGCGCGGAGGAACATGATGCCGCGGATCACTTCGCGTTCGACAGCCGGGCCCATGCCTGCAGCGTGGCTGCGGATGAGCGACTTCTGCAGCTGCGTGCGGAGGTCGTTGGGGATGTGGCGGTTGGCCAGCGCACCGAAGCCCGTGGAGATGCCATAAGCGGGGACGTCGCTCGTGGCGAGGCTGTCGATGTGTGCCCGGACCTTGGCAACGTTGTCCAGGGCTTCCTGGGAGATGGTCACCTTGGCGTCATGGCGTGCGACGGCGACGACGTCTTCCGGGGTCACGCCACTGGAACCGAGGGTAACGGTCAGGGGTTCGTGGGTAGTAATAGTCACTTTGTTGCCTACTTCTCGTTCATGGGGATGCGGACGCCGCGTTCGTTGGCGACCTCGATAGCGCGGTCGTAGCCCGCGTCGGCGTGGCGGATCACGCCCATGCCGGGATCGTTGGTCAGGAGCCGTTCGAGCTTCTGGGCTGCGAGCTCGGTGCCATCAGCAACCGAGACCTGCCCGGTGTGGATGGACCGACCAATGCCCACACCCCCACCATGATGGATCGACACCCACGTCGCCCCCGAAGACGCCGCAGTCAACGCGTTCAGCAACGGCCAGTCAGCAATCGCGTCCGAACCATCCTTCATGGCCTCGGTCTCCCGGTACGGGGACGCCACCGAGCCTGAGTCCAGGTGATCACGGCCGATCACGATCGGGGCCTTGACCTTGCCCTCGGCGACCAACTGGTTGAACAGCAGCCCGGCCTTGTGCCGTTCGCCGTACCCAAGCCAGCAAATACGCGCCGGCAAACCCTCGAACTCCACCCGCTCCTGCGCCGCATCAATCCACTTATGCAAGTGCGTGTTCTCCGGGAACAACTCCTTGATCGCCTCATCCGTGACCCGGATATCCTCCGGATCCCCCGACAATGCCACCCAGCGGAACGGGCCCAGGCCCTCGCAGAAGAGCGGCCGGATATACGCCGGAACGAACCCGGGGAACTCGAACGCCCGGTCATAACCGCCCTTGCGTGCCTCATCACGGATCGAGTTACCGTAATCAAACACCTCAGCCCCGGCATCCTGGAACTCCACCATCGCCTGGACATGCTTGGCCATCGAAGCCTGGGCCTTCTTCGTGAACCCCTCCGGGTCAGCCTCGGCCTCGGCGTGCCACTCCGCCACGGTAATGCCCTCGGGCAGGTAAGACAACGGGTCATGGGCACTGGTCTGGTCGGTGACCACATCAAAGCTCACGTCCCCGGCCTTGTGCCGGCGCAGCAATTCCGGGAAGACCTCCGCAGCGTTGCCAACATAACCCACAGACCAACCACGACGCTCGGCCTTCGCCGCCTGGACCTTCGCGATCGCGGTGTCCAGATCCGTCTCAACCTCATCCAGGTAGCGCTTGCCCACCCGGCGGCGCAAACGGGACTCATCGACGTCCACAATCAAGCACGCGCCATCGTTCAGGGTCACGGCCAGCGGCTGCGCACCACCCATGCCACCGCAACCACCGGTCAAGGTCAGCGTCCCCGCCAGCGGGCCCTCGGTGGAACCCCCGGCAGCCGGGGCCGGGTGCCGGCCCTCCGCAGCGAGCTTGTTACCCACCGCCGCGAACGTCTCATACGTGCCCTGCAAAATGCCCTGGGTACCGATGTAAATCCAGGACCCGGCCGTCATCTGCCCATACATCATCAAACCCTCAGCCTCGAGGCGACGGAACTCAGGCCACGTCGCCCAATCCCCCACCAGGTTCGAGTTCGCCAACAACACCCGCGGAGCCCACTCATTGGTACGGAACACACCCACCGGCTTGCCCGACTGCACCAACAACGTCTCGTCCTTCTCCATGGTCTCCAGGGTCCGGGTAATCGCATCAAACGCAGCCCACGACCGCGCAGCACGACCCGTACCCCCATACACCACCAAATCATCAGGACGCTCAGCAACCTCAGGATCAAGGTTATTCATCAACATGCGCAACGGCGCCTCAGTCTGCCACGACTTGGCAGTAAGCAAAGTACCCCGAGCGGCCTTAACCGGACGGGCACCAGTAGTGAAATCGGCGGGTGCCATGATGACTCCTTCGTCTGTGGGAAGTGTGTGGTGGAAAGATCTTCTGCTTCTACTAAAGCCCCTTTATTGCGCCGCCGGAACGGCTTTTTGAAGGGTGCTGTCCGGGATTACAGACGCACGCCTTCCGGCTGCGATCCCCCGGCCAGGCGCGGTGGTACAGCATCGCCACCCCTCGCATTCGCGCTACATTGAGCGCATGCTGGACCCATGGCAACGTTCCGAGTGACGACGCTCGTCGCGGCGCCGCCCGAGCACGTCTTCGCGGCTTGGACGGACCCGGACCGGTTCCCTGAATGGATCGGCGGAGTCACCCGCGTGACCGACCGCATCGGCTCAATCGACCAGGCGGGCAGCCGCTACACAGTGTGGTTCGGGCGAATGGCCAGCCCCACCGAAATCCTTGCCGTCGAGCGGCCTTGGCACCTCCGCACACGGTTCGGCAATGCGATCCTGAAGGGCGAGTCAGATGTGAGGTTTGCCGCCGAGGGCGGGGGCACGCGCATCAACCAGGAGTTCGAGACCCGAGGATTCGTCTCGGCGATCTTCGCGCGGCTTTTCGCCATGGGATCCTACCGGGGCAGCTTCCGCGGTGAGCTGGAGACCTTCCGCAAACTCGTCGAGCGCGAAGCCTCGGGGCCAGGCGGACCGAAGCCGAGTGGAGAATAGGCTCATACGGAGTATGCGAACGGATTAGCCCGCCGGGCGGCCGTGGATGCGGACTGACAACTCGTCAGCCGCTTTTTGGATGCGGGCAGCGAGTTTCGGCCATTGCTCAGCCGGCACTTTGTCCTCGATGAACGTGACGGCGACTGCCGCCGTCGGCCATCCCAAATGGTCGGTCACGGCGGCGGCGATGGAGCCGAATCCCGGCGTGATTTCGCCGTTTTCCGTGGCGTAGCCGCGCTGTCGTACCTGATCCAGATGCGAGGACAGCGCCGAGTACTTCATGATGGGGGATTCGACCTCGTGCCGGGACGTGAAGGCGGCTGCGTTCGGGTACAAGGCCCGGACTTGCGACTTGGGCAAGGCAGCCAGGATCGCGCGACCAGACGCGGTGAGGTGGCTGGGCAGGCGGACGCCGACGTCGGTCACCAGGCTCGGGCGGTTCTTGGCACGCTCCTCCACGATGTAGAGGACATCGCGGCCGTGGAGCACGGCCAAGTGCGCGCTTTCGCCGATCGCGTCAACCAACGAGGCAAGCATGGGCCGTCCCAGCCGGGACAGCGGCTCCTGCCTCGAATAGGCGGAGCTGAGCTCAAAAGCGCTGATGCCCAGCCCATAGCGCTGCTCCTCGTGCAGGTGCAGAACGAAGCCGTTCGCTTCCATCACGCCGAGCAGGTGGTAAACGCTTGAGCGCGGCAAACCGAGCGCCGTTGCAATGTTCGACGCCGCCATGGGACCGCGGCGCGAGGCCAACAGTTTCAGGATGCGCAGCGTATTTTCGGCGGCAGGGACCTTGGACGTGGCCTTGCCTGGTGCCAATGGCGTCGTTGTCATGATTCCTCGCTGCTCGTGGTGCTGGAGCGGGCACCGGAAAGCACGCTGTCCGGTATCCCGTACTTAAGCGTGCACCCTTGGAGGGGTGGGCGCCATGCCACTTCACAAGAGGCGTGTC
This sequence comes from Paenarthrobacter sp. NPDC092416, assembly GCF_044755025.1. NCBI lineage: Bacteria > Bacillati > Actinomycetota > Actinomycetes > Micrococcales > Micrococcaceae > Paenarthrobacter > Paenarthrobacter sp. NPDC092416. The sequence continues at coordinate 293,644 of NZ_JBIVQG010000003.1, forward strand.
CGGAATACCAGACTTGGACCGCCGGCCACGATCATCCGGCGGCAGCTCAGGCCGTACCAACCTCCCGACGCCGTACGGCCACGAGCGCGAACAACACCAGCGCCGCCCCAATCCCCAACATCCAGAACCCGCCGCTCCAATCGGTTCCGGAGCTGGTGACCACAGGCGTGTGAGTGAAGGGCGAAAGGTCCCTGAGTGACTTATCGAACCCCAGCATTCCGCCGTAGACACCCAGCACGACGCCCAAGGCCAGCAACGCCCAGCCGATCGGCACAGTAGCCCGGGGAACAACGACGAAAACCGCAGCCGGCAACGCCAAGTAGAGCAACGCAGCCGGGATCTGGGCCAGAGCTGTTTCCCATACATTGCCCACGGCTGATTCGCCGGAGACCAGTAAGGAATACCAGGCACCCAACGCCGCGAACACCATCACGAGGACCACCGAGGCCGCGCCAAGGCCGAGGAAGCTCCCGAACCACCGGACACGTCCCAGCGGCTCCGAAAGGACCAGTTCGGCGGTGCCTGCCACTTCTTCCTGCCTCAACCGCAGAACGGCCTGGAGTCCGCAGGCCGCCGCAAGGATGCCGCCGATTTCGAACAAAACAGCAATGAGCAACTGCGCCATTGTTGTTCCTTGCGCCTCAATCATGGCTCTCAGAATGGCTGTGACGGAGGAATTTGTGATGCTGACCTGCTGGATGGCAGCCCCGAGCGCCCCGGTGAGCAGGCCCGCGATGAACCCGCCAATGCACCAACTGGCGATCGCACCCTGCTGGAGACGGAGTGCCAGAGCGAAGGGCCCACGGAGCGAGCGGCGGGCGTCCGCGCGGCCTCGCCGTCCCGCCAGCACGCTGGCGCCAACGTCGCGCCTGGACATCACGACGGCGGTCAGGGCGACGCATACGACGCCAAGACCCAGCGGCAACAGCAAGGGCCACCATCGGTTTCCTGTGTAGGCAAACGTCTGCTGTCCCCAGCCGATCGGCGATACCCAGCTCGGCCACGCCGCCGTGACAGTGAGTCCGTCCTGGCTGACCTCGCCGGTCGCGTCGCCGAAACCGCGCAGAAGATAGGCAGCCACCACCAGCCCTGCCGCGGCACCGTTTGCCCCACGTGAGGTACTCATGAACTCGGATGCCAGCAGTCCAACCGCAAGGAACGCCAACCCAATGACTCCTGTCGCAAGGCCGGCCACAAGGGAGCCGGCGGCATCGAGCCCGCCGGCGATAAAACCGAACATGACAGCCGCGGCCACCAGCACGTTCGCCACGAGCCCATGAGTCACAGTCGCCGCCAAGGGCATCCACCGACCGGCCGCTGTGGCCGCGACAAGCTCAGCCCGGCCGGTTTCTTCTTCGGCGCGCGTATGCCGCACGGCCATGAACGTGTTCATCAGTCCGGCAAGTACTCCGATGAAAGCGAAGATCTGGAAGAACGTGAACGCATCCAGCGCCGGGCCGCGAACAAGCCCGCGGAGAATCAAGATGGCGGGAGTTGCCGTTGCGACATGCAGGATCTCGGCACGGGAAGCATCGTCACCGTACGCCGAAGCCACCGCGGTTGTTGCAAACAGCGCGAGCGCACCGATCGATACAACCCAGCTCAGAAGTTGCCACCGGTCACGGCGGAGCCGCTGCCAGTACAGGTCAAGGAAACGGCTCATCTCAATGGCCCGTCCGGGCGGGTGGGCGGCGGTGCCGATGGTGAGTGCCGCCGTCGGACTTCGCTTCCTCTGTCTGGGGTGGAAGGGCAACGCCGTAATGCCGGAGGAACAACTCTTCAAGCGACGGTGGAGCGACCAGGAGACCCTGCACGCCAAGGCTGCCAAGGAGCGGCAGGATTTCATGGACGCGGTCCGAGTCGGCACTGAACTTGACCCTGCCGGCGGCCAGGGTGAGGTCGTGTACTTGGGAAAGATTAGCGAGGGCCTGGACGTCCACGTTGTCCGTTGCGAACGAGATCCCCGTACGGGTCAGATGCCGCAGCGAGTCGAGGGTGCCGCCGTCGACAATCCGACCGGCGCGGATGATGCTCACGCTGTCGGCCAGCTGCTCTACCTCGGAGAGAATGTGGCTGGAGAGAAGGACGGTTGCCCCGTTCTCACCGACTAGCCTGCGAACCTCGCGAGTAAAGACGGCCTCCATCAACGGATCCAGACCGCTGGTCGGCTCGTCGAGGAGGTAGACCTCGGCGTCCGCAACGAGGGCTGCGATGAGCGCAACTTTCTGACGATTGCCTTTGGAGTAAGCCCGGCCCTTCTTGGTGGGGTCGAAGTCGAAGAGTTGGCACAAGCGCTCTTTTCGCCGCCGATACTCGCCGCGATCCGTCCCGCCGTCCCTGAGCCGGGACAGGAAGTCGATGGCCTCTCCCCCTGAAAGATTCGGCCAGATGCTCACGTCGCCGGGAACGCTGGCCACACGGCGGTGAAGTTCGACGGCGTCGGCCCATGGGTGCAATCCAAGGACGCTTGCGCTGCCGGATGAGGCCCGTGCCAGACCCAGCAGGATCCGCAGCGTGGTGGATTTCCCCGCGCCGTTCGGGCCAAGGAAGCCATGGACTTGCCCAGCACGGACTTCCAGGTCAAGGCCGTCCAATGCCTTGACCTGGCCGAAATTCTTATGGAGATCAACGGTCTGAATGACGGTATCCATGGAGCCGACGTTACGCAGGATCGGCGCGTCTGTGAAGAAAGATACCGCCCCATCCGCGTTAGGAAATCGTCAAGACTTCCGGGAGCGATTGGGACTCACACCGGATGTCATGCCAGGCGGCCACCTCCTGGGCCTTGGCGAACCCGGAAGGGCTGGCGAGGCACCTGCTCCTCCAGAACCCCGCCCCAGGGGCGTGCGCCTAAGGCTTGGGCTTAGGCTTCGGCTTCGTCGCAGCCACCGGCGCGGGCTTGGTTGCTGTCGCGGGCTTGGTTGCTGTCGCGGGCTTGGCCGTTGCCGTTGTCGGCGTCCTCCGGCGCAGCAGGAAGGTGATGCCACCGGCGGCTGCGGCAACCAGCAACGCAATCAGCCCGACGGTCCAGCCGTTTGGACCGGTCGACGTACTTGCCGCTGTGGCGGGCATTTGAGCCTCGGGTTCCACTGAAACGATGTCATTCGGGTTCGCGGTGCCGGCCGGAGGAGCCGGGAGAACGGGAGCATCAAGGGCTGGCAGCGCAGGCATCCCGCCCGTTGCGGGGATCACGACGGCGGAGACGGGCGCGCGCTGCCACGGCACCACGGCCGGGGCTGCTCCGGTCAACTGGTCGACGTCCACCAGCGGCAACGCACCAACCTGACGTGAAGCTGCGGTCGCCTCAGCCTGGCGCGCTGCTTCAGCAGCCTTGGCCGCTTCTGCCTGGCGTGCCGCCTCAGCCGACGTGGCAGCGTCGGCCGCCTTGCGGGCGTCGAGCGCTGCTTTGTCCGCCAGTGCTGCGAGTTCGGTGATCATGGCCTCGAGCGAGGCGACGTGGTCCGCGGTGGCCCTGTCACGCTCGGCAGCCGCGGCTTTTCCGCGGGTCATGAATGCCTGAAGATCTGCCCGGCTGCCGTCCAGGGCGACACTGGCCGCTGCCCGGACCTCTGGTGTTGAATCCAAAGCGAAGGTCGTCTGGACGCGGTTATCGAGGTTCAGCGCTTGATCGAATCCGTACTCCAGGAAGTACCGGACATCTGCGTGGCTGCTGGAACTGAGAGCGGCGTCGGCAGCTGCGTTTACGTGCCCGCCTCCAAGGTCGAGAAGCTGGTAAACACGCTGCCGGTCGGCGCCCAAAGCAGAGCCGTCCAGTGTGAAGGCCGCAGCGTAGCCGTCGGTGATGAAGCCCTTGATTGCAGAGTCCCCGCCCCGCAGGGCAGCCTCAGCGACCTTCTTCACCTCAGGGGTGCCGGTGAGCGCCAGGTCCAGCGTGGCCTGACGGGCTTCCTTGATCAACGCATCCAGCGCGGCACCGGGCGCATTCAGGGTTGCCAGTAGCTCCGGAAGTTCGTCGGCCGCCTTAGCGAAGGCGGCCTTTGCGGGCTCCTCCGATGTCAGCAGCGCATTATCCATGGCCTGCCGGGGCGTGGCCAAGGACGAAAGGAAATCCCTGTCCGCGACCAGACGCGATGTGTCCGCTGACCTCGCGGCGGCTGCGGTGCTTCGAGCGTGCTCGACGGCGGTCTTCGCCCGGTCTGCGACGGCTGCGGTGCCGTTGGGGTTGGCCGCGATGTCGTCCTTGACCTTCTGAAGAATGGCGGCCACCGCCGTTGATTCTGCATGGTGGTCTGCGGCGGCGAACTGCCCATACCGGAGGAAGTCAGCTATTGCATCAGGGTTGTTCGTGTCGAGTGCTGCCTGAGCTCCGCGGGTTACTGAAGGTACGCGTGATTCGGTCAGCTGATATGCGGCCTCCCGGTCCTGCCCCTGGGCTATCTTCCGCCAGCCCGCAAGGACGAACCGCTCGATGGCTTCCTCGCCCTTATCCAGACTGTCGGAAGCGGCCGCCCGAAGTGGTCCCTCCGTGTCCAGGAACCATGTAGCTGTGATCCGCAGATCAAGTTCCCAGGCACCCGCCCAACCTTTGGAGAGGAAGGCATCGATCTTCGCGGGGTCGTTGGTGGCCAGCGTTTTGGCGGCCCCTTCCCGCACGCTTGCACTCCCCCGCGTCGTCAGTTCGGTGACCAACTGCTTGCGGTCGGCGGCCAGCGCGACGTCCTGTCCGCCGTCGAGGAATGTCTGCGTGGCGCCTGGACCGCCCACCAAGGCAAGCTGCGCAGCCGCGCGCGTTGCCGGGCCACCTGTCCTCCACAGCTCAAGCACACCGGCAGCGTCACCAGCCCGCTTCACGAACGGAACGGGAGCCTGCGACGCGTGCGGGAGCTCAAAGTCCGGGAGGTCGTAAGCCTGCGCGGGAGCGGCGAACAGCAGCGACGCCGAACCGATCAGCGACGCCACAGCAGCAGCGGTCCAACGGCGACGTGCAGCACGGAATGAAGCAGAGCGGAATACAGACAAGAAGAGTCCCCCAATAAAGTCCGACGGCAGCCCTCATGTCATCGGAGGCGACGCACGGGGCGAGGGATGCCTGACCGGGATGATGAGCTGTCCGCGGTCATCCTATCTGACGTTCGACTACGACTTTGACCACCGAGCTTCCACGGATCACGGGCATCCCAACCCTGCCCGGGCCCCAATGTCTGCGATCAAAGACAGCAAACACCCGTGAGACCGATCACAAGGCAGCCAAAAGTGATGTGCTGGATAGCGATCCCCTCCCAAAGACGAGAAGGTTTTACCATGCAACAAACCACGCTGGCCTCGAAGGACACTGTCCTCCAGGCCGCCGGTACGGCGCTCAGCCGTGGCCTCAACGTCCGTCATATCCGCTTCATGGCACTCGGATCCGCAATCGGCACGGGGCTCTTCTACGGTTCCGCCTCCGCCATCCAGAAAGCCGGCCCAGCCGTCCTGCTGGCCTACATCATCGGCGGCGCCGCCGTGTTCATGGTGATGCGCGCACTCGGCGAAATGGCCGTCAGGCACCCCGTCTCCGGCTCGTTCGGCCAGTACGCAAGCAAGTACCTCGGACCATTCGCAGGCTTCGTGACCGGCTGGACCTACGTGTTCGAGATGGCGATCGTTGCCATCGCCGACGTCACCGCTTTCAGCATCTATATGGGCTTCTGGTTCCCTCAAGTGGACAGATGGATCTGGGTCCTCGCGATCATCCTGTTCCTCGGCGCCATGAACCTCCTGAGCGTCAAGGTCTTCGGTGAACTCGAGTTCTGGTTCTCGCTCATCAAGGTAGTGGCGATCATCGCCATGATCGTCGGCGGTACGGCGATCGTCGTATTCGGCTTCCAAACGGGCGACGGCGGTGGCGTGGCACCGGGGCTGGGGAACCTTGTGAACCACGGCGGTTTGTTCCCGAATGGTTTCGAGGGGCTCCTGGCCGCGTTCGCCGTCGTGATGTTTGCCTTCGGTGGGATCGAAACGATCGGTATTACCGCCGGTGAGGCCGCCGACCCCAAGAAGGTCATCCCGCAGGCAGTCAACACTGTTCCCGTCCGCGTGCTTCTGTTCTACGTACTGACCCTCGGCGTGCTGATGAGCATCTTCCCGTGGAACGAAATTGGCAGCAGCGGCAGTCCATTCGTGCAGATCTTCGATGGCCTGGGGATCCCCGCGGCGCCGCACATCCTCAACGCCGTGGTCATCACGGCAGCGCTTTCTGCGATCAACAGCGACATCTTCGGCGCCGGCCGCATCCTGTTCGGCCTTGCCCAGCAGGGTCACGCACCCAAGAGCTTCGGCAAGATCTCCCGGCATGGTGTGCCGTGGATGACCGTGGTGATGATGGGCGGCATCCTGCTGGTGGGCGTGGTGTTGAACGCTGTCATTCCCGAGGACGTGTTCGTGCTGATCGCATCGATTGCCACGTTCGCCACCGTGTGGGTTTGGGTGATGATCCTGGCTTCGCACGTCGCCATGAAGCGGGAGATCAAGCGCAGGGGCCTGCCGGCATCGGAATTCGGTTCGCCGCTGTGGCCCGCAGCATCGATCCTGACCATCGCGTTCATGGCCATGGTGATCGTCATCCTGGGCGTCTTCGAGGACACCCGCGTGGCACTGTACGTTGGCGCCACGTGGCTTGTCCTACTGTTCGTGGCTTACAAACTGTGGGTCCGCGGTGGTGGCCTGCGCCGTGCAGAGCTGGTGGACGAGACCGCGTCGATCCCCTTGGTGAAAGCTCCGTAGCTCCTGCGAGAGGTCAGGCACGGGTTGCTAGACGCGCTGGCTCCCGCCGATGCTCGCCCACGTGGCCTGGCGGAGGTGAGGCTTTGGACTGGTATCTGTGGCCGGTGGGGGTGCTGATTTCCAGTTGATGTCGGCCGCCGGGGATTGTTCTTGCGTTCCAGCCGGGGTTTTCTTTGGTGTGGTTGCATGCTTCGCAGAGCCCGGCGGCGTTGGCGAGGTTGGTTGCGCCACCGTTGTGCCAGGGAATGACGTGGTCGATGTGTCGGATGGGCGCGTCGCAGTAGGGTGTGCGGCAGGTGTCATCGCGGGTTTCGATGAAGCGTCGCATCCCGGGTGGGAAGAGTCGGGCTTTGGAGTCCATAGCCAGCAGTTCACCGCTGACGGGGGCGGTGTAGAGCCGGCGAAGGAAGACGTTGAAGTCCTTGCCCTCCTTGGACTCCGGGCTCCCATCAGCCTGCATCTCGGCTCCGTCTTTCACCCCTGCATCTGGCCCGGCTTGCCCTCCAGCGATGAGCGTCCGGGCCAATTCGGCGGGGACTATTCCGTAGCCTTGGAGCCGTGCGGGTTCGCTGTCGCCTTGGAAGAGGGTCCGGTCGGTCATGACGAGCTGCACATTGATGCCGCTGATGCCGCCGGGAGTGCCGGTGACCCGTTCAACCAGCGTGTCGGCCATGATCTGGCCGCGGGTGCGGGTGTCGCCGCCGGAGCGAGAGGAGTCGGCGTGGCGGGTGAGCGCGGCATACGCGGCGACGCCTTGGGCGACGGGGAGCAAGGCCGTCAGGATGGTCATGGTGTCCGGGGCAGGGCGGAGGCTGACGTGCCGATCGGTCGCGGCGCGGGCCGCGCGTTGGGTCACTGAGCGGGGATCGCGGAGGTAGGCTTCCGCCTTCGCGGCAGCGATGATGGTCTTGTCTCCGGCGCCGTCGAAGGTTCCGGTATCGGGGGCGAGTTCCGCATCAACGGCTGCCCGGTCTTCGGCGGACAGGCAGGCTGTTTCCTTCACGAGTAGCGTGGCCCGCCATTCGTTCAGCTGCCCGGTTTCCAGTGCGGCCATGGTGCGCGGCATCTCCGTGACCAGCGCCTTCGCCAGCCCGAGGAGACGCGACCCGCGATTGGGTGATTCGCGTCGGGCCAGGGCGATCTGCGCTCCCACACCCTTGCCCTGCTCAGTGGAGGGGACACCAGTGGCGGCTTGCTCGTGGCGCTGGGCCAGGTCAAACGCCACCGATGCGCGCGCCTGCAAAGCAGCGATCGCTGACTTCACATCTTCCAACCCACGAATCTGCTCGATCAACTCGTTGCTGCCTCCGCTGACGCGGAAAGACTGCACCTCGGAGAGGAGACGCTCCACCGAGCCAGCGTCGGCAGCCTCAACTGCGGCGCGGCGAGCTTGGTCCGGGTCCTCCAGCCCGTCTGATACGGGATCAGGATCAGGCAACGTCGTAATCACTGTGCTCGCCTCCCCAATCCCATCCATGGGAATCACTCTGCCAGCAAGCACCGGCCCACATCAGGCCCCAATTCGCCTATGTGGAAAACCCGAAAGGCCCCCGGCCGGGTGACAAAATCAGCACACACCGACACGACAGATAACCCCCTCGTTCCGCAGAAACAAGGGGGCTATCTGTCACCTCGCGGCAAGCGGGCGGGACCAGAGGAGGTCCAGAAAACCATCTACCTCGCCGACCAGCCACCGTCCATCGTGTAGCTCGCGCCGGTGACCATGCCGGCGTCGTCGGAGGCCATCCACGCCGCCAACGACGCAACTTCCTCGGGCTCAACCAAGCGCTTCACCGCTGACTCCGTGAGCATCACCTTGGCCAGCACCTCTGCTTCGGGGATGCCATGTAAACGCGCTTGATCGGCGATCTGGCGCTCAACCAGCGGAGTCCGAACGTAGCCGGGGTTGATGCAGTTGGACGTGACCCCGTGCTCGCCACCTTCCAGGGCAGTGACCTTGCTGAGCCCCTCGAGGCCGTGCTTGGCGGAAACGTAGGCACTCTTGTAGGCGGAGGCGCGGAGGCCGTGCACCGACGAGATGTTGATGATCCTGCCAAATCCGTTGGAGTACATGTGCGGGAGCGCGGCCCGGATGAGCAGGAACGGCGCTTCGAGCATGAGCGAAAGGATCCGCCGGAACTCCGCAGGCTCAAACTCCTCAATCGGCGCAACTTTCTGGATACCGGCGTTGTTCACCAGGATGTCGCAGTCCAGGCTCAGGGCTGCCAGGGCGTCGACATCCAGCAGGTCAACAGCCCACGCCGTGCCGCCGAGTTCATCGGCGAGCGCCGCAGCTCCGGAGGCATCGACGTCGGCCACTACTACTTTCGCCCCACGGGCGGCGAGCGCTCGGGCGCAGGCTGCCCCGATTCCGCTCGCGCCCCCGGTCACCAGTGCTTTACGTCCGTTCAAGGTGTTGTCCATCAGATCAGCCCTTCGTGCCCTGCTTCGAAGCAGCGCCCGCGGAAGCCGTGGCCAGTCCGTGCCGGATGGCGTCGGCCTCGTCCACGTCCTGCAGCGCGATGCCCTTGGTCTCCTTCAGCGAGACAACGGCGACGACCGTAACAGCGCAGGCGACCACGAGGTAGATCGCGGTGGGGAGCCAGGAGCCGGTGTCCTTGAGCCACTGGGTTGCCAGCAGTGGCGCGAGTGAGCCCGCGAAGATGGACGTGACCTGCGAGCCGAGTGAGACACCGGAGTAGCGCATGCGCGTGGGGAAGAGCTCGGACATGATGGCCGGCTGTCCTGCGTACATGAAGGCGTGCAGGCACAGGCCGATGGTCACGGCGAGCACGATGATCACTGCGTTCTTGGTGTCGAACATGGGGAAGGCGAAGAACGGCCACGTTGCGCCGGCAATGGCTCCGACCAGGTACACGGGCTTGCGTCCCCAGGAGTCCACGAGCCGTCCGACCTGGGGGATGACCAGGAAGTGGATGACGTGCGCGATCAGGAGAGCCAGCAGGAGCGAGGAAGTGTCGTACTTGTGCACGCTCTTCAGGTAGACAATCGCGAAGCTCACCACCAGGTAGTACATGATGTTCTCTGCGAAGCGGAGGCCCATGGCCTGCAGGATGCCCTTGGGGTACTTGCGGATGACCTCGCCGACCCCGTAGCTGATGGCTTTGGACTCCTCCACCTGTGCCTTGGCTTCGAGGAAGATGGGGGCTTCGGTCACGTGGGTGCGGATGTAGTAGCCGACGAACACGATCACTGCGGACAGCCAGAACGCGACGCGCCAGCCCCAGCCGAGGAAGGCTTCGCTGCTCAGCGTCGTGGACATGACGAACAGGACCAGGGTGGCCAGGAGGTTGCCTACCGGCACTGCGGCCTGGGGCCACGATGACCAGAAGCCGCGGGACGTGTTGGGGCTGTGCTCGGCCACCAGCAGCACGGCACCGCCCCACTCGCCGCCGAGCGCGAAGCCCTGGATGAAGCGGAGCGCCACCAGCATGGCCGGAGCCCAGTAGCCAAGGTCGGCAAAGCCCGGGAGGCAGCCCATCAGGAAGGTGGAGACACCCACGATCACGATTGTCAGCTGCAGGGTGGGTTTGCGGCCAAGCTTGTCGCCGATCTGGCCGAAGACGATGCCGCCGAGTGGCCGGGCTACGAAACCTACCGCGTAGGTGATGAAGGCCTGGATGATGCCGTCCAACTCGTTGCCGGTGCTCGGGAAGAAGTACTTGCCGAACACCAGCGTCGCGGCGGTGGCGTACAAGAAGAACTCGTACCACTCCACCACGGTGCCCACCATTGAGGCGGCGACGATTTTCTTCAGGCCGGAGCCTTTGCCGGCGTCGTGCCCGGCCTTTGCTGCGGAGCGCTGCTCTACGCTCATGTCCATCTCCTCAGTGTCCTCTTTGACCCTACGTGCGCGTTGTGATCCACAACACGGAATGCTCCACTGAGTATTGCCGCAGATTTACGGGGCCTCAATGACCAATGTGGCACCAAGTGTGTGCAAAATTGCAGATATGAATCCGAACCCGGACGACCTCCTGATCCTCCTCGCCGTCTCACGGTCAGGAAAATTTACGACGGCGGCCCAAGCCTTGGGGTTGAACCACACCACCGTTTCGCGCAGGATAGCGGCGCTGGAAAAGGCGCTGGCCGGCCGGGTCCTGGCGCGGGCGGCCGGTGGCTGGGAGGTAACGGAGCTGGGTGCCGAGGCCGTCCTGGTCGCAGAACGGATCGAGGCTGCAGTGGGCGCGCTGGGTCCCAGCGACCGCGCGCCTGACCCGATTACCGGCGTCGTGCGCATGACCGCAACTGATGGTTTCAGCGCCTACATCGCCGCACCCGCCGTGGCGAAACTGAGGCGCGGGCACCCCGGCCTCAGCGTGGAGATCGTCACGGTGACGCGCCGGGCATTGCAGCAGCGCTCGGGCCTGGACATCGAAGTGGTGGTGGGGACGCCGCAAGTGCACCGGGCGGAGGCGATCAGACTGGGCGATTACCGGCTGGGAATGTACGCCTCGCGCACCTATCTTGTGGACAACGGGACGCCCAGCAGTATCGAGGAGCTGACGCAGCACCAGCTGGTCTACTTTGTGGACTCGATGCTGCAGGTGGACGATCTGGACGCTCCCCGCAGGCTGGTCCCGACCATGCGCGACGGACTGAGTTCAACCAACGTGTTCGTCCATGTCGAGGCCACGCGGGCAGGGGCAGGCATCGGATTCCTGCCGTGCTTCATGGCCGATCGCCACCCGGACCTGGTGCGGCTGCTGCCCAGGGACTTCGCCGAGCTGCTCCCCTACTGGATGGTCCTCCGCCCCGATTCGATGCGCCGCCCCGCGGTAGCCGCCGTCGTCCAGGCACTGCGCGAGGAAACGGCGGCCAGACGCGACGAGTTGCTCGGCGCGGGGTAAGGAACGTCCGACATACTGGTTCCATGCGAGCGACGACAGTGTTGGTCGAGGGCGAAAGTGACCGGGTGGCGGTGGAGACTCTCGCCGTTCGACGTGGCCACCACTTGACAGCCGAGCGGGTGACGGTGGTGCCGATGGGAGGCGCCACCAGCATTGTCCGGTACCTTGAGCGCTACGGCCCCCATGGAGCAGACCACCGATTGCTCGGCCTGTGTGATGCCAGGGAATCTCACGGCATCGCCCGCGCACTCGACGAGGCGGGTCTCTGGTCGGGTTCGCTGGCCGATTTTGGGTTCCAAGTCTGTCACGCCGACCTTGAGGACGAACTCATCCGATGCTTGGGAATCGACGCGGTGCTCGACGTCATCGAGGCCCAAGGTGAGCTGGCCTCGTTCCGGCTCCTCCAACGGCAGCCGGAACAGCGGGAGCAACCGACAAACACACAATTGCGCCGATTCTTCGGAGGACGCAGCGGTAACAAGATCCGGTATGCGCCCTTGCTCGTCGATGCTTTGCCGGCCGGACAGGCACCCGCGCCGCTCGCCAGCCTCATCGACTCCTTCTGAACCGACCTGCCGTCACGGGCTGAGGCGTGTACGCCCGGCTTGTGGGAAGCCTGGAACAGTTCACTCAACCGGAACTGAAGGTGGGTCGTGCCGCACCGGCGTTCCGGCGGCGAAGGCCCGCACCTTCGCGTCGTCCCAAATATGAGCCGGAACTCCGCCGCCCAGGAGCTTGCGGGCCAGGCCGGGGTCATCTCCGAAGGGCACGTGGCTGCCGGCCATGATCATGTTCCCGTAGCGGCGGCCCTTCAGCATGGCGGGGTCGGCGATGATCATCGTGTGCTCAAACGTAGCGGCGATGGTCGCGGCGTCGGCCCGGGCGTTTTTGAGGTCCGGCGCGTCGCCGGAGTTCACCACGTACAGTCCGTCCGGTGCCAAGACGGCGTCCGCCTGGGCATTGAATTCACGGGTGGTCAGGGCCCTTGGCGTGAAAGCTCCGGCGAAGACGTCCCGGATAATGAGGTCCCGGGTATCGGGCGTGAGCGTTTCAGTGACTTGGCGCGCCTCGCCAACGCGGATCCGCAACAGCGGTGCCTTCGGCAGGTCGAACCAGCCGCGCACATGCTCGGCCAATTTCCCGTCGAGCTCCACCACAACCTGTCGCGCGTCCGGGTAGGCGGCGTGGAAGTACCGCGCCATGGAGCACGCTCCCCCGCCCAAATGCAGCGCACGCAGTTTCGGCTTGTCCTGGCGCGGCCAGCGTGACTCCACCAGCGCCGCGATCCATCGCATGTATTCGAAATCCAGGAACAGCGGATCCGCGAGATCGATATGCGAACTCATCACGCCGTTGATCTTCAGCAGCCAGCCGTTGGAGTTGTCCTGGTCCGGAATCAGCTCGCAGTCGCCGGTATCGATGTAGTAAACGCCCGCTACCGGACCGTCAGGGCGGGTGCCCGAAGGCACCTCGATGACCCCCGTCGTCGAGCGTTTCGCTTTTGCAGCCTTGCTGGATTTGGCCACTAGCGCCGCCCTGCCTGAGTCATGCGTCCAGCCTAGTGGAGCGAGCGTTAAGGCTCGACGGCGGGACGCACCATCCGGTGTTCCGGCAGCGAGTGCCACGAGGGGTCGCAGAGCTGCCGCTTGCCGTCCGGGACGAAGCCGTTGCGTCGGTAGAAAGCCTGCGCCCGAGGGTTGTCATCCAGGACCCACAGATAGGCCGCATCATTGCCCAGAAGGGCGTCCACCAGCGCCTGACCTACGCCGCGGCCATGGATGCGCTCCAACGTGTAGAGCATGAACAGCTCAAGGTCGCAGGGGCTGTCCGGGTCGCGGCCCGGCCCCGCGGCGGCGATGCCCACCAGTCCGCCGTCGGGATCGTGGGCGATCATCCGTGGCTGGCCGGCCGCGATGGACGCCCGGTACCGCTCGATCCTGTTGGGCAGGGCGGCTTCCTGTTCCGCGAAGAATTCCGGCGGGAGCAGGCGTGCATAGCTTTCGCGCCAGGACTGGACATGCATGATCGCAATGGCCTCGGCATCGTCCACCGTGGCTGGTCGAAGCGTAAAGTCCATGCGTCACCGCACCCGCGCCAGGGCAAAACCGTCCCAGCCCTTGGTTCCGACCGTTTGAATGGCCGTTGAGTCCAGTCGGGGATCCTGGCCCAGCATTTCCAGGGCGCTCACGATGCCTGGGGCATTGACCTCGTCCCGCTCCGGCTCAAGGATCGCACCGTCCCAAATGACGTTGTCGAGCACGATCACCGTCCCCGGCCGGCCCAGCCTGATGGCCCAGTCCAGGTAGTTGGAGTCGTTTTCCTTGTCGGCGTCAATGAACACCAGGTCGAACGGACCTTCGCCCACCAGGGTCGGGAGCGTGTCCAAGGCAGCACCCACCCGGATGTCCACTTTGTGACCCAACCCCGCGGCGTCAACGTTCGCCCGGGCGACGTCCGCGTGTTTCTGCAGGAATTCGCACGTGACCAGGCGCCCGTCGTCGGGAAGGCCCTGCGCCATCCAGATGCTGCTGAACCCGGCAAGGGTGCCGATCTCCAGGACCCTTGTGGCCCCGGACATCTGCACGAGCATCTTCAGGAGCTTGCCCGCGTTGGGCGCCACCTCGATAGGCGGCATGCCGGCCTCCACCGCCGATGTCAGGGCGCGCTTATGCGCAGGATCGGGACGAACGACGACGTCGGTCAAGTAACGCTCGACGTCCACCCAGCCGGGCTCGGTCACGTGTTCAATCATGGCCCCCAGTCTGGCACTCGTGGCAGCCCGGGGGAAGGCGCTACTCCGAGGCGGAAATGGCTTCTTCCAGACGCTCGACTTTGCCGGTCAACTCCCCGCTGTAGCCGGGACGGATGTCGGCTTTGATCACCAAGGACACACGGCTGCCGAACTGGCCAACAGCTTCAGTGGCACGTTTGACGACGTCGAAGACCTCATCCCATTCACCTTCGATGGTGGTGAACATGGAGTCCGTCTGGTTGGGCAGTCCGGACTCCCGGACAATTTGGACCGCCGCCGCGACGGCGTCGTGGACTGAGGCGTCGGAGGCGGGTCCGCCGTGCGTGGCGGATGCGGGCTGGCCCGAAGGGGCAACTGAGAATGCAAGCAACATGAAAACCAGTGTTTCACGTGCGAGTTTGTCATATAACGGCCTACTGCCGCGTAACAACGGGGGAACACCGCTCCATTGCTAATCTGACAGCATGGAACAGCCCTCTGAACGCAAGCCCCTCAGGGCGGACGCCGCACGTAATGTGGACAAAATCATCACCGCGGCCCGTCAGTGTTTCCGGGAACACGGTCCGGAAGTTCCCCTGCAGACCATTGCCGCAACAGCGGGCGTGGGCCCGGCCACGTTGTTCCGCAACTTTTCCGACAAGGAACAACTGGTGCTCGCCGCCCTGTCGCGGCAGCTCCGGCTCCACGTTGACCCGGTTGCGGAAGCCGCACTCGAGGGCATGGATGCCGCCGTCGGCCTTATCAACGTGATCGACGCCGTCATGCAGGTTGCCAGCGAAGACGCCAACCTGCTGGATGCCGTCGCCGGACGCCGCGGATTGTTGATCGGCATCACCGGTGGACTCATCGACACCATGGGTACGCTCCTGGAGCGCGGCCAAGGCCAGGGTTCGCTCCGGCGCGACATCACCATCGAGGACATGGTCCGGCTTGTGGCCATGCTGATCGGCGCCGTGGACACCATGGAACCGGGCTCACGTGCCTGGGAACGTCCTGTGGCGCTGATTGAGGACGCTATCCGGACGGAACGCCCTTCGCGCCCCTTGCCGCAGCAGTCGGACATCCCCGGAGTTTCGTTCAGCGAGGCTGTGTAGCCCAGCCCCAAGAGCTTGGCGCCAGGTGGGTTGGCTGGGCTGGGTGCCCCAGGGCCTTAGCCCCAGCCGAGCAGCCGGAGCAGTGCGGCAGCTGCCGCCCCTGAGATGACCACCACGAGGAACGGCGCCCTGAGCCAGAGTGCCACCGCGGCTGCGGCCAAAGCTCCGATCCTTGCATCCAGCACCAAGCCCTGGCCCGACGCAAGGGCATTCACGATGGTCAGTGATGCCAGCAGTCCGATGGTCATGGTGCCGGCGATGTGCATGATCCGTGGACTTTGCAGCAGCTTTGCCGGCACAAAGTAGCCCACGAGTTTGGTGAGGTACGCCAGCGCACAAGCAATCCCGATCCAGAGCCAGAGGTTCATGACTCGCTCCCGCCGTGGTGATGATCCCGCTTGTGGATGCTTTCTTTGTGGGGATGGGCGTAGGGGTCCACGTCGGGTTCCAGCCCTTCATCCATGCGTGCATGGCTGAACCAGCCGATGACGCCGGCAACCAGGGCCGCCACCAGGATGGGGACGCCCGACGGAACAAAGGGCACGGCCAGAATGGTGGCCAGGGCGCAGGCGGCGGCGATGGCCCACGGCTCGCGGCCCTTGAGCCGCGGCCAGAGAAGCCCCAGGAACGCCGCCACGGCCGCGCCGTCGAGTCCCCACTGCTTCGGATCGCCCATGGCGTCCCCGGCCAGCGCGCCGATGGCAGTAAAAAGATTCCACAACAGGAATATTCCGATGCCTGCGGTCCAGAAACCGCGGCGCTGTTCATCGGGGTCCGTCTGGCCCGATGCCGTAGCGGTGGTTTCGTCGATGGTGAAGTGGGCAGCTGCATAGCGGCGCCAGCCACCGGGACGCATCAGGGCGTTCAGCTGCATGCCGTAAATTCCGTTGCGCAACCCGAGCAGCGCACTGGCCGTCATTGCTGCAACGCCGGAACCGCCACCAGCTACGACGCCGATGAAAGCAAACTGGGATCCTCCACTGAACAGCAAGAGGCTCAGCACCATGGTTTGCCAGAAATCGAACCCGGACGCCACGGACAATGCACCAAAGGACACGCCGTAAAGACCAGTGGCGATACTCAGTGACACTGCGATTTTGAACGCCGGCGAGTCCCGAAGCTTCAGGGGAACGGCATCCTGGCTCATTTCCGGAGGCTCCACGACCACACGATGAGCGGAATCTGCAGAGGCAGGCGAAGTGCGTGGATTCGGCGCTGCTTTTGCGTGCCGCCTGGTCCATAGGAACGGCGTAAAGCATCAATATGCCCTGCGAGGAATATAGTGAACATCGCCGTGACACCGTCGGCGGCTACTTTTCGAGTAGCGGGAAACAGGAGCCCGACGGCGGCGGTCGCCTCAAGTAGACCGCTGGAAGCGACCCATTCCTCACGGGACATTACAGCCATGGGTCCATTCGGTCGGCTCCCGGCCTCGTCCTGGCGGCACAGGTATTCCGGCACTACCGGGTAGTAGAACTGCGGCGTGCGGAAGTGCTTCATGGCGCTGGCCAGGAGAAGCGCGCTCAAGCCAAGGGCAGAGGCGGTTTGGGTAGTTCGGGCTGACCAGCGTAGTGACATGAGACCACTCAATCACAAGCGTGCATGCCGCCATAAAAGGGTCACTTCACGCACCCGATGCGTTCAGAGTAGTGAACGTTGTTCAATATGGTGTAGCTTCTCTCATAACCACTCGAAGAGGAGCCCCATGCGCATCGCACGACTAAAGACCCCCGCCGGAGCCCGGCACGCTGCCTTGCGTGACGGACGATGGGACCACATCGAGGACCCCTTCGCCGAACGGTTGACCTTCACAGGCGCTTCAACGCCCCAAGAGGACGCTGTCTTCCTGGCTCCCGTGCAGCCCTCCGTGATCATCGGCATCGGCCACAACCTGGGCAACAACAGCCATGTCCTGCCCATCCAGGCCTGGCATAAATCTGTTCACACGGTTGCCGGACCCGGCGACGACATCGCGGCAGTACGTGGCGTAGGAACGGTGAACATCGAGGGCGAGCTGGCAGCTGTCATTGGCAAGCGGGCGGACAAGCTCACGGCCGAGAACGCCTTGGACCACGTCCTCGGTTACTCGGTGGTCAACGACGTCACCAACGTGGATCAGAACCAGATCGACGAAAAGCTGTTCCAAGGCAAGTCCGGTACCAACTACACGCCCCTGGGCCCGTGGATAGAAACGGAACTTGCCGATCCAGACAACGTCAGCACTGAAGTCACCGTCAACGGCGAGGTCAAAGCCACATCAGGGTCGTTCAACCTGCCCTCCAGCGTTACGGAGTGCTTGGTCTACGTGACTCAATGGTTGACGCTCGAACCCGGCGACGTCATCATGACCGGTGCGCCCGGCACCTTCGTGGCTGTCCAGCCCGGTGATCGCGTAGACATCACCCTCGGCGGCATCGGAACGCTGAGCAACACCGTCGTCTAACGTGAGCTGCGCGAGGACCTGTGCCGGCTTGTTGGTGGTGATCTCGTGGATGCCGAGACCTTGGCAAAGAGCTACATCGGTCTCGGAGTCCACGGTCCACACACGGAACACGCGGCCCGACTCCAACCAGCGCTGGACGTTCATGGCGTGCTGCCGCACATAGTCGATTCCCGGCCCGGCAATGCCTACCTCGCCTTGGTCCAGGATGCGTTCGCCTTCAAGCTGCGCCGCTTTCATGACGTTGGCCACGGCCCCGCCCGTGATGGGGCCCAGCCCGAGTTCCTGCCGGATCTCCTGGACGGATATATCGTCCACCAGTTGGCAGATGTGCTCCGCAGGTACGGTCTGGAGCAGGTGCTTCACTGAGTCGGGTTCGAAGCTCATGAACGAGACCTGGATGTTCTCCAGCCTGGATTCCTCCGGAGTCCAGCCCTCCGCTGCCAGCACGTTCAGCACCCTGTCCTCCAGCTTGAGCTGGTATGGGCTGGGGTGTTTGAGTTCTATCGCCAGGCCGACCTCGCGACCTGCCCCGCGCAGGATATCCAGGAGTTCAGGCAACGTCAGCAGCTGATCGGCGATTCCCCCGTAGGCATCAGGAATCCGGGCACCCTTCCAGGATGAGAAGTCCAGGGCGCGAAGCTCCTCCAGCGTCTTATCTGCCACGGGTCCGGTGCCTGTGGACGTCCGGTCAAGATTGGCGTCGTGGAGCAACACAACATGCTGGTCCCGGGTCAGGTGGACGTCGCATTCGACGCCATCAGCGCCGTCCGCGATCGCCTTCAAATAGGCGGCCCGCGTGTGCTCGGCGAATGCAGCACTGGCACCTCGATGGGCGTAGACCTTGGGTCGGCGAGGGGCGAAGTCGTCACTGATCATGCAGACACGGTAGCCCACGCGCCTGCACGCACAGGGCTACGCTGGGCTAATGCAGGTGAACTCTGAACAAATCCCGGCCGAAGACGTCACCAACCGCCCAAAACCGGCCCGGACGGCTGGTGCGGGAACCGCTCATCCCGGGTCCGCCGTCGTCGGCCGCTCTGCCGGCGACGAGGAAAAAGCGGCCGCGCTGCGCCGGATGAAGCGGCTGGCGCTGGCCCTCCTGATCGGGATGGCAGTTGTCTTCATGGTCGCCTTCGCCTTCCAGAAGCAGTACCCGTGGCTTGAGTACGTCCGCGCGGCCGCCGAGGGCGGAATGGTTGGCGCGCTGGCCGACTGGTTCGCCGTGACCGCGCTGTTCAAGTACCCCATGGGCCTCAAAATCCCGCACACCGCCATCATTCCGCGCCGAAAGGACCAGATTGGCGAATCACTGAGCGACTTTGTGGAGAGCAATTTCCTGTCCCAGGAAGTTGTGCAGGACAAGTTGGCCAGCGTCGACATCGCACGCAAGGCCGGCGCCTGGCTTTCCGGCCCGGGCGGCGCAGAGCGTGTGGCCAAAGAAGGCGGCGCCGTCATCCGCGGCGTGTTCACCGTATTGAACGACGACGACGTACAGGCTGTCATCGAGGGCATGGTCCGTAAGCACCTGCTCACTCCGCCGTGGGGACCGCCCGTGGGGCGGATGGCCGAGCGGATCTTCGCCGACGGACACCATCACAAACTGGTGGACCTGCTGGTGGACCGCGCCGCCGACTGGGTGGACGCCAACCATTCCACGGTGAACCGGCTTGTATCGGACCGTTCGCCGCTGTGGGTGCCGTCGTTCGTGGACGGGCTCGTGGGCGACAAGGTGTACGTGGAACTGCTGAAGTTTGTGCGTGCTGTTCAGCAGGACCCAAACCACCAGGTGCGGCAGTCGATCGATGCCTACCTGACGGACCTCGCCCAGGACCTCCAGCACGATCCCGCCATGATCGAGCGGGCTGAAGCTATCAAGGCGCAGATCCTGGGCGATCCGGAGGTCCGCGAACTGGCGTCCCGCACGTGGGGAACGGTCAAGAATGCGCTGCTGACCGCCGTCGACGATCCCGACAGCGAACTGAGCCAGCGCTTCAAGAGCGCCGTCCGCGACTTCGGTTCGCGACTGGTCAACGACGACGAACTGGCGGGCAAGGTCAACGCGTGGATCGGCGACGCCGCCGGATACCTCGTGAACACCTACCGCTCGGACATCGCCGGGGTTATCTCGGATACTGTGGCCCGTTGGGATGCCGAGGAAACCTCACAGAAAATCGAACTTCAGGTGGGCAAGGACCTTCAGTACATCCGCATCAACGGCACCGTGGTGGGTGCGCTGGCCGGGCTGGCGATCTTCACGGTGGCGCATTTGTTGTTCGGGTAGGTTCCGGAGCCGGTTAGTGGCGGGTCCGGCGGCCCGCCCGCGCAGCGAAGTCATCCAGTGCCGCGATGATGTCACCCGCAATCCATGCGCTGACGCCACGGACCTTTCCGGCGGGCGTCAAAATGCCGACCGCTTCCAACCGTTGCACCGCGCGATACGCAGTCGCTGGTGACACTCCCGTGTATTCCGCGGCCATCTCCGCAGTGATCGCAGGCTCCCGCGGCAGCAACTCCATGATCTTTCGTATCGACTCCTGCGCGGTTCCAACGCTGGCTCGAAATCCCAACACTGCAGCACGGATATCGGCGGCGAGCAAGCGGCCGTTGTCGACTGCAAACATCGCGGACTCAGCGAATCGCTCCACGATGGGCAGGACATCACCCTGACGGTAGGCGCCCAAGGCATCGAAGTACAGGCGGGTGTCAGTCAAGAGCCCTGAAGACACGGGAATCGTGACCCGCTCAGTTACTCCCTTCGCCCGGAGCAAGGCGCTGACAATGGCCCGGCCGGTGCGTCCGTTTCCGTCCGCAAACGGATGGATGGTCTCGAACTGCGCGTGCGCCACGGCAGCTTGTATCAGCGCGGGAATATCGTCCCGCTGCATGAACTCGACGAGATCCTGCATGGCATCCATGACACGCTCGTGATGAGGTGGCACAAACTCCGCTGAGTGCGGCGAATTCCCGCGGATCCAGACCTGGGAATTGCGGTATTCACCGGCAATGACTTGGTCTGTGGACGACAGTAGCGTGTGGTGCATGGCCCCGATATTGTCCACGGTCAGGTCCTCAGACAACGCAATGGCAGCCTGCATCGCCTCAACGTTGGACGCTATGAGCGAAGCATTGATACTGGATCGGTCGCCCAACTGTGCCAGCACAATCTTCCGGGCCCCTGCCGTCAGGTTCTCGATCTGCGAACTCGATGCCGACTCGCTGCGCAGCAGCAACGCTGCGAAAGGTGCCGAGTCCTGCCCTAATTCGGCATCGAAGCGGACCATTTCCACAGTTGCGGCTTCAACCAACGCTTGGGTCCGGGAACCAATGACCGGTTCGATTCCTGCAATTCCGGCCGGAACGGCGGCCAGGTATGGCCCGCGAGCCATCAGGCGTTGCCGCCTGGACCCGCCCGCTGCAGGCTCTGTTGACCATGGGCGCTCTTCATAGCTGATGGGTGGCCACGTACGTGAGTCGGTCACGGTGCCCTCCTTTGAGAAGATTGATCATCAATATTCTCATAAACATCACTTCTTGAGAAAATCAGCCGTCAATTTTCTCACAAACCGCCATTCCTGAGAAAATCAGCCGTCAATTTTCTCATCCCAGCAAGTGCACCATCTGCCCGGGGCGCGCTTGGCCCAGAAGATCCAGATCTTCGTCGCGGACCACTGCGATGACCGGGGACTCACTGGTGGGCGGATGGCCGGCCAGCGCAATGATCGGAAGGCCCGACGCCGGCAGCAAGACCGAGCCTGTAGCCAACACCGGGGTTTCGGCGGCTGGAGCCCGGGCAGGCTCAGGCGCACTGGCCACCTCAAGCGGTCTTCCCGCCAGCCGCGCACCCGCTCGATCGGACTCCGGCGAGAGAATCCACGGTTCGGTGGTCAACTGGTGCCAAGTACCGGCGTCGTAATCTCCGGCCCGCGGGCCACGCGCCACCCTGGCAACCACCGGCCGTTCAGGATCCAAGGCGCGCCGTGGGGTCTGGCTGTCTGCGGGGAAACCGTGGCCGTGCGGGCGGCCGAAGGTGACAGAATCTCCGGCCTGCAACGGTTCCATGCGCCCCTCGAAGCCACCCTGAACCGCCACGTAATAGCGGATCCCGAACAGCGCAGGCCCGAATTCCAGGACAGCCCCTGGAGCCACTCGGACTGCCGTGTTCAACGGCAGTTCAGATCCGTTCAGCTTGGTCAGGCCCTCGGCGCCGGTGACCGCCACAGCCGATCCCGTGACGAACCGCAGCTTCAAGCCGCCCACCAAAACCTCAAGCCCAGATGCCGAACCGGGGTTCCCAACCAAAGTGTTGGCCAGGTTCATCGATGCCCTGTCCAACGCCTGGTCCGGTTCCAGCACCAACGCCAAAGCGCCCGGATCCACCACCACTGCACCCATCAGATTCCCTTCAAGTCCTTAGCCTGCCTTAGGCAAAAGCTTCAATCTGCACCCCAACGTCCTGAAGGCCCGCCCGCACGGCCGCGGCCATCTGCACGGCACCTGGTGTGTCGCCGTGGATACACAGGGAATCCGCACGAACAGGCACCACAGTTCCATCCACGGCAACAACCTCGCCCTTCGTAGCGAGGCGAACGGCCTGCGCCACCACGGCGGCAGGGTCATGGAGTACGGCGCCTTCCTGCGAGCGCGGCATCAGCGTGCCGTCCGGCAAGTAGCTCCGGTCCACGAATGCTTCGCGGAACACCGGATGCCCGGATTCCTCGGCCAAGCGAAGGAATGCTGAGTGCGGCAAACCCAACACGGGAAGGCCGGGGTCGTATGCGTGCACGGCGGCCACCACGGCTTCGGCCTGCTCGGCGTCGTGCACAATCCGGTTGTACAGCGCACCGTGCGGCTTCACGTAATCCACGGAGGCGCCCACCGCGTGGGCCATGCCGTCCAGGGCGCCCAGTTGATACAGGACATCGCCAAACAGGTCGTCGAAGCTCATGTCCAGCGATCGCCGCCCGAAGCCAGCCAAGTCACGATATCCCACGTGCGCGCCCACCCGGACGTCCAGTTCGAAGGCTGCCCGACAGCTGTCCAACATGGTCAGGGGGTCTCCGGCGTGGAAACCGCAGGCCACGTTGGCGCTGCTCACGATGCGGAACATCGCGGCGTCGTCACCCATGGTCCAGGAGCCGAAGGACTCCCCCAAATCAGCGTTCAGGTCCACTAATACCGCCTTCCAGCGAGGGTTTTGGGGCGGCTGGGAGCAGCTCGCCCGGAATGTTTTCCGGCAAGGCACCGAAAGCTTGTTTGGCTGTTGCGGCCACGGCCCTGCCCATCATGAGGTTTCCGGCGCCGCCCACAACGGCACCGATACCGAAAGGCAAAGCCCGGCCCAGGAAGGCTGTCCCTTGACGCTTCACCAGGTTTTTCAGGAACGCGCGTTGAATGGCATCACGGATGACGCCGAAACCACTTCCGGGAATCTTCTTGGTCAGGGTCCGGCCCCACGCATTGGTCACGCCCTTCCCGCGCCCCATCGACTGCCCGCTCAGGGCACCGAGCAAAGACGTCCCTTCCTCACCGAGCATGATGGCCATGACCATGGTCCTCGCCCGCTCGGGTTCGGTCAGGCGAATACCGTGCAGTTCGGCGAGCGACGCCGCATACAGAGCCGTGGCTTCAAGGAAGCCGACCGTGGCCACTGCTGATAGTCCCAGCGAGGCCGCCGTTCCAAGACCAGGCACGACGGCGGTAGCCCCTACCGCTGCTCCTCCGCCGGCCACCGCAGCCAGATAGTCGCGCTCAAGTTTTGCAGCCAACTGGGCCGGTGAGGCTTGGGGGTGGCGGCGCTGCATCCGCCGCAGGTTGGCGAGGACCAGGGGGCGTTGGACATCCACAGCTTTCAACAGCACGTTGTGCACGCCGGGCTTGGTGTTTCCTTCGGCGTCGAACACTGCGTTGTGGGCGGTTTCCGTGGCGATCTTCACCGCCGGGTTGGGGCGCTTGGGCATCTTCACCTCTGCGTTCATCTAGTCGGTTTGGATGGAAAGCCAGTGGGTTCAGCCTATGCCAAACCTTCCGTTGCGGGGCCCGCACTACGCCCTTCCAGTCCCCATTTCCGCGCACACCGGGCCCCACAAGTGGCACCACCCGGCGTAGACTTGGGTGCGTTCACGGAAGAAGTCCGAGCAGTCCCACAGTGGACAGGGAGAATCCGGAATGAAGGCAACAGACAAGATCGAACACGTGACCCGTCACCACAGCGACGCTCCGGCAGAAGGCGAAACGGACGGCTGGGTTTCGCACGATACCGGTTTGCATAGTCAGGAACCCGCCGAAGGGCCGGATACCGACGACGGCGACGCCCCGCCGTCGGGCGCTTCATAACTTCCGGACCTCCCGCGCTTCCCGCTGGTCGCCCAAGTCCCGCTGGTCGCCCAAGCGGGTAGTGCAACCCTGCGCCACACTTCCCCTCCACAGCCTCGCCGAGCAGGCTTAGGCTAGTGGGATGGCCGCACTCAGAGCGCTGCGTCCCTTTGCCCACCGGGAATTCCGTGTGCTGATTTCCGCGCTGTCCATTTCCATTTTCGGCTCGGGCATGTGGGCCGTGGCCATGGTCTACGAGGTGATCCACCTCGGCGGCGGCCCGTTGGAATTGTCGTTGGTGGCAACTGCGGCGAGTATCGGTTTGGTGGCGTTCGTGCTGGTGGGTGGCATCGCAGCCGACCGATTCCCGCAGAGGCTCCTGATTATCGCCGTTGAGGGCGCCAACCTGGCCGTGATCGGCACTGTCACCCTGCTTGCCATGCTGGACATCATCCAACTGTGGCACTTGGCCGTCGGTGCGTTCATCCTTGGAGTTGGGCAGGCCTTCTTCTTTCCGGCATATTCGGCCATGCTGCCGCGTATCTTGCCCGCCCAGGATCTCCTGGCCGCAAATGGCATGGAAGGCACAGTCCGGCCGATCCTGCAGCAAGCCGCCGGTCCTGCCATTGCCGGCATCGTGGTGGCAACTCTTTCGCCGGCGCACGCCGTGGCCGGCGTGGCCGTTTGCCACTTCCTGGCATTTGGCATCCTGAACTTCCTGAGCCGCGAAGCCTTGGAAGGTCGAGGCCACGAGCACGACGAACCGCACACTCCGAGCTCCTTCTTCCACGACCTCAGGGAGGGTTTCGCCTACACCATCCGGACACCGTGGTTGTTGTGGACCTTGATCTGGGCGTGCCTGTCCGTGCTGTTCCTGATCGGCCCCATCGAGGTTCTGTTGCCGTTTGTGGTCCAAGACCAGCTTGGCGGCGACTCGCGGATGTTCGGGTTCCTGCTGGCCATCATGGGTGCCGGTAGCGCTTTGGCCGCGCTGGCCACGGCTTCGTTCCGGCTGCCACGACGCTACCTGACCGTCATGGTGGTGACGTGGGGCTTGGGCAGCCTGCCCGTTGCCGCAATCGGAGTCATCAACAACTTCTGGGTGCTCGGTGCCGCAATGCTGATCTTCGGGCTCACCGAAGGCATCGGCGTGGTCATTTGGGGCACGCTCCTCCAGCGCCGCGTTCCACGCCAACTGCTGGGCCGGATTTCCAGCCTCGATTTCTTCGTGTCGCTGGCACTGATGCCGGTTTCGATGGCCCTGGCGGGTCCCGTGGCGGAGGCGGTGCCGATCTGGCTCATTTTCCTCATCGCCGGTTTGGTGTGCCCGATCATGGCATTCGTGGCACTCTTCGCGGGCCGCATGACTACCGACGAGATCCAGAATCCGCTGACTTCGGATTCCATCGATTCCGAGTCCGCAGACACACAGCCCGACGCTGTGTAGCCTGTTCACTACCGCAAGTAAGGACGTGCCCCATGGCCGCAGGAACGGCCTGGGCCCGCACCACTTCACGCCCAGCGCACCAGGCACAGCTGGAGCGGATGGCGGGAACTGGTGCGCCACACCGGAGGCGGTTACTTGCCCTGCTGATGCTCGTTGACCGGCGCCGTGGTGCTCCGAAGTACCAGGTGCGGCGTCCGCACAAGGTGGGCGGGCGACGTCGAGCCTTCCAACCGGTCGATGGCACGGTCCACCGCAGCCCGGGCGAGAAGGGGCGCGTCTTGGCTGATGGACGACAACTGTACGTAGCTGAGTCGGGCGAACTGGCTGTCGTCGTAGCCCAGGACCGAGACGTCTTCCGGAACACGGAGTCCCGCAGCCCGGAAACTCTCCCAGACTCCGAGGGCACAGCGGTCGTTGAAGGCGATGACGGCGGTGGGAAGGTCATCCAACAATTCGCGGCCGGCACGAAGCCCGTCTTCTTCAGTGGGACCACCAGGGATGATCCTGACCTCCAGCCCGCGGGCGGTCATCTCGGCGCGGAAGGCATCCCGGCGTTCCGGACCCGAGATGGTGTGGCCGCCGTCGATGTGGGCAATGCTGCGATGGCCCAGCGAGGCGAGGTACTCCACGGCAATCCTGATACCGGCATGGTCGTCGCTGCTGATGGAATCGAGGGACTCGCCGACGTCGTCACGGAGCAGGCTAACCACTGGCAACCGGGCAGCGTAGCCAGCCAGCTCGGGCTCGCCCAATGTTGGAGAAATCATGATCAGTGCCTCGCATCCCAGATCGAGGAGGGATTCGATTGCCCGTGACTCCGGCCGGTCATCGGTAACTGCGCTCAGCGCGATTTCGTATCCACGCGCCTGGGCACCGGCATACGCAGCGTCCACAATTTCGGCGTGGAAAGCGTGGGAGGTGGAAAAGCTGACACCCAGAAGCCTTGTGCGGCTGCTCCGCAGAAGCCTGGCCCGGCTGTCCGGCCTGTACCCCAACTGGCGCGCAGCTTCCTGCACTTTTTGGCGTGTGGCTTCGGAGGCACCCGGCGCGTCACGCATGACGATCGAGACGAGCGCCCTTGACACACCGGCGGCCTCAGCTACGTCCATCAAGGTGGGACGTTTCCCGGTCATGGCCCTCCTTCGCTCGTGCCGCAGCCAGTCTATAGAACGTTCTAAGCACGCACACCGGAAGCTGACGCCGGGAGCGGCGCCTCATGTAGAACGCCTGCGGAACCTAGTGCCGAGCCGACAAAGTACCGATCTGGGTGCCACCCTGACCAAACACGGCCAGCTTCCCATCCTCCTGGATCTTGGCAGTGGCGGCATTGGAAAGCCACGTGTCCACCCCTTCGCAGGCCATCCGGGTGGAGGAGAAGCCGCCGAAGCTTACTGTTTTACCGTCCTCGGA
The DNA here is from genome assembly GCF_044755025.1 of Paenarthrobacter sp. NPDC092416. Taxonomy (NCBI): domain Bacteria; kingdom Bacillati; phylum Actinomycetota; class Actinomycetes; order Micrococcales; family Micrococcaceae; genus Paenarthrobacter; species Paenarthrobacter sp. NPDC092416. The sequence goes on from NZ_JBIVQG010000003.1 coordinate 320,696, forward strand.
CCACGAGCCCACCAGTCGGTTGCAGCCGTCAGTCCCGCTTGCACTGCCGTCGGACATGAGTTCCAGGGACGGTTGCTTGGCGTCGTTCGTGTCACCCCACGCACCAACGAAAGGACTGGTCGCTCCCACACACCCGGACAGGACTGCGATCCCAATGACGGCAAGGCAGGCAGCGCGGAGCGGGCGGGACTGGGTCAGCAGCATGCGGCACAGTCTAGGGCCGCGCACCCACGGCCACCAGCCACCGGGCGAACTCGCCGCGAAGGCTACATGACCATCAAAGGGTGCGGTCGGTCGCGACTCAGACGACCGACCGCACTTTGCCCACCTGCCGCAGCGACGGCGCCCCGGGCGGGCCCCAGAACCCGCCACACCCGCCGCTGCAGACTTGGCTAACCCGCGATCGCGGCCGAAAAGGGCGACGGCTCAATCTGCGGGGCTCTCCAAGGTGAGCATTGGTTATGTGTGGGGACCCTCAAATTCGTGACGCGGCTTTTTCGAACAATATTCATTTCTTGGCAAGGTACCCCCGGACCAAAGCCCAAAATGGGAGTTCGGTTGTAGATTGGCCGAATGTTGATCAGCAAACTGCACGAGGCCGAGGTAGACATCGACGTCGAAATGGTCGCCCTCATGCTGGCAGATCAGTACCCAGCGTGGGCCGGCATGCCACTGGTTCCTGTGGCGTCGAGCGGGACGGACAACGTGATGCTCCGATTGGGAGATCGGTTCGTCGTCAGGCTCCCGCGGATAGACGATGCAGCCGGGTCCCTCGCTAAAGAGTGGAAATACTCCGCGTTCCTGGGCCCGCAGCTACCGGCCGCCATACCTGCTCCGATCGCGAAAGGGGCGCCGGGCCGCGGGTATCCATGGGCTTGGACGGTATCGGAATGGCTGCCCGGAGAAAACCCGGTCCCGGGCCGCGCTGAGCTTGGTCTCGCTGCCGATCTGGCCGCGTTCGTCCGGACACTGCATGCGATCGACGTCGGTGTCCCTGCCTCCGACGCCACGCTCAGCAGCTATCGTGGCGGGCGAATCGACGCCCGCGAAACTGCCACGCGCAAGGCCATTGCCGACTGCGACGGCCTCTTGGACACGGCACTGCTGACGGAGGTGTGGGATCTGGTGGCCCAAGCTCCCGAAGGGGACGGCAACGCGGTGTGGATCCACACGGACCTGCAACCCGGGAACCTCTTGGTCAGCGGTTCACGGCTCGCTGGCGTCATCGATTGGGGTGGCCTCGCCATCGGTGATCCGGCTGTTGACCTGATCGTCGCCTGGAATCTGCTGGACGCACCAACACGGGAGGCGTTCCGCACCGCCGTCGAGGTTGACCACAATACCTGGGACCGCGGGCGGGCGTGGGCGCTGTCCATTGGCTTGGTGGCGTATCCGTATTACGTCCACACCAACCCGGCACTGGCTCGCGTCTCCCGCTACCAAATCGAGCAAGTAATCGCCGACGTCACCGGCCCGGGTAGACCACGGCTTTGACTCCGGAACGGACCGCCTGGAGTGCGCCGGAAATGTCAGAGAAGGCACCGACGTCGAACCCTTCCACGCAGTCCGGGCGGCCTGTGCCGCGATGATGCCGATCGGTCCGGCTCCGGCGACTGGACCCGGCCGCCGGACTTCGCCAACCTGTCCAACTTCAACCGGCACTTCCTCAGGGACGCAGCGAAACACGCAGGCAGTACCGCCAAGAGTGCAAGCCTGAGCAATTCCGCAGGGTTTAATGTGCCCATGAGCACCGTTGACCCCGTCGCCCTCAGGAAACTCCGCGCGAGCAAACGCCCTGGCCCGGTCAGCATCATGCTCGCACTGGCTTTCCAATTCATCGGCGGACTGGCCGCGGGTTTTGGGTGGCCACATCTGGCCGAGTTCGAAGGGGCTGAGCCACCTGCTTTGGCCATGGCAGCCGTTATCTCCAGCATCCCGCTACTGGTGCTTAGCTCCATTGCCTGGATGGGCATCGCGATGAAGCACAACAGACTCGGCCTGACGTTGGGCGGGACCATCGCTTGGTTTGGCGCGGCAGCCGGCGTCACGCTGGCCGCCGTCGAACTCGGTAACCCTCCAACGCTTACCTGGGTAGCCGCAGGCTGCCTGGCCATTTGCCTCCTGCTGGCCGGTTTGGGAATCTGGGCCGCCCAAAAGCGGCGTGCCTTGGCGGCCCGTGAGCAAGCGGTGATGAGCGCGGGCGCAGCGACCACGGCAACCGTCACAGACAAGGGTTACGTCGTCTTCGGAGACAGCGCCAAGATCTTCACCACGGTCACTTTCACTTTCCGCGACGGCAGCGGGGTCCAACGCTGGGTGCAGCGCCCCATGCTGATCGACGCCGCCGAGCCGGTACTGGACGGGCAGGAAACTACGCTCTGGTACGACCCAATGGACCCGGGAAATGACCAGATGATCGTGGTCAAACTCGCCAAGGACTCGCCGTTGCGCCAGCCCTGACACCGCATACGTGACTTGGTACGGCAAGCCCCGACACATTCCGCAGCTTCCCGACACTCATAGGTATTGGAAGATGAGAACCGGATGCGCTGCAGGAGCACGATGTGAAAACCCCCAAGTCAATGCCGTCCGCCTTGTCGATTTTCGACACCCTGGACAGCCACCTGATCTTGATGGCCGGACTGGTTGTCCTGACGGGCGTCGTCGCGGTGGTCAGCGTGTCCCTCCTCCTCTTGCTGGCTCCGCTCGCCGCCCTCGCCCTTGGGGGCCTTCGTAGCAAGCAAAGCGACGCAAACGCGCGTAGCGTCGAGCGATTGGATCCGACGCAGCCCGGGAAGATCGACGGCGACGCGGGGCGCCAGGCGCAACCGCCGCTTCCGCCGCGCGGGATCGACTGAAGCTGCCATCCGCCGTCGTGATCTCATCCAGCAAAACATCGACTAGAACGATCTAGACGGCGAGACCCAAGCCGTGTAACGATGGTTCGACTAGAACGATCTAGAGATTTGAATCGAGGAGCACCATGACGTACCTTCAGCATCCGGTCAACGACGACCACCCCGTCCGCATTGCCGTGATCGGCGCGGGCTGGATTGGCACATTCCATGCCGAGTCAATCGCCCGCCGCATCCCCAATGCGCGCCTGGAGGCCATCGCGGATCCTGTTCTTCCCGCGCTCGAAGCACTGGCCGGCAGACTTGGCGTCACCAAAATCACCACCGATGTTGCCGATGTCCTGGCCGATCCGGACGTGGATGCCGTGCTGATCGCAGCGCCGCTTCGCTTCCACTCCGAACTGATCGCCGCGGCAGCCGCGGCTGGCAAGGACGTCTTCTGCGAAAAGCCCGGCGGGCGCACCATCGACGAGCTGGACGCTGCAATTTCCGCGGCCGAGGCTGCCGGCGTCGTGCTCCGCTTCGGCTTTAACCGCCGCTACTCCACCGACTTCGCGGCGGCCCGCAGGTTGATCGACGACGGCGCCGTGGGCGTCCCGCAACTGCTTCGCTCCCTGACGCGGGACCCCGGAACCGAGGCCGGCCTCAGCAACCCGGAGCGCATTGCCCCCGGCACGATTTTCCTGGAAACCCTCATCCACGATTTCGATACCCTCAACTGGCTGAACCCCGGCGCCGTCCCCGTCACGGTTCACGCAGTAGCCGATGCGCTGGTTGCCCCGGAAGCCAAGCCAGACGGACTCCTGGACACGGCGGTGGTGACCGTCACCTACAGCAACGGCGCAATCGCGGTTGCCGAAGCCAACTTCAACGCGCTCTACGGCTACGACGTCCGCGGCGAAGTCTTCGGCTCGGCTGGCATGGTCACTGCCGGCGGGCCGCAGGCGAGCAACGCGACCAGCTACACGGCAGCGGGCATCAATTCTGAAACCTCGAGGCTGAACATCGACCTCTTCCACGACGCTTACACGTCAGAGCTTGCCTGCTTCGCAGACGATGTCAGAGCACGCCGCGGCTCAGTCGCAGAGAGCACGACGGCGGCCAACGCGCCAGCCGCTCCCGGCGGTGTGGATGCCCGCAATGCCCTCGCCGTTGCCCTGGCCGCGTTCAAATCCGCAGAAACCGGGCTGCCGGTTCAGGTGTCCTCGATCGCGGACCTGCAGGCCGCCGAGATTGCACCCATTGGCAGCCCCTCGCTGCAGGCGGCCGGAGCATGAGCTTCCGCCTGGCCGTCTGCGCTGAGATGGTCTACGGCGAACTGCCGTTGATGGACCGCGTTCGGCGCATCCACGATTACGGCTTCGAAGTGGAGTTGTGGGACACCCGTGGGCGGGACATCGCGGCCTTGGCAGCAACCGGTGCCACCTTCTCGTCGATGAGCGGCTACTTCGGCGGCAGCGTGATCGACCCCGCCAATGCGCACGAGGTGGTGGCTTCGGCGGAGAAGCTGATCCCCACGGCGCTGGAGCTCGGAGTCGAAAGGATGGTGGTTCACCCCGCCGAGCTCGGAGAAGGCGGGGTGGCGGTCCGGCCTGCACATCGCTCCACCGGTGAGATGTGGCTGACCGGCTTGCGCACCTTGGAGCAGTTGGCGGAATTGGGTGAGAAGCACGGAATCACTTTCGCCTTGGAAAACCTGAACACCATCCTCGACCACCCGGGCATCCCCTTGGCGAGGGCCAAGGACACACTGGCACTCGTACAGGCCGTCAACCACCCCAACGTGAAGATGATGCTGGATCTCTACCACGCCCAAATTGGCGAGGGGAACCTGATCGAGCTGGTCCGGGCGGCACAGCCGTGGACCGGCGAAATCCAGGTAGCCGACGTTCCCGGACGCTTCGAACCCGGCACCGGCGAGGTCAACTACCCGGGTATCGCCAAGGCTCTCAGCGATGCCGGCTACACCGGAGTGATTGGCTTGGAAGCCGGCGCGATGGGCGGCCAAGGTATCGAGGCCGGGGACACCGCACTGGCCGCCTTCCGCGCCGCTTTCTCTCTCAACTGAGTCGCAGTAGTGCGCGTTTTGACTGCTCATAACGCGCACTACTGCTACCTACTTGGGTTAGTACTTGATCGGTTCCAGGCGACCGCTACGGAGTGAGAGCACGGCGGCTTCCGCGATGGCTTGGGCCTTCAAGCCATCTTCCAGGGAGGGCACTGGTGCAGAGCCTTCCTCAAGCGAGGAAACGAATGCGGCCAAGGCAGCGGCGTACGTTGGCTGCACGCGCTCGAACCACCCCGGGTGCAGCCCGTCGTCCACCACCCGGCCGGACTGGTACCGGGAAACCGCTCCGTTGCGGTGCCGCCGAGCTTCCACCATTCCCTCGGAGCCCATGATCTCGATGCGTTCGTCGTAGCCATATCCGGTGCGCCGTACGGAATCGATCTGGACCAAAGCACCTCCGGGCAGCCGAAGTGTCACGGCGGAGGTGTCGACGTCGTCGTACTTCGCAATCCCGGGCTCCGCCAGAGCAGAACCTGCGGCGAAGACCTCCACTGGATCCAGACCGCTGAGCCAGCGCGCAAGATCGAAGAAGTGCACGGTCTGGTCGCGCATCTGGCCACCGGACACTGCCACATAGGACAGCGGCGGCATGGACGGGCCGCGCGAGGTGAGCTGGATGAGCTCCACCTTGCCGATCTCGCCGGAGTCCACCACACGCTTGAGTTCGGCGTAGTCACGATCGAACCGGCGGTTGAAATCGACCATGACTGGGACGCCGCTGTTCTGCGCGAAGGACGCGGTCTCGCGGGCGCGGTCAAGGTCCAGGTCGATCGGCTTCTCGCAGAGGACCCCGATTCCGGCGGCCGCCGCGCGGCGGAGGTGCTCGGAATGGGTGTCGGTGGATGAAGCGATAAAGATGGCATCGATCGCCGAAGCGTCAAAGACTTCATCCAGCGTCGAGGCGGCACTCGCGCCGTGCGCAGCGGCGAGGGTCTGTGCGCGCTGCTGGTCGACATCGTAAATGAGCCGGAAATCGATGCCGGGGTGGGCGGCCAGGTTGGCGGCGTGGACGGAGCCGATGAAGCCGGCTCCCAGGAGGGCAAAACGGGTCATGTTCAGATTGCTGCTTTCTGGTTCAGGGACTCGGGGACTTTCCAGATGGAACCGTCGTGGTGTGAGGCGGCGACGGCCTCGACGAATTGGACACCGATCAGTCCATCGACCCCGGTAGGGAAGCTGAGCTCACGCTCCGGCAATGCAGTGCCGTCGCGGCGGGCGCGGAGGACTTCGGCGAGGTCGGAGTAGAAGTTGGCGAAGGCCTCAAGGAAGCCTTCGGGATGTCCGAGGCCAACACGGGTGAGCCGGGACGCATCCTCGTGCAGCGCGCTGAGCCCGTGCGTGAGGGTGGTGGTGGCGCCGGCCACGTCCTGGACTGTGAGGTGATGCGGGTCTTCGTGCTGCCATTCGAGGCTGCCATTTTCGCCGTAGACGCGGATGCGGAGCCCATGGTTGTGGCCGGTCGCGGCCATGCTGGCCCAGAGCCGCGCGGGCACGTTGCCGACCAACTCAAGTTCAACGGTGGCGTGATCGAAAACCCGGCGGCCGGGCACCAAGGTCTGCAACCGGCCGGACACGCGCTCGGCTTCGAGCCCGGTGATGTAGCGGAGCAGGTGGAAGGCGTGAGTGCCAAGGTCACCAACAACACTGGGAAAACCGGCGATGTCCGGATTCGTGCGCCACTTTGCCTGCTTGTGGCCCAGCCGTTCGAGCGGCGTCGCAGCCCAGCCGGAGGCATGTTCGACGTCGACAAACCGGATGGCGCCCAACTCACCATTGCGGACCATCCGGGCAGCCTGGCGCACCATCGCGTAGGCCGAGTAGCAGTGCGGCACGGCGAGGACGGCGTCGTTGGCGGCGGCGATGCGCACCAGTTCCGCTGCGGTTTCCGAGTCCTGGGTCAGCGGCTTCTCGCAGACCACCGAGATCCCTGCCTGGAGGAACGTCCGGGCGATCTCGAAGTGGCTGTCGTTGGGAGTTGCCACGACCACGATGTCCACGCCATCTTCACGTGCGGACTCGGCGGCGGCCATCTCGCGGTAGTCGGCGTAGTTGCGGTCGTCCGGCACGCCGAGTTCAGCGGCGATCAGTTGCGAAGTGTTGTGATCGCGCCCGAAGATCCCGGCCTGCAGTTCGAAATGGTCGTCCAGGCGCATGGCGTAACGGTGCGTCTTGCCGATGTCCGCCCCGGCGCCGCCTCCCACCATGCCTGCGATCAGCCGCCGCGTATTTGGTGCACTCATTGAAGATCCTCATTGACGTTTTGGAATTTATTTGGACCGGTCCATAATGGAGTGCGGGAAGGCCGCTCGTCAACCCCTCTAAGCTTGGATGGAACCCGCGGGACCGAGAGGAGACAACGCCGTGACTGATGCCCCCGCATCCGTGCCCAGCATGCCCGGGACCAAGCCCACCATCCGCGACGTCGCAAGCGCCGCCGGTGTCTCCAAATCCCTGGTGTCCCTCGTCTTGCAGGGCTCCGCCAACGTCAGTGAAAGCCGCCGTCGTGCGGTCCTGGAAGCCATGGACAACCTCGGCTACCGACCCAACCGGTTGGCCCAGAGACTTTCCGGCACACGCAGCGGGACCATCGGCGTGATGCTCAACGACATCCGCAACCCGTGGTTCGTCGAGTTGCTCGAAGGGCTGACAGCCTCCCTCCATGCGGCAGGTGTTGCGCCCGTCCTGGCCGACTCGTATACGGATCAGCGCGTGGGCCGGAGTTCCGTGGAAACCTTGCTGGAGCAGCGAATAGACGGGCTGGTGGTTGTCGGAACCACCAACGAGTCGGCCGCGATCGAAAAGGCCGCGCGAATCATCCCGGTGGTCCTCGCTGGAACCCGCGAACCCGTCCTTCCCGGCGTGGACATTGTGGTCAATGACGACGACGCCGGCGCGCAGCAAGCCACCGAGCATCTGTTGCATCTGGGTCACCAACGCATTGCCCACCTGCAGGGGCCGGGCGAGGTGGGAAAGCTGCGGCGTTTGTCTTTCGAACGGACCATGCGTGCGGCCGGCCTCAACCCGACCGTCGTAGCCGGAGGCGTGAGCGAAGAGAGTGCCTACAGCGCCGCGAGCCGTTTGTTGGCCGGCCCGGATCGGCCGACGGCGATCTTCGCCTACAACGACATCGCCTGCATTGGTGCACTCTCGGCGGCGGACGATCTCGGCCTCTCCGTGCCTGAAGACCTCTCACTGGTGGGCTACGACAACACCTACCTGGCCAAGATCCGACACCTCTCGCTGACCTCGGTGGACAACGGGAACCTCGCAGTGGGGGTCGAGGCCGGCAAGTTCATCTTGGAGCGTCTCACCACACCCGATCTTCCGGGACGGCTCCACCAAGTGCCTTCCCAGCTTCAGGTTCGGGGGTCAACGGGGCACGCGCCGGCCGGTTCCTAGCGGCGTTCGGCCGGCTTGCCGCCGTCGGGTTCGTGGCCGCCCCGCAGTAGCAGTACGCCCGCGTTGGCCAGCACAATCAAGCCAATCCCGGCCCACTGCCCGGCCGCCAAATCTTCGTGCAGGGCCACGGCGCCGATAATTGCGGCGAATACGGGATTGATGCTCATCAGCACGCCGAAAAGATTCGCTGGAACCCGGCGCAGGGCGATCAGGTCCGCCACATACGGCAAGACGGACGCGAGGAGACCCGCCCCCACCGCACAGAGGACAGCGAATCCGTCCACTGGCCGACTCAGGAAAATCACGACGGCGACAGGCAGGAACAGGGTGGCCGAAACACCCGACGCGGCTGCTGTCCCCTGGATTCCCGGGATCCTTTGGCCCACCGTCCGGTTCAAGAGTATGTAGGCGGCCCAGCTGCAAGCGGCGATCAGCCCAAAGCCGATGCCAGCGAAATCCATGGATGCCTCCGGCCGGGTAATGGCGACGACGCCGATCCCAGCTGCGACTGCACAGAGCGCGCTGCTCTTCCGGCGGGAGCTGATCAGCGCAACCGCCAAGGGCCCCAGGAACTCAAGGGTCACCGCGAGGCCGAGGCCGATGCGCTGGATGGACGCATAGAGGCCGAGATTCATAGTCCCGAAGACCACAGCCAGCAGGAGCACGGGCCACCACTGGCGCCAACTGAGTTTGTGCAGCCGCGGGCGGACGATCGGCAGGAGCACGGCTGCGGCAACCAGCTGGCGGACGGCCACCACACCCACGGGACCCATCACAGGGAAGGCGAGGGAACCGCTGGCTGCGCCAAGCTGGTTGGACAGGGCGCTGGCCACCAGGGTTGCGGCCCCGCCGGCCTTACGGGACTTCCCGGCGTGGCGGAACTGCGGGGCACCGGAAGCGCTGGTCTCGATCATGGTGAAATTCTGCGCTTCGGTCTCGCATCCACTAAATGCATGGACGCCGCTATTTATACGCTACGTGCATGAATAAGATGAGCCGCATGGACGTCGAATTGAGGCAGTTGCGCTGCCTGGCCGCTGTGGTCGAGGAGGGCACTTTCACCGACGCCGCAATCGAGCTCCGAATGTCCCAGGCGGCAGTGTCCCGCAACATCGCCGGGCTGGAGCAGGCTTTGGGCGTCAGGCTGGTTGAGCGCACCACACGCAGCGTTGGACTCACGGCAGAAGGAGAGCGCGTCCTGGCCAAGGCGCGGCGCATCCTCTCGCTCCTGGCAGATCTGGAGCGGGATGCCCGCGCCGGCACCGGCAAGATCAGGATCGGCTACGCCTGGTCCGCCCTGGGCGAGCACACGACGGAGTTCCAGCGACGCTGGGCGGCTACGTTCCCCACCACGGAATTGCAGCTTGTCCGGTCCAACACCCCCACTGCGGGCCTTACGGATGGAACCACGGACTTCGCCATCCTTCGGCGCCTGCCGGATGCTGCCGCCGTCGAGCATGTCCGGATTGGCGCGGAGAGGCGCTACTGCGCCATGTCCTCCGACGATCCGTTGGCGGCGAGACGGTCGGTGACTCTCGCGCACATTGCCCAACGACCGGTGGCCATGGACCAGCGGACGGGCAGCACCTCATTGGATTTGTGGCCCGAGCAAGGGCGGCCCCAGGAAGTGATCCCTGTCCAGGACATCGACGACTGGCTGAATGTGATTGGCGGCGGCAAAGCCCGTGGCATCACCGCCGAATCCACGGCGCACCAATACCGCCGGCGCGGACTGCTGTATCGCCTGGTTCGTGACGCCCCGCCAGTGCCCGTCTATGCGGCGTGGTCCAAGAAAGACCCGCCGCGGGAATGCGACCGGATTGTGGAGTTGCTGGCGGGGTTGTATAGCGCGGACTAAGAGCAGCGCGCTGACAGGCCCCGCCGCCGGGCCCCTTCAAGGGGACCACGACGGCGGCAAACGGCCGGGCGGAAGCCCCGCGGCTAGAGGTTCTCCACCAGCGAGACGTCGCGGACGGCGCCCTTGTCTGCGGACAGTGCCATCGCAGCGTAGGCGCGGAGGGCAGGAGACACGTGGCGTTCGCGGTCCTTCGGCTTGTACCCGCCGTTGACTTCGAGTTTTTCGCGACGCTCGGCGAGGATCTCGTCCGAGACCTGCAACTGGAGGGAACGCTGAGTGATGTCGATGCTGATGATGTCGCCGTCCTCCACCAGGGCGATGGCGCCGCCGGAGGCAGCCTCCGGAGAGATGTGCCCGATCGACAATCCCGAGGTGCCGCCGGAGAAGCGGCCGTCCGTGATGAGGGCGCACTTCTTGCCCAGGCCGCGGCCCTTGAGGAATGAGGTCGGGTAGAGCATTTCCTGCATGCCCGGTCCGCCCCTGGGGCCTTCGTAGCGGATGACCACCACGTCGCCTTCCTTAATGGACTTGTTCAGGATCTTTTCCACCGCTTCATCCTGCGATTCGCACACAACTGCGGGGCCTTCGAAGATCCAGATGGACTCGTCCACGCCTGCGGTCTTCACTACGGCGCCGTCCACTGCGACGTTGCCGCGCAGCACAGCCAGGCCGCCGTCCTTGGAGTAGGCATGCTCCACAGAACGAATGCAGCCGCCCTCCGCGTCGGTGTCCAGTGACGTCCACTGGTTCGACTGCGAGAACGCCGTAGAGGAGCGGACACCACCGGGAGCCGCGTGCCACAGCGCCTGCGCTTCCTCGGTGGCCTTTCCGCCGCGGATGTCCCAGTCGTCCAGCCAGCCGTCCAAGTTTGCGGAGTGCACGGAGTGGACATTCTTGTGCAGGAGGCCGCCGCGGTTCAGCTCGCCCAGCAGCGCGGGGATGCCGCCGGCACGGTGCACGTCCTCCATGTAATAGGTCTTGTCCTTGGCCACATTCGGGGCCACCTTGGCCAGGCAGGGCACCTGACGGGACTTGGCGTCCATCTCGGCCAGGCCGTACTCCACGCCCGCCTCCTGGGCTGCGGCCAGCAGGTGCAGGATCGTGTTGGTGGAGCCACCCATGGAGATGTCCAGTGCCATGGCGTTGTCGAAAGCCTCGGCCGTGGCGATGGAGCGCGGCAGCACGGAGTCGTCGTCGCCGTCGTAATAGCGCTTCACGAGCTCGACGATAGTGGCGCCGGCCTTCTCGTACAGCGCCTTGCGGGCAGTGTGGGTCGCGAGCACGGAGCCGTTGCCCGGCAGGGCCAGGCCAATAGCCTCGGCGAGGCAGTTCATGGAGTTGGCGGTAAACATGCCCGAGCAGGAACCGCAGGTGGGGCAGGCGTTCTCTTCGATGAGGTTGATGTCTTCATCGGAGATGGATTCGTCCACGGCGTCGGCAATCGCGTTCACCAGGTCCAGGGAGCGCACGGAGCCGTCGGTCAGGGTCACGCGGCCGGCCTCCATGGGACCGCCGGAAACGAACACCACGGGAATATTCAGGCGCAATGCCGCCATGAGCATGCCGGGCGTGATCTTGTCGCAGTTGGAGATGCAGACCAGTGCATCGGCGCAGTGGGCGTTGACCATGTACTCAACGGAGTCTGCGATCAGGTCGCGGGACGGCAGGGAGTAGAGCATGCCGGAGTGGCCCATGGCGATGCCGTCGTCCACGGCGATGGTGTTGAACTCGCGCGGCACTGCACCGGCGGCAAGGATCGCGTCGGAGACGATCCGGCCCACGGGAGCAAGGTGGGTGTGGCCGGGAACGAACTCGGTGAAACTGTTGGCGACGGCGATGATCGGCTTACCGATGTCCGTGTTGGCGACGCCGGAGGCGCGCAGCAGTGCGCGGGCGCCGGCCATGTTGCGGCCGTGGGTGACTGTTCTGGAGCGAAGTGCAGGCATAAGTACCATCCTGCTGATTTTCTACGGCAGGTGGAAGACGGCGCTGCTACTAGTAGTGAAAGTACCAGAGTAATAGTGTTGGATGCATGAGTGATGAGAGGCGCAAGGAACTCGGGCTGTTCCTCAGAACCCGCAGAAACCAAGCACTGCGTTCCGACTACGGCCTCCCGCCGGTTGGGCGCACCCGCGAGCGCGGCCTTCGCCGCGAAGAGATCGCCTTCCTCTCAGGCGTAAGCGTCACCTGGTACACGTGGCTGGAACAGGGCCGGGACATCACGCCGTCCCGGCAGGTCCTCGAGGCCATCGCCCGGACCCTCCACCTGTCCGATACCGGCTTGAGCTACGTCCTTTCCTTGGGCGGCTATTCGACGGCGCAGCCCTCGGGTCCCGTCGCGACCGACGCTCCCGCCCATGTTCAACGCCTGCTCGATGCCCTGGACCCCAACCCTTCTTATGCGCTGTCCCCGGATTGGGGCGTGGCGGGTTGGAACAGGGCCTACGCAGCCCTCTACCCGAACATCGCCCACGTTGCCGCCTCGGACCGGAACCTGCTGTGGCTCGTTTTCACGGATCCGTATGTGCGCGACCTGCTCCCCGATTGGGACGTCACCAGCAAGAGGTTCCTGGCCGAGTTCCGCGCCGAAACCGGCCAGCGCCTCGGCGACCCCGACGTCAAGTACCAAGTGGAACGGCTCAGGGAGGCCAGCCGGGAGTTCCAGGAGAGCTGGGATCAATACGACATCCTGGGCTTCGAATCACGCGAGCGGCTCTTCCACCACCCGGCCGTTGGAGTCCTCCAGCTCGAGCATCACCAGGTAGCGCCCTCTGACCGGCCCGATCTCCATATCGTCGTGTACACCCCTACGCCGGGCAGCAATGCCGAGGGCCAGATGCGGCGCCTCATGGAAGGGAACGGCCAAGGGCCGCTTTTGGCGCAAGGTACCAGCCGCCGTCGCCCTTCAACCTAAGCTGAACAGGCGTCTTTCAGTGCTTTGACCGACTCGGCCGGCACTTGGTCCCCGGCCTCCGCAATCTGGCCCAACGGCGTCGTGATTTCCGCGGGAACACCGGAAGCCTGCGCCGAGGCGACGAGGCCGCTGAGCAGTTGCTTGTCCTGCACGCTCACCAAGCCGTCCTGGACTACCGCGCAAATCTGCTTGGTCACCTCATCGGCAGCGGCAGAAGCCACCTTTGAGGCCGCCTCACTGGCAGCGTTCCCAGCAGCTTCTTCTACCGCGCCACAGCCGGCGAGCACCACCATCAGTGGAATTATGGACAGGGCTGCGAGGTGACGTTTCATGAATCCAGCCTAACAATCCGCTCGGCTTCATCTTCCGGCGCAAACCCGTTAGCCATGTCGTCGCGCGACTGCAATGGTAGTCTACTTACTAGTCTTGCTAGCAAATATGTGGTGCGAGGAAGGTGACAGATGAACGCGACCGAATTGGTCATTCTGCTCGACCACGCCGGCAAAGCCATCGGAAAGGCTCCCAAATCAGAGGTTCACACCCGGCAGACACCACTGCACCTTGCCTTTTCCTGCTACCTGCTCAACGAATCCGGCGAAGTCCTCATCACCCGCCGCTCACCTGAAAAGAAGACGTGGCCAGGGGTATGGACCAACAGTTTCTGTGGACACCCAACCCCGGGCGAAGACCCCCTGGACGCCGTCATTCGCCGAGCCCACTTCGAACTGGGAACGGACATTAAGGCAATCGAGGAGGTGTTGCCTGAATTTCGGTACAGGGCAGTGGACCCCGCAGGCGTGGTCGAAAACGAAGTTTGTCCCGTTTACGTTGCCCGGTCCGCCGGCCCGTTGACTCCGAACCCCGCCGAGGTAGCCGACTGGGCCTGGGTCTCGCCCGCGATGCTCGGCGAAGCCCTCGAACACACGCCCGCGGCCTTCAGCCCGTGGCTTCAGCTTCAGTTCCGGCAGCTCATCGACATCAACGCGCTGCGCCTGGAGCCCGACGCGTGACCGCCCGCCACCCTGCTGCAAAAGCCTGACCCATCACTGAGCGGGGTCCTCGTCGATGGTGTCCACGGCCTCCCGCATTCGCTGCAGGAAATCCATGACCACCCTTGCTTCAGCGGGGCTCAGCGCACTCGCAACGTCCAGGATCCTGCGGTGCATCCCGCCCAGCGTGTGCCGCACTTCCCGGTCTGAACCAGGCGTGGGCCGCAGGATGAGGGCCCGGCGGTCCGTGGGATGAGGCTCGCGACGGATGTGTCCAGAGTCAACCAAGCGGTCGATCAGCGTGGTCATGGAAGCCGAGGTTATGCCGAGCCGGTCACCCAGGTCCTTCGGTTTCATCACCCGGCCCGAAGCTTCTGCCTCAAACAAATACCTCAAGGCCAACAGGTCCTTTTCGCCCATGCCCATGGATGAACGGGTCCGCCTGCGCATCGCCTGTTCCGAGACACGGTAGTCCCGCAGAGCGTTCAGGACATCAACGGCAATTTCGTTCTGACCTGCGTCTTTTCCGTACCAGTAGCCCTTCGCGTGGCCGTCCGCGTCCATTAGGTGATCCTTCGATAAGCGTGAAGCTCGTTTCCCTAGCATTTGATAGTAAGTCAACCACCTCAGCGCAGGGCGCGATTTCGCAGGGTTTTCCACATAGGTGAAATGGGCTCTGATTCTTCTGGCTGTTGGCTGGAAGAGTGATTCCATGGACGGGATCGAGGGAGCGCAGACAGGCAGCGGGGCCGGGAGTCCGTCTGCTGGTTCGGTTACTGCCGCCGGGTCGGTGGAAGCCCTTCTGGCAGGGGTGGGTTCTTTCCTGGCAGGTGCGGACAGCGCTGCGTTGATCGATCAGATTCGCGGTCTCGAGGAGGTAAAGTCCGGTATCGCGGCGTTACAAGCCCGGCTTGCCATCGCTTTTGAGATGGACCAGTACCGTGAACAGGCCGAGGCCGGGGTGCCCGCCCCGGAGCAGGGCCAGGGTGTGGCCGCGCAGCTGGCCCTGGCCCGGCGTGAATCCCCCAACAAGGGCTCCCGGCTCCTCGGGCTCGCGAAGGCGTTGGTCACCGAGATGCCTCGGACCATGGCCGCGCTCGAAACCGGGCAACTGAACGAATGGCGGGCCGCGTTGCTGGTGAAGGAAACAGCGTGCCTTCCCGTCGAGGACCGGGCCGCGGTGGACGAGGAACTCGCCGCGGACACCGGAACCTTCACCGGCGCCGGAGACCGGGCCATCATCGCCGCAGCGAAAGCCGCCGCGTACCGGCGCGACCCCCGCACCCTCAGCCAACGCGCCGCCCACGCGGCCACCGAACGCAGCGTCAGCCTCCGACCCGCCCCGGACACCATGACTTACCTGACCGCGCTTCTCCCGGTCGCCCAAGGCGTCGCCGCGTATGCCGCCCTGACCCGCCAGGCCGCTTCGGCACGATCCACCGCAGACACCCGGACCCACGGCCAGGTCATGGCCGACACCTTGGTCGAACGGCTCACCGGCACCCCCGGTGGGATCTCCCGGGTCGATATCCAACTCGTCATGACAGACCGCACCCTCCTCCAAGGCGACAGCGAACCGGCTCGCCTGGCCGGGTACGGCATCCTCCCGGCCCAATGGGCCAGGCAGATCGCTGCCGAAAGACCCGACGAACCGGAGAGGGAAACCGGGCCGGATCCAGAATTCAGTGTCTTCCTCCGCCGCCTGTTCACAGCCCCCGGCAGCGGCGAGCTGCTGGCCATGGACTCGAAAGCGAGATTCTTCCCGCCAGGGATGCGGCGCTTCATCGAAGCCCGTGACGACACCTGCCGCACCCCCTACTGCGACGCGCCCATCCGACACATCGACCACATCATCCCCTGGCACAACGGCGGACCCACCACCCTGGCCAACGGCGCCGGACTCTGCGAAGCCTGCAACCACACCAAAGAAACACCCGGATGGAGCGTCAAACCTCAACCGGGCAGCCGACACACTCTGAACGTCACAACACCCACCGGACACACCTACCGCTCAACAGCGCCACCATTGCCGGGGACACTGCCAGCCGCGTCAGGACAGGAAGATCGGCAGCCAGTCACGGCTGTGTGCGTGCACCAACGCCAGGAACAGAACCAGGTCGAAGAGCAGGTGCACAGTGACAACGTAGGTGAAGGACTTCGTTAATTTGAACGTGTACCCCTGCAGGAGCGCGAACGGAAACGTCAGCAACGGGCCCCACGATTGGTAGCCGATCTCCCAGAGGAAAGACGAAAAGATCGTTGCCTGCAAGATGTTCGCCAGCCAGTCCGGAAAGTGTTGCCGCAGGAGTGTGAAGGTGGTGCAGATAAAGAACAGTTCGTCCCAGATGCCAACAGCATTCACTCCAAGGAACAGCCGCCAAAAAATGGTGGGGTTGGAGGCGTTCGGCCAGTTTTGGTAAGACCCTGTGCTGATCAAATAGACGGGCAGGATGAAATATCCGAGCGCTACCACTCCGATCAGGTACAGCTTGGCGGTCCGAGGCCATTTACGGCCCGTGTTCACAGGAAACTTGATGATGTTCTCGCGGTAACCGAATCGCGACGCCAGCCACGGCACGAGGACGGCCAAAGCCAGCGCACCACCCATGAGCGCCATGTGTTCGAGACTCAGATCGGCGTTGAGGGGAACCGAGCTGATAATGACCATTCCCGCAGCAATCAGCGCGAGATGCCGCAGCAACCCGAGGTCGATCAGTGCTGCGGACACAAGGCCCGTGGCCAACAGACCATAGCCCATGAGGTCACTCCCGATACCAAAAAGGAACACCCCTGAGACCGAGACAAGCACGGCCGGCACCAGCTTCCAGCTAAGTGCAGTGCGGGGTGATTCCGTCGATATCGAGGTCACTCCCCCATCATCTCAGGGCAGTCTGTAGCGCGAAACTGTTCACGCATCCCTCATCGTCTCCGGCTTCCGAGCGCGCAACAATTGACATGACGTAAGTCACATTCTGTAAGCTGAATATAAGTCACGCAGCCGGCTTCCACGAACTATTCCGGTAGGTCCATATGGCCCACAATTCACTCAAGGCCGACATTCTCCTGGCCCATGGAGTCGCGCCGTCACCGGCTACTGTTGCTCGAAGAAGAGCAGCAGGCCACCACGTTGCACCAAACAAACCTGACGCGCTGCTCGGCGCCATTGCAGTCAGGCAATTGTTCCATCGCTGGCCGTTGGTACCATCGCGGGAACTGGAACGTATCCGTCACGTCCTGATCCATTGCGACCAACTGGGCTCAGCAGACACGCACCACTTGTCCGAACCGGCACAGGCCCTGCTGCAACTCATCAACGACGAACTGGACCGCCGCCACGCGGCAGAGGAGCGCCACTCAAAAGAACGCCCGGTCACGCAACCCAAGCAGGCAACAGCAAACACCCTGCAGTAGGGCATCTGCTGCCACCCACTTGGGACGGACAAAGCGGAAGCTTACGCGCGAACTATCGGCAGGCCAGCCGTCGGGAAGACGCTGGGGAAGATCGAAGGCGGCGGCACGGGTACCGTCTCAATCGCCACGGTGACCGTGTCCTCGCCTACCGTGACATCCTGGCCACGAACGCGCAGGCGCAACGGGACCTCGCTGCAGTCCGGGCCGGACACGAGCGAGAACGCTACAGCGCCCTGCGTGAGTTCCACGGACAGCAAACGGCCTTGGACCCTGAGCCGGAAGGAGAGCCCTTCCCACTCGGCGGGCAGCCTCGGGTCGAAGTGCAGTACTTCGCCTTGGTCACGCATGCCGGCAAAACCGCAGACCAAGGAGCTCCAGATCCCACCTGTGGACGCGATGTGCACGCCGTCGATCGTGTTCCCATGTGAGTTGTCCAGGTCGATGAACAAGGCATCCGTGAAATGCTTCAACGCGACGTCCCCGTACCCGACCTCGGCCGCCATGATGCCCTGCACACATGCGGACAGCGTGGAGTCGCCGGTGGTGATGGGGTCGTAGAAGTCGAAGGCGCGCTGCTTCTCCTCAGCGGTGAAGTCCTGCCACTGCAGGAACATCGCCAGCACGGTATCGGCCTGCTTGAGGACTTGGTGGCGGTAGATCACCAACGGGTGGAAGTTCAGCAGCAACGGGTACTTGGACTTGGGCGTGTTCCAGTCCCACGGCTCCAGGGTCATGAAGTCGTTGTCCTGGCTGTGGACCTCCAAGTGCGGATCGTACGGCAGCGACATACGTTCGGCAGCCTGCCGCCACACCAAGCGCTCGGTGTCCGAGACGCCGTCGTGCTCCAACGCCGCAGCGGCCCGGAGATTGAAGCGCGCCATGACGTTGGTGTACAGGTTGTCGTTCACCACGGCCGTGTATTCATCCGGGCCGGTGACACCATGGATGTGGAACAGCCCGTCCTTGCCGAAGAAGCCAAGCGAAGCCCACATCCGCGCCGTCTCAATGAGCAGTTCGGCGCCGACTTCGGCACGGAAACCGGCGTCGCCACTAGCCCACTCGTAGCGGTTGGCCGCAAATGCGATGGCAGCGGCAATGTGGAACTGGGCGGTGCCGGCGGCGTAGTAAGCGCTGGCTTCGAGACCATTGATGGTTCGCCAGGGGAAGAGCGCCCCGTCCACGCTGAGCTCCTTGGCGCGAACCCGCGCGTCGGGCAGCATGGCATACCGCGATTCCAGCACCTTCCGGGCACCACACGGGTTGGTGTACGTCAGGTACGGCAGGAGGTAAATCTCTTGGTCCCAGAAATAGTGGCCCTCATACCCGGAACCGCTCACGCCTTTGGCCGGAATACCCGCCACACCGGCGCGGGCCGTGGCCTGCGCCAACTGGAACAGACTCCACCGCACGGCCTGCTGAAGTTCAGGCTGCCCGCCAACCTCAATATCGGCCGTCGTCCAATACTCGTCGTAATGCGCCTGGCTCTGGGCCATGATGTCGCCGAACGGCACAAGATTCTCTTCGGCCTCCAAGGCAAGGCTCTCGCCGCGGTCCTCGGAGCCGGTGTCCGCACCGGCCACGACGTAGCTGACTGCCTTCTCCAAGCGGAACGGTTCGCCGCTGTGGATCGCCAAAACGTAGCGGACG
The DNA here is from genome assembly GCF_044755025.1 of Paenarthrobacter sp. NPDC092416. Lineage (NCBI taxonomy): Bacteria > Bacillati > Actinomycetota > Actinomycetes > Micrococcales > Micrococcaceae > Paenarthrobacter > Paenarthrobacter sp. NPDC092416. The sequence goes on from NZ_JBIVQG010000003.1 coordinate 339,837, forward strand.
GTGGACTCGTCCTCGCCCACTACCGTTTCGAACGGCTGGCCTTCGGCAGAGATCCAGTGATCCACGGCCATGGCGATGCGCTGCCGCGATTCGGAGGTCTCCCAGGCAAGGCGCAACGAACCATCGGCGCCCTGCAGATGCAGCGGCAACAGGACCCTGCCGGCGTGTCGGCCGGACCGGCGCGGGTCATGGGCCGAGTGGTCCTCCACTGGCTGATCCTGACGGTTCACGACGCCGGAGATGATGTCCGCGGACACGTCACGGTCAGCGCTGATAGACAGCTCCAAGCCAAGGCAACCACGCGAATCGAACCCGACGACGCGGCGCTCCACCGTGGTAACCGTGGCGCCCGAGCGGCACGCCCACGTGGTGGATTCCTCGTACACACCAGTGCCGAAGTCGACGCTCCGGCGGTAGTCCAGCACGGTCGATTCGGCAAGGCTCAGGGCCTCGCCGTCGATCGAAACAGTGAAGTTGTTGGCGTCTGGGACATAGACAATGCGCTGACCTGTGCGGGCAAAACCGTAAGCGTTCTCAGCGTGCTTGATGTCCCAGATCTCGTGGAATCCGTTGATGAACGTGCCAGGGAGGTCGCCGTCACCTCGCGTTGAATGCGCGCCACGGATGCCAAGGTGGCCGTTTCCGAGGGCGAACAGCGTTTCCAACGTGCCCTCGTCGCCGGGGACGTGGATGTTTTCCACGAGCTTCCAAGGCTCGCAGGGGAAGCGCAGCCGATCGGAGCTGATGAGTGCCATGGGCTGATGAAGTCCTTCGAAAAGTAGGGTCAGAGAAGTTCGTTGAGGTCCTCGACCACCAGCGTCGCGCCGGCGTCGAGCAGGGTTTGTCGGCCCGCACCGCGGTTCACGCCGATCACTGCCCGGAAGTCACCGGCACCGCCGGCCTGCACGCCGGACACGGCGTCCTCCACCACGATGCATTCCTCCACAGGCACGTCCAGCAGGCCCGCTGCGTATACGAACGTGGCCGGGTCCGGCTTACCGGGGAGCCCGACGGCGGCAGCCACCTGACCGTCGACGACCACCCTGAAGTGGTGGTCGAGTCCTGCGGCCTTCAGCACCGCGGGAGCGTTACGAGAGGAAGAGACGACCGCGATCTTAAGTCCCAGCTCCAACGCAGCATTGATGAACTTGACTGAGCCGGGATACGGCTCGACGCCCCGGGTGTCCACGATTTCGTTGAAGAGAGCGTTCTTACGGTTGCCCAGGCCCTGGACGGTTTCGTTCGAGGGAGCGTCATCTGTGGGGCCCTCGGGCAACGTGATGCCCCGCGAGGTCAGGAAATCACGAACGCCGTCGAAACGGGGCTTTCCGTCGATGTGGTCGAAGTAGTCGCTCTCCTGATAGCCCCGCGGGTGGCCTGTGTCGCTCAAATAGCCGTCAAAAAGCTCTTGCCAGGCCTGTTCGTGGACCACGGCCGTGGGCGTCAGTACGCCGTCGAGGTCGAACAACAGCGCCGAAGCGCTGGTCCAGGCATTACGAAGATCAGTCATGTGCATAGTTCCGTTCAGCGCTTGTGGCGCGTGGTTTTGCGTTCGATGAGCTTGGTATCGAGCAGGTGGTTGGAGGGGTGGTTGGGGGTCTCTGGGTTCTGCAGGCGTTCGCACAGCAGGTTGGCGGCAAAGGCACCTTGGTCGGCGACGGGCTGCGCGACGGTGCTCAGGCCCAGGAACCAGCTCATGGGATGGTCATCGATACCGATCACCGACACGTTCTTCGGAACGGACAAGCCATGCTCCCGCAACGCCATCAGCGCACCGAAGGCGGCTTCATCGCAGTGAGCGAACACCGCCGAGGGCTGTGCGCCGCGGACGATGAGGTCCGTCATGGCCCGGCGGCCGCCGTCGATGCTCGATTCCGCGCCCACCACGAGGTCCGGGTGGACGGTGAGGTGGTGTTCATCCAGCGCGCGCCTGAAGCCGCGGAAGCGGTCCGACTCCGATACAACCTGATGGTCGCTGCTCGAGAGAACGGCCAAATCCCAGTGACCCAGCCCTAGCAGGTGTGAGGTTGCCTGCCATGCCGCATGCTCGTCGTCGATTCCAACATTGTCCCACGGAACGCTGTTCATACCCACGCTGGCAACCGCCAGACCGGAAGCTTCCAAGCTTTCCATCTCTTCCGGCGCCAGGTCAATGTTGAGCAGCAACAACCCGTCCACACGCTGGGCCAGGCTTTCAAGATCGCCGAAGACCTGCTGTTTCACACTGGGTTTGTTGCGGAGGCTGATGAGGACGGTGTCGTAGCCGCAGTCACCGAAGACCTCTTCTGCTGCTTCAACCGCTTGGGCGAAGAACCATGAGGTAGCGGTCGGGGCAACAATTGCCACGGACCCAGTGCTGCCGCCGGCCAGCCGCGAGGCCGCCGCTGATGCCTTGTACCCCAGCTTGCTTGCAGCGTCTGCTACTTGGCGCTGGGCTTTTTCGGAAACGTTGGGGAGGTTCCGGAGCGCCCTCGATACGGTACAGATGGACAATCCCGAGAGGACGGCGACGTCCTGGATTGTCACGCGGTGAGTCCTAACCATGCAACACGGCCTCAACCCTTTCTTCACTCGGCTGCTTCTGGACTGACGGCACTTCCGTGCGCCGCCAGAGAAAAAGTGTAAGCGCTTACAATTTTGTCATTCAATAGAGTGTGGGCGATTGCGAAAATGTGACGCGAAACTCACCAAGGGATTGATTCTTGGGCCGGGATGCCTTCTAATCCGGGGCTTCCAGCCGCTGCCTAGTGGGAATTGAGTACGTAGAACCGCAGGAAAGCACTGACGTCCACCAGTTCCGGCGGCTCGATCCTGTGGCCCATTCCCGGGTAGGTCCGGGCGGTCAGGGCTACGTTGGCGTTGAGCCATTCTTCCGTATGGGCAATCGCGTCCTCGTTGATCACGGGATCGGCCTTGTCCCGCCCCCAGAAGAACGGCGGAGGAGCGTCAAAGGATTCGCTCAGCGCCAGGAGATCGTTGTCCAAGACAAAGCCGGACAAGCCGACGGTCGCGCGAAAGGCCTGGGGCCGCAAGCGCAACAGGGTGCTGGCCATCGCCATTCCCTGCGAGTACCCCAACAGGCTGACGCTGCTGTGGTTGTCCTTGACCGAGTTGATCCAGTTGAAGACCGAATTGGTGGACGAGATGACATCAGCAAAGTCATTGGTCAGGAAGTAGTCCAGGAGGAACCAGCCGTAGTCATCGCCAATCACCTTGGGCCCGCGGAGGGCCGCGCAAGTGAACTCGCCGGGGAGGTGAGGGAAGAGGTTCACCATGCGCTGTTCACTGGTCCCGTAGCCGTGCATCATCACGAGCAAAGGGGTGCCCGCGCGCTCATTATCCGGCTTCGACCAAACCACTGATTCCATGAAATGAGCCTAGTAGACTGACCCCATGACACCGCAGGAACTGGCCAACCTGGCCCACCTGCGCCGCGCCCGGGACTTTATTGACCGGGAGTATGCACGGCCGCTGGACGTGCCCACCATGGCAGCAGGCGCCCTCATGTCCCCCGCTCACTTCTCCCGCCAGTTCAAAGCTGCCTACAGCGAAACGCCGTACAACTACCTCATGACGCGACGAATCGAACGCGCCATGGCATTGCTGCGCACCGGCATGAGCGTGACAGATGCCTGCATGGAAGTCGGCTGTACCTCGCTGGGCTCCTTCAGCTCACGCTTCACGGAAATTGTTGGCATGACCCCCAGCGATTACCGGTCACGCGAGCACGAGGCAGTCAAGGCGATGCCCACCTGCATCGCAAAGCAACACACCAAGCCGGACCGCAAGGGCAACAAGGCGGCTCGGGAAACGGCCACCGAACCTGCCCGTGAACACTGAGCAGGATTGAAGAAGCGCACGCCCCTCCGCTGCAATAGCGTGTGAAACATGAACATTTCATTGAAGTACGCACACGTCACCGTCAACGATCTCGATGAGTCCCTCGCCTTCTACCGCGACGCCCTTGGCTTGGAAGTCCGGAACGATGTCGGCTCGGATGGACAGCGCTGGGTCACCCTCGGCAGCGACGCCCAGCCTGATCTTGAGCTGGTTCTTTCCCCTCCCCACGCTGGCCGCTCACAGGCCGACGGCGATGCCATCCAGGAGTTGCTCACCAAGGGCGTCATGCCCATGCTCGTGTTCAGCACCGACGATCTCGACGCGACGTTCGAGAAGCTCCGCGCCTCGGGCGCCGAAGTCCTCCAGGAACCCATCGTCCAGCCTTGGGGACCAAAGGACTGCGCCTTCCGCGACCCCTCGGGCAATATGATCCGCATCAACCAGGGCCAGTAGTCCGGTTTCACAACCAGGAAGTACGGCTCTACCTACAAAAGTACGACGGCGGAGATCGCCGTGGCAGCCACGGGAAGGTCCCGCCGTCGTACTTTTTTCGTTTAGAGGCTAAGCAGTCCGGCGTCGGACAACTCACCATCCTGGTGCGTCGAGGCGATGGCGGCGGAGACGACGTCGGAGAGCCGCAGCCGACGCCCATAGGCCTGCCGCTGCAGCCTCTCTCCGGTGCCGCGCCGGAGAATTTGCCCCACTCCGTGGCGAGCAAGCGCCAAGTCCCCGGACTCCGTCAGCGCTTTCCCAATGTGACGGAGCAGGGAGCCGGCAACCTCGGCCGCAGGATATGGCCGCTGGTCGACAGGACTCAACAGTTGGTGGTTGACGCCAAAGCGGCTGGACTTCCAATTGGACATGCGAATCATGCCCGTGAAGGCGGGTGAGGGCGGTCCACCGGCCCGCCACTCCTTGGCTGCCGTCTCCACGAGGGCCCGGGCAATGACCGCCAGGACCAGGGCATCCTCAGCCAAGAGGCAAACGTCCGCGATCCTGATTTCCACCGTCGGTTGCCCTCGGGAAAGCCGGGCATCGAAATAGATCATGCCCTCGTCCAACGGCACGCCAGAGCCAAGAAGATCCGCAACCACTCCACGGTATGCCTCGATCGAACCAAAGACGTCCATGGGACCGGCTGTGGGCCACCTGTTCCAAATCTGGGTCCGGTAGCTGGCAAAACCGGTGTCCATCCCCATCCAGAAGGGCGAGTTGGCGCTCAAAGCCAGGAGCACCGGCAACCAATGACGCATCCGGTCGAGGATGGCCACGCCTTCCTCCGGCGACTCGATGGACACATGGACATGGAAACCGCAGGTGAGTTGCTCGCGGGAGATCAGGCCGAATTGCCTGCCCATGGTTGCGTAGCGCTGGTTTCCCAGCGTTGGCGTGGCATGAAACTCGGGCGGTGTCGCGAGGGCTGCGACCCTGGCGCCCAATGTCCTCGCAGCAGAATCGGCCAGCGCCCTGCCGGCCCGGATTTCGTCCCTGAGCTCGGCAGCAGTTCCGCAAGGCTTGGAATTAACCTCGATCTGTTCCTGCTTGAATTCCGACTTCAACGTCGGGCCCACGCTAGGATCATGCTCTTCGGTATCGACGCCGGCAGGCGGCCCGGAAAGGGACGCGACGTCGAGAATGCCTGCGGCAAGGGCCAGCGGCATACCGTCCACGGGATCGGCAATCAGCAACTCTTCCTCAACGCCAAACGTCCGCACAGCCACCCTCCTCATCGGTTTGCTCAGAGACGGCAATTACCCAACGTGCCGTGGAACCTCCATCTGGAAGCCGCAACGGCAGTGCAGGACCTGGGTTTGCAAATAGACCTCAAGAAGGCTTGGGCTGTCCGAATCATCAGTGCTTCGCGGGGCAGCGATGAAGCGCTCCGCCGGGCGGCCCAAGGTCATCGGCTCACCACAGTGCGTGCAGCTGAACCACAGGCCCGCTGCCGAGGTGGACAGGAATTCGATCTGGATCTCCGGTGCCAACGCGTCCAAGCGGACAGCGTGGGCATAGAACGTATCGCATTCGCTGCACGTGTAGCTGACTTCCACTACCTCGGACTTGTTCTTTTCGGCCTCCACCAAAGTTTCGACAAAAATGAAGGAATCCGTGTCGCACACAGTGCACCATGGGCGCATTCCCTTGTCGACGGTTGAGGGCTTTACCCCTGATGCAGGTTCCGGGGCGGGAATCGGGGATCCAAGCGTCATTGCCATTCTCCTAATGTGTACACATCACCGCGGGGGACGCACTGTACTGCGCCGGGTGCGGAAACCCTGAAAGTGGCCTGCATGGTATGCACACGGCGGACTGGCATAGGACCCAGCCCTGCCAATCGGTGCAGTTTATGGACCATAAATGGCTCCACGTCATGAGGCTCCAAGGGCTATCTGCTTAACCCACCTACGAATCTAGTTCATGTGTGGCAGGCGTCACAAGTGAGCAGATCGCGGCTTTTGCCGCTATCGCTCGAAGTGTGTCACCGGCTCCTGACTGGAAACAGACCTGATGAGAGCCTCGGCAATGACGCTGAGCTTCTGATTCCGGCCGTTCGATGCTTTCGTCAGGATCTTGAACGCCTCATCCTGGCTGCAACGGTTTTGACCCATGATGATTCCGCAGGCCAAGTCAATGACTGTCCGGGACCTCATGGCTTGCTCCAGGTCCTCGGCATGCTGCTGCTTGGCCCCGATACGAACGGCCAACCGCAGGGAGCGCTCGGCCTGGCTGGCGTACAGTTCGCAATTCCGGACGATCGCGTCGTCAAAAGCGTTCGCTTGGGGTGCGAAAAAATTGAGCGCCGCCGTGGCGCCCTCATCCAATTCCAAGGGGACGCACAGCGCGGAAAGATGACCCCGCTCCGCAATGACGGTGCAGTAATCGGTCCATCGCGTTTCCGTAGCCGTGTCAGGTACTTGAACAGTCTTGTGGGTCCGCATGGCCGTCAGGCAAGGTCCATCACCGAAATCCTGTTGCACTTCGTCGATCAGCCTCGCCTCGTGGCTGCTGCCCGCCACCGTTACCGACCTGCGGCGACGGTTCAAAGTGATCCCACACAACACATTCAAACCAACAGCCTCGGAAACCGACGCAGCCGAGAAAACGGCGAGATCCTCGAGAAATCCGCCAACATCGTCGCTGTCGATGACCAAATCCTGCAGTTGTTCGGGCAGCGAAACATCCACGTATATTTCGTCCATGCTTCAGTCTACGGACGCGTCAAGGCCGGGCGGCGGAAACCTTGCTTCTGTCGATTTCCCGGTGCAGAATCTAGCTACAGCCCACAAAGAGGGTTTTCGCTCATGCAGCCGGGCGCCCGCATTGCGAATGCAGAGGTGAACAGCCATGCCGGCCCAGCCCGCGTCCCGCGTCCCGGACGAAGCCCATCAACCACCCGACGAACCGCTCTGGTGTGCGCGCTGCAACTCTGACCAGTATCTCTTGGTGGATACCATCCAATCGCACTACCCACCCATCCCCAACGTGGTGGATGTGGCCTATGAATGCCGGGCCTGCCAGTACTCCTATGAGCAGACCGCCACCGTTCATCGGGTTGCGCTCATCCTCAACCGCCCAGGCAAGACCCCGGGCGTCCTCCAGTTCGGCGGCCAGTTCCTGCACTGCGGCGAACCAATGAAGACCAAGAGCTGCGAGCTGAGGAGAATCCAAGCCCCCATCGGACCCACGTCAGACGGCCGCGAGCGCATCGCCGAGGTTTACATCAACACCCGCGTTCTGGGGTGCGCCTGTGGCTTCCGCATGGAAATCCCCGACTGATCCAAAACCGCCATCGTGAACCCCTCTATCGGAAGAGAAAACATGCCCCTGGAAGACCACCGGAACCAGTCACCGACGACAGGCCCCGACTACCGGCCCGGCAGCCGCCGGAAACTCCCGGACCCTCCGGACCCGGACAACCTCCCCATCGACTACCCCGGCCCCATGACCGATCTGAAGAGGTTCCAGGCCAGCGTTCAGCGGGGCAATGAAGCCGTTCAGTGGATCGCGGGAGACGCCCTCCGGAGCGCCGGGACCCGGCCCGCCAGCCAACGAACGAGCGCCGCACGATGAGCGGACTCGCTGCGAACTTGTCGCGTCAACCCGATCCAACCCGGGATCCGGGACCGACGCCGAGCCCTGATCCCACCCGCGAACCGGGACCCACACCCGAACCCGTTCCCCTGCCGGAGCCTGGACCACCGCCGGTTCCTGAACCAACGCCTGATCCCTCCGTTCCACCTCCGCAGCCTGGGGAACAGCCGCCGCCGGCGCTTTAGGGCGCAGCGAAGAGTTCTCCTCCACAGACCGGAACCCGGCAAATCCCCCAGTCAGGTTCCGACGTGGGCATGCCGCACTACAGGGAGTGCGGCATGCCCTTTTGTGTGCCCGGCGAAGCCTCTCCCACATCCCACCCCCTTTCGGGCAACCCTCTCCCACATCCCACCCCCTTTCGGGCAACCCTCTCCCACGTCCCACACCCTTTCGGGCAACCCTCTCCCACATCCCACCCAGCCAACACAACCGAATCTGCGTTTATGTTGTTTTCTATTGACTTCCCAACATAAACAAAGATAGAGTCAAGCAATTCCACATCGTTGTGACAGCAGTCACGGATGAACTGCACTGACACATGGTTTACCGCAATGGAGGGTAAGTGTTCGCCGAAGAACGCCAACAACTGATCTCCGCACTCGTCGCCGAGCGCGGACGGGTGAGCGTCACCGACCTCGCCGACCGTTTCAGCATCACCACTGAAACAATCCGCCGCGACCTCGCAGCCTTGGAAGTTTCCGGCAACCTGCGCCGCGTCCACGGCGGGGCCGTCCCCACTGATCGGCTGAGCACCCGGGAGGAAAGCATCGTCGAGCGCGCTGTCCAGCGCCAGTCGGAGAAGCTCCGCATCGCGAACGCCGCCCTCGCCCTGATCCCCGAGCTCACCACGGGCAGCATCCTCATCGACGCCGGCTCCACTACCGAAACCTTGGCCGATCTGATTGCCCAGCGCTCCCCCAGCTCCAACGGCAGCGATGAACTGGTAGTCATCACCCACGCCATCCCGATTGCCGGCAAGCTCTCCTCCACACCCGGAGTTGCGCTGCAGATCCTGGGCGGCCGTGTACGTGGCCTGACTCAGGCCGCCGTCGGGCAGTCAACCGTGGAGGCCGCCTATAAACTTCGTCCGGACATCGCCTTCGTTGGTGCCAACGGCATCCACGCAACATTCGGGCTCAGTACTCCCGATCCCGAAGAAGCCGCGGTCAAGGCCGCCTTCGTCAAGTCCGCCCGCCGCGTTGTAGCTCTGGCCGACTCTTCCAAGCTGGACGCCGAAACCCTGGTCCAGTTCGCCACCTTGAAGGATGTTGACACCTTGATCACAGACCAGGAACCCTCTGCAGAACTTGCGGCGGCTTTGGCCGACGCCGGCGTCGACGTGGTGATCGCATGATCGTCACCTTGACCGCCAATCCCAGCCTGGACCGCACAGTGGAACTTCCGGCTCCGCTGGCCCGCGGCGAAGTCCAGCGCGCCGTCGCGGTCCATCAGGAATCGGGTGGCAAAGGCGTCAACGTCTCCCGTGCGCTGGTGGCCTCGGGCCTCGAAACCGTTGCAGTCCTTCCGGGCGCCGACTCGGATCCTGTCCTTTCAGGACTGCACGACGGCGGTGTGCCGTTTGCGGCGCTGCCCATCGGTCAAGCGCTGCGCAGCAATGTCACGCTCACCGAACCTGATGGCGTCACCACCAAGATCAACGAACCCGGCCCGGAGCTGAGCGGTGAACAGCAGGAAGCCCTGATCGGGCTGCTGCTGGAGCGCTCCCGTGGCGCCAGCTGGGTGGTACTCGCAGGCTCACTCCCACCCGGAGTGCCGGCGGACTTCTACGCCACAATCGCTCGCCGAATCCGTTCTCGAAACGACGGCACAGCAGCCCCGAGCATCGCCATCGACTCCTCCGGGGCGCCGCTCGCGGCCGCTTTGGTGGGCGACTCGGACGGTAAGCCGGACCTCCTCAAGCCGAACGCGGAAGAGCTCGCAGAGCTCGCAGCCGCAGCCGGTTTCACCAATGTCTCCACAGCTGACGAACTGGAAGCAGACCCGGCCAAAGCGGCCCAAGCTGCAGCCGCCGTCGTCGCCAGCGGTGTGGGCGCAGTTCTCGCAACACTCGGATCCAAGGGTGCAGTCCTGGTGACGGCCGACGGCGCGTGGCTTGCCACGCATCCGCCGATCAAAGCCGTCAGCACTGTCGGTGCCGGGGATTCATCACTGGCCGGTTACTTGCTGGCTGCTACCCAAGGCGGTTCCGCCCAGGACTGCCTTCGTCAAGCCGTGGCACATGGTGCTGCTGCTGCTTCGCTGCCGGGCTCCACTGTCCCCGCAGTCCACCAGACAACCCCCGACGCCGTAACCATCACGGCCCTCCAGAAGGACTAACAGTGACTCAGCTGATCACCCCCCAATTGGTCACCCTCGACCAGAACCTGGGCGACGCCCCCGCCGACGTCATCCGTTACTTGGCCGGCAAAGTCGCCGCCGCTGGCCGTGCTTCCGAGGTTGAAGGTCTCTTCGCAGACGCCTTTGCCCGGGAGCAGAAGACCGCCACCGGCGTCCCGGGTGGCATCGCCATCCCGCACTGCCGCTCTGCTGCAGTCACGGAGCCGGCACTGGCCATGGCCCGCCTGTCCCACAAGGTTGACTTTGGCGCCAAGGATGGCCCCGCCGACCTGATCTTCTTCATCGCAGCCCCGGACGGCGCCGACCAGGAGCACCTGAAGCTCCTCTCCAAGCTGGCCCGCTCGCTCATCAAAAAGGACTTCACGGCTGCTTTGCGTGCCGCCGCCACTGAGCAGGACATCGTTGACCTCGTCGATGGCGCCCTGGCGGACAAGCCGGCTGCAGCTGCTCCGCCCGCCGAAGCTGCAGCAACTGGCTTCGCAGCGCCCGGACAGGCACCTGCCCCCATTGGCGGCAACGCCCCTGCCGCACCCAAGCGCCTCGTAGCCGTCACCGCTTGCCCCACCGGCATTGCCCACACGTACATGGCTGCTGATTCCCTTGTTGCAGCGGCCCAGGAAATGGGCGTGGATCTCCAGGTGGAAACGCAGGGTTCCTCGGGCGCCAAGCCGTTGGATCCGGCTGTGATTGCCGCGGCCGACGCCGTGATTTTCGCCGTCGACGTCGACGTTCGCGGCAAGGAGCGCTTCGCCGGTAAGCCGGTCATCAACGCTCCGGTCAAGCGCGGCATCGACGAGCCCACCAAGATGGTCCAGGAAGCACTGGCTGCTGCGGATGACCCGCATGCACGCCGCGTTCCGCACTTTGGCGCCGAAGAGCAGGCAGAGCGGGCCGAGGAGGAGAAGGGTGAGCACATCGGCCAGAAGCTGAAGCGCGCACTGCTCACCGGCGTCTCCTACATGATCCCGTTCGTGGCTGGTGGTGGCCTCTTGATTGCCTTGGGCTTCCTGCTTGGCAGCTACGAAATCACGGCCTTCGCCGACAAGATCATCACCGAGAACAACCTCTTGAATCTCCCGACCGAATACCCCGCGCTGGCTTGGGGTCCTCTCGGCGCCTATCTCGGTGCCGTGCTCTTCAAGATCGGCGCCTTGTCCCTCGGATTCCTGGTTCCAGCGCTTGCCGGTTACATCGCCTACGCCATCGCTGACCGTCCGGGCATTGCTCCCGGGTTCGTTGCCGGTGCAGTATCCGGGTTCATGGGCGCGGGCTTCCTCGGAGCAATCGTGGGTGGCTTGCTGGCCGGCTACATCGCGTATCAGATCGGCAAGCTCAACGTTGCCCGCTGGCTCCGCGGCCTGATGCCAGTGGTCATCATTCCGCTGCTCGCCTCGCTTGTAGCCTCTGGCCTCATGTTCCTGATCCTCGGCGCTCCCATCGTGGCGCTTACCAAGGCCCTCAACACCGGCCTTTCAGGCTTGACCGGTGCTGGCGCAATCGTCCTCGGCATCATCCTGGGCCTCATGATGTGCTTCGACCTCGGTGGTCCCGTCAACAAGGTTGCTTACTCCTTCGCTGTCGCCGGCCTCGGCGCTGCAACCGTGGCAAACCAGGCACCGTGGCAGATCATGGCCGCCGTCATGGCAGCGGGCATGGTTCCGCCGCTCGCCATGGCCCTTGCTACCGTGCTGGACAGGAAGCTGTTCTCCTTGGCTGAACGCGAAAACGGAAAGGCCGCGTGGCTTCTGGGCGCATCCTTCATTTCCGAGGGCGCCATTCCGTTCGCAGCTGCTGATCCACTCCGTGTGATCCCGGCCAGCATGGTGGGTGGCGCCGTAACCGGCGCACTGTCCATGGCCTTCGCTGTCACGTCCAAGGCACCGCATGGTGGAGCGTTTGTGTTCTTCGCAATCGACAACTTCTGGCTGTTCCTCCTGTCGATCGCTGTCGGCGTGGTTATCACCGCACTCTTGGTCATTGCCCTCAAGCGCTGGGCAGTCCGCAAGCCGGTTGAGGCCGAGGCAGTTCCCGTCGCAGCAGGCGTCTAAGCGCCAACACGCAATACCCAGTCAGCCGAACAGCACGTAAGCAATCAGAGGACCAGATACATGCAGACCTTCTCAGGCGTAGGCGTTGCTCCGGGGCGCGTCCTGGCACCGGTAAAGCAAATGCCCAAGCCGGTCCAGGAACCGCACGCGAACGTCAACATCCCTGCCGATGTCACGGTTGAATCGCAAGGGCAGCGCATCAAGGATGCGGCCAAGGCCGTTCAGGCGGAGCTGCGGGCCCGCGCGGCTACGGCCAGCGGTGAAGGCAAGGAAGTACTGGAAGCAACGGCTTTGATGGCCGCCGACCCCATGCTGGTGAAGTCGGCCATCAAGCTGTTGTCCCCTGAGGCCACTGGCGGTGCGAGGACTGCTGAACGTGCCATTTGGGAGGCTGGCGGCTCCGTCGCTGAGACGCTCAAGGGCTTGGGCGGATACATGGCCGAGCGAGTGGCGGATGTCCTGGATGTCCGGGCCCGCATTGTCTCTGAACTGCGGGGACTGCCCGCTCCGGGCATCCCTGCTTCCGATGTCCCGTTCATCCTTGCTGCGGAGGATCTGGCCCCGGCGGACACTGCAACGCTGGATCCCTCCAAGGTGCTCGCGCTGATCACTTCCAGCGGTGGCCCGCAGTCGCACACGGCAATCCTGGCCCGTGCGCTCGGCCTGCCCGCCGTCGTCGCCGCCTTGGGCGTTGACCACCTCGAGGACGGCACCGAGGTCTATGTAGATGGCGCCGCGGGCACCATCACAGCCGAGCCCGGCGAGGACCTCCGGCTCGCAGCCAAGGCGTGGGCAACGCAGGCTTCGACGCTGGCAGCGTTCAGCGGCAACAACACCATGGCCGACGGTTTCCGCGTGCCGCTGCTCGCCAATGTGGGCACCGGCGCGGATGCCGTCAAGGCGGCTGACGCCGGCGCTGAGGGCGTGGGCCTGCTTCGCACGGAGTTCTGTTTCCTGGACCGCGACGACGAACCCACGGTGGAGGAGCAGATTTCCGCCTATGGAGCGGTCTTCGCTGCGTTCCCCGGCAAGAAGGTAGTGGTCCGAACGCTCGACGCCGGTGCGGACAAGCCACTGCCGTTCCTCACCAACGCCGACGAACCCAACCCGGCGCTCGGCGTTCGCGGTTACCGCACGGACCTCACCTCCCCCGGTGTCCTGGAGCGGCAACTCGAGGCCATCGCCGCAGCTGAGGCAGCCAATAGCGCTGAGGTCTGGGTCATGGCCCCGATGATTTCGACGGCGGACGAGGCTGCGCGGTTCGCTACCCTTTGCGCCGCTGCCGGACTGAAGACCCCGGGTGTCATGGTGGAGGTTCCCTCGGCCGCCCTGACCGCAGCAACGGTCCTGCGCGAGGTGAGCTTCGCGTCGCTGGGCACCAACGACCTCACCCAGTACGCCATGGCGGCGGACCGCCAACTCGGCCCGCTCGCCACACTGAACGATCCGTGGCAGCCTGCAGTCCTGCAGTTGGTCAAGCTAACGGCCGACGGCGCCACGCACGTCAGCGGCGCAGCTGGCACCGCGAAGCCGGTTGGCGTCTGCGGTGAGGCAGCCGCGGACCCTGCTCTCGCCGTCGTACTCGTTGGCCTGGGTGTTGCGACGTTGTCGATGAGCGCCCGCGCGCTTGCTGCCGTCGCGGCAGTGCTTGCCACTGTAACGGTGGCCCAGGCTCAGCAACTCGCCGCAACCGCCTTGGCGGCGCCGAGCGTGGCGGCGGCACGCGCAGCAGTCCGCGGCGAGCTTCCCATCCTGGACGAGCTCGGCCTCTAGACTTCCCACAAACCCGCCTCACAGCATCGAATCAATCCACAGCAAAAGGGAGCACCCAATGACTGAACGTACCGCCACCATTGCCAGCCGCGTCGGGCTGCACGCCCGCCCCGCAGCGATCTTCGCCGAGGCCGCCGGCGAGCTCGACCTTGAGGTCACGATCGCCCGCGAAGGCGAGCCGGCCGATGACGCCATGGACGCCGCCAGCATCTTGTCGCTCATGAGCCTGGGCGCTTCACATGGCGACGTCGTGGTGCTGCGCGCCGAAGGCGAAGGCGCCGATGAAGCCCTGGACAGCCTCGTGAAGATCCTCGAAACGGACCACGACGCCGAGTAGGTTCACCCGAAACCTGGAGACCGGAAAAGCCTGGCGACACCCACGTCGCCAGGCTTTTCTGTGTCCTCAGCCGGTGAGGAAAGCGGCGATCGAAGGCTCCGTGGGCTTGACGGCTTCCAAATCCCCTGACAGGAATGCCTCAACAACCCGTGGGTCCACATAGGCGGAGCGGGCCACGGCAGGTGTATTACCCAACAATTCCGCAGCTTCCTTGATGGCTTGGACAACTGCCTGGCGCGGAGTCTTGCCCTCACTGGATTGCGCAGGCCCGGATTTCAGGAGGCACAGCGCCGCGGCGGCTGTCCCCTTCCACGTCCTGAAGTCCTTGGAGGAGTAAGCGGCCCCGGCAATGTCATGAAGATAGTCGTTGATCATCGAGGCATCCACAGCCACCCAGACCCCCTCCACCTGGTAGGCCAGCAGGCGCTCTTTGCCGGGTCGCGCGGCAAGGGGTTCCAGGAAGGCCGCGAGCGCGGGATCGTGGATGGACGTGTCCCAGAGGTGGCCGCTCTTGCCGGGGAACTTCAAAAGGACATCGTCCCCGTCCACGCGGGCGTGCCGGCAGCGGAGGGTGGTGAGTCCATAGGATCCGTTCTTCCGCATGTAACTTTCGGAGCCGACGCGGAGGGCTCCGAGGTCCATTAACCGGACCGCGGCAGCCAAGGTTTGTCGACCGGGCATCGACGTGTCCTGCAGGTGCCGTGTCACCGTTCGCCTGACTGCGGGCAGGACAGAGCCGAGCTCAGCGGCGCGTTTGAACTTGACCAGGTCCTGACGTTCCCGCCAGCGCGGATGGTAGATGTACTGGCTGCGTCCGGCATCGTCTACGCCTGTGGCCAGGATGTGCCCATGTTCAATGGGGCTGATCCACACGTCGGTCCATGCAGGCGGAATCGCCAGCGCGTTGATGCGCTGGCGATCCGCTGTGTCTGCCAGGGTCCCGTCTGCGTGGCGATAGCTGAACCCTTTGCCGGAGCGTCGGCGAACTATGCCGGGCTGGGAAAGGTCGCTTCGCCGAAGCCTGGGCACCGTGTCCTGCTTGGCTTTGTCCTTGGCGGGCTGGCTAGGCTTCGTCCGGGTCGGTCACTGCCGCGCCCGCGCCCATGATTTCGGCGTTAATCATCCAAACCAACTGCTCCAAGCGGGCGATGAACTCGTGGAGCAGGTCGGCCGTGGTGGGATCTTCTTCGTCCACTTGGTCGTGGACATCGCGCATGGTCTGGACGGCGCGTTCCACACGCTCTGTGATCAGCTTGACGGCGTTCTTCGTGGAAACGAGGCCGCCCGGGAATTCTTCGAGGCGCGTGCCGGCGGAAATGGTTCCGCTCCGGCCATCCGGCAGTGCGTGCAGTGCCCGCATCCGCTCGGCGGTATCGTCCGCATACTTGCGTGTTGCGGCCACCAATTCGTCCAGCTGGAGGTGGAGGTCCCGGAAATTGGGACCCACGATGTTCCAGTGGGCCTGTTTGCCTTGGAGTTGCAGCTCGATGAGGTCCGTCAGGACGATCTGAAGGTTGTCGGCGAGCTGCTGTGACGCTTTCATGTGTACCTCTCGTGGACTGTCATGGAGCGGAAATCCTTGCTGCCTGTCCTTCCGGCAACAAGCCAATCATCGGGTGACGACTTCAATCACCTTTTCATAAGGTTGCTTAGTAGTACAATGAGGTGTGTCGCTGTTCACAACTGGCGAACTTGGCCGAGGCTCAAGGGCCAGTAAGTGGACGGCAGCGCAGGCACCTGGAAGGCGTGGGAAACGCCCAAAAGGTACCGGCACTACGAAGTAAGCAGGTATGCATAGCGAGGAACCCGAGGATTCCCTTTCGGATTCCCCTTGGAAAGGAATGTGCGGACCATGAACACGCTTCTGATCATTGCTGGTGTAATCGCAATTGTTCTTCTTCTTGTGGGCGGCTTCAACACCGCTTTGAACTGGCTGCTGTGGGTGGGCATCATCCTTCTCGTCGTCGCGGCCATCGGGTGGCTCCTGAGCTTCACCTCGGGGCGTCGCGGACACACGGTATAGCGACACCCCCGCCAGTTGACCCACACCGGCCAGACTGGATGGTCGGGCCGCCCCTAAAGGCGGACACAGAGGACTGCTCCCAGCGACGCGGCAAAGCTGCGCACCGGGGGCAGTCCTCTGGCGCACCTAGTCCCCGTTGCTGCCCAGCGGCTGCCCGCCCGTGGACTGCGCATCTGCTGACTGTTCGACGGCGGGCTGGTCACCTGTTGTTGTTGGCGGCGGCGCTGCGTCCGGATCGCGGGGCGTGGGAAACTCGTCGGGCGCCTCAGGTACTGGGCGAGTATCCGGGTCTTCCGGAGTAGGGCTTCCTTCGGGCGGCTCGCCCGGTCCCGGAGCAGTCCCGGGTGCCGGCCGCTCCGGCGTTTCCCGTTCAGCCCCCGCACCCGGCATCTCTTGCTCGGGAGTGGGGCTGCCGTAACCTCCGGCAACGTCATCCGGGTTGACGCGGTGTTCGTCCTGGCTCATTTCTTCCTCCTTGGAAATCCGTCGAGGCCCCGAAAAACTTCGAGGAATGCTGACAACTCGACCGTAGTCCGGTGTATTGTCAGCGTCCACCAATACCCCGCTGGAGGTGCGCGCATGGCAGAGCCGGAGCAGGTTCCCAGAACAGGCCGGAACGAATCCGCCGAAGAGCGGCTGGACCGCAACTGGATGGAACTCATTCAGGAATTGCGCGTCCTGCAGACCGGCGTGCAGATCCTTGGCGGGTTCCTCCTGACGCTTCCTTTCCAATCGCGCTTTGAAACCTTGGACGACTGGCAGCTCAATTTGTATCTGTTCAACGTGATGGTCGCCGCCCTCACCACGGCGCTGATCCTCATTCCCGTCAGTGTGCACCGCAGGCTGTTCCGCCGGGGGATGAAAGCCGTGCTGGTCGCCAACGGCGATGCCATCACCAAATGGGCACTCGGGGGCGTCGCCCTTCTTATCGTTGGCTCCGCAGCCCTCGTCTACGACGTCACTGCGGGCCGGAACGCCGGGCTGATGGCCGGAGGGGCAATCGTTCTTGTCCTGCTTCTTCTGGTGGTAGGAATGCCATTGTGGCTGCAGCGCAGAGCCACACGGAGGATCCCCATCAAAGACGAGTGAGCCATACAGAATCGTCGGGCCATGCGGCATTCCGGGGCGGTGCTGGTTGGCGCGTCCGTCTACCTCCGGGAGCCTGGTTCACCGGAGTCAAAGCCCGTTGCTGAGCCGCACTACGAGACGGGCGCCTGAGACGTGGGCGCCTTTCTCGTCGTCAAGCGCTTATTTGTGGGAGGCGTGCGCGGCCTCGGCTTCCCTCAAGTGCTGGTCCAGCTTCCGCTGCGCCTCCTCGCGGCGGCGAGCAATCTCGTGCTCTTTGCGGCTCAATGGCGAGCCCATGTACTCCCCCGCATGGATGCTGCCGGCGGGAACCGCTGACGGCCTCCTGCCTTCTGATTCGTTGCCCATATGGAAATGGTCCCACCGCGCCGACCGGGCCGATAGAGGCAGGGCAAAGACCGTGCCAATACCTTGAGCCCGCTCGAGCTACTGGCTAGCGTTAAGGCATGCGTTAAGACGAGGCGCAAGTCCGTTGCATCAACCGAGAGTGGGAGATACGCGCCCGCGATCGTCCCACGCAAGGGAGTGAATCACACCATGCCTGGAAAGAAGAATCCCAGCCTGAAGGACCCGGAACTCTACGAGGAACTGCGCGACGACGGCGCTTCCAAAGAGAAGGCAGCCCGCATTTCGAACGCGGCGGCAAAGCAAGGGCGCAGCGAAGTGGGCCGCAAAGGCGGCAAGTCCGGCGACTACGACGACTGGACCGTGGACAAGCTAAAGTCGCGAGCCAAGGAGCTCGGCATCAAGGGCTACTCCGACAAGAAGAAGTCCGAGCTCATCTCGATGCTTCGGAACCACTAGCAACTAGCCCTGGAGTCGAGGGGCCGGCCTCAGCTTCTTCAACCAGGACTCAGTCTGGGCGATATGTGCAGCCGTAGCGGTAGCGGCCAAGGTTGGGTCCCGGCGGGCTATCGCGTCCACGATTGCGCCATGCCCAGCCGTGCTGCCCTCACGGACTTCTGTCCCCTCGTCGCCGTCGAAGATATGGAAGTGCCCGCCGCGGGAACGGAAGAGGCTGACCAGTGCCGCGAGCGTGGAATTGCCGCTCGCCCGGCAGATTTCCTCGTGGAAGAGTGAATCCAGTTCGGAATACTCGGACGGATTGTCCGTAGCCTCCATGGTTTCCACGAGCGAAGTCAGCTTGGCCAGAACCTCCGGCGTGGCATTCGCCGCGGCCGCAGCTGCAGCATGGGATTCCATCAGCCTGCGGATTTCAAAGAGCTCAAGCAAGCCGTCCAGCGGAAGAAGGTCCACCAAGAGGGCAAAATTCTGCAGGATGACCGTCGGCTCCAGGGAAGAGACATACGTTCCCGAGCCGTGCCGCGACTCCATCACGCCGAGGGCAGACATCGCCCGAACCGCCTCGCGCAGGGAACTCCGCGATACACCAAGCTGGGCTGCCAGCTCGGCTTCCGGCGGGCACTTCTGCCCAGCCGCGAGTTCGCCCGAGGCAATCTTGTTTCTTAGGCCCTGCATGGCCGTTTCGACAGCACCCAATACGTCGTCTCCTTCAGATACCCGTAACACGCTACCGCACGCACACCGCACAAGGATCGATACGTCGCATTGTCATACCTCTGCAGCAAAGACATCGTACCTATATGCCAAATTGAAGATCAAAGAGCGATGTTTTCGGAGAGAATTATCAAAGTCATCTTACAACTATTGGTGATTGTCCGTTGTCTTGTCGGCTGCCTGTGATGTAACTTACAGAGCATTCACTCCTCTCCGATCACCAAGGACATCGTGTTCCCAGTACCACTTACGGCCCCGCATCCCATGTTGACCCCCGAGGGCGAACCCTCAATGGCCGACTGGAGCCTCACGCCGTCCAAGATCCATCTCAACCACGGGTCCTACGGCTCCGTCCCCCGTGCAGCCCAGGCAAAACAGCTCAGCCTCAAGGCGCACATGGACCAGAATCCGTGCCCGTGGTTTATGGGGCAGTTCGAGCTGGTGGCCACGGCAAGGACAGAGATCGCAGAGTTCCTTAACGTCAAGCCTCAGGACACCGCCTTGGTGCACAATGCCAGCGCGGGGGTCAGCACCGTGTACAACTCGCTGAGCTTCGAGCCGGGCGCCGAAATTGTGACCACGAGCCATGCTTATGGGGCGGTGTTGCAGGGCGCAGAGCGCGTTGCCCGCAGGAACCGTGGCCGGGTGAGGATCGCTGATATCCCTCTCGACGCGAATGCCGAGACCGCGTGTGCCCTTGTCATGGGTGAAGTCACCGGCAAGACGGCCCTCATTGTGGTGGACCAGATCACCTCCGCCACGGCCCGGGCCTTCCCGGTCGAGGCGATCGCCCGGGCAGCCTCGGGCCTTGGGGTGCCGGTCCTGGTGGACGCAGCCCACGCACCGGGCGTCCTGGAGTTTCCCGTACCGGATTTCGAGGGGTTTTGGGTAGGAAACCTCCACAAGTTCGCTTGCGCACCGCGGGGAACAGCGGCGCTCGTGGCACGCGGCCCAGCGGCGGCGGCGATGGAACCCCTGATCGATTCCTGGGGCTTCCCTTACGACTTCCCTGAGAATTTCGACCACGTCGGAACGCAGGACGTGACCGCATGGATGGCAGCCCGTACCGCATTCGACACCATCGAGGAACGATACGGCTGGGCAACCTTCCGCAACTACGCCAGTGAGCTGTGCGACTACGGCCAGACCCTGATTGGGGGCGCCTTTGCTGACGCCACGGGTGAGGATCCATCGATCAAGGTCGGCATGCCGGTGGGCCCCCTTCGCCTGGTCCGGCTGCCGAAAGGCCTGGCCACCACGCACGAGGATTCGCACGCCGTCCGCGCCTTCATTTCGGATCGACTGGACATGGAAACGGCCATCACCACGTTCGACGGCGAGGGCTTCCTGCGGCTCTCGGCACACCTCTACAACTCTCCCAAGGATTACGAAACGTTTGCGGAAAGGGCGGTTCCGGAGCTCGTCCGGCTCGCCCGCTCCCGCTAGCCGCCACCGCCGTCACCGCCGCCACCGCCGCCACCGCCGTCACTAAGTTAGCCACCCCAACTCTGCCGCCCCACCGGGGCAGCGATTACCCACGCTCACCAAGTCATTGGAGGATCCACGTGAAATCAAGATTCATGATGTCTGCCGCAGCCGGTCTCGCGGCCGTTCTTGCACTTGCCGGATGTGGCGGCGCCGAACCCGCCAAAGACGGAAAAGTCACGCTGAAGATGGTGGAAAGCCTCACCAATCCGACACGCACGGACACTTTGAAGAAGCTCCTTTCCGGCTTCGAGCAAGCGAACCCGAACATCAAGGTTGACCTGATCTCTCCGCCAACCGACCAGGCGGACCAGAAGATCCAGCAGATGCTCCAGTCCGGCAAGGGAATCGACGTCGTCGAGGCTCGTGACATCACCGTAGGATCGTTCGGTGCCAACGAGTGGCTGTACGACATGTCCGCCGACCTCAAAGGGTGGGACGGCTGGGACAACCTGACGGACAACGCCGTCACGTACTCGAAGCAGAACGGCAAGACCTACTACATTCCTTACGGCTTCTACGGCCTTTCGCTGTTCTACCGTTCCGACGTCGTCAAAGAGGCCGGATTCTCTGGTCCGCCTGCCAGCTGGTCCGAGATGCTGGAGCAGGCGTCGGCCATCAACAAGCCTGCAGAGAACAAGTTCGGCTACGCATTCCGAGGGGGCACCAACGCCAACTCCAACGCAGTCGCCATCATCGAGGCTTACGTTGCTGACGAGATCGACAAGGAAAACGCCTTCAAGCTGACCAGCGGCAAGACGATCTTCTCCTCCCCCAAAGCGCAGGAGGCCATGGATCTCTACATTGATCTCTTCAAGAAGGGTTCGCCCCCGTCCTCGGTCGCCTGGGGATACCCGGAAATGGTGCAGGGCTTCAGCAATGGGTCTACGTCGTTCCTGCTCCAGGACCCTGAGGTCATCGCTACCGTGCGGGAGTCCAAGTCCATCAAGGAAGACCAGTGGAACGTGGCTCCACTGTTGGTAGGACCGAGCGGGAAAGCCATTCAACCCGTGGCATCCGCCGGATGGGGAATTGCTGCCGCTTCCACCGCCAAGCCTGAGGCCCTGAAGCTCATCAAATACCTCGCCCAGGGCGACGCGGCAACCACTTTCAGCAAGGAGAACAGCTTGGTGCCGACCCTGAAGTCCGCCGCGCAGGACAGTTTCTACAGCACCGGACCTTGGGCGGCCTACGTCAAGATGACGGAAAATCCCGAGACCTATGTCTCCGCCGTCCAGCCGCGAAGCGTGTCCTGGTGGAGCGAGTGGATCAAGAAGTCCGACGGCGAACTCCAGCGCGTGCTGACCGGGAAGATGTCCACCAGTGAGATGTTGTCCAGCTGGGACACGTACTGGTCCCAAAAGTGGGCGGGCTAGGTTCCAGTGAGCCTCGACACCAAACTCCTTCCGAAGAAGGCCAATGCCGGGTCCGTGGCCGGCATTGGCAATCGGTCCAAGAAGCGCTTCAATCCCCGGACAGCCTTCACACTGCTCATCTTCCTTGCCCCGGCGGCGGTGTTCGTCGGCATCTTCACCTACTACCCGATGATCGCCGGCAGCCAGATGGCGTTCCGCAATTGGAACCTGAACGATCTTTCCGACACCTCGTGGGTTGGGCTCGGCAACTTCGTCAGCCTGCTGGAAACACCTGAATTCCAGGGCATTGTCCGGAACACGGTGGTGTGGGTGGTTGGGTCTTTGGTGCCACAGGTGATCATAGGCTTTGCTGTGGCGCTGTTCCTGAAGCGAAAGTTCAGGATGCGCGGTGCTTACCAGGCCATGATCTTCTTCCCCTGGGCAGTGTCCGGGTTCCTGATCGGCATGCTCTTCCGGTGGATGTTCAACGCAGAATTTGGCGTCGTCAACGACTTGCTGATGAAGGCCGGGATCATCAGCTCGCCCATCCCGTGGCTCTCGGATCCCGGTTTCGCGATGACCGCGATCATCATCGCCAACATCTGGTACGGCGTCACATTCTTCGCCATCATGATCCTCGCCGCACTGCAGTCCGTCTCCGACGAAATGTACGAGGCCGCAGCTCTGGACGGAGCCGGGAAAGTACGCACGTTCTTCAACATCACGTTGCCAAGCATCGCCACCACCTTGGCCTTGACCATCTTGCTGAGGGTGATCTGGATCTTCAATTTCCCGGACATCATCTTCGCCATGACAGGCGGCGGTCCGGCCGACCAGACGCACATCATCACCACCTACATGATCAAAATTACCCAGGAGGGCGACTACGGCAAGGCTTCGGCACTTGGACTGATTGTCGTCCTCACGCTTGCCCTCTTCGCCGTCTTCTACCTCATGGCTGTCCGTCCTCGAAAGGAAGCACGATGATCAATCAGCAGAGCTTCATAGGGCGCGTGGGCAAGTTCGTCTTCCTGGGAGCCTGCCTCGTCGCCACGGTTTTCCCGCTGTACTGGATCATCCTGACGTCGTTGAAGGAACCCGGCGCTATTTACTCATTGCCGCTGGACTACTGGCCCCGGCAACTCTCCTTCGAAAACTACATCGGGCTCTTCACCAAGTCGGATTTCGGCCAGTACATGCTCAACAGCTTGGTGGTTGCCCTGGTGGCTTCGTCAGTGGCTACGCTGATCTCATTGCTCTCGGCGTATGTCCTGGCCCGGTTCCACTTCTCAGGTCGGGGCGCGGTGCTGGGGGCCTTCTTGATCACTCAGATGATCCCTGGCTTCATTGCCCTGGGACCGCTGTATCTGATGATGACCAATCTGGGCCTTGTGGATTCGAAGACCGGGCTGATCCTTATCTACATTGCGATCTGCATCCCGTTTTGCACCATCATGCTCCGGGGCTTCTTCGAGAACGTTCCTGACGCTTTGGAAGAAGCTGCCATGATCGACGGTTGTTCGCGGCTGGGAGCGTTGTTCAGGGTCCTGGTTCCCGTCATGCTGCCGGGTGTCGCCGCGAGTTTCGTCTTCAACTTTGTTAACTGTTGGAATGAACTCTTCTTGTCGGTGACCTTGATGAACAGCGACAGCAACAAGACCATCCCGACGGCGCTGGCCGGGTTCATCTCGAGCTTCAACATCGACTGGGGGTCAATGTCCGCTGCCGCAGTCCTCACCGTGGTGCCAACGCTGGCCATCTTCGCCTTTGCGAGCAAGTTCATTGTCCAGGGACTGACGGCGGGCTCCGTCAAAGGCTAGTTCCTGCGTGTCCGGAACCGTCGGGTGTCGCAAGGCGCCCGACGGCGGGTCACGCCTTTTTCTTGGCCCGCGTCTTGGGCTTGCCGGCAGCTTTGCCGGCGGCAGCCTCGCCGTCGTCCGCTGCTTCCTTGCCGCGCTTCTTGTCCAAGCTCCGCTTGAGCGCCTCCATGAGGTCGATGACCTCGCCGCCTTCCGCCTCGCCTTCCTTGGCCCCGAAGGTGGCCTCGGTGTCCAGTGCCTCGCCCTTCTCCAGTTTGGCCTCGATCAACGTCCGGAGCTGCACCTGGTAGTCGTCGGTGTACTCCTCGGGATTGAAGTCGTGCGCCATGGAATCAACCAAGGCCGAGGACATTTCGAGTTCCTTGTCCGAGATCTTGATGTCCGTCTCGAGGGAGGGGAAATTGGCTTCCCGGACCTCATCGCCCCACAAAAGAGCCTGCAATAGCAGCACGTCGCCGCGGACCCGCAGCGCACCGAGCCGCGTTTTCTGGCGCAGGGCATACTGCACGATCGCGATCCGGTCCGTGTCCTCCAAGGTCTGCCGGAGCAGCATGTAGGCCTTGGGCGACTTGGAATCCGGCTCCAGGAAATAGCTGCGCTCGTACATGATCGGGTCCAACTGCTCGGCAGGGATGAACTCCACCACCTCAATCTCGCGGCTGTTCTCCTCCGGCAAAGACTTCAAATCGGCCGCGGAAAGGACCACGGTGCGGCCTTCCTCTTCATAGGCCTTGTCGATATCCTCATAAGCCACAACATCGCCGCAGATTTCGCATTTTCGTTGATACCGGATGCGGCCGCCGTCTTTGTTGTGGACCTGGTGAAGGCCAATATCGTGGTCCTCCGTGGCACTGTAGAGCTTGACGGGTACGTTGACCAGCCCGAACGCGATAGAACCCTTCCATATGGCCCTCATGCAACAAGTGAACAGCACAAGGCGGCGGAGGTGAAGAGGTGGCAGGCAAGCAGCAAGAACGCGTCAACGTCGAGGGCCACGAGCTGAACCTCACCAACCTTGGCAAAATCATCTATCCCGAGACCGGAACCACCAAAGCTGAAGTCCTTGAGTACTACGCCGCCGTCGCCCCTTTCCTGATCCCTGCCGCCGCCAACCGACCCGCAACCCGGAAGCGTTGGGTCAACGGCGTGGGCACCGCCGAACACCCGGGGCAGATGTTCTTCCAGAAGAACCTGGAGGACTCTGTGCCGCGATGGATACCGCGCGTGACCATCCAGCACCGGGAACACACCAACACCTATCCGCTGGTCAACAACCTGGCCACGCTGATGTGGATGGCCCAAATCGCGTCCTTGGAAATCCACGTCCCCCAGTGGCAGGTGGACGCGGCGGGGAATATGCTGCCGCCGGACCGATTTGTGCTGGATCTGGACCCCGGCCCCGGTGCAGGACTGCCGGAGTGCGTGGAAGTGGCCAAGCTGGCACGGTCCATCCTGCAGGACATGGGGATGGATCCGGTCCCCGTGACCAGCGGCAGCAAAGGCATCCACCTCTACGCAGGGCTGGACGGCACGCTGACATGGGAGCAGGTATCCGCGTTCGCCCACGAATTGGCCCGCTCGCTGGAATCGGACCACCCCGATTTGGTGGTCAGCGACATGAAGAAAACGCTCCGCCACGGCAAAGTCCTGGTGGACTGGAGCCAGAACAGCGGCAACAAAACCACCATCGTGCCGTACTCCCTGCGGGGCAAGGCCCACCCCACCGTGGCGGCGCCCCGAACGTGGCGCGAACTCGCCTCCGCCACCCTGGATCACCTGGATTTCACCGCCGTCATGAAGCGTGTCAAGTCCGGCAAGGACTACTTTGCGGTGATCTCGGGACGGCATGCGCCCCCGCACCGCCCGGACGCTGAGGATGACGACGGCGGGCCGGCAGCCGGGTCGGGTGCAGCCCGCGAGCGGGTGGTGACGGTGGAAGGCCGTCTCGCGAAGTATGTCGGGATGCGCGATCCGGACAAGACCCCGGAGCCGTTCCCGGCGTCGTCGTCCTCTTCACGGTCCAGTTCCGATCAACCCGAACCTGGCGCGCCCAAGCCGCCCGGCGGGATCTTTGTCATCCAAGAGCACCACGCCCGGCGTTACCACATGGACTTCCGGCTGGAACATGAGGGCGTGCTCGCATCCTGGGCCCTCCCGCGCGGCGTCCCTGAGACTCCCGACCGCAACAACCTCGCCGTCCAGACCGAGGACCACCCCATGAGCTATGCGGAGTTCGCGGGCGTGATTCCCAAGGGCGAGTACGGTGCCGGCACCATGAGCATCTGGGATAGCGGCGAATTTACGTGCGAGAAATGGCGCGATGGCAAGGAAGTGATCGTGACGCTCACCGGGCAGCCGGGCGGAGGACTTCACGGCACCAAGCGGTTCGCGCTCATCAACACCGGCGACCGGTGGCTGATCCACTTGATGAAAGAACAACCCGGGGGTCGGGTGCATGCGTCGAAGGCAGCGCCTGCCGCCCGTCCTGCGAAGGCCGTTGCCAATGCGCCTGCTGCTCCCCAGCCCGTCCCCGACTACACGCCCATGCTTGCGACGGCCGGCACTACTGCGGACATCAGCGGCGGCGACTGGCTCTTCGAACTGAAGTGGGACGGCATCCGGGCGCTCGTCACGGGCACCGACAGCGCCATCCGCCTCACGAGCCGCAATGGAAACGATCTCACGGCCGCATATCCGGAGCTCACTGACCGGTCATGCTGGCCTCTCGGAAACTTCGTCGCCGACGGTGAAATCGTAGCTCTCGGCAAGGGTTCCCGGCCCGACTTTGGTCGGCTCCAGCTGCGGATGAACCTGGTGAAGCCGGGCGACATCGAGCGCGCGCGGATATCGGTGCCCGTGCGGCTGATGTTGTTCGACCTCTTGTACGACGCCGGAGCGGACCTCAGCGGGTTGCCGTTCCACGAGCGTCGCGAACGGCTTTCCGCGTTTGTGGAGCGGCTGCACGGCGACTGCCCGCTGCATGTTTCCGAAGTGCTGGCGCACGACATCGAAGACCTCATGAGCAGCGCTGCAGAGCTTGGCCTCGAAGGGATCATGGCGAAGAAGGCCGATGGCAGGTACGCGATCGGCCGCCGCAGCCGGTCCTGGATCAAGCTCAAGCTGGAGCAAAGCCAAGAGGTGGTGGTGGGCGGCTGGCGGCCGGGTGCCGGCGCACGGAACGGGACCGTAGGGTCGTTGTTGCTGGGGATACCCGAGGGCCCTAAGCTGCGATACGTCGGCCGGGTGGGTACCGGGTTCACGGACTGGCAGCTGCGGGACATCCTGGAGAAGGTGGAGTCCCGGAGCACCGGTGTCTCACCGTTCGTGGACATTCCGCGCGAGGATGCGGCGACCGCCCATTGGGTGGATCCCGAGCTCGTGGCCGAGGTGACTTTTGGCGATTGGACGGGCAGCGGACGCTTGCGGCACCCGGTGTGGCGTGGCTGGCGGCCGGACAAATCCCCCAAAGACGTGAGCCAGCCCAACTAGGTCGCAATTGTGCGCGTTTTGAGCGCTCAAAACGCGCTTAACTGCGACCTAGTTGGGCTGGCTACGTGGGCTGGCTACTTGAGGTGAGGGGCGGTTGATGTCGGCTAGGAGGAGTGCGGCATCTGGGGGCGGCTGGTCCGGTGGACTGCCGTCACCGCTGCGTTCTGGCCCACCCGGCCGTGGCCAAGATCTCGCTCCTTCGGGTGCCGGCGTTTACCGTTCCCATCCGGCCACTCCTGGCCCTTGTCCATGCTCATCGCCACGGCAATGGTTGCGGGCTCGGGCATCGGAGCCATGTCCATGGACTCCACCAAGTGGCTGGCGACCTCGGGGTTGATGTTCTCTGCTGCATGATTCGCAGTCATGGTTCTTCCTTCCTGCACTGAAACGAAGGGACTTTCAATACTAGGTCCGCAGAAGACTGTTGTCTCCAAGATTTTTCCGGATCCAGGATTTAGCTGTATCCAAGGTTTACCAGCGGACTTTCTTCTCGGTCTTGGCGCGCTTGCCACTGGCGGACGTGGGCTTGTGGCCCTTGCCGGTGCTTTGCCAGCCAGCCGGAGCGCCGCCGCCGGACTTGCTGGCAAGCATGGCTTTTTGGGCGTCCGTCAGCTTGGACTTGATGCCACCGGAGGCAGTGGTTTCCGGGGTTTGGTTGTCGGAAGGATTGGCAGTCATGTGTGGACTCCTTGAAGGTGTGAAGTCCTGAAGAGACACGAAACCCATGGCGTTACGGTTCGAAAAAATGGCGTCGACAACGGGAACGGCATGGAGGCAGAGCCTCAACAGGCGTGGATTTTTGTCTGGTGAAACGCGGCGGCTTGCTCAATGAACAACGCAGGCCGGTCTACTCAAAAATCAGTGTTCCCATGCCTCCTACCCTAGCCAAGATGTCGCGGATTTGTGAACCCCTCGGTTAGCATGGCATTTCCACGCTGATCGACTACCGGCCGGCAAGGCGCAACAAGGAGGTGAGACCCATTACCGCAACAGCAGTCCGGGTGCTCCCTTCAACCAATCCACCACGAGCCTGACTCAGTGGCCCGGAGAGCACCCCTCGGTTTCCCGAAAGGCTCTCCCATGTTTACAACGCTTCACACTGACATCGTCACCAATCTCCGCGCTGCCGGCTGCGTTTTCGCCGAAGAAGAAGCGCAACTCCTCATCGATGCTGCCCACCACGACGAACACTTGGACCGCATGGTGGACCAGAGAATCAGCGGCCTGCCCCTTGAACACGTCCTTGGCTGGGTGGAATTTTGCGGCCGGCGCATGGTGGTGGAGCCCGGCGTTTTCGTGCCGCGGCGTCGCACGGAGTTCCTGGTACGGCAGGCGGCCGCAGTCGCCAAGCCGGGTGCCGTCGTCGTTGATCTTTGCTGTGGTTCGGGTGCGATAGGCGCTGCCATCAGCGATCTCACCCACAACGCCGAGCTGTACGCCGCCGATATCGACCCCGCGGCAGTCGATTGCGCGCGGCACAATGTGGAACCCCGCGGCGGCCACGCCTTTGCGGGCGACCTCTACGCCGCACTCCCCCAGAGTCTCCGCGGGCAAGTGGACCTGCTGGTGGCCAACGCTCCGTATGTACCCACCGGCTCGATTCGCATGATGCCGTCCGAGGCCCGGCTGTACGAACCGATGATGGCGCTCGACGGCGGCACTGACGGTTTGGATGTCCAGCGTCGGGTTGCGCAACACGCGGCTGAGTGGCTCGCGCCGGGCGGTTTTCTCCTGATTGAAACCTCGGAATCCCAGGCATCCGAAACGGCCGGGATCATGGCGCAGCACGGACTGCTGCCCACGGTGGCCACGGACGAAGAGCTGGACGCCACCGTGGTCCTCGGATCCAACCCACTGGATCCGAGGAAATCATCAGCTTTTGGCCCGGAATCGGCCACATTACATGGGCTCAGCTAAACAATTTGGTAACAACGTGCCCTGACGGGTCAACTTCCGCTTGATGACGGGGCAAGAGCGGGCAAATAGATGTAAGACATCTAGGCAAATTGCACCCTAAATGGGCCCAAAAATCCGATCTCAACTCGGGTTTTCGCGCCAAACCCCGTAAAATTGAACACCTGCCCAGAGCGGGGCAGCAGAAGTCGCAAGCAAATGACCTCCCTAGGAGAAGCCCAAATGCCCATAGACCAAAGCAAGATCGTCTCTCCGGATGGCGCAAGGAACGCCATCGGAAACACGGAAGCAGCCCACACCCCGGCTGCTTCCACCACTGTTAAGAACGCTAAGAAAACGAAGCTCCGCACGAAGCGCCGGTTGAAGGAATCCGACGTGAACGTTGTGGACCAGCCGATGCTGAAGAAAGCACTCGGCGGCACGATCGTCGGCAACACCATGGAATGGTACGACGTCGGCGTGTTCGGCTACCTCATCACCACCATGGGCCCCGTCTTCCTTCCGGAAGCGGACAAATCCGTCCAAACACTCTTCCTTCTCGGCACCTTCGCCGCAACCTTTATCGCCCGCCCGCTTGGCGGCGTCGTGTTTGGTTGGCTCGGCGACAAGGTGGGCCGCCAGAAGGTGCTCGCAGCAACACTGATGCTGATGGCGGCAAGTACGTTCGCCGTCGGACTTTTGCCCGGCTACGCGCAGATCGGCATCTGGGCCGCCGCGTTGCTGGTCATCCTGAAGCTCGTCCAGGGCTTCTCCACCGGTGGCGAGTACGCCGGTGCCACCACGTTCGTCAGCGAATACGCCCCGGACAAGCGCCGCGGCTACTTCGCGAGCTTCCTGGACATGGGCAGCTACATTGGCTTCGCCCTGGGTGCTGCGCTGGTGTCCCTCCTGCAGCTCACGCTGGGACAGTCTGCCATGGAGGAATGGGGCTGGAGGCTTCCGTTCCTGATCGCTGGGCCGCTGGGCCTCATCGCCGTGTACTTCCGTAACAAGATCGAGGAATCCCCGCAGTTCCAGGCAACCCTGGATGCACAGGAAGCCATTGCCAAGGACGCGGCAGCACAGGATGCTGACGTCGCCAAGGGCCCGGTTGGCATCATCAAGGCCTACTGGCGCCAGATTGTGCTGGCCATGATCCTCGCCGCCGCAGCCAATACTGTTGGTTACGCACTGACCTCCTACATGCCGACGTACCTCACGGATTCCAAGGGCTACGACCCCGTCCATGGCACACTGCTGACCATCCCGGTCCTGGTTGTCATGGCCGTATGTATCCCGCTCACCGGCAAGCTGTCCGACCGCATTGGCCGCCGCCCGGTGCTGTGGATCGGCGCAGGCAGCACTATTGTCTTCGCTGTCCCGGCCTTCCTGCTGATCGGCATCGGCGAGATCTGGTCCACGTTGGCCGGCCTTGCGCTGATCGCGTTCCCCGTGACGTTCTACGTTGCCAATCTGGCCTCGGCCCTGCCGGCGCTGTTCCCAACCTCCAGCCGCTACGGCGGAATGGGTATTGCGTACAACTTCTCTGTAGCGATCTTCGGCGGTACCACGCCGTTCATCGTGCAGGGGCTCATTGCAGGCACGGGCGACGACATGATGCCGGCGTACTACCTGATGGCCACGTCCATCGTTGGTGCGATTGCGATCTACTTCCTGCGCGAATCCGCTCAGCGTCCGTTGCCGGGTTCCATGCCCAGCGTGGACACCCAGGCGGAAGCACGCGAACTCGTTGCAACGCAGGACACCAACCCGCTCATCAACCTGGACGAGATGCCGTTCGACGGCCAGCCCCTCGATGACGACGTGTTCGGTCGCCGCGAAAAGGACTTGGCTCCGGCCTAGGAACTCTTCGCCTGCAACTTCTGCGCAGCAGTACGGCTAGTTCGCGGCCACCAGCCGCCAACCGTGGCCACCAACCCAAGGCGCTCTCCTTGGGTTGGTGGCTACGGCCGTTTAAGCGCTCGACGACGGAACGCGGCTACGCCTGCAGCAAACCCTTGACTGCCTCACCGATGATCCGGGCACCTTCCGGAAATGCGCCCGGGTTGGGACCGGCATAGTTGAGCCTGATGTACGGGCCCTCGGGTTCGGCCGGGAACCACTCCGTGCCTGCAGCAATGAGCACCCCGGCTGCTTCACAGTCCTTGGTGAGTTGATCGACGTCGAACCCGTCCGGCAACCGCAACCACAAGTTCAAGCCTCCCTTGGGCAGGTGGCTGAGGTGCGCCTGCGGAACGTGCTCACGCAGGCTGGTGACCAACAGGTCGCGTCGCGACTGCAGCTGGTGACCGAGTCCGCGGAGGTGCGTTTGCCACCCGGGCTGTGTGACGACGTCGAGCGCGGCGGCCTGGAGCAGGCCGCTGACGTACATCGACTCCGCCGCCTGGGCCCCCATGATCCGTTCCCGCGCGGGCCCGCGGGCAATGATCGCCGCGACGCGGATGGAGGGCGAAACGCTTTTGGTCAGCGAGCGGATGTAGACCACGTGGCCGGAATCGTCCTTGGCGGCGATCGGGACGGACGGTGCGGTAATGCCAAAGTCGTGCGCCCAGTCGTCCTCCACAAGGAAGGCACCGTGCCGCTGGACGATCCGCAGTACTTCCTCGCCCCGCCCGGCCGACCATTGCGCGCCCGTGGGGTTGGCGAAGTTGGGCTGGGCGTAGAACAGCCGCGCCCCCGATTCTTCAAAGGCCCTGTCCAGCTCGTCCGGGTCGGGGCCTTCGGGACCGCTCGGTACCGGAATCACCCGAACGCCGGCCTGCCCTGCGGCGAGCAGCGCTCCCCAGTAGCTGGGCGATTCGACCAGCAGCGGCTGCCCGTGCCCCACCAGCCCCCGGAAAATCGAGCTGAGTCCGCTCTGGCTCCCAGGGAGAATGACGACGTCGCTCGGCTGGGGCGGCGTGACGCCCACCGGCGTTGAGGTGCTGAGCTCGTGCGCGAACCAGGATTGCAGTTCGGGAAGTCCTTGCGCTGGTGGCCGGGAGAGGGCTGCATCGCCCCTGGCCGCCCGGGTCAGCGCGGCGCGGACGAGCCTTTCCGGCAGCAGCTCGCGGGCCGGATAGCCGGAATGGAAAGCGATGACGTCATTGGAAGCACTGCGCATGGCAGCGGAGTTCAGGGGCCTTGCGGTCTGGGCAGCGCGCAAGGCGGCGGTCTGCCAGCCGTAGTCGGAGGGACGGGCCGTCCGGTATGCGCGGACGAATGTTCCGACTCCGGGGCGGCTCTCAATCAGGCCCTGGGCCGTCAGGGTCCGCAGTGCCTTCTGCACTGTTACCGGGCTGGCCTGGTATTCGGCCACGAGGTGCCGCGTTGACGGCAGCTTGGCTCCCGGGGCTGCCCCTGCGATCCATTCCTTTACTCGCGAGGCGATCCGAGAACTGCTATCGTAATTCATGAGTCACAATAGTAGCGCTACTACGCTTTCACGGCCAGTGATATCCACCAGGACGTCAACCGGTATCTGGTGGGGCCTTCTGGGAGTCTTCGCTTTCTCGTTCACCGTGCCACTCACCAGGGTGGCCGTGGAAGGCCTCTCTCCCCTGTTCATCGGCGCCGGCCGGGCCGTAGTTGCAGCCATCCTTGCGGCCCTGGCGCTTTCCCTGACGAAGCAGCGCTTTCCGCAGGGAATTCAGTGGCTTCGGCTGGTTGTGGTGGCCGGCGGCATCGTTGCGGGCTTCCCCCTCCTGACCACCTTCGCACTGACCAGCACCTCTGCAAGTCACGGCGCTGTGGTCATCGCGCTACTGCCAGCGGCCACAGCCACAGTAGCGGTGATCCGCGGGCGGGAACGTCCACGGCGCCTGTTCTGGGTCCTGACGGCAGTAGGCGTGATCGCAGCGCTGGCTTTCGCACTGCTCCAGTCCGGTGGTTTCGGCTCCCTGCATTGGGCGGACCTGCTGCTGATCGGGGCCGTGGTTGCCGCAGCCATCGGCTACGCCGAAGGTGGTCTGCTGGCCCGGGAACTCGGTCCGTGGCAGACCATCTCCTGGGCACTGGTAGTGGCCTCACCCGTCATGATCCTGCTGACAGTCCTGTCTCTGGACTTCAGGGTTACATCCGCAACGCCGGTTCACTGGATGTCCTTCGCCTACCTGGGTGTTGTGAGCATGTTCCTTGGCTTCTTCGCCTGGTATCACGGCCTGGCCATCGGTCCCATGGCCCAAGTCAGCCAGATCCAACTGGTTCAGCCCGTCATGACCATCGCTTGGGCCGCGCTCTTGCTCGGGGAATCAATGACGTGGACCACCGCGGTGGGCGGTCTCGCCGTGATTCTCTGCGCAGGTGCAGCCGTCCGCGTCAGGCTCAACCCGCCGTCGAACCCATAAAGCCGCCACGTCCGAAAGGAAGAATCCATGTACACCCCCGCGCATTTTGCTGCTTCCCCGGAGGCCCTAAAGTCCCTTTTGGCGGGGGCCGGCGCCGCCAATCTCGTCACCATGACCCCGCAAGGTCTGCTCGCCACTCTGCTGCCGTTCGTCCATGACGCCTCCGTTGGCGAACACGGCGCCCTGCACGCGCACATGGCCCGCAACAATCCACAGTGGTCCACGCCGGTCAGTGGTGAAGCCCTGATGATCGTGCAGGGATCGGATGCCTACATTTCGCCGTCCTGGTACGCGTCGAAAGCCGAACACGGCCGCGTGGTGCCCACATGGAACTACTCCACGGCCCATGTGTACGGGCATCTCGTGGTTCATGAGGATCCCCAGTGGCTTGGCAGGCACGTCCGGCAATTGTCCAACGTTCATGAGTCCGGCATGCCTCGCCCGTGGACCGTGGACGAAGCACCCGAAGGGTTCATTGCCGGGCAGCTACGGGCGATTGTCGGCGTCGAACTCCGTATTACCAGGGTGGAGGCCAAGACCAAACTCAGCCAGAACCGTACACCGGCGGATGTTGACGGTGTCATTGCCGGGCTCCGTGCAATGGGCGATTCGGCGAGCGCGGACGATGTGGAGCGGGCCCGGACCTCGTAGACTCGGCGCATGCGTGACGTTCCGGTGGGGTCGATCCACCATCTTGAGATCTGGGTGCCGCATCTTGACCGAGCCCGGGAGGAATGGGGTTGGCTGCTGGACGGGCTGGGGTACCGGCCCTTCCAGGAGTGGGCCACAGGGTGCAGTTGGAAACTCGGCGGCACGTACATCGTGGTGGAGCAGTCATCGGCGGGCACCGGGAGCACACACCGCCGGACCGAGCCCGGGCTCAACCACGTGGCCTTCCATGCCGGCACCCGCGAAAACGTGGACCGTTTACGGGAGCTCGGCGCCGACGCGGGCTGGTACGCGATGTTCGAGTCGACGTACCCCCACGCAGGCGGACCGGATCACTACGCCGCGTATCTGGTGAACACGGACGGCTACGAGGTGGAGCTGGTGGCGGAGTAGTTACTGGGGCGGGACCACGGGACGATGCATCGCTACCCTGGGCCAGCGGGTCAGCCCCAGCTCGGCCTCGTGCTGCATGAGCCTGGACAACTCCGGTCCCCAGCTGGCGGCGTCGAGCTCTTTGAAACCGAGACGACGGTAGTACGGCGCGTTCCACGGCACATCCCGGAACGTGCTCAGGGTTTGCTGCTGCATGCCATGGCCTCTTGCCCACACCCGGGCGGCATGGAGCAGCTCGCGACCCAATCCCTGGTGCGCTTGTTCCGGGTGGACGCTGACCTGCTCCACGTGGACGTTGCCGTCAACCACATCCGCCAACAAGTAGGCCACGGGGAAGTCGAGTCCGTCCACGAACACCCATGCACGCGCACCGGCCAAGTAGGCACTCAGCTCATCCACCGTGAAGGGCTCGTCGTCCGCAATCCGGTCCATGCCCAGTGCCCGAAAGGCTTCTCCGGCTGCCCGCTCGATGTCCTGCAAACGCGGCAGGTCATCACCGCGCGCAAGCCTGATCACGGCCTGTCCAGCGCCGGAGGGTTTTGTCCGACGAGGAACCCGTTGCGGGTCTCGATCAGGTTCTGCAGGTAGCGGGCGAGGATCAGCTTTTCCATGAGGCGGCCCACTGGTCCGAAGGGGGCGGCGAACTCCACAGTGTCCACCATCAGCGTTCCGCTGCCGTCGGGCCTGAACTCGTGCGTGTGGCGGAGGTACTTGAACGGCCCGCGGACCTGCTCGTCAGTGAACGACGCCGGTGCCTCCATCCGCGTAATGCGACTGGTCATGCGGAACCGGACTCCGAGGTGCCAAGCCTGCCAGGTGACGTGCTCACCTTCCGAAATCAGGCCGGTGGTAACGCCGCCGATCGCTTTTTCCCTGCTCTTGGTCATCGACCCCACATGGGCGTCGATGTTTCGGGACAGATCGAACAGCTGCTGAGGAGGCATGGCAGCGCGGGTGCGGCACACGAAAGCTACGGGCATACCTCGATCTTCCCAGACCTTTCAGCGGTCCGCGCGCCCAAGCTCACTACGGGTTGTGACCGGGCTTATGGCGGGACCGGCGGCCATCCTGATAATTTTCGAATCAGACAGTTCGACCGCAAGCCCTGAATGATTGGTGGTGTTTCCGTGCCCGCAATCATGGCGCATGCCCGGGAACTTCACAGGCTCGGGCCGCCGAACAACGACCGTCTCTCGGCAGTCCGCGTGGCCCTCAGTGTCGCAGTTCCGGGATTGGTGCTGATCCTCATCGGTCGCCCGGACCTCATGATGTACGCCGTCTTCGGCGCCCTGACCGGTATGTACGGACGCACCGAAACCCATCAGCTCAGGCTCAAGCACCAAGCACAAGCCGCCTTGATCCTGGTCGGCGGACTC
This sequence comes from Paenarthrobacter sp. NPDC092416, assembly GCF_044755025.1. NCBI lineage: Bacteria > Bacillati > Actinomycetota > Actinomycetes > Micrococcales > Micrococcaceae > Paenarthrobacter > Paenarthrobacter sp. NPDC092416. Next base: position 375,738 of record NZ_JBIVQG010000003.1, read on the forward strand.
ACCATTGGGGTGTTCCTCTCCGTCAACCACGTTGGTTCCTGGGGCCTGGTTTTGGTGGCTACCCTGTTCGCAGGAGCGGGTTCCCTCTACGCGGATGCCGTGCGCCTCAAACCGATCGGACCGTTCTTCGGCATCCTGGCGTTGGGCGCCTGCGCTTCAGTGCCCACGGATGTTTCCTTTGCGACGGCGGTACTCATCGGTGCTGCGTCGGCCGCCTTTTCGATTCTGGTCGGCTTCACCGGCTGGCTCCGGCACCGCGCCTGGGTGGCTGGCGCTGCCCGCGACGTTCCGGTCCTCCGCGGCCCACTTCGCCAAGCCGCCCTCGTCCATGCCGCCCGCTACTCCCTGGCAGTGGGCACGGCCGGTCTTATTGGGATGCTGAGCGGTATCGGCCACCCGCATTGGGCCATGGCGGCCGCCGCAGTGCCGCTGGCAGGTGCAGACCTCCCCAGCCGCGTGCACCGCGGTATCCACCGCATCGTGGGGACGTTCCTCGGATTGGCGGTGGTGGCCGTCGTGCTTTTCCCCAGCCCGTTGTCGCCGCTGCAGTACTTCCCCGGCCATACCGCTGTTGCCCTCGCCGTCCTTGTGATCCTGTTCCAGTTCCCCACCGAGCTGTTCATGGCGCGGCATTACGGCTGGGCGATGGTGTTCTTCACTCCCGTGATCCTGCTGATCGCGCAGCTTGCCGCGCCGCTGGATCCAGGCGTGCTGGTGCTGGAGCGGGGGGTTGAGACGTTCGTGGGCGCAGTGGTCGGAATCGCGGTGGCTGTGCTGATCCGTGCTCCAGGCGCTGCCGGTCCCGAGGTTTCAAGCGGTACAGTGCCGGATACTACGGTACCAGCGGTCGGCGAGGCGGGCCCGACGTAAGTTTCGCCGGCAAGATACGGGCAAAAAAGCTAACCACCTTGTACCGACGCGTCGGGATGGACACGGCTTTGCCGCGGATGTTGTCTGCCAGCCCTTCACGGACCACGCGTTCGGCGGTGAGCCACAGGAAGCGCGGAGCCACTGATTTGTCCATGCCCATGCGGTCGTGGAATTCGGTGTGCGTGAAGCCCGGGCACACGGCCGTGATCTGGACTCCGGAGGCCGCGTAGGCCAGGTTGGCCCAGCGGCTGAACGTTACCTGCCACGCCTTTGCCGCAGAGTAGGTGCCTCTGTTGGCGAACGCAGCGACGCTGGCCACGTTGATGATCCGCCCCTTGCCGCGAGCCAGCATGACTTCCAGAGCAGCGTGGCACAGTTCCATGGGCGTTTGGACGTGAAGCCTCAGGTGTCGCACTTCTTCGGCCAGTTCGTTTTTCTCGAAGGCCTTGAGCAGTCCGATTCCCGCGTTGTTGACCAGGACATCCACCGGCCGGGCGGCGTCCCGCAACCGGTCCTCCACAGCTGAAACGCCGACGTCGGTCGTCAGGTCAGCTGGCAGGACCTCCACCGAGATACTGAAGTCGCGTTCAAGCACCTCTGCTTTGGCTTTCAGGCGCTCCTCGTCGCGGGCCACCAAGACAAGGTGGTGACCCGACTCGGCCAGTTGGCGGGCGAATTCCGCGCCGAGCCCAGCCGTGGCACCGGTGACAAGGGCAGTCAGTTCGTTGGCTCGAGTGGTCATGCGCCAAGACTATGCGCTGAACGCCTGGGGCGCTGCTCCTCAGCGGGTTCCCTTCGCGGCTTCGTGGCGAAAATCGCGAGGAAGGTCGCAGCCGTGATCGCGAGAGCCCACCACGGAAAGCCGGGATCTGTTGTAGTGCTGGGAAGGACCTTTTGTGCTTCGGGACCGGGTGCGGTGGTACGTTCGCCACGCACAAGGAGGCGATGGCTGTTGACGCCCTTGGGTGTGCAGGTGATGAGCGTGATGTAGTCCTTGCCCTCGACTTTGCGGAGGGCGTCAGTTTGGTCGGGCAGAACGGTAAGGGTTTGGTCGACTTTGTAGTACAGCGTTTCGTCAAGAACTGTGACCGTGAAGGTGTCGCCCGTCTTGACTTGGTCCAGGTTGTCGAAGAGTGTGGCGTTGACGAAGCCGGAATGAGCGCTCAGGACACTATGGGTGCTTTTGCCGCCAACGGGCAGTGCGGAACCGAACAGGTGCCCTGCGCCTTTGGAGAGTGTTTCTTCGTCGGTTCCGTGGAAGATCGGCAAGTCCGCGTGGATGGATGGGATGCTGATGCGTCCCATCATGCCGCCAGGCCCTACGGACAACATGTTCTTGTACGCGTCCGAGCCGGCGCCGATCGTGGTTTGCTCCCCCGCCTCGTTGAGGGAGTAGGGGTCGCGAAGGGGTCCTGAGGGCAGTTCGTCGTTGAACGTGCGGGCCTGGTCCAACAGGGCCTTCTTCGCTGATGGGTTGAGGGTTTCGACCGAGTCAACGTAGCCGCTGATCTCCGTGGCGTGCACCCGGTCCGAGAACCAGGCCGCGGCGGTGGGGTAAAGGAGGATTCCGACGCCGATGACAGCAACCAGGACGATCAGGAACCGCTGCTTGGTCCATGGTCCTGTCAGGTGCCTGAGTCCACGGCGCGTACGGTTTGGGGACTGGGTCATCTGGGTTCCTGTGGTGGGAGTAAGGGTACGTGGGGTGGACCGAAAGTGGGGAAGAGCGCGTTGTTGGCGTTCTTCCCCACTTCGGGTTCGTTCATTCCCGGGTGCCGCGGTGGCGGCTATCCGGTGTTGTGGCTGGTTGTTGTTGGTTGTGGTTAGT
>NZ_JBIVQG010000004.1:0-321916 GCF_044755025.1 Paenarthrobacter sp. NPDC092416
AAATCAGCGTCGTCCCACTCCCGCCGACCAAAACCAACCAACGCGAAACTCGGCGGCAACAACCCCCGGTTCGCCAGGTCATAGACCGCGGGCATGAGCTTCTTACGGGCAAGGTCACCGGTGACTCCGAAGAACACCAACGACGACGGCCCGGCAATGCGGTTCAGGCGACGATCCCGCGGATCCCGCAAAGGATTCCGCAGGCCGACGTTCTTCCTGCCGTTTTCAGATTCTGGCATGTTTGGTTTGTGCCTTAGCTTTCGAGTGCGCTGGCCTGGCCGGCCAACGCAGCGACGACTTCCTGGAGCTGGGCTACGCCTGCGGCACGCTCGGTGAGGTGCAAGCGCAGTACGGGCCGGCCATGGCCTTCAAGGACCTGGGCGTCGCCCGAGGCCTGGGCAGCGATGAGCTGTCCAAACGTGAAGGGGCGCTCCGGGATTTCAAGATCGGTGGAGGACGAGGCAGTGATCTGCAGGAACACTCCAATAGCCGGTCCACCCTTGTGGAACTGGCCGGTAGAGTGCAGGAACCGCGGGCCCCAGCCAAACGTCACGGGCCGTCCGCTAACAGCGGCAAGTTCGTCCCTGATGCCTTCGAGCGGTGCGTGGGAGATGCGGTCCAAGTAAGCCTGGACGCTCAGGTAGCCATCCGTGCCCAGCTGGGCGAGGAGGGCTTGAACGGCTTCGGCAGCAGTAGCTGCAGATCCGAGCCATTCGCCGCCACGAACTTCCACTGCACCATCGGTGAACGCTGCAGGAGTGGGTTCGGGACGCGCGTCCAGCAGGCCGCGGGCGGCTACCTTTGCGGCCTCCACGTCAGGCTGGTCGAACGGGTTGATGCCCAGGAGGCGACCAGCGACAGCCGTAGCGAATTCCCAAACGAACATCTGGGACGCCAGACCACCGGCGATCGCAACTTCGTTCTCGCGAAGTTCGACGTCGGCATCAGCATTTACCAGGCGAATGACGAGGACGTCCTCGGCGCCGTTAACGGCCTCGGGGGAATCCGGGCCCGCAACCACCGGCAGGACACCGGTGCCCAGCTTGCCGGTGGATTCGGCGATGAGCTGTTCGGCCCAGTCAGCGAAACCGACAATGCCCGAGCCGTCCTCAGCGATGACAATCTTGTTGCGCAGCGGGCTGGTGCCACCCAGGGCGATGCCCAAGGCGAGGCCAATGTTGTCAGCGGAGTCTTCGTTGAGGATCTCAGCAGCTTCCTCGGCTTCGTCCAGGAAAGCCTGGATGTCGACGCCGGCCAGGCCGCAGGGAACCAATCCAAATGCAGTCAGAGCCGAGAAACGGCCGCCGACGTTGGGATCGGCGTTGAAGACCGCACGGTAGCCGGCCTCGCGGGAAGCCTTGTCCAGGGGCGAGCCCGGGTCAGTGACGATGATGATGCGGCTCTTGGCATCGATTCCGGCGTCGTTGAAAGCCTTCTCGAACACCCGTCGCTGCGAATCGGTTTCCACCGTGGAGCCGGACTTGGAGGACACGACGATGGCCGTTTCCGCCAGCCGGTCTGCCAGGGCAGCACTGACCTGCTCGGGATCCGTGCTGTCCAGCACAGTCAGCTCGACGCCAGCGGTGCCGGCAATGACCTCGGGGGCCAAGGAGGAGCCACCCATGCCGCAGAGGACAATACGGGAGACGCCTTCGGCGCGCAGTGCATCACGGAGTTCGAGGATGCCGTCAACCAAGGACTGGGAGATAGCGGGTGCCTCTACCCAGCCGAGACGGATCGCGGACTCGGATTCCGCTTCCGGACCCCACAGGGTGTGGTCCTTGGCAAAAATCCGCGTGGCGACCTTGTCCTCCACCAAGCTGGTGATCTGCTGGGCGATTGCCTGCTGTGCGGCGCCGCTGGCGTCGTAGCTGATTGTGCTCATGGTCGGTTAGGAAGCCTTCCGTGCGGTGGCGAGGGCGCCTTCAACGTCGGCCAGGAGTTCCTTCCAGCTGGCCACGAACTTCTCAAGGCCCTCGGATTCCAGCAGTGCCACCACGTCGTTGTAGGAAACGCCGAGTGCTTCGAGGGCATTGAGGGTTTCGTTAGCCTCCGCGTAAGTGCCGGTGATGGTGTCGCCGGTGACTACGCCGTGGTCGAACGTGGCGTCCAGGGTCTTCTCAGGCATGGTGTTGACCACGCCGGCTGCTACGAGTTCCGTGACGTAGAGAGTGTCCGGGTAGGCCGGATCCTTCACGCCGGTGGAGGCCCAGAGCGGACGCTGCGGCAGGGCGCCGGCCTCAGCCAGCACTGCCCAGCGCTCGGTGGAGAACAGCTCTTCGTAGACCTGGTATGCGAGGCGTGCGTTGGCGACACCTGCCTTGCCCTTGAGGGCCTTGGCGTCCTCGGTGCCGATGGCGTCGAGACGCTTGTCGATTTCAGAATCAACGCGGGACACGAAGAACGATGCCACGGAGTGGATCGTGGAGAGGTCGTGGCCGTTCTCCTTGGCCTGCTCCAAGCCGGACTGGAACGCGTTGATGACCGCACGGTAGCGCTCCAGGGAGAAGATGAGCGTCACGTTGACGCTGATGCCCTCCGCTAGGGTGGCCGTGATGGCTTCCAGGCCTTCCAGGGTTGCCGGGATCTTGATGTGGACGTTGTTCTTGTTGACCTTGGCGTAGAGGTGCTTGGCCTCAGCGATGGTGCCTGCGGTGTCCCATGCAAGGCGGGGGTCCACCTCGATGGAGACCCGGCCGTCCACACCGTTGGTGGCGGCGGCGATCGGAGCGAACAGGTCGCAGGCGTCGGCGACGTCGGCAGTAGTGATCTCGAAAATCGTCTCCTCAACGCTCGCGCCGACAGCTGCCTGGGCAGCGATCGTGGCGTCGTAATCCGTACCGGAGGTGATGGCAGCGTGGAAGATCGACGGGTTGGTGGTCACACCGACCACGTTCTTTTCGTCGATCAGTTTCTGCAGGGTGCCCGTTTCGAGGCGGCTGCGGGAGAGGTCATCGAGCCAGATCGAAACGCCGGCATCAGAAAGCAACTGTGTGGGAGTGCTGGACATGTGTTTTTCTCCTGTAATGGGGGATCAGGCCGTCAGGCCTGCGAGGGAGTCTTTGGCTGCGGCTGCGACGGCTTCGGTGGTGATGCCGAATTCCTGGAACAGGCGCTTGTAGTCGGCGGAGGCGCCGAAGTGCTCGAGGGAGATGGAGCGGCCGGCGTCGCCGACGAATTCGCGCCAGCCCAGTGCGAGGCCGGCTTCAACCGAAACGCGGGCCTTCACGACGGTGGGGAGCACGGATTCGCGGTAAGCCTCGTCCTGCTTGTTGAACCATTCAACGCAGGGCATGGACACAACGCGGGTGGCGATGCCTTCAGCCTGCAGGGTTTCGCGGGCTGCGACGGCGAGCTGGACTTCCGAGCCGGTGCCGATCAGGATGACCTGCGCGTCAACGGTTTCGCCGTCCTTGGATGCCTCAGCCAGGACGTAACCGCCCTTGGCCACACCAGCCGTGGAACCGAAGGTGTCACCGGTGGCTTCACCTTCGCCGCGGGCGTAGGTGGGGATGTTCTGGCGGGTCAGCACAATGCCAGCGGGGTTCTCGTGGTTCTCCAGCATGGCCTTCCAGGCTGCGGAGACCTCGTTCGCGTCGCCGGGACGGACCACGTCCAGGCCCGGGATGGCGCGCAGGGACGCGAGCTGCTCCACCGGCTGGTGGGTGGGGCCGTCCTCGCCCAGGCCGATGGAGTCGTGCGTCCAGACGTACAGGGACGGGACACCCATCAGGGCGCCGAGGCGGATGGCCGGGCGCTGGTAGTCGCTGAAGATCAGGAACGTGCCGGAGAAGGCGCGGGTGCGGCCGTGCAGGGAGATACCGTTCACGATCGAGGCGGCAGCGTGTTCCCGGATACCGAAGTGCAGGACCCGGCCGTAGGGGTTGCCCTTCCAGGCGTCCGTGGAGCGCGAGGCCGGGATGAACGACGGCGAGCCTTCAATGGTGGTGTTGTTGGACTCGGCGAGGTCGGCCGAACCGCCCCAGAGCTCGGGAAGAACCGGGCCGATCGCGTTCAGGACCTTGCCCGAGGCAGCGCGGGTGGAAACGTCCTTGCCTGCTTCGAACACGGGCAGGGCGGCGTCGATGCCTACGGGCAGCTTCTTGGCCTCAACACGTTCCAGCAGGGCAGCGCCGTCCGGGTTCGATGCCTGCCAGGCCTCAAACGAGGACTGCCATGCCGCGCGTGACTCGGCGCCGCGGTCCAGGACCTTGCGGGCGTGGGCGAGGACTGCTTCGTCAACCTCGAAGGACTTGGCCGGATCGAAACCGAGGACCGTCTTCAGTGCTGCGACTTCTTCGGCGCCCAGGGCCGAGCCGTGGATCTTGCCGGTGTTCTGCTTCTTCGGGGCCGGGTAGCCGATGATGGTGCGCAGCGAGATGATGGACGGCTTGTTCGTCTCTGCCTTGGCTGCGAGCAGTGCCGCGTAGAGTTCCTGGAGGTCCTCGACGTACTCGCCGGTGCGGGTCCAGTCCACGCGCTGGGTGTGCCAGCCGTACGCTTCGTAGCGCTTGAGGACATCCTCGGTGAACGCGATGTCGGTGTCATCTTCAATGGAGATGTGGTTCTCGTCGTAGACCACGACGAGGTTGCCCAGTTCCTGGTGCCCGGCCAGCGAGGACGCCTCGGACGTGACACCTTCCTGGAGGTCTCCGTCGGAAGCGATAACCCAGATGGTGTGGTCGAACGGCGATTCGCCGGCGGGAGCATCGGCGTCGAACAGGCCGCGTTGGCGACGCTGGGAGTAGGCGAAGCCGACAGCCGAAGCCAGGCCCTGGCCCAGCGGGCCGGTGGTGATTTCCACACCGGCGGTGTGCTTGTATTCCGGGTGGCCCGGGGTCAGCGAACCCCAGGTACGCAGCGCCTCAAGGTCCTTCAGTTCCAGCCCGTAGCCGGAGAGGAACAACTGGATGTAAAGGGTCAGCGAGGTGTGACCCGGGGACAGTACGAACCGGTCACGGCCAATCCAGTCCGGGTTCTTCGGGTCATGGCGCATCAGCTTCTGGAACAGCAAGTATGCTGCCGGAGCCAAGCTCATCGCCGTACCAGGGTGGCCGTTGCCGACCTTCTCCACAGCGTCGGCGGCCAACACGCGAACCGTGTCAACAGCCTTCTGGTCCAGATCGGTCCATGACAGTTCTTGCTCTTCCAAATGTGGCACGAAAACCGAGCCCCTCTCTGTGCTGACGGCAGGCGTAGGAACACGGCACGCAGGAAGCACAGGATGGCGCCCGCTGCAATGTGTCTACCAGCCGTTCACCATTGAAACGTTGATCTCTCATCCAGACGCACGGATATCCAAGAATACGGTTTCCCGGATCGTCAACGTGTGCTGATCTGCTCAACAGCTTAGCCCTAAACGTGTCGTGGGACTCAGGGAATCCCACTAACTGGACCTAAATTCCCTTATATGAATCACGATGGCGCCGCCGGGGCGTGAAGATTCGGAAACATTGGCGCTTTTTGCGGACATCGGCGCACTTCCGGCCACGGTATGATATTTGGAGGCCACCAGCGGTTCATGCCCCCGGTTCCAGGGACGGCAACCGTTGCGAAGAACCCCAGAGCATAGAACAGAGTGACTGCCGCCGTGAGCACAACTGATACGCCCCTTAACGCGTCCCCGGCCCGGGGAAGCATCGGAATTTCCCGTAAGTTCAAGGCGTATCTGGCCCTCACCAAACCGCGTGTCATCGAGTTGCTCCTGGTCAGCACACTCCCCACCATGATCTTCGCCCAGCGTGGGTTCCCGTCCATTGGACTCATCCTGGCAACGCTTGTCGGCGGCGCATTCGCTGCTGGCAGCGCTGGAGTTTTCAACTGTTACATCGACCGCGACATCGACAAACTGATGCACCGCACCGAAAAACGTCCGTTGGTCACCGGCGAGGTCTCCCCACGCGAGGCTTTGGTCTTCGCCTATATTCTCGGTGCGGCCTCCATTGCGATCCTTTGGTTCGGCGCGAACCCGCTGTCAGCCTGGCTGGGCCTCGGCGCCATCTTGTTCTATGTGGTCATCTACACCATGATCCTGAAGCGCCGCACGGCACAGAATATCGTCTGGGGCGGCGCCGCCGGCTGCTTCCCGGTGCTCATCGCCTGGGCCGCTGTGACCAACACAGTGGAGTGGCCCGCCGTCGTTCTTTTCATGGTTATTTTCCTGTGGACGCCCCCGCACTACTGGCCGCTGTCCATGCGCTACGGCGAGGACTACCGCAACGCCAAGGTACCCATGCTCGGTGCAATTGCCGGTGCAAAGGTTGTCTCGGTACAGGTGGTGCTCTATGCGTGGGCCATGGTGGCTTGCTCGCTGCTCATGATCCCCGTTGGCGGAGCGGGCTGGGTCTACACGATTGCTGCAGTTGCAGCCGGTGCATGGTTCCTCTACGAGAGCCACGCTCTGTACAAGCGCGCGCAGGGCGGCGACGTCTCCAATAAGGGCGCCATGAAGGTTTTCCACGGCTCCATCAGCTACCTGACGCTCCTCTTCATCGCGCTGGCTGTCGACCCGTTCATCGGTTCGCCGATCATCGGCGGCTAGTTTTCCGGCTTCCCCAACGAGCCGAACAGGGCTCGACCGAAGAGGACCTCACCGAAAAGGACTCGACGTCGGTACTCACCTGAGTGCCGACGTCGAGCCATTTCCAGACCCTCTTTCACATCCCGCGCCCTTTCGCCGGTCCCTCTCGCACATCCCTACGCCATACGGCGGACGCTCAATCACATCCCGACGCCTGGAACCGAAGCCAGCCAACACCTAGACGGGTATCGTCGTCGCCACGGGATCATCGACGTCACCGCTGACGCGCTCTCCGCCCTGACGATCCGCCCGGCCAAGGCGCTGCTGTCGGTGCTTGCCGTCCTGTTGGGCAGCGGCGGTTTGGTTGTGGCCGTCGGGTTCAGCGAAAGCGCTGCCGTCAAGGTTTCCGCGCGCATAGACGCAGCATCCAATGACGAAGTAAGGGCTACACGGGACGGTGGATACGCCTCTTGGTCGGTGGTGTCCACGGACCTGGCGGCAGCAAGGCTACTGACAGGGGTCATCGACGCCGGCGTTGTTGCCGATCTCCCAGCCAGTGAAGTTCAGCCGGCGACTTTTCGTCCCGGCTCCGTGCCGGAAGCGCCCGCTTTCAGTGGTGCAGTCCGCATCGCCGATACCGCCTACCTTCGGCTGCAGGGTGCCACCGTCTCTTCAGGTGACGCTGCCTTGCTTGACAACTCATTCGGGGCCCCGGTGGCCGTCCTCGGCGAGGACGCCGCACGCCAACTGGGCGTCGCAAAGCCGGGACCCGGCGTCGTCATCTGGCTCTATGGCCAGCCAGTGCCGGTGGTGGGAATCATCAACGACCCGGGACGTGACCCCATCCTCGATGGCGCGGTTGTGGTGGGCGTGGGGTCGTACCCCATAACGTCAACCAAGGTGGCTGCGAGCTTGGTCCTGAGAACGCAGACCGGCGCGCCGACGGCCATAGCGGAAGTCCTTCCCAAAGCACTGGGTCCCGCGTCAACGGAGGCAATCGAGGTGCAGACCGTCGCGGACCTGAGGGATCTCAAACACGGAATAAACACCGACCTCGGCCGGATGGTTGCGATCGTTTCAGTGGTCCTGCTCGTCATCGCCCGTCTTAGCGCCGGTACCACCATGTACGTCGGGGTGCTCGCGAGGGCGCCTGAGATTGCGCTGAGGCTCGCGCTGGGAATGCGGAAGGGACCTTTGGCATCCATGTTCCTGCTGGAAGGAGCGGTGGTGGGTGCACTGGGCGGCATGGCCGGCGGGGCCGTAGGCATGGGCGCGGCCCTTGCCTACGCCGCAAGCGAGGGTTGGGTCCCGGTGATCCCTGCGGATGCGGCACTCTGGGGTCTCGGTGCAGGACTGTTGAGTGGGCACCCTGTCTGCCGTCTATCCAGCGCTGGTGGCGTCCAGGGCGGATCCGGCCCAGTTGATCCGCGGCTAGCGCAGGGAGCTGTACTTGGCCAAGTCCGCCGCGTTGGTGGCAGCGCTCATCAGCACCGCAGCACCAAACATGTGGGCGCCTACGAGGAGGGCGGGGATTCCGTTGTAGTACTGGGTGAAGCCAATGACAGCCTGCAACAGCGTCACACCCAACAAAAGAAATGCCGCGGTGCGGAAAGGTCCGTCGATCTTGTAGCGCACCACCAAGAACACCGCCAGAAGCGTTCCGGCCGTGATCAGGTAGGCGGGAACGGCGTGGATGTGCGAGAAGAGGTCCCAGTCGAGGTCGTTGCGGGGTGCATCGGCGTCGCCTGCGTGTGGGCCGGCTCCGGTCACCACAACGCCGAGCATCACAGCAAGGGCCGAGCAGACGGCAACGGCCATCATCGTTGGGCGGGCAATTGCTGGAAGGGAGGGCAGCGTGCGATTCATGAAGCCGCCAGTCCGGCCGTGAGCCCGGTTGACGAGCAGTGTTGCGAAGATCACCAGTGCCATGGACACGAAGAAGTGAAGACCCACCACCCAAGGGTTGAGGTTGGACAGCACAGTGATGCCGCCAATGACAGCCTGCGCCGGGATGCTGGCCAGAAGCCCCAGGGCCAGCAGGAAGAGATCCCGCCGTTCCTTGCGCAGGTTCCACAAGTAGACCAGCATGAGCGCGGCAACTGCAGCCAATGCGAAGGTCAGCATCCTGTTGCCGAATTCGATGAACCCGTGGATGCCCATTTCCGGAGTGTTGACCAACGAGTTGTCGGTGCAGCGCGGCCACGTCGGGCAGCCAAGACCGGACGCGGTGAGCCGAACGGCACCTCCTGTAACCACCAGCACGGTCTGGCCGATCAATGACAACATGGCCAACCGGCGGATGGTGCGGTTGACCTCGGTCGGCAGCTTGGCCGCGAATCGCTGGACGGTTTTCGGAAGGCGGGACGCCGTGCTCACAGTTTTCTCAATTCTCAGTTCTGATGGGGTTCGGTCAGTTCCACTTGAACCAGCGGATTGCTGCAGCGCCGGCCAGCACTGTCCACAGCAGGAGGATCAAAACCGCGGGGAGCGGGACAGCACCCAAGAGGAAGGCATCGCGCAAAGCCTGCCCCAGCGCGCCTGACGGAAGGAATTGCACAATGCCCTGGGCCAAGGCGGGAAGCCGTTCGGCAGGCACGACGATCCCGCCGAGGGCGCCCAGCAGGATCCATAAGAGGTTGGTGATGGCCAAGGTGGCCTCCGGGCGCACGGTACCGGCGACCAGAAGACCGAGTGCTGTGAAGGCGGCGGCCCCCAGTACAAGCAGACCGATTCCGGGTAGCCAGGCTTCCGGCCGAGGCGCCCAGCCCAGAAGGCCAGCAACGGCACCCACTACCAGTACTTGCAGGAACAGCACTGCCAGCACGGCCAGGATTTTGCCCGCAATGAGCCCACCGCGGCCCAGCGGCGTGGTGGACAGGAACCGGAGGACGCCGTAACGGCGGTCGAATCCGGTGGCAATGCCCTGCCCGGTAAATGCAGTGGACATGGCGCACAGCGCAAGGATGCCAGGGGTGGCCACGTCAACGCGTGCCCCTCCCAGCCCGTCCAACAAAGGAGTTACCGTCAGGCCAACCAGCGCCAGCAACGGCAGGATGATGGCCAGAATCAGCTGTTCACCATTGCGCAGCATGGTGATGGTCTCGTAGCGGCCTTGCAGCATGATGCGGCGCGGAAGGGAAGCGGGGCCGGCATTCCGGGACAGCAGTTTGCTCATCGGATGTCCCTTCCGGAGATGTCAAGGAAAACGTCCTCAAGGCTACGGGCCTCGAGCCGAAGCGAAGCGGGCATGATGTTCCGCTCCGCCCACCAGGCAGTCAGTGCCGCAAGATGGGCCGGGGAGAGTGCCCCGGTAACGGAGTAGCTGCCAGCGCGGGTCTCTGCAATCCGCAGCTCTGTCCCCAGGACCCCGGCGAAATCGAGGCCGGACGGTGCATCAAAATACAAGGTCCTGTCAGTGATAGCCGTATCAGTCGAATGATCGTGCCGGAGGAGTTCGGCGACAGTTCCTTCGGCGACGTTGTGGCCGCCGTCGATGATGTAGACGTAGTCGGCCAGTCGCTCGGCGTCGTCCATTAAGTGCGTGGTGAGCACGATGCCCATGCCCGCATCGCGGAGTTCTGCAATCAGGTCAAAGACAATCTGCCGCGACTGCGGATCGAGTCCGGCACTGGGTTCGTCGAGGAACAGGATCTCCGGGTTGCCAACCAATGCGGCCGCCAGGGCAAGTCGCTGCTTCTGGCCGCCGGACAGGCGCCGGACGGTCGTCCTGCTGAATTGTCCGATGCCAAGACGCTCCACCAGTTGGTCGACGTCCATGGGGTTCCGGTACATGCCGGCAATGTGCCGGAGGAGTGGAAGGGGACGGGCCGACGGCGGGAGGCCACCGTCCTGAAGCATGACACCTACGCGGGACCTGAGGTCAGCCCCGGCAGTATCGGGGTCGGCGCCGAGGAGCGAAATGTCTCCGCCGGTGCGCTTCTGCAAACCTTGGGCGCATTCGAGCGTGGTCGTCTTGCCGGCGCCGTTCGCTCCAAGAAGAGCAGTGATTTGCCCGCGTTCGGCCATCAGCGACAGCCCACTGACCACCCGGAGCATTTTGCCGTCAAGGGAGGCCAGGGGGCCTACATCCTTAATGAGTCCATCTATGGTGAGGACTGGGGAATCGGGGGATCGCACCAGAGTATTCTACGTGAAGTAGTACGGTCACAGTTTGTGTGCTGGCTAAGGTCAGTCTTGCCTTACTGGATGCATGAAACAAATTACGACATGATTGTGTTGTGTATTCCATGACGAGTCCAGTTTCCATGCCTTCAAAGCGGCATGCTGCAGCGGCGGAGGCCTTCGCGCCTTCGTCGGCGCTGCCGGACGCGGAAGATCGCACAAGGGACCGCGTTCTGAGCGCTGTGCTCGAAAACGGCCCGGTAAGCGCAGCGGAGCTTGGCGACCTGCTCGGATTCACACCAGCGGCCGTCCGTCGCCACCTTGACCATTTGGAGCGCCATGGCGTTATCGAGGTCAAGCGTGTGGCCAAGGCAGGGGCTGGCGCGGGACGACCCGCGCGCCGTTACGTCCTGAGCTCCCAAGGACAATCGAAGTTGGGCGACGACTACCTCAACATCGCGAGTTCCGCACTGAGGCGCCTCCAGGAAATTGCCGGCGAGGACGCTGTGCGGGAGTACGCGGAGGAGCGCTTCTCGGACATGGAACGCCGCTACGCCCCGGAAGTCGAAGCTGCGGGGGAGGACATCACTGCCCGGGCCATGGCACTTTCGAAAGCCCTTAGCCGTGATGGATATGTCGCTTCAGCCCACTCAATAGAGGCCAAGGCCCCGTTGCCCGCAGCACTGTCCAGCGTCCAATTGTGCCAGGGCCATTGCCCCATACAGCATCTTGCCGCGGAGTTCCCGGTGTTCTGCGACACGGAAACCAAAGTCTTTTCCCGGTTGGTGGGCGTCGACGTCCGGCGCCTATCAACACTTGCGCAAGGCGGTCACGTCTGCACAACCCATATACCTACCGGGCGTCCGGCTGCCACGGGGCCTACAGGCACCGCAGAGCTGTCCGGAAACCCGTACCAGGAATCAAACAACCAGCAAGAAAGGCCGTGATGACGGACCAACTAGCAGAGAAAGCGGTAGCCGACGGCACTGTGATCTCGGAGATTCTGGAAAAGAATCCCGAACTGCACGGTATCGGAAACTACGAGTACGGCTGGGCCGACAAGAACGACGTAGGCGCAAACGCCCGTCGTGGCCTCAACGAGGAGGTTGTCCGCGACATCTCCTCGAAGAAGAACGAGCCCGAATGGATGCTCGATCTGCGCCTGAAGGGCCTGAAGTACTTCGACCGCAAGCCCATGCCTACCTGGGGTGCAGACCTTTCAGGCATCGACTTCGACAACATCAAGTACTTTGTCCGCTCCACCGAAAAGCAAGCAGCCACGTGGGAAGACCTCCCCGAGGACATCCGGAACACATACGAAAAGCTGGGCATCCCCGAAGCTGAGCGCAGCCGCCTCGTTTCCGGTGTCGCGGCACAGTACGAGTCCGAGGTTGTCTACCACCAGATCCGTGAGGACCTGGAAGCCCAGGGCGTGATCTTCCTGGACACCGACACCGCACTGCGTGAACACCCGGAGATCTTCCAGGAGTACTTCGGCACGATCATTCCGGTGGGCGACAACAAGTTTGCGTCGCTGAACACTGCCGTTTGGTCTGGCGGTTCCTTCGTGTACGTCCCCAAGGGCGTCCACGTAGACATTCCGCTGCAGGCATACTTCCGTATCAACACGGAAAACATGGGCCAGTTCGAGCGCACGCTGATCATCGCTGACGAAGACTCCTATGTGCACTACATCGAAGGCTGCACCGCCCCGATTTACACCTCGGACTCGCTGCACTCCGCTGTTGTGGAGATCATCGTGAAGAAGGGCGCACGCGTCCGCTACACGACCATCCAGAACTGGTCCACCAACGTGTACAACCTCGTCACCAAACGCGCCATCTGCGAAGAGGGCGCCACCATGGAATGGATCGATGGCAACATCGGCTCCAAGGTGACCATGAAGTACCCGGCTGTTTACCTCGTTGGCGAGCACGCCAAGGGTGAAACCCTGTCCATCGCTTTTGCGGGTGAAGGACAGCACCAGGACACCGGCTCCAAGATGGTGCACATCGCGCCGAACACCAAGAGCTCGATCATTTCCAAGTCCGTGGCCCGCGGCGGCGGCCGCGCGGCTTATCGCGGTCTTGTCCAGGTCCGCGAAGGCGCCAAGCACTCGGCCAACACGGTCCGTTGCGACGCCCTCCTGGTGGACACCATTTCCCGTTCAGACACGTACCCGTACATCGACATCCGCGAGGATGACGTCGTCATGGGCCACGAGGCCACCGTTTCCCGCGTCAGCGAAGAGCAACTCTTCTATCTGATGTCCCGCGGCATGCCTGAGGACGAGGCCATGGCCATGATCGTGCGCGGCTTCATCGAGCCGATCGCCCGTGAACTGCCCATGGAATACGCCCTTGAGCTGAACCGCCTGATTGAACTGCAGATGGAAGGGTCCGTCGGTTAACAATGACTGATATCACTACTGAAAAGGCGCGCATCGGCGCGCCCTCGGCCCAGCCGTTTATCAACGGCTTCACCGAGGAGGGCGAGAACCTTTCGCCCATCAACACCGGCACCAATGCTTCGCAGAGGCTGGAAAAGTCGTCGGAGCAGCCTTCAGCTGGTCCGCTCGGCGGCGCTTCGGTCAAGAGCCACTCGCACGGTGGCGGTGTCGGCATCCCCGACAGCTCCCGCGCGGGCCGCCTTACCTCTTACAAGCTGGACGACTTCAAGCCGCTGACCGGCCTTGAGGAAGACTGGCGTTTCACGCCGCTGAAGCGCCTCCGTGGCCTTCACACCGCAGTCCTCAACGGCGCGGCTCCGGCTGTCAGCGTGACGGCACCTGCCGGCGTCGTAGTTGAGACTGTTGGCCGCGACGATCAGCGCATCGGCCAGGCCGCAATCCCTGAGGACCGCGTGTCGGCCAACGCCTGGGAGAACTTCGCCGAGGCGACCGTCATCACCGTTCCTGCTGAACTGCAGGCCGAGGGCGAAGTCTCCGTGCTCCTCACCGGCGTTGGCGTGGACCCGTCCGCCCAGCACATCGTGATTGTGGCTGAGCGTTTCTCCAAGGCTGTTGTAGTCCTGGATCACCAAGGCTCCGCCGTGGTTTCCGAGAACGTGGAAATCATCGTTGAAGATGGCGCTGAACTGACCGTCATTTCCCTGCAGGAGTGGGCAGACGACGCCGTTCACGCTTCATCGCAGCAGGCGAAAATCGGCCGGGATGCCAAGTTCAAGCACATCGTGGTCAGCCTTGGCGGCGACCTTGTCCGCGTCACACCGTCCACGCGTTTTACTGCGCCGGGCGCCGACGTCGAAATGTTTGGCTTGTACTTCGCAGATGCCGGACAGCACCTTGAGCAGCGCCTGTTCGTTGACCACGCCGTGGCAAACTGCAAGTCGCGCGTCTTGTACAAGGGTGCGCTGCAGGGCCGCAATGCCCACAGCGTGTGGGTCGGCGACGTCCTGATCCGTAAGGAAGCCGAAGGCACGGACACCTACGAGGCCAACCGTAACCTGGTCCTGACTGACGGTGCACGTGCGGATTCTGTTCCGAACCTGGAAATCGAAACCGGCCTGATTGAGGGTGCGGGCCACGCCAGCGCCACCGGCCGTTTCGATGACGAGCACCTGTTCTACCTCATGGCTCGCGGTATCCCTGAAAAGGTCGCCCGCCGCCTGGTGGTCCGTGGCTTCCTCAACGAGATCATCCAGCAGATCAAGGTACCGGCCATCGAAGATCGCCTGACCGAGGCTGTTGAGCGCGAACTCGCTGCGACAGACAACTAAGACGGGTCAGGCAGGAATCAGATGAGTGAACAAACCAAGGGCGAACTGGTATGCAACGCCAACGACATCCAGGTCAAGCAGGCGCTGCGAATCCTGATCGATGACTACCCCGTAGCCATTGTGAAGGACTCGATGGGGGACATCCATGCCATCGGAGATACCTGCTCGCACGCGGATATCTCACTGTCCGAGGGTGAGGTTGAGGGCTGCGCCATTGAATGCTGGGGACATGGCTCCCAGTTCGACCTGCGTAGCGGCCAGCCCCTCCAGTTGCCTGCATACGACCCCGTCCCGGTCTTCGCCGTCACCCTTGACGGGGACGACGTCTACGTGGACGTGACCAACGTTGTGAACGGCGCTTCGGTAGAGACCTACTAAGCGCCCAGTACCGCCAGACTTACGAACGAAAAAGAAAGAAGAGCATGTCTACTCTTGAGATCAAGGACCTGCACGTCAGCATTGAGACGGAGCAGGGCACCAAGGAGATCCTGAAGGGCGTCAGCCTGACCATCAAGACCGGTGAGACCCACGCAATCATGGGTCCCAACGGTTCGGGCAAATCCACGCTCGCGTCCACCATCGCCGGCCACCCGCGTTACACCGTCACCAGCGGTACCATCACGCTGGACGGCGAAGACGTCCTGGAGATGAGCGTCGATGAGCGCGCCCGTGCAGGCGTCTTCCTGGCCATGCAGTACCCGGTCGAGGTTCCGGGTGTCACCATGACCAACTTCCTGCGCACCGCAAAGACCGCCATCGACGGCGAAGCCCCCGCACTGCGTACGTGGACCAAGGATGTCAAGGCTGCGATGCAGCAGCTGCGCATCGACGCCGACTTCGCCCAGCGCAACGTCAACGAAGGCTTCTCCGGTGGTGAGAAGAAGCGCGTTGAAATCCTCCAGCTCGAACTCTTCAAGCCGAAGTTTGCCGTTCTGGACGAGACCGACTCCGGCCTCGACGTCGACGCCTTGAAGGTTGTTTCCGAAGGCGTCAACCGCGCACACGCCGAGGGCAACATGGGCACGCTGCTCATCACCCACTACACGCGTATCCTGCGCTACATCAAGCCGGACTTCGTGCACGTCTTCGTCGACGGCAAAGTAGTTGAAGAAGGCGGCCCCGAGCTCGCCGATCGTCTTGAAGAAGAAGGCTACGACCGCTACGCCGCAGGTGCAGGCGTTGCCGTTGCTCCTGCTGTGCAGGCCTAGTTAGGATCGTTCCATGACCGAAATCAACACGGCGCGTACCAGCCTCGAGGACGTCGAGGAAGCGCTCAAGGACGTCATTGACCCGGAACTTGGGGTCAATGTGGTGGACTTGGGCCTGCTCTACGGTCTTAAGTACTCGGACGAGGACGGCGCCCTCCTGATCGACATGACACTGACCACGGCGGCGTGCCCGCTGACGGACGTGCTTGAAGAGCAGGTTGGCAAATCCCTCGACGGCGTAGTGGACGACTGGCGCCTGAACTGGGTATGGATGCCGCCATGGGGTCCCGAGCGGATCACCGATGACGGCAAGGACCAGATGCGGGCCCTCGGCTTCAACATCTGATCAGCAGTTTTCGCCCCTGCAGAGGGCATGGAAGTGGCCCCGGACTGAAGAGTCCGGGGCCACTTTTAGTTAATGGGGCCACTTTTGGTTATGCAGTGACTACGGCGTGGCCACCCCAAACGTGTCGCACTTGTTGATGTCGCCTGTGGAGTAGCCCTGGTAGAACCACTTCTGCCGCTGCTCGCTTGAACCGTGCGTCCACGATTCGGGGGAGACGCGGCCGGTTGCGGCCTTCTGGATCCTGTCATCGCCGACGGCGGAGGCGGCCGAGAGCGCGTCCTGCAGGTCCTGCTCGGTGAGGGGATCGAGGTAGGGCTTGCCGCTGGTCGGTTCCTTTTGCGTTGTGGCGTAGCGAACCCAGAGGCCTGCGTAACAGTCGGCCTGGAGTTCTACCCGGACAGCGCCGGATTGAGGACCCTGCGGATCCTGCTGGGCTTGATCCAGTGTGCCGATGATGTTCTGGACGTGGTGCCCAAACTCATGGGCCACCACGTATTCCTGCGCGAGGGGCCCGCCGGAAGAGCCGAATCGTGTGACCAGTTCGTCGAAGAAACCGGGATCGAAGTACGCCTTGGTGTCCGCAGGGCAGTAGAAGGGTCCAACGGCCGTGGTCGCGGGTCCGCAGCCCGTGGTGGTGCCGTCGGTGAAAATAACCGTGCCTGGTCGGGTGTATTGCACGTTGTACTCGGCCAGATACGCCGGCCAGAAGGCGTTCAGGCTGTTGACGGTACCGACAATCCGGCAGTCCAGGCGCTTGTCTGCGTCCGCACCTGTTTGGCATTCCTGGCTGCCGCCGGTCGCGCCGCCCTCGACGGCGGGTGGCTGGCTTCCGCCGCCGGTGAGGTCGCCGAGGATGTTTGGGTTGATGCCGAAGAGGGCCAGGAGGAGAACAACGATTCCGCCGCCGATCCCGCCACCAATCTTGGTACCGCGGCCCATTCCGCCGCCTCGTCGGTCTTCGACTTGTGAGGGATCAAGCTGTGCGCCATCGTTGAAACTCATACAGCCAGAATAGACGTCACTATTGGTGCCTGCGCATGGACACTGCCGTAAAATTGACTGGATGCCTTTCCTGGAAAAACTTCAGCTCTGGGCCGAGGAGCGTCCGCACGACACCGCCGTCGTTGTGGGCAGCAGCCGGCTCAACTGGTCCGGCCTTCGCGACGCCGCCACAGCGGTGCTTGGCGACGCTTCGGCCACGACTGTTCTCGCTGAGCCCAACTCCGTTGGTTTCGTTGAGCGATACGCCGCTGCGGTGGCGGGTGAGCGGCGGTGCGCTGTTCTGGACCCACTGTGGCCGCAGCCAATGATCGATGAAGTTGTGGCGCGCTTGGGAGATTCCGGCACGGCAACCACGGACCTGTTGGTGGACGGCGACCCCTCATCCACCTTCCTGGTGGGCCTGACCTCGGGCACCACCTCGGTGCCGAAAGCGTTCACACGGTCCCGTCGCTCCTGGCAGGTTTCGTTCGAGGCATCCATTGAATTCTTTGGACTCTGCCAACACGACCGCACCCTCGCACCGGGCCCTTTGGCAGCAAGCTTGAACCTCTACGCACTCTCGGAGTGTCTCTACGCGGGTGCGTCCTTTCACACCCTTGAGAAGTTCGACGTCGGCGACGCCCATGCTGCTATCAGTCACGATGGCATCACGCGCCTGGTGCTCGCGCCCACCATGCTCCGGCTGCTGAGCGAGCGCGGCTTGGCTGGCGACGTCGATGCCTCGGGTATCACGAGCATCATTTGCGCCGGGTCCAAGCTCGACGCACGCACTTTGGAGGCAGCGCGGCGTTGGGCACCCAACGCCGCGATTTTTGAGTACTACGGCGCATCGGAATTGAGTTTCGTTTCAGGAACGCGACTGGCAGCCGGCGAGCCGTTGGATGTGGGCGGAACAGGTATTGGGCAGCCCTTCCCAGGGGTCGAATTGCGCATCCTGGACGACGCCGGAAACGCACTGGCGGACGGAGAGCACGGCAACATCAGCATCCGCAGCGGAATGGTCAGCGACGGATACCTGTGGGGCGACGACGGTCAGGCCTTCCGCTGCTTGGATGGGTGGTACACGGTGGGGGACCAGGGCTATTTGAATGATGGAACCCTGCATATTCTGGGACGCCGTTCAGACATGATCATTACGTCAGGCAAGAATGTCTATCCGCATGAAGTTGAGCTTGCTCTCGCCTCCGTGCCCGGCATTTCCGCTGCGGTTGCCGCCGGGATCCCGGACGACATCCGGGGTCAGAAGGTGATTGCCGGCGTCGTGCCAGCCTACGGTGCCGTCACCGCGACACAGCTCCGCACCGGACTCGATGGCTTGCTGGCCCGGGACAAGTGGCCCCTTCAGTACTACGTCCTTGCTGAATTGCCGGTGACGGACCGTGGCAAGGTGAGCCGGACCGTCCTTTTGGATTGGATCAAGAACCACGATTCCAGGGCGAAACCCCTTGGTTAGCCTGGCCGACGAGACCCGCCAACCGGTCATCATCGCGGCGCTCAGGACGCCGATCTGCCGCGCCAACGGCCAGTTGAAAAGGCTGCGTGCGCCTGAGCTACTTGCCCCTGTGCTCAGGGAACTACTGGAATCCACCGGGATTAACCCCGCAGGCGTGGATGACGTCGTCATCGGCAACGCCGTAGGTGGCGGCGGAAACGTGGCCCGCTTCGCGGCGTTGCAGGCAGGCATGCCCATCACCGTTCCGGGCCTGACCGTTGACCGTCAATGCGGCTCCGGCCTGGATGCCATCGCGCTGGCGGCCCGCCTGGTGGCCGCGGGCGGGGACCCGCTCTATCTGGCGGGCGGCGTCGAAAGTATCAGTACTGCGCCCGCCCGTGCAAACAGGAACGACGACGGCGGACTCAGCTTCTACTCCAGGGCCACGTTTGTGCCACCTGGCTTCGGCGATCCGGATATGGGTGTTGCTGCAGAAAACGTGGCCCGCGAGTTTGGCGTCAGCCGGCAGAGGCAGGATGAGTATGCCCTGCGAAGCCACCAGAGGGCCCTGGCTTCCGCTGCTGCGGGAACATTCGTGGACGAGATCGTACCGGTTGAGGTGCTCGGCAACGTAGTGGCCTCGGACGACGGTCCCAAAGCATCGCTGAAGCCGGCCCTCATGGCAAGGTTCCCGGCAGCCTTCGTGCCCGGTGGAACGGTCACCGCAGCGAACTCGTGTTTCGACGCTGACGCCGCGTCCGCCGTCGTTATCACGTCCCTGAAACGAGCGCGTGAGATGGGCGCGGCCGACGGCCTTCTGGTGCTCGGGTGCGACACCGCGGGAGTAGACCCAGAACTGCTGGGCATCGGTGCCGCGACTGCGGCGCGCCGATTATTGGAGGTCCACGGTGTGGAATCCCGCGAAGTCGACCTCATCGAATTCAACGAGGCCTTCGCGTCGCAGACGATTGCCTGCCTGGATCAACTCGGCATCGATCCGGAACGCGCCAACCTGGACGGGGGAGCGCTGGCCCTGGGGCATGGTTACGGCGCATCCGGGACAGTGCTGGTGACCAGGTTGCTGGCCCAAGCCCGGGCGCGTCACATCGACTATGCCGCCGGAACCGTGGCACTTGCGATGATCAGCATCGCTGGCGGCATGGGAACGGCATCCCTGCTGCGGTATACGCGGCTCTAAGACCTGCCCGGCTCGTGGGGTTCGCCGAGCCCACGGGCCGCCAGTGCATCTCCGGTCTGCCGGGCATAGGCAACGGTGGTGATGAAAACCGGGAGGACCAGTGCCCTTGGATTCCGTTCGAGCCCGCGTGCACGGGCCGAGTCGCGAACATCCGAGAAGGCCCCGGCAATGAACGGGATGCTTCGCAGCATCACCGCGATGGTCAGGGCAAAGCGCTCGGGGTCCGCGCCGAAGCGTTGGAAGGGTTTGGCCAGGGACACCACGCCATCCAGCAAATCCTGCACAGGTGTAGTGGCGGTCAGGACTGAAGCGGCCACGACGCACACCAGAATGTTCAGGACGATGCGGGCTGCCGTGGGGCCACCAAGTTGCCACCACTGGAACAAGCCGATGACCAGCAGGACCGGCATAACCATCCACACCGCCCGCATCAATCGGCGGGGACCCGCACCGCTCAGGAGGAAGAGCACGCACATTACTGCCAACACGAACAGCGAAACAAGCCAATCCACTATCAGGAAAGAGGCTGTTCCGCAGGCGGCAACCACCAGGAATTTCAGCCAAAGAGGGGTGCGGTGGATCATCGAGTCGCCCCGCACATAGTTGGCAATCAGGAAGCCGTGTCCCCTCATCGCGGCGATTCCCCCGCGGGTGCCTCATCCAAGGCAGCAAGGCACAGCGCACGGTAATGGGCGATCGCATCTGCCGCGCCGCCGTCGAAAACTATGCGCCCGGACTCCACCACCAAAACGCGATCCATGTCCAGGGCGAGGTCGAGGTCGTGCGTGGACATGATGACCTGCTGATCAAGTCCCGCCACCGTGCGGCGCAGGAGTTCGCGGTTACGCAGATCAAGCAACGTGGACGGTTCGTCAAGGACCAGCACTTGGGGTTCCACAGCGAGGACCGCGGCCAAGGCCAGCAGTTGCCGTTCACCGCCGGAGAGTTCATAGATGCTCTGATCGGCCAAGGGCAGGAGCCCGAACCGGTCGAGTAGTGCCTCGGCCCGGGATGCGCGTTCGCGGCCATTCTTGAAGGAGCGGCGGAGCGACAGCTCAACGTCTTCACGGCCAGTGGGCATGACCAATTGGGAGAGGGGATCGGTGAAAACGAAACCGACGTTGCCACGCACGCGGCGGACAGACGCAACGGTGTCCTCGCCGTGGACCACCACCGTGCCCTCGCTGGGCTCCACCAGGCCGTTCAGGAGCCGAAGGAGCGTGGACTTGCCGGATCCGTTGGCACCGATGACGCCGATGCGGCGTTCGGAGAGATCCAACGAAACGTCGTGCAACAGGGTCTTGTGCGCGTTGCTGCCATCGACGGCAACGCGCACTGAGACCCCGGTCAAGCTGATGGAGTTCATGTACTGATTGTTCCGCTATTTCTTGACGCGACGAACCAGAACGTCAGGGAAGGCCTTGTGGATTGCCACCGCGATCACCACTGCAAGGACGTTTTTGAGAATGTCTCCGGGGTAGAACGGGAGGTCCGCGAGGACTGCCTTGGTGAAGTCGAGTTTGGCGTTAACCATCATGCCCAGTACGCCCAGACCGTGGACGAGGACGATGCTGCTCACCATCGCGGCCGAAAACAGCAGGAGCGCCCGGTACTTTACGGTCTTGCGGATAATGACGGCCGCCAAATAACCCGTCGCAGCCGCGGCGAGGGGGAAAGCAATGATGTATCCGGCCGACGGCGTGGCGAGGATGCCAAGGCCGCTGCGGCCACTGCTGAAGATGGGCAAACCTGCGAAGCCGAGAAGTACATAGAGCCCGACGGCGGCGAAACCGCGCCCAGCGCCAAGAACCAACCCGCTCAACATGACAGTCAGGGTCACCAGGGTGATGGGTACTCCGAGAGCGCCAACCGGGATGCCCGGCACCACGGCCGAGGCAGCCACCAAGGCCGCGAAGACGGCAATAAGGCCGAGGTCAGTGGCGGTCCAGCGCTTGCGGGACGCAGTGCGCGCGGTGGAAGTGTCGGTCTGGCTCATGACAGGTCCTATCAGGAATGCTGGGATGCGATGGAAAGGTGATGGTATTTCCCCCTGAAATTGAGGATACGTAGCCTCAAGCGGGCTATTTTTGGAGGCTCTCTACAGTTGCAGACCGCATTTCTTTGATAACCGCCACAGTTTGAGTGCACGCTACACCTGTGTCGGCCCTTGGCCTGCGTGCCGGTAGACTTGAACAGGCTGTTCTCACGGCCGCCCCGCCGCATTGAGAGGGACCACCGGTCTCCGCAGGCGTTCCCCGTTGAAAGGCATCACCCGAATTGATTACCGTCCAGGATCTTGAACTCCGCGCCGGCGCACGCCTGCTCATGGACCAGGTCAACTTCAGGGTGGACAAGGGGGACAAGATCGGGCTCGTGGGCCGCAACGGCGCCGGGAAGACCACCCTCACCCGCGTGCTCGCAGGCGAAGGACTCCCCGCTGGCGGCAAGGTGACTCGCAGTGGCGAGATCGGCTACCTGCCTCAGGACCCCCGTACTCCGGATATGGAGCAGCTCGCCCGCGACCGTATCCTGTCCGCACGTGGCTTGGACGTGGTTGTCGGCAAACTCAAGAAGGCCCACGATGACATGGCCAGCGAGGACGCTGCCGTCCAGCGGAAAGCCATGAACCGGTATGACCGACTCGAGGCCGAGTTCCTTGCTGGCGGAGGCTATGCCGCGGAGGCGGAAGCCGCGGCGATCTCCTCCAACCTGGCATTGCCGGACCGGCTCCTCAACCAGCCGCTGAAGACGCTCTCCGGTGGTCAGCGGCGACGTGTGGAGTTGGCGCGCATTCTGTACTCCGATGCCGAGACACTGCTCCTCGATGAACCGACAAACCACCTCGACGCCGACTCCATCACGTGGTTGCGCGACTTCTTGAAGAACCACCAAGGTGGCCTGATCGTGATCAGCCACGACACGGAGCTGCTCGAAGCCACGGTGAACAAGGTGTTCCTGCTGGACGCAAACCGTGCCCAGATCGATTACTACAACATGGACTGGAAGCGTTACTTGCTCCAGCGCGAAACGGACGAGCGAGCCCGGAAGCGCGAACGTGCCAATGCCGAGAAGAAGGCCCAGGTCCTGATCGACCAGGCCAACAAGATGCGCGCCAAGGCCACCAAGGCCGTTGCAGCGCAGAATATGGCCAAGCGTGCTGAGCGGCTCTTGAGCGGCCTTGAAGCAGTGCGCGAGAATGATCGCGTTGCAGCCCTGCGCTTCCCGGATCCTTCACCTTGTGGAAAGACCCCGTTGACCGCGGAAGGCCTCAGCAAGTCTTACGGTTCCTTGGAAATCTTCACGGACGTGGATCTGGCGATCGACCGCGGCTCCAAGGTGGTCATCCTCGGCCTCAACGGTGCGGGCAAGACCACACTGCTGCGCATGCTCGCAGGCGTTGACAAGCCGGATACCGGAGACATCATCCCGGGCCACGGCCTCAAAGTGGGCTACTACGCCCAGGAGCATGAGACACTCGACGTCGATCGTACCGTTCTGGAGAATATGCGTTCCTCCGCACCGGACATGAAGGACGCCGAGGTCCGGGGCATCCTGGGCTCGTTCCTGTTCTCCGGCGACGACGTCGACAAGCCTGCCGGCGTCCTGTCCGGCGGTGAGAAGACGCGTCTGGCCTTGGCTACCATCGTGGCCTCCAGCGCAAATGTGCTGCTCCTCGATGAGCCCACCAACAACCTGGACCCTGCCAGCCGCGCGGAAATCCTGGGCGCGCTGAAAAACTACAGCGGCGCCGTCGTCATGGTCAGCCACGACGAAGGAGCTGTTTCGGCCCTGAACCCGGAGCGAGTCGTACTGCTCCCGGACGGGGTCGAGGACCACTGGAACGAGGACTACCTGGACCTCATCACACTGGCCTAGGTAGCCTGCCTTGCGGTCGGGTTGGCGCCCGTTTCACCTTTGTGGATCTAGCGAACCTGGAGTTCTTCGGCGTTTGTGATCGCTTTTAGCTCTTCATAGCTGATGGAGAACATTGAGTTGTGGTCTCCGGCGCCTGCCCACAGCAGCGGTTGTTCCCGCAGCGAGGCGTCCAGCAGTGTACGGAGTTTCTCCGGGTGTCCTACTGGTGCAACGCCTCCCACTTCCTGGCCAGTGTGCCTCAGCACGAAGTCCGGCTTTGCCCGGCGGATCTTGCCGGCTCCCAAGAGGCTTGCTACCAATGTCGTATCCACTTTTGCCGCGCCGCTGGCGAGGATCAGGAGTGGTTGCCCATCGAGTTCGAAGATCAGGCTGTTGGTGATGGCCGCGACGTCACAGCCAAGAACCGACGCCGCCGCTGCGGCCGTCGGAACCTTGTCCTCGAAAATCCGAACGGTGTCCTCGGCGCCCGCAGCCGTCAGTGCTGACTTTACGTTGAGTACAGGATCCGGAATCATTCAGTACCCTTGCGCATCCAGAATTGCGTCTTCCTCTTCTTCGGATGTTCGACGCTTGTTCTTCCGGGGCGCCGGAGTCCGGCGCTTGGGCGGACCGCCCGCGGCGATGATGTCGTCGTCCTCTTCGTCTTCCGCGTCAATGGCCGCATTGCGTGCCTGCTGACGGGCCGCATATCCGAAGCCGATGAACATGAGGACACCAAATGCGAACCACTGCAAAGAGTACGAGAGGTGCGTTCCCTCCTCCGTGGCAGGCTTAGGGAACGCAGTAGGCATCGGTTGCACGGCCGGGCTTTCGCTCGCCAACTGCCCATAGGCGCCCGTGGCAATCGGGTAGGGGAGTTCTGTGGCGAAACCCGCCAGGTCAATCGACGCCAATTGGCCCTCGACAGCGCCCCGGTCCAGCTTTGGCTCGGACGGTTTGAGGCGCGCCACTACGGTGACCTCGCCAGCGGGCGGCGCAGGAACGACGTCGGGATGCCCCGGGGTGTTGTTGCCAATCGGCAACCAACCGCGGTCGATGACCACCGCTTCACCGGTAGTCAAGCGGAAGGGAACCACGACGTCGTAGCCTGGCTGGCCGTTCAGCGGCCGGTTGCGTACAACCCGCTGACCGTCGATATCGTAGCGGCCTCGGAGTTCAACCTGGGTCCATTCACGCTCGGGGTCCATTGAGTCGAACTCGGACTTGATGTCCGTGTATGGGATGGGCGTGGCCGAATAGTTGCTCACCACCCGGTTGATTTCGGCGAGGGTCTCGGCCCTGCGATCCATCTGCCAGCGGCCCAGGAAAACACAGGCAGTGGCGAAGACCGCCGCCAGGACAAAGTACCCCAGCCATTTGCTGGAGAAGAGAAAACGGTACATTCAGCGGGCCTCGCCAACTGTGGCGTCGTCAGCCAGGAAGGGAATGGTTTCCTTCCACAAGCCACGCGTCTGGAGATATTCCTCAAGCCAACCGCGATGTTCATCACACGAGAGCCAAACCTTCCGACGCTCCGGGGTGTGGATGCGCGGGTTGTTCCACAGGAGCTGCCAGTCCGCACCTGCACGGCATCCCTTGCGCGAGCAGACAGCAGGCCCGGTGGCACGTTCGGAATCCTGGCCGCCAGTACCAAGGCCGCCAAGGTTAAGGATGTTCATGAAGCCGCCCGTTCATTACCGGTTTCGGTGGTGTAGGTCGTATCAGGTGCGTCAGCCGGATCGCCGGGAGTTTCGTCGTCGATCAGTTCGCCTTGGAGAATTGTCACTTCGTCCGGGGCTTCGTCGGCCGCGGGAAGCGGGGAGCCCTCGATCTCGGCGGCCGCGACGTTCTCAAGCAGGGACTCACTGTGGTCCTCGGCTTTGTCGCTTCCGTTGGCAATAACCACTGCGATCCACGGCAGGAACACTGCGCCGGCTATGGCAATGATCTTGAACCAGCCGTCCACGACGAAGATCAGGATGATGCACACCATGCGGATGCCCATGGCCACCGCGTATTTGATCATGCGCTCACGCATGTCTTCTGAGTGGGCAGCGGCGGCATCGGTGATGCTATGGACTTCGGGGTCGCTGGAAACAGCGTCCGGATCCCCGGGCACCTGCTGCAGGGGACTGTTTTCTCGTGTCACAGCTGAATCATCACGCTCCAAAGGCTTCTCTTAATTCTCTCACCAAGGTGGGAGCCGCCCAAACCGCGCTGGCGGCCAGTTACCCACGGGTTGCATTGCACGGCGGATAAGATCGAGGCAGGAAAACCCCTCTTCACCGCGGCATTGCCTTGCCGCAGAACCTGGAGTCAACGAATGTCTGAAGCAGTATCCACCGGCCGCAGCGTCCTCATCACCGGCGGCAATCGCGGCATTGGCCTCGCGATCGCCGAATCGTTTCTCGCCAACGGTGACAAAGTCGCAGTGACCTACCGCAGTGAAACAGAACTGCCTGAAGGCATCCTGGGCGTCAAGGCAGATGTGACGGATGAGGCGTCCATTGACGAAGCGTTCAAGGTAGTCGAAGCCGCGCACGGCCCGGTGGAAGTGCTGGTTGCCAATGCGGGTATCACCAAGGACACGCTGCTGCTGCGCATGAGCGAGGACGACTTTACTTCGGTCCTGGATACCAACCTCACTGGAGCCTTCCGCGTCATCAAACGCGCCTCCAAGGGCATGATCCGGCTCCGTAAGGGCCGCGTGGTCCTGATCTCCTCGGTGTCCGGCCTCTATGGTGCACCTGGACAGATCAACTACTCGGCATCCAAGGCCGGAATGGTCGGCATTGCCCGATCATTGACTCGTGAACTTGGCAGCCGCGGCATCACGGCCAACGTCGTTGCTCCGGGCTTCATCAACACGGACATGACCGCGGAACTGCCCGAAGACACCCAGAAGGCATACCTTGCCAATGTCCCGGCTGGACGCTTCGCGGAGGCCTCTGAGGTTGCTGACGTGGTCCGCTGGGTGGCCAGCGATGAGGCTGCATACATTTCGGGCGCCGTGATTCCCGTTGATGGCGGCCTCGGGATGGGGCACTGAGCCCCCAACGGTCCTAGTAGACCAATCAGTTTTTGTGTGAGCTCAACAAAAGGATTCATCGTCGCCGCTGGCATGATGGAACTCGAGCCCACGGAATTTGGATGAATTGAACAAAAGGAGCACGAATGGGAACGCTGGATAACAAGACTGCGATCGTCACTGGATCTTCCCGGGGGATCGGGGCCGAAGTTGCCAAGATCCTCGCGGGTGAGGGTGCCGCCGTCGTCGTTAACTACCGCCAGAAGGCGCCTCGCGCCAATAAGGTTGTGGCTGACATCCAGGCCGCGGGCGGCCGCGCGGCTGCCGTAGGCGCCGACCTCACCACCGACGAAGGCGTACACGCCTTGGCCAGCACGGCCATGGAGGAATTCGGTTCCCTCGACGTCCTGGTGCTCAACGCATCCGGCGGCATGGAGTCCGGCATGGAGGAGGGCTACGCACTTAAGCTCAACCGCGACGCCCAGATCAACATGCTGAACGCTGCCGTGCCGCTGATGCCTGAAGGTTCACGCGTCGTCTTCGTGACCAGCCACCAGGCCCACTTCGTTGAGACCGTGCCCACCATGCCTGAGTACGAGCCCGTCGCCAAGAGCAAGCGTGCCGGTGAAGACGCGCTGCGCGCCCTCCTGCCGAACCTTGCGGACAAGGGCATCTCGCTGGTTGTCGTTTCCGGCGACATGATCGAAGGCACCGTCACGGCTACCTTGCTTGACCGCTCCAACCCGGGTGCAATCGAGGCCCGGCGCGCGGAGGCCGGCAAGCTGTACTCCGTGCAGGAGTTCGCGGCCGAGGTTGCCAAGATGGTCACCGCTGACGTCGAATCCGGCCACACCGAGTACGTCGGTGGAGCAGACTATTTCGGCAAGACGGCCGAGTAACGTTCTCCTCAACAGCTGTGGCCCGGGGCAAATGTCCCGGGCCACAGCTGTTTAAGGGCACATTGACGACTCGTTGGCCGACCAGACCGCGGGTAGAGGAAGACGACGTGATAAATAGTCGCGCTTTTCGCGTCACGAAATTCGATAACTTGTTTCGCCGTACCTCTTTTGCATTAACGGATACTATCTGATTAACTCGGCAGAGCGCCCACTCCCGCTGTCGAACGCGTATCCGCGAACTAGGAGCTTTCCTTGGATCTGTTATTGCATGCCGATGATATTCATGCCTCCTATGATCAACGGCAAATCCTCAAAGGCGTTGGGCTTTCCTTGTATCGCGGCGAAATTCTGGGGCTGATTGGAACCAATGGGGCGGGCAAGACAACCCTGATGGGCGTATTGTCCGGATCCCATAAGCATGACGGCGGTCGAATCATGCTGGCCGGGGAAATATATGGACCCGAAACGATCGACGAGGCGCAAGCCTGCGGCGTTGGGCTCATTCCACAGAACTTCCGACTTGATCCTGACATGACTGTCGCCAAAGCGATTTTCCGCAGGACTTTTCAAGCCGATAAGTCCCATCTTGAACTACGGGCCCAGGCCACGGAATTGATCCGCGACATCGGCATCAGCATGGATCCGGATGCCGCAGTCGGGACTCTCATTCGCGCCGACCAGACCCTCGTGGAAGTTCTCAGAATGGTCGCCGAAGAAGCCCAACTCGTCATCATGGACGAGGTTGCCGCATCTCTGCCGGATCACGATGTCGCGGTTCTTCATCAGGTTCTGCGGATGCTGGTCGATCAGGGGAGGGCGATCATCTACATCACCCACCGCCTGGATGAGGTCCGATCCATCGCCCACCGCATCGCCGTTCTGAGGGACGGCACGGTGCATAGGATTCTGGAAGCAAGTCAGACCAATGTTGATGAGCTGGCTTTTCTCCTGCTGCAGCAGAAGCTGGAAAGCAACACCAGACCCACTGTTCCGGCAGCTGGTGAAGAAGCAGTCCGAGTCGTAAACCTTAGCGTCGGGGCCAATGTTCGCGACGTGACTTTTAACGTGGCCAAAGGTGAGATTTTCGGACTCGTCGGAACCCATCGTTCGGGTATTTACGAGTTGCTGGAAGCACTTGTGGGCATTCACCCGAGCACATCGGGGCAGATATTCCTCCACGGAAATCCGGTTCAGATCCTGGGGCCGCAGGATGCACTGCGCCTGAAGATTGGCTATCTGTCAGACACCTCGGGCAACCTGGAGTCCGGAACCACTATTGCGGACGGCCTCCAGCCCAGTGACGATGCCGCCGAGGCGAACTTGCTGGATGAGATCACGCAGCTGCGAGGCGTCATTGAACTGGTTCGCCGCATGCGCATCAACACGACGAACATCCATGGCACCATCACCACTCTTTCCGGCGGCGACCGTCAGAAAGTTCACCTCGCCAAATGGATGACGACGGATTGCGATGTGTTGATTCTCAGTCATCCCAGTCGAGGCATAGACATTGGGGCCAAGGAAATTGTGTATCAGATGCTTACCGAGCTCAGCCAAACCGGGG
Source organism: Paenarthrobacter sp. NPDC092416 (assembly GCF_044755025.1). NCBI lineage: Bacteria > Bacillati > Actinomycetota > Actinomycetes > Micrococcales > Micrococcaceae > Paenarthrobacter > Paenarthrobacter sp. NPDC092416. The sequence continues at coordinate 28,913 of NZ_JBIVQG010000004.1, forward strand.
TGGCCATCATCCTGTTGTCATCGGACTTGTCGGAGCTGGTCAGCTGGTGCCACCGGATTGGTGTGATGCGGGACGGCGAACTTGTTACCATCGAGGCCAACGCCAATACCAATGAGGACGTCTTGGTGCACCATATGCTGGGCTCCAAGTTTGAATCCGGGGTCAGCGAGGCTCGCCGCGTGAAGATTTGAGGCAGAGCGGCATCGCTGCCGGGAAGACGCCAAGGGGACGGCCACGCAATTGCGTGGCCGTCCCCTTGGTTTTCCTGCGGGAGATCAGATCGTGATTCCCTTGGCCAGGTTGTTGAGCTTGTGGCGTGCCAATGCCAGGTTTGCATAGGTTCGGTCGAGCACCAGGTAGACGAAAAGGCCCTTTGAACCGCCTGAATTCAGCACGTGGATCAAGTGGTACTGGGTGCTCAGGGTGATCAGGATATCTTCGATGTCACTGTCCAGGCTCAGGTCCGCCATGGTGCGCAACTTGGCACTGACGACGTTTGAGTTGCCGGCTGCGGCAATGCCGAGGTCAAAGCCAGGGCTTCCACCCTGAGCCAGGGCCATTCCGCTGGAGTAGTCCACGACGGCCGCACCAGTGGCGCCTTCGATGGACAGCAGTTGCTTAATAGCTTCGTCAAGCGTGCTCATATTTAGCTCTTCCTGTTCTGTTTTGTCATCAAACGAATCCGTGAAGTGGTCGCCATGGAAGAGTTCGCGGAAGGTCGTTGTGGGCTCGTCTGATGGGGACTGCTCATATTCCGCCGACTCAAATCCTTCCCGTTGTTTCCACCATTTCCATGTGCGCTGTGAACGGTTCATTAACCCTGCACTTCTGTCATCCCGGACGTCCGCTTTCTTCACGGTACGTCTATTAGGTTATGCGACTTAATGCATAATTTGGAAACTCTGACGGAGCGTTTCACACTTAATGGCCATATTCCCAAGAATTCGCGGCGATCGAATAGATTGTCTCAGTTTTCGCGTCACGAATCCTGCTTTAGCGTTTCATTCCGCCGCTCCCACGTTCATGGCCTTGACTTACCAACTGGGGTGCAATTCGCTTAATTCGGAGACTGAATCCATGCTTGGGCTTCGCATGACGAGGACCGTTGCGTGGTTCAGTGGCTTCCGCCTTCGCCTTTGCCGCAGCAGGAGAGATCTCTCTCCGCCTGCCTCTGCGCTTCCTGAGGACCAGCGCCGCAAGCGGTACAACGACGAGAACGACGAAGACCCCGAGTAGGGCCATTAACGTTGCGCCGAGAATCAGCACGACCATGAGGCCTGCTTGCACGTCCGCGGTATCGAGGTTGGCCATGCCAACTGACGCTCCGATGTGGGATTGGTTGAAAACCATCTTTCTCTCCTGGGATTCTGTTGCTATGAGTCACCAGTAGGTGGGACGGGAATCCGGTTCGTGTCGCGAAAATCACGTTTTCCGGCGCGGGCGCCCGTGGTCACCCGTCACCCGCAAGACCCTCCGGCGCGGAGATCGATGCGCGACATACCACTCCAACGGAGGACCGGGACCTCGGACTCTATTGGCGGCTCGGATCCGGGCTGAGACTGGGAGTAGATCTCAGAAGTGAAGGGTGCGGATCATGATGTGGGGTTATGGACAAGGCATGGCGTGGATGTGGCTTTGGGTTCTTCTGCTGCTTGTCGGCATCACGCTTCTTGTGTTTCTCTCGATCAAGGTCATTAGCGGCGGCCGTGGCGGCTACGTGCCTACAGGCCCACAGGGGCCAGGCGACCCGCCGCCGGCGAAGGGGAGCAGTGCCCGCCAGATTCTCGACGAGCGTTTTGCAAAAGGAGAACTCACGGCAGACCAGTACCGCGAACACCTCAATGTGCTCGGTGAGGCCCCGTAGTGCAACCCATCAGCCGTCGCCAGGTGCTGCTGCTGGGCGGGTTCGGCATTGCAGGAACAGCGGCCGGCGGTGCCGGGTTGGTCTGGACCCTGACCTCGCCGGATCATCCCCCTATGGGAAGCGAACTGACCCAGCCTCCGGAGGAGTGGAGTGCAAACGGCCAGCTTCAGGTACGGCTCGAAGCCGCACCCGGACAAATGTTGCTTGCTGGCCAGCAGACCGCAGCCCTTGGCTATAACGGCGGCATTCCCGGCCCGACGCTTCGAGTGCGGGCAGGCGATGTCCTGAGGATCCGCCTGGTCAACAACCTGGCTCAGGCCACTAACCTGCACGTGCACGGCCTCCACGTGTCCCCGGAGGGCAGCGGGGACAATGTGTTCGTCGCGGTGGACCCCGGAGGAACCTTCGACTATGAATACAAACTTCCGTTGGATCACCCCCCGGGAGTGTACTGGTATCACCCTCACCACCACGGCGTGGTCGCTGATCAGATCTTCGCGGGCCTCTTCGGAGCGATCATCGTCGAGGACCCGGTGCCGATCGAGTCGAGTGTGGACCGGGTGCTGGTCATTTCGGACACCACCTTGGACGGCCTGGGCAATATTGCGGCGGTCCCGGGGATGGAACGGTTGATGGGCCGGGAGGGTGAGCTGATATTGGTCAACGGTCAAAGCAATCCGAAATTCAGTGCCCGCCCGGGGCAACGGGAAAGGTGGCGCATCGTCAACGCGTGCGTGGCCCGCTACCTCCGGCTGCGGCTCGACGGCCAGCAGTTGCAGCTCCTCGGGCTGGACTCCGGCCGCTTCCCGACACCGGAGAAAGTGGATGAACTGCTGCTCACTCCCGGAAACCGGGCAGACCTTTTAGTGACCACAGCAATCGGCAACTCCGTTCTGCGCACGTTCTATCAGGACCGGGGAACCATGGAGGGAATGATGAGCCCTGGGCGCCGAACACGAGGCCCTGCCAACCAATCGGACGGTACGGCACTGGCCACGCTTCATGTGACCGGCGAACCGGTCGCCACCCTCCCATCAGTGCCCACCCAGAAAGTGCCCGGAGACTTACGGTCAGCGACGGTCGCGGCCCGCCGGCAGTTCGTGCTGGCCGCTGGCATGGGTGGGGGCCTGATGAGTTTCACGATCAACGGCAAGAAATTCAACGAAACCCGAACAGACACTACGGTATCGGCCGGCGACGTGGAGGAGTGGACGCTGATCAACTCCGGCCCCATGGACCATCCGTTCCACCTTCATATCTGGCCAATGCTAATCATCGAAGAGAACGGTCACCACAAGTACCCAGCCATCTGGCAGGACGTGGTGAACGTGCCCGCAAACGGGCGTGTAAAGGTCAGGATCGCATTCAAGGACTTCAGCGGACGCTCCGTCTACCACTGCCACATCCTGGACCACGAGGACCTCGGCATGATGGGTGCCATCGAAGTCCGTTGAATATCGAAACAGAGGAATCCCGAACCACCCGATAAGGGATGAACAGCGCTTGTCGAATATACCCCCTAGGGGTATATTAATGGTGTTGTCAGTGAGTGGTATGTCGCGGAGGGTCGTACTGGTTTCCTCTTTACATCCGTTCAACCACAGCACCCATCGCATCTTCTGCAACTAAGGGAACTGACATGCAAACACCTTCTTGGATCCAACTGCCCCTTACTGCTGCGTCGTCCTTGCGCTGCGGCTGCTGTTCCGACGAAGCCCGAACCACTCCGCCCGCCGAAACGGGTATCGAGTACGGCGTTGAAGGACTGACCTGCGGTGGTTGCGTGGCCAGCATCGAACGGGCTGTCAAGGCCGTGGACGGCGTGGACACCGCGTCCGTTGAACTGGTCCCTGGCGGCGTTTCCCGCCTGATCATCACCGGTTCCGCCGGATCTCCCGCCGTCCAGCATGCCGTCATGTCGGCTGGATACAGCCTGACGGGAAGCTAGTCCAAACACGTTGGGCCCGCATCGCCTCGGCGATGCGGGCCGCGTCTGAAGGAGCGCACCATGACAGACCACAGCCATCACCACGATCACCGCTATTCGTCGGCCAGCGAAGCAGATGACCCGAACCGGGCAGAACCGCAGCAGCTTCCCGAAGCGGCAGCGTCATCACATCCGCACGATGCCCATGGGCAGGGGCACCATGCCCAGGACGATCATGCCGTGCACACTCACGGCCAGCACGCCGGGCATAGTACGGCCATGTTCAAGGACAGGTTCTGGCAAACCTTGGCGCTATCAGTCCCGGTCGTGTATTTCAGCCCGATGTTCGGGCACCTCGTGGGGTATATGCCGCCGGAATTCCCGGGCTCCCTCTGGATCCCGCCTGTTCTGGGCACGGTGATCTATGTCTATGGAGGCATGCCGTTCCTCAAGGGCGGCTTGAACGAACTGAAGTCCCGGCAGCCGGGCATGATGCTGCTAATCAGCATGGCCATCACCGTTGCCTTCGCCGCGTCCTGGGTCACGACCTTGGGACTCGGGAACTTCGAGCTGGACTTCTGGTGGGAGCTGGCGTTGCTGGTAGCCATAATGCTTCTCGGTCACTGGATCGAAATGCGGTCTCTTGGCTCGGCCCAAGGCGCCCTGGACGCCCTGGCGGCCCTGTTGCCCGACGAAGCCGAACGCGTCACCGACACCGGCGTCCAGACCGTTCCGGTTTTCGAACTGAAGACAGGGGACGTAGTCCTTGTGCGATCCGGGGCGCGGATGCCCGCCGACGGCACCATCGTCGACGGGCAAGCCGAGTTCGATGAATCCATGATCACCGGTGAATCCAAAACGGTGCTTCGCTCATTGGGGGACCCGGTGGTGGCCGGGACCGTGGCCACCGATAACACCGTCCGGGTCACCGTGACGGCGATCGGGGACCACACGGCCCTGGCTGGCATCCGGCGGTTGGTAGCCGAGGCACAGGCCTCGTCCTCAAAAACCCAAGCCCTCGCCGACCGGGCGGCGGCATTCCTGTTCTACTTCGCCACCATTGCCGGTGTCATCACTTTCATTGCCTGGGCCCTGTTGGGCAGCCTGCCCGACGCCGTCACCCGTAGCGTGACGGTCCTCGTTATCGCCTGCCCGCACGCCCTCGGGCTCGCCATTCCACTGGTGATTGCGATCTCCACGGAACAGGCCGCCACGGCTGGGGTGCTGATCAAGAACCGGATCGCACTGGAGCGGATGCGCACTGTGGACATCGTTCTGTTCGACAAGACCGGGACCTTGACCAAGGGCGAGCCCGAGCTCAAGGAGACTGCCGCAGTCGAGGACACCAGCCCGGAAGAACTGCTGGCGCTGGCCGCGGCCGTGGAATCCGACAGCGAACACCCCGTCGCCCGCGCAATCGTCCGGGCAGCCCACAGCAAGGGCCTGGAAGTTCAGCAAGCGAAAGGTTTCACTTCGATGACGGGCCGGGGCGTGCGTGCCACGGTCAACGGTCGCTCTGTCCAGGTCGGAGGGCCGGCATTGCTGCGCGAACTGGGGCTCACGGAACCCGCCTCCCTGACGGCCTCCACTCATGAATGGATGGAGCGCGGCGCGGCAGTGCTGCACGTCATCGACGACGATCGGATCGTTGGTGCGGTCAGCCTGGAGGACGCAATCCGTCCTGAGTCCCGGCAAGCAGTGGCAGCCCTGCAAAGCAGGGGCATTAAGGTTGCCATGATTACCGGCGACGCCACCCAGGTGGCGAAGACAGTAGGTGAGGAGCTGAACATCGATGAGCTCTTCGCCGAAGTGATGCCCGCGGACAAGGACAAGAAGGTCGCTGAACTACAGAGGCGCGGTCTGAAGGTGGCAATGGTCGGGGACGGCGTCAACGACTCCCCGGCGCTGGCCCGCGCCGAGGTCGGCATTGCCATCGGTGCCGGCACCGACGTGGCCATGGAATCAGCCGGGGTGATCCTGGCTGGCAACGACCCACGGGCTGTGCTGTCCATGGTGGACCTGTCCAGGGCCAGCTACACGAAGATGTGGCAAAACCTCGTGTGGGCCACCGGCTACAACGCCATCGCCGTACCCTTGGCAGCGGGCGTGCTGGCATTCGCCGGTATCGTCCTGTCCCCAGCCGCCGGGGCAGTCCTGATGTCCATTTCGACCATCGTGGTCGCCCTCAACGCACAGTTGCTCCGCCGGGTGAAACTGAACCCCGCACAGGTTCGTTGACCGCCCTGAAGGCCGCCAGCACCGACGCAACACATACTTGGAGGGCGTGCCGGTGCCGGTAGCCTGGAAAAGACAGCCACGCAGGGAGGAGGACCGTCATGACCAGAGAGCGCACCATGACCGGATCCGTCCTGCATGCCATCGGTCTGCTCTCCACCGTGTTGGCGCTGACCGCCGGGATCCTGGGCATGCATGTCATGCCCAGTTCCCATTCGATGCATACAATGGCGACCATCACCGGGTCTCCGACGGCAACTACAGGAGTAGTTTCCACTATTATTGACGGAAGCGCCGCGGGGCACTCCGGCCATGCAGGCCCAGCGCAGGAACGCATCATGTCGCAGAACGCGGCCGACTCGGAGACGTTCCCCTCCCGGGCTCAGTGCTCCTGCTCAGGGAACTGCCCAAACCAGCACATGATGACCGCTCCGTGCATCCCCTCTGTCGCGCCAGTTGGCCTTTCCGCGCCTTTGCCCGTGGACTCGGTTTCCATAACGGCACCGTCCCGCATCTCCACCATGACGTCCTGGAGCCTTTGGGCCTACCGTCCAGCCGGTCCTTCGCCGGGTGAATTGTCCATCAGCAGAACATAGACGCTCCATCTGCCCGTCCCGGGCTTCTCCCCGCTGCCCGCCAGCCTCTACGGCTGTCGGGTCATGGCTGATACACGCCGACCCTTATCCCGGGCCGCTTGCGCCCCGAAATCCTTTCGAAGGACCCAATTTTGATGACCACGAAAAAGTTCTTGCCCATTGCCGCGACGGCCGCCGCCGCCATCATCGCTCTCGCCGGCTGCGGCGCATCCGGCAGCGGTTCCAGTTCCTCAGGGACCTCCATGCCGGGGATGGATCACGGTAGCAGTTCCTCCAGCCCTGCTGCGGCCACCGGCCATAACGCCGCGGACCTGATGTTTGCCCAAATGATGATCCCGCACCACGCACAGGCGGTCGAAATGAGCGACATGATCCTGAAGAAGCAGGACATCCCGAGCGAAGTCACAGCGCTGGCAGCCCGGATCAAGGAGGCCCAGGCGCCGGAGATCAAGAAGATGACCGGCTGGCTTCAAGGCTGGGGCGAGTCGATGCAGGTGCCCACCGGGCACGGCACGGAAGGCATGATGGGCGCTGAAGACATGGCGAAACTCGAAGCCGCGCAGGGTGTCGATGCCGCCAAGCTCTTCCTGACCCAGATGGTCGCCCACCACGAAGGTGCCGTGACGATGGCCAAAACCGAAACGACCGACGGCAAGAACACCGAAGCCGTCCAGCTCAGCAAAGACATCGTGAGCGCCCAGGAAGCCGAGATCAAGGAAATGCAGCAGCTGCTGGCCACCCTCTAAGCCCGCACTCCAGGCTGCTGGCCCACGATGAATCCGGGCCAGCAGCCCTTTGGATGGCCTTGACGTTTCCCAACTCCTAGGGATTTCCATACCTCTTTCCCCCCGCAGCCTCCCGCAGCAAGGCAATAATCGCCGGACAAGTCAGGCCCGGACGAGACTCGTCATGCCCAGGTTGATGTGTCGCGAGGGCGGTCCAGGCGCGTGCTGAGGTTCGGAAAGACCCGGACCTGGAACCCGTGACAGTGCCGGTATTGGTCATTCGGCCAGACCGAGGACGGTCGTGGACCGGGACCGCACCGCGCTATCGTGGCACGATGTGGTCAAATGAGAGTCAGCCCTTGTCTGTTGCCGTGGTTGGCGAGGACGCCGAGCCTTCCCACCGTTTGCTGTCCGACCTCCGGGCGGCCATCCGAGGCGTCAGGGTTGTCGAACTCCAGCCTGCCGACCTAAGAATCGCTGCCGCGTCGGCTGCCTGCCATCTTGCGGTGGGCGTTGGTCCCGGAGCGTCGGGAATGAAGGATTCCCGTCTTTTGGACGCGGTAATAGCTGGTGGCCGGGACCGCGAGGCCTTTATCGTCAGGGCGCAGCGGTTCGACCAGAGGCGCCGTGACCATCAACTACCGTCCGATTTACCGCCCGCGATTGCTCAATGGTCGCCGGTCTGGGCCGAAACAGCTGGGCGGATCGAGGCACGCATCGAGCTGGTATTCAATAGTTTCGCCGTGAAAATCAATCACATCGGGTCGACGGCAGTTAAAGGCCTGCCTGCCAAGGCCATTATCGATTTGCAAGTCTCGGTTGAGCGCTTGGAAGACTGCGACAGTGTGGATGCGCAGCTGCGTAGCGCGGGTCTCGTTAATGTCCAAGATGTGGCGCCGGACGCTCCGGGCGTCAGCGCAGACAACCCTCGCGGCTTGATCACCGATCCCGCGTTGTGGGCGAAGCGGTTGTACGCGAGTGTCGATGAGGAACGCCGGGTCATCGTCCATGTGCGCCGAATTGGCTCGCCGGGATGGCGATATGCGTTCTTGTTTCGGGACTGGCTCCGGGCAGATGACCAGGCCCGCGACGACTATGCGGCGGTGAAAAAATCACTGGCAGCAACACATGCAGCTGACACCCATTTCGATGCCTACGCAAAGGCCAAGGATTATTGGTTCGCCAATGCATACTACCTCTCGGAACAGTGGGCCAAATCAACCAATTGGGATCCGGAGGCCGCCCCGAAAGCAGCGCCGTAACGCCGCCCAATCGGCAGGACACCGTGAACGCGTGCGTTTAGTTCCTGACCCGGCCGAACGAGTCCGGATGAATGACCCGCCTCAGTCGACGCTTCAGACGTTGGCTATGTGCCGTACGGCGTCCAGGTATGGCATGTTGATCGCGGCGTCTGCCACTGCGCGGACCGCCGGCTTCGCGTTGAAGGCGACGCCGATGCCCGCGGCACCGAGCATGTCGAGGTCATTGGCGCCGTCGCCCACGGCGATGGTGTGTTCCATACTGATTCCCTCGGCAGCGGCCCACTCACGCAGGTACTTTTCCTTGGCGGCCCGATCAATCACCGCTCCCAAAACCTTGCCCGTCAATGCGCCATCCACGATTTCCAGCTCGTTCGCAATCCAGTAGTCCAGGCCGAGCTCCTCGGCGATGGGCCCCAGGATCTGGTTGAAGCCACCCGAAACAACGGCCACCACATGTCCGGCGGCCTTGAACGCGGCAACGAGCTCAGCAGCTCCCAGGCTGAGGCGCACCTCGTTGCGTACGGAGTCGACGACGGCGGCAGGCAGCCCTGCGAGGACGGCCACACGTGCGTGCAGGCTCTGGGCAAAGTCCAGCTCACCACGCATGGCGGCCTCGGTGACGGCCGCAACTTCGTCGCGCTTGCCGGCGTAGGCAGCCAAGAGCTCAATGACTTCCTGCTGGATGAGGGTGGAATCCACATCCATGATGAGCAACTTGCGGGATGCTTCCCGAAGACCGGCGGGGACCAGTGCAGTATCCGTTCCATCAACGGCATCCTCGGCCACGCGACGTCGCAGGGCGGCAAGGTCGGCGTCGGTACCAGAGACCACGGCGAGATCGGCAGTGTGAACGCCAAATCGGTCATCCCCCGACTGTGATTCCGATGACACTGCGGCGCCGGCATCGGCCAGCACTTTGCGCAGGTTATCGAGCGATTCAGGGGACAAATTCACGCCATAGCTGACCGCAGCCAAGTTCGAAGTCATGGCTTCAATCCTACTGAGCCTGCTAGGTTCACCCGAATTTGTTTCTCCGCAGCAACGAGCACAAGTGACCGGTTATCAGTCATCTGTATTTTTGTCCTAGTGTCTACTGCTATGAGTGATGTTCTGGAATTGGCTTCCGTCAGCGTTGTCCGAGGCAAAAAGACCCTGCTGGACAAGGTTGACTGGCAGGTCAATGAAGGCGAACGCTGGGTCATCCTTGGACCCAACGGCGCCGGCAAGACCACCCTCCTCCAGATCGCGGCAGCACGACTGCACCCCAGCAGCGGCAAGGCCGGGATCCTCGACGAAACCCTCGGCCGCGTCGATGTGTTTGAGTTGCGTCCGCGGATTGGCCTTTCTTCTGCAGCCCTCGCCACCCAAATCCCGGAACACGAGAACGTGCTGAACGTCGTCGTGACCGCCGCTTATGGCGTGACCGGACGCTGGCGTGAAGGATACGAACGCGATGACGAGCGCCGCGCCTTTGGCCTCTTGAACGACTGGGGGATGGGACCACTGCTCAACAGGACGTTCGCCACGTTGTCCGAGGGAGAGCGCAAGCGCGTTCAGATTGCCCGAGCCCTTATGGCCGACCCCGAGCTGCTGTTGCTTGACGAACCAGCTGCCGGCCTGGACCTTGGCGGACGCGAAGAGCTGGTCCACAAACTGGGCGAACTCGCCAGCGATGAGGACGCACCGGCCATGGTCCTGGTCACCCACCACCTTGAGGAAGTCCCGCCTGGATTCACGCACGCAATGCTGCTGCGGGATGGCGGCGTCGTCGCGGCGGGTCCCATCAAGGAGGTCCTGACCGACGAGCACCTGTCCAACACCTTCGGGCTTTCCTTGGACGTCACTGAAAACTCCGGCCGCTACACGGCCACTGCCCGCCGCTAGGCCGGGGGACCCAAGAAATGGAGATCCTTAGCAGCATCCTGGTCTTTTTCGCGGGCTTGTGGGCCGGCACCATCAACGCGGTGGTCGGCTCCGGCACGCTCGTAACTTTCCCCGTACTCATTGCGCTCGGCGTTACCCCTGTGGTTGCGTCCATGAGCAATGCCATGGGTCTGGTGGCCGGCACGGCGGCGGGCGCATGGGGATACCGGCGGGAGTTGGCTGGCCGCGGCAGGCAGCTCATGAAGTTGCTGCCGGCGTCTCTATTGGGCGGCATCACCGGCGCGTGGTTACTGCTGCATCTGCCGGAGAAGGTCTTCCACTACGTAGCGCCTGTCCTGTTGGTGCTGGCGTTGTTGATGGTGCTGTTCCAGCCGAAATTGCAAACTTGGGTCCGGAGCCGTGAACAGAACCCGGAGCACGCCATTCGGGATCGTAGCCATGGCGTGCTGCTGGTGGTTCTCGTTTACCTCGCCGGTATCTATGGCGGCTATTTCGTGGCTGCCCAGGGCATCCTGCTGGTGGGAATCCTGGGTGTGTTCCTCACGGGAACCATGCAGAACGCGAATGCCATGAAGAACATCCTCGTGCTGGGTGTGAACATGGTGGCCGCAGTGTCCTACCTGATCTTCGCCTTCGATCGCATCAACTGGCTGGTGGTCCTCCTGATCGCGGTGAGTTCCACGATTGGCGGTCTCGTTGGCTCCAAAGTAGGCCGCAGGCTTTCTCCACGCGTCCTTCGGGCTGTCATCTTCACCCTCGGCATTGTGGCCTTGGGCGTCATGATCGCCAACCTGCTGAAATAATCCCGCGGTGACCTTCCACTATCTGGAGTCAGCCGACGATCCCCGGGTGACTGACTACACGACGCTGACCGACGTGCACCTCCGCAAGCTCCGCGAACCTGAGGAGGGCATGTACATCGCCGAGTCCTCTCGGGTGCTGCGTCGTGCACTCGCCGCCGGGCACCAGCCGCGGTCTTTCTTCCTCGCGGAGAAATGGCTGGAAGATCTCGACGACGTTTTCCAGGCCTATCCAGACGTTCCGGTGTTCATCGGCAAAGCTCCCCTGTTGGAAGAGATCACAGGGTTCCACCTGCACCGCGGAGCCATGGCTGCCATGCACCGGCCAGCCCCAGTACCCCTCCAGACACTGTTGGAGGGTGCGCAGCGGGTGGCCGTTCTGGAAGACATCGTGGACCACACCAATGTCAGTGGTTCCAAAGTACAAGGGCCGGATCGTTCTCATACGCCAGGACGATCAAGGATCGCGGTCCTTGAGAACCTTACCGACCACACAAATGTAGGCGCGATTTTCCGCAGCGTGGCAGCCATCGGCGTCGACGCCGTACTGGTCTCACCCCAGTGCGCCGACCCGCTATACCGACGCTCCATCCGCGTGTCGATGGGCACCGTGTTCCAGGTGCCGTGGACCCGCATCGAATCGTGGCCGGACGACCTCGAGGTCCTCAAGGAAGCAGGCTACTTCGTGGCCGGCATGTCGCTTGGCGAAGGTGCCATCACGCTTGATGACTTGGTAGCGCAAGATCATCCGCATCTGGCGCTGGTCTTCGGCACCGAGGGTGAGGGGTTGAGGCCTGAGACTGACCAGGTACTCGACGCGCGCGTAACAATTCCGATGATGAACGGCGTCGACTCGCTCAACGTCGCTGCCTCGTCGGCTGTTGCGTTCTACGCGACGAGGTAATGGCTGAGCGTGACTGCACCCACCCGACCGCGGTGTCAGGAGCAAATGAAGAGCTAGAGATGCCCTGGTGTCTGAGGTGAAACCTCAGGTCAGAGCACCATTTGCTGCCCAGGGGAAGGTGTGGGAGGGCAGCGCGAGTCCCACCGCCCATCAGCGATCGCCGGCCGACGATGGCCGGGTCACGCCGAGGCGATGAGGCGGGGGAGGTTGGAGAGCGCTCCGGCGGCATGGGCTCGGCTGCGCTCGCGAGCCTCGGGGATGCGTGGGTCGTCGGCGTAACGCTCCAGCTCGGAGAAAGGATACAGCCGGCTCGTGCGAGACCAGGCGGACACGGCCGGATGCTGGCCGCGTGACCGGGCGTTCGCCATCAGCGCGGCGTAGGCGCTGAGGAAGTCGACATTCCGATCCCAGAGGTGCAGCGGGCGGCACAGCTTGTTCTTCTGGTCATCGTCGTGGAGTTCTGCTTCGACGACGCCAAGCATCGCGTACTGGAACGAGACGGTGCCCCAGAACATCGGCTGAAGCGTGATGCGGCCAGGTTCGAAGATCGGACGAAGCGGCGGCCGGACGAGCCCCGACGCCGCGCAGTGGACGTGCAGTGTGTCGCGTGTCGTGGGGATGACACCGTCGTCGAGGATGATGCGGTCTCGCTCGACACTACGCACGTGACCGAGGCGGACGACATCCTCGATTTGCCGGAGGAGGGCGATCTCGGCTTCTCCGACGATCGCGCCGTGGAACATCGTGGGTGACACCGACGGATCGACCCGCAGCAGGATTTCCTGTTCGTCGAGCCGTGCGAAGAAATCGTCAACCGTCGTCGCTTGGGCCATGGCCTCGATCTGTGCGGTGTTCGCGACGTACTGGTCGACGACCAGGTCGTGCGGCTGCAGGTAGCGCCGATTCGGCCACCAGCCCTCGCGCGGTTTGATCCACGTGAGGTCGGCGGGATCCACACCCCGTTCGAGAAGCCACACACACGTGTCGAGGGCGGTTTTTCCCGCGCCGATCACGGTGATGTGTCCGGCCGGGTGGGCGAGTCGGGCGAGCCCACCGGTGGGGATGCAACGGACTCCCTCGGCCACGGAGAACGGCGGGGCGGAGGTGGCGGGGATGCGGCCCTCGAGATACCTGGCATCCACCACGCGGCGGCGCACTGTGACGGGCACGGTGCGCCCGTCCAGGCGGGAGACGATCCGACCCTCGTCAACGAAATCGCACTCGGGCAGGTAAACTACACGACCGGTCGGCAGGAAGACCCGCGTCATCGCTTCTTCGAAGTGCGCGCAGATCTCGCTCGGGCCGGCCAGCTCGTACATGCCTGCATTCGTGCCGCTGACGTCGCGCCTGTAGGCTCCGAATGGCACGGATTCGACGCCGTAGAGGTTGGCGGGCTGGTGCAGCCGAACGAACGGATATGCGTCCTGCCAGTGTCCCCCGGGTGCGTGCCGACGATCGACGATCGCGACCGTGGCATCCGAATGCGCGAGGATCCGGTCGGTGAAGACCATCCCCGCTGTCCCAGCGCCGACCACCAGATAGTCGGCTTCGATGCGCCCGCGCACGCACTCACAGTAACCCGGCCGGCTGCGCAGGGGAATCCCCCGGTGCGCAGGTACGCTCGGGCGGCCGCCCGACAGGTAATCGCCCGGTCTGCGCCTGAGACGCTTGCCGCCGTCGACCTCGCCGTCAAGATACCCATGCGTGGCGGCGTCGATTCGCTCAACGTCGCGGCCGCCTCGGCGGTGGCGTGCTGGGAGCTTCGCCCGCACGGCTGAGCTTGGTTCGTCTGGCCTACCCGTTTCCGCTATGATTGGTTGTTGGCCCGGCAGCTGAAATTTCTACACTGCAGCAACGGACCACCTCCATTCATACCTGGCAGCTGGCAAAATCCAGTTGCGCGAACAAAAGGTCCCATTATGAAGTCTGATATCCACCCGAAGTACGAAGCTGTTGTATTCAACGACCTGGCTTCCGGCACGAAGTTCCTGACCAAGTCGACTGTGTCTTCCTCGAAGACCATCGAATGGGAAGACGGAAACACCTACCCGGTTATCGACGTCGAAATCTCTTCGGAGTCCCACCCGTTCTACACGGGCAAGCAGCGCATCATGGACTCCGCTGGCCGCGTCGAGCGCTTCAACGCTCGCTTCAAGGGCTTCGGCGGCAAGAAGTAATTCACTTCACCCCAAGGCTTTCGAAAGCCCGCATTGCTGGAATTTCCGGCAATGCGGGCTTTTGCGTTTTCCGGCAAGATGGAAGCCATGACTTCCCACCCGGCTCCGGAAATACCAACCAACGACGGCGGCAGCCGCCTACACGGCGAATTCAAGGTTCCCGGCGGCAAACTGGTGGTGGTCGACCTGGAGGTCAAGGATGGCCGGTTCGCCAACGTGTCATTGAGCGGAGACTTCTTCCTCGAACCCGATGAAGCCCTGGTGGACATCAATGCAGCCCTGACAGACCTCTCCGCGGACCTGTCAGCTGCAGACATTGCCGCTGCCGTTGCCGCAGGCCTGCCCGAGGGGGCCACACTGTTCGGGTTCTCGGCGGAGGCGGTAGCTGTCACCGTTCGCAGGGCACTCTCCAAGGCGACAGGATGGGCGGACCACCCGTGGGAGTTGATCCCGCCGAGCGTCCTGCCAACGCAGGTGAACGTCGCCCTTGACGAGGTCCTCACCGAGGAAGTGGGCGCGGGGCGACGCAACCCCACGCTGAGGTTCTGGGACTGGGAGGAACCATCGGTAGTGATCGGCAGCTTCCAGTCGGTCCGCAACGAGGTTGACCCGGAGGGCGTTGCCCGGCATGGCGTCACCGTGGTGCGCCGTATCAGCGGAGGCGGGGCCATGTTCATGGAAGCCGGCAACTGCATCACGTATTCCCTCTACATCCCGCAAACTCTTGTAGATGGCATCAGCTTCGCCGACTCCTACGCCTTCCTGGACGCCTGGGTCATGGCTGCGCTGGAAAAACTCGGCATCACTGCTTTCTATGTTCCCCTCAACGACATCGCAACCGATCAAGGCAAGATCGGCGGCGCTGCGCAGAAGCGGCTCGCGAACGGGGGCATGCTGCATCACGTCACCATGAGCTATGACATCGACGCCGACAAAATGGTGGACGTCTTGCGGATCGGCAAGGAGAAGCTCTCCGACAAGGGCACCCGCAGTGCCAAGAAGCGGGTAGACCCGTTGCGCCGCCAGACCGGGTTGGCCCGCTCCGCGATCATCCAGGCCATGCAGGAAGTCTTCGCGGAGCGGTACGGCGCCCAGGAATCCCGGCTATCCGCCGAGGAACTGGCGGAGGCCAGGAGCCGGGTGGAGACAAAGTTCGGCACGGAGGAATGGCTGTACAGGGTTCCCTGAGCGCCACTTCCCCGACCGCGAATCAGCTTCGTGCGGCCTGGGCCGTGAGGGCACGGAACAGATGGCTGCGTTGCTCGATCACAATGCGGCGTAGTCCGCGGGGCGCCTCGGTGTGCGCCCGCAGCCATTCGTCGGTCTGCACCAACACCGGATGATCGGTGGGCTTCAGACCATCGCCCAGGTCCTGCGCAGCAGGGTAGAGCCCGCGGACGATCCTGGCGGCAATTTCGATGCTGCGCTCGGCCCAGACACGCTCCAGGCATTCGAAATAGGAATCCGTGTAGGGCTGCAGGAGGACCAACGGCGCCGTGGTGAAGCCGCTGATCGTGGCGGTGAGGATTTCGTTGGAAAGCCCTGTGCCCATGACTGCGGCATCCCAAGCTGCGGCCTTGACGGCGGCGTCGGGGCGTGCGGCGGAAGCCGTGGCGTGGCCTTCCCTGCCGGATGCGGTCCGGTCATTGGCAAGCTCTGCGTCGAGTTCGCCCTGCGTCGCCTGCCCGTGGGCGGCCAGTGCTTGCCACAGGCTCCAGCGGAGGTCTGCGTCCACCGCAAGACCCTCCACCACCCTGCTGCCGTCCAGCAGGCCACGCAGCAGCGGTAGCTGGCTGTCACCGTGCCTTGACACGTCGGCCAGTGTCCTTGCCCAGGCCAGCTGCTGGTCAGAACCGGCCGCGGCCGCCTGCAGCTGCGCCGCTGCGACCGCGAGGAAGTCTTTACGGACTGCGTCCCGTGCGCCGGCGGGCACAAAGCGTTCGATTGCGCTGGCCGCGTTGCCCAGGACGTTCAGGAGCACGCCAATGCCGGTCTCCGTCGGGGCGAACTGCTCGACGGCGGTCACGTACCGTGCCGCTGGGGTGACACCGTCGCGGGCAGAATCCCAGAGCGCAGTCCAGCACAGTGCCCTGGCCATGGGGTCCTGGATCTTGGCCAGGGAGGTCCGGACTGTATCTTCCGACGTCGGATCGAGCCGGACCTTGGCGTAGCTGAGGTCGTCATCGTTAATGAGAAGCAATGCCGGACGCGGCTTCCCGTCCAGCTCAGTGACCAGCGTGCTGGGTCCGGCGACGTCCACCTCGATGCTTTCGGTCCGGACCAGGTTGCCGGCCGAATCGGCGTCGTAGAGGCCCAGGCGTAACCGGTGTGGGCGGAGTTCCTGTTTGCCCGTGATGGGGTCAACGGCGTCCTGCAGGAGCGTGACGGCCCCGAGCTTATGGCCGTCCTCGACGATATCGGCCGAAATGGTGGAGATCCCGGAGGTCTGCAGCCATTGTCCGGCCCACGCGGAAAGATCCCGGCCGGACGCCGCACTCAAGGCCCCAAGAAGGTCGCCCAGGGAGGTGTTGCCGAATTCGTGGTCGCGGAAGTATTGCCGCGAACCTGCGATGAAAGCGTCGAAGCCCACGTAGGCCACCAGTTGCTTCAGCACCGAGGCGCCCTTGGCGTACGTGATGCCATCAAAGTTCTGCTTGGCTGCCTCAAGATCCGGGATGTCAGCGACAATTGGATGCGTTGTGGGCAATTGGTCCTGGAGGTACGCCCAGGCTTTGCGCTTGTTGGCAAAGTTCACCCACGCGGTGTCCCAGTCGGTGGCCCGGTCCACGCCCAGGGTGCCCATGTAGTCCGCGAAAGACTCTTTGAGCCATAGGTCATCCCACCAGTTCATGGTGACGAGGTCACCGAACCACATGTGCGCCATCTCGTGCATGAGGGTGTTCGCCCGGGCCTGGTACTGGGCATCCGTGGCCCGCGAGGCGTACACGTACTTTTCGGTGAACGTCACCAGACCCGGGTTCTCCATGGCGCCGAGGTTGTATTCGGGTACAAACGCTTGATCATATTTGCCCCACGGGTAGGGGTAATCGAAAAGGTCGTTGAAGAATGCCAAGCCGCTCTTGGTCAACCGGAACAGTTCATCGGGGTCGAATGATTCCGCCAAAGAGGCCCGGCAGTAAAGTGCCAGCGGCACCTCAAGGCGGGTGTCGTCGTCGAGCGTTACTCCCCAATGATCCGTGGCCTTGAAGTAGGGGCCGGCCAGGACGGTGGTGATGTACGTGGACATCCGCTTGGTGGTGGCGAAATCCCATTTCGCGGCACGAGGGTCATCGGCCAGGGGAGTGCGGGCTGACTCGACGCCATTGGAGGCGACCTCCCAACCAACGGGAGCAATGACATGAAACGTAAATTCAGCTTTGAGGTCCGGCTGTTCAAAGTTGGCGAACACCCGCCGGCTATCGGCCGGTTCGTACTGCGTATACAGGTAGCACTGCCCGTCGGCAGGATCCACGAACCGGTGCATGCCCTCACCGGACCGGCTGTAGAGCGCGGTTCCAGTCACTGTCACGACGTTTTCAGGGGCCAGGCCTTCCAGGACAATCCTGTCGCGATCCACCACTTTCCCAACGTCCAAGGACTGCCCGTTGAGCACAACGCTGTGCACGGCACCGCTGATGAAATCCAGGAAGGTTGCGGCGCCGGGTTCGGCCGAGAAGGTGATGGCACTGGTACTCGGATAGCCGGCAACTGCGGGATCCGCCGCGTTCCGGACATCCACGGTGACGTCGTAGCTATGGGTGGTGATCAGGGCTGAACGGGTAGCGGCTTCATCGCGCGACAGATTGTGATTCGACACACAGCTATCTAATCATGATCCACGTGGCACCCAGTCCGAGGGTGGCGATCAGGAACCACGACGCGAGGGCCACCAGGGCTGCGCGGCCGCCGGTGTGGATCAGGGTGCGGATCCGCACTGCGGACCCCAACCCAAAGAGCGCCGTCGCCAGGAGCACGTCCTGTACGCCCGCCGCCACCTCCAGGGCGACGGGCGGCGCCCAGCCCAAGGAGCGGACCCCCACCATGGCGATGAAGCCGAGCACGAACAACGGGACGATCGGCGGAAACTTGCCGTCAACGTCGTCGTTGCCCGACGTGCCGTTGGAGCGCTGCCTGAGGTGGCTGAAGCGCTGCTGCAACCCGGCTGCTGCCGCTATGGGCGCCAGCAGCACAACGCGGGTTAGTTTCACGACGACGGCGACAGCCAGTGCCGCGGGCCCCGCGGTTTGCGCCGTGGCCACCACTTGACCTACGTCATGCACGGAAGCGCCGGTCCATGCGCCGAATTGCTCGGGGTTCAGGCCCAATGGGTGCATGAGCAGGGGGAGGATGCCGATGGCCAACGTTCCGCACAGGGTCACCAGCGCCACGGGCAGCACAGTGTCCTGATGCTTGATGCGGCGAACCGCGGCCATGGCGCCGATCGCCGAAGCCCCGCAGATGGAAAAACCCGTAGCTATCAGCAACGCAGCTTCGCCTGGCAACCGCAGCAGCCGGGCGAAGCCGTACGTTCCGGCGAAGCTGAGCAGCACCACTCCGGCGATCAGGACCAGTGACAGCCAACCGAGTCCCAGGACATCCATGATGCTGACTTTGAGTCCCAAGAGGACAATGCCGCCGCGCATGAGGTGCTTACCGGCGAAGTCGAGGCCCGCACGGGCGCGTCCCGCAGTCCACACGGCGGTGCCCGGTATATTTGCTGAGAGCAGGCCTAGCGCCACAGCAACCGTCATGGCCGGGATAGCCGGAATAACGGCGTGGATGGCAAAGGCAAGCCCCGACGCGGCAATGGCCAGCACCAGTCCGGGCCCCAGCCGGGACAGTTGGGGCACAGGTCTGTTGAAGGGCATGCCTCCACCCTGCCGGATCAGGGTGTGGAAAGGCGAACCGGACAGCGTCCGGAAACCGCGACACAATCAGTGCGTAATGCGCTCGACTCAAAAAGGTGATTGTCTAATTCCCATGTCTGACCTATTCCAGGATTACTCCGAGGCAGCCGCACGCAGCGGTGCCTACGACGAGATGTTCACCCCAGGCCAAGCTGCCCGAAAATCCTACGGTCAGGTTGCCGGTGCTTTGCGCGAGCTTTCGTTGGCCGATGTCACGGCCCGCGCGGACTCCATGGCGCGTACGTTCCTTGATCGGGGTGTGACGTTCGATTATGCGGGGGAGGAGCGTCCGTTCCCGTTGGATATCGTTCCGCGCGTCATTCCGGCCGATGAGTGGGATGTGATGGAGCGCGGTGTCGCGCAGCGGGTCAAGGCTTTGGAGGCGTTCCTGAATGATGTCTATGGCCGGATGGCCGTGGTGTCGGACGGGGTTATTCCGCGTCAATTGATCACCACGAGCGCGCATTTCCACCGTGCCGTGCACGGTTTTGAGCCCTCGGGCGGGGTGCGCGTGCACGTCTCGGGCATTGACGTTGTGCGTGATGCCGCGGGCACTTTCCGGGTGTTGGAGGATAACGTGCGTGTTCCTTCCGGCGTCAGCTACGTCCTGGAAAACCGCCGGGCCATGGCCAAGGGACTGCCGGAGGCCTTCGGGCAGCAGCACATCCGGCCGGTGGAGGAATATCCGCGCAGGCTCTTGTCCGCCTTGCGCAAGACCGCGCCGTCGGGGGTGGACGATCCCACCGTGGTCGTCCTGACGCCCGGGGTGTTCAACAGCGCCTATTTCGAGCACACCCTTTTGGCTGGTCTCATGGGTGTGGAGCTCGTGGAAGGCCGCGACCTGATTTGCCGTGGCAACCGGGTGTACATGCGGACCACGGCCGGTGAGCAGCGCGTGGATGTGATCTACAAGCGCATCGATGACGACTTCCTCGATCCTTTGCAGTTCCGCTCGGATTCCATGCTCGGCTGTCCCGGCCTGGTCAACGCTGCCCGCGCCGGCGGTGTGACTATCGCCAACGCCGTGGGCAACGGCGTCGCCGATGACAAGCTCGTGTACAGTTACGTGCCTGACCTGATCCGGTACTACCTTCACGAAGAGCCCATCATTGCCAACGTCGACACTTTCCGGCTTGAGGAAAAGGAAGCCCGGGAGCACGTCCTGGATCGATTGGATGAACTGGTGGTGAAGCCCGTGGACGGCTCCGGCGGCAAGGGCCTGGTCATTGGGCCGGACGCTTCCAAGGACGAACTCGAGGCCCTCCGTAAGCGCGTGATTGCCGATCCCCGCGGTTGGATTGCCCAGCCGGTCCTGCAGCTCTCCACGGTACCTACGCTCTCCGGCGACAAGTTCGGTCCCCGGCACGTGGACCTGCGTCCCTTCGCTGTCAACGACGGCGACGACGTCTGGGTCCTGCCGGGCGGCCTGACCCGGGTGGCGCTGAAGGAAGGTTCGCTGATTGTGAACTCCAGCCAGGGCGGTGGTTCCAAGGACACCTGGGTACTGGCCGACTCACCGCAGATGCCGGCCGAGCTGATCCCGCGCCAATCTGTCACCGTCCGCGAGCAGGTCTCGGTATGGCCGGTTGAAAGCAACTGGCGAGACCGCCAGACGGAGCAGCAGCAGTGAACCCGGCAGCAATTGCCGGACCGCAACCCATTGAACTTCGACAAGCACCACGCGAAGGAGGCACAGTTCCATGCTGAGCCGTATTGCTGAGTCACTCTTCTGGATCGGACGCTATGTAGAGCGTGCCGACGGGACCGCCAGGATCCTCGACGTACACCTGGAGCGACTGAACCACCTTCCCCTCGAGGAACAGCGCAGCGTTGCGCGGGAACTCCTCGCCGTCATGGGCGCACGGCCGCAGAGCGAAGACTTCGGCCTGCCCGAATTGCTGCATGCCTTGGCTTATGACAAGCAGAGTGCATCGTCGATCGCCGGATCGCTTGGGGCCGCCCGTGAGAACGCGCGCCGTGCCCGGGAGACCGTATCCCAGTCCCTGTGGGAGAGCCTCAACACCACGTATTACGGGCTTAACCAGCACCGCAAGGACGTTGTGGGAACGTACCGGTTCTGCAACTGGGTCCTTGAACGGACCGCCATGGTCCGGGGCCTCGCTGACACCACTGTGAGCCACGATGAGAGCTGGCTGTTCATGGTCCTCGGCCGCTCCCTTGAGAGGGCGGATATGACTGCCCGCATGTTGTCCACGCGAGACGTCCAGTCGGCCGGCATGTCGTGGGTGAACATGTTGCGCTGCGCCGGAGCCTACGAGTCCTTCATCCGGACACGTCGTGCCGCGTTTGGCGACCAGCACGCAGCGGAGTTCCTGCTCCTTGACCGATTGTTCCCGCGATCCATCGTGTACGCGCTGCGTGATGCTGATGAGTGCCTGGCGAAACTGGACCCTTCGGCCCAGCGTGTCGGCTTCATCAATGATGCCAGGCGCATCGTCGGCCAGGCCCGCACCTTCCTTGAGTTCCACCGGACCGATGACCTGATGGCAGAACTGCCTGAGCACATGGAACGTGTGCAAAAGGCAGTCACGCAGGCCTCGGACGCGATTTCCCGTAAGTACTTCAATCAGGCGGACGAGCATGCCTGGGTGGGAGAAGTTTCATGACCCGGCTGAGCATTGTTCACAAGACTGCCTACAAGTACAACCGCCGCGTGACGTTGTCGTACAACGAGGCCCGGATGACGCCCCTCACCGACTCGCAGCAGGTGGTCCTTGAGTCCTCGCTGAAGGTCTCGCCGTCGCAGGCTGCCGTCAGCACTTACCGGGACTACTGGGGTACCAGGGTCACGGCCTTCGACATGCAGATGCCCCATGAGAGTCTTGAGGTCCTGGCCACGGCAACAGTTGAGGTACACCGTACCGAGCGTGTGGCCACTGCAGAGGACATCGTTGGGTGGGACGTCCTGGCTTCGGAAAAGGTGCTGGATGAATTCAGCGACTGGCTCCCGCAGTCCCGCCTCAGCGGACCCGGCGATGAAGTGCTCGGAATCATTCCCGGTGTAGTTGAGGGGAAGAACCCGCACGAAGCTGCGATGGCGGTTTTCGCCTGGATGGCGGGGGAGATGACCTACATGAAGGGCACCACCGGCGTCACCACGAATGCAGAACAGGCATGGTCGCAGCGCCAGGGTGTGTGCCAGGACCTTGCCCACCTCGCGATCGGCGCCCTGCGGAGCAGAGGCATCCCGGCACGCTACGTTTCCGGGTACATCCACCCCCGCTCATCTGCTGACATCGGTGAAACCGTGGCCGGGCAATCGCACGCGTGGTTGGAGTGGTGGGACGGTGAATGGCGCAGCTGGGATCCAACCAACCACAAGCCGGCCGGCGACTATCACGTCACCGTGGCCAGGGGCAGGGATTACCGGGACGTTCCGCCCTTGAAAGGCATCTTGTCCGGCGGGGGTGGCTCCGGCCTCACAGTGACCGTGGAGATCACCCGCCTGGCCTAAGGGCGTGTGAATGCAGTTGAGGCCCCCAAGAAGACTTGGGGGCCTCAACTGTGCTTACGGCGTCGAATCTCTACCAGGCCGAATCTTTACCAGGGAGACGGCTTGTAGTCCTTAAGGAAGACGCCATATTGATCTTCGCCGTTTTCGCCCATGACGATGGGATCGTAGACACGGGCTGCGCCGTCTACCAGGTCCAAGGGCGCGTGGAAGCCTTCCTCCATGAGCCGGACTTTGGTGTAATGAGGACGTTCATCGGTGATCCAGCCTGTATCCACAGCCGTCATGAGGATGCCATCAGCGTCCAACATTTCCTGCGCGCTGGTACGCGTCATCATGTTCAACGCGGCCTTGGCCATGTTGGTGTGTGGGTGGCCCGGGCCCTTGTAGGCACGCGAGAATTGGCCTTCCATGGCCGAGACGTTCACGATGTACTTGCGCCGGGCCGTTGACCGCTTCATGGCACCCCTGAGCCTGCTGACCAACAGGAACGGAGCCGTGACGTTGCAGAGCTGAACCTCGAGCATTTCGAGTGGATCCACCTCGTCCACCACCTGTGTCCAACTGTTGATCGTGGCGAGGTCTGGAACCAATCCGCCGGCGTCTATTGCTGTCCCGGATTCAATGCGCGCCAAAGAGGCAGAACCGGTGGAGAGCGCCAGCGAAGTAATGGCGTCGCCTGCCAGGACCGGATGTTCGGTGACACTGCTTGCCAGAGCCAAAGGATGTTTGTCGTGGGCATGGCCGAAGGTTACAAGTTCCGGGCCGCCATTGGCCGCTTCAAGTTCAGCGGGCAGCGGTTCGTCCTCGGCGTCAACCAACGGCTTGTAAGCGTTGCCTGAGCGCCGTACGGTCTGCGCAGCATTGTTGATGATGATGTCAAGGGGGCCGGCCTCGTTCAGGGAATCTGTCAGGGCCATAACCTGTGACGGGTCGCGGAGGTCGATCCCCACAATCCGCAAGCGGTGCAGCCACTCGGCGCTGTCTTCCATGGCCGCGAAACGTCGGGCAGCATCCTTCGGGAAGCGCGTGGTAATGGTGGTGTGGGCGCCGTCCCGGAGCAGTCGCAAGGCGATGTACATGCCGATCTTCGCGCGCCCACCGGTCAACAGGGCCCTGCGGCCTGTGAGGTCGGTGCGGGCGTCACGTTTGCTGTGGCTGAATGCAGCGCATTCAGGGCAAAGCTGGTGGTAGAACGCGTCCACCTGGGTGTAGTGCGTCTTGCAGATGTAGCACGGGCGGGAGCGGATCAAGTGGCCGGCGATCTCGCCGGTGGCTGACGGTGCCAACTTGTTGCCACGCGTTTCGTCATCAATCCGGTCCGGGGCCGCCGTGGCCGTCTGGGCAATAACAGCCCGGTCGGCTTCAGCAATAAGGTCGCGCTTGGTGACTCGACGGTGGCGCTTGACGGCCTTGAACATCTTGCCGGTGGCACGACGGACTGCAATGTAGTCCGGGTGCTCCTCGTCGTAGACGTGGATCGTGGTCAGAACCTTGAGGCAGGCCTGGATCTCTTCAGGCGTCAGATCGGTGGAGCTCATTGACCTGATTTTACAGCCTTGGGAGCCCGCGGCCTGCCTCGGGTTCTGCCAGCGTCACGGCTGGTCAACCATCAATCAGCGGGAGGCGCCTTGGGTGGCGGCGTCCACGGCACGGGCCTGAAGTCCGGCGGCAACCTTTTCAGCGGAGTCCCGGATCTCCGGGTCATCCTGCGTCGCTGCTTTGAGGGCTTCCGGCAGGCTGCGTCGGTACTCAGCGGACAATGCCAGTTCGGCCTCGCCGGGCTCAGGAACCAGCTGTCCCTTTGCAAGGACGGTGATGCCCGATTCGGTGACTTTGTATCCGCGGGCCTTGTCCAGGGCCGGGTCCAGTCCAATCGCGGCGCCTGCAGGAACCTTGACGTTCTTGTCCAGGATTGCGCGCTTGATCACGGCGCCTTCACCCACCCGGACCTTATCCATCAGGACCGAATCCTGAACACGGCTTCCGGCTGCAACGAAAACGTCGTTGGACAACACTGAGCCTTCCACGATGCCGCCTGAGATGACCACGCCACTCGCCACGATCGAATCCAGCGCAGTACCCACCGTGCTGTTTTCTCCACGGACGAACTTTGCCGGCGGGGAAATGCTCTGGCGGGTGTAGATGGGCCACTCGGAGTTGTAGAGATTGAAGACAGGCACGGGGGAGATGAGGTCAACGTGCGCGTCGTAGAACGAGTCGATGGTGCCTACGTCCCGCCAGTAGGTGCGGTCGCGTTCGGTGGCGCCGGGGATGTCGTTGAGCGTGAAGTCGTAGACTCCCGCTTCACCCTTGTCCACGAAGTAAGGAATGATGTCGCCACCCATGTCGTGCTTGGTGTCCAGGCGCTCGGCGTCGACATGCAATGCCTCAACCAGGGCGTCGGCGTCGAAGACGTAGTTACCCATGGAGGCCAGGAACTGGGTGGGATCCGCGGCGAGCCCGGGAGTGCTCGCCGGCTTTTCGACGAACGCTGCAATCTTCTGGGGATCGTTCTGGTCGACTTCGATCACACCAAACTGGTTCGCCATGTTCAGCGGCTGGCGGACGGCCGCCACAGTGGCCTTGGCGCCGCTGGCGATGTGCTGCTCCACCATTTGCGAGAAGTCCATGCGGTACACGTGGTCCGCGCCCACCACAACCACGATGTCCGGAGCGTCGTCGTGGATCAGGTTCAAGGACTGATAGATGGCGTTGGCACTGCCAAGGAACCAGCTCTTGCCCACGCGCTGCTGCGCGGGAACCGAAGCTACATACCGGCCCAACTGCGTGGACATGCGCCACGTCTCAGAGATGTGGCGGTCAAGGCTGTGTGATTTGTACTGCGTCAAAACGACGATTCTTAAATACCCGGAATTGACAAGATTCGATAGTGCAAAGTCAATTAGCCTGTATCCTCCGGCAAACGGCACAGCGGGCTTGGCCCGGTCTGCCGTCAGTGGCATGAGGCGGTTGCCTTCGCCGCCAGCCAATACGATTGCCAAAACTTTCTTCAACGCCATGGTCGTCGCTCCCCGTACGTCTTCGTAGCCCCCAAAAGTCCGATTTTCCGGACTCTTTCACACTAGAACACATACGCCGGAACGACTACGTTGGGTAGCGTGCGAATAGACATTGTGACTAAAGAATTCCCTCCGGAAATTTATGGCGGTGCCGGTGTCCACGTTGCCGAGCTCAGCCGCGTGCTGGCCCAGCACGTTGACCTTCATGTTCGGGCGTTCGGCGCGCCGCGTGATGCCGACTACCACGGGGCAACCGTGGCGTCCTATGCTTCTCCCGAAGATCTCGCCGATGCCAACGCGGCCATCCAGACACTCGGCGTCGATCTTCGGATCGTTCCGGACATCGCGGGGGCAGATCTTGTCCACTCGCACACCTGGTACGCGAACATGGCGGGCCACCTTGCCTCGCTGTTACACGGCATCCCGCATGTGCTCAGCGCCCACAGCCTCGAACCCCTGCGCCCGTGGAAGGCCGAACAGCTCGGCGGCGGTTACGCCTTGTCGTCGTGGGTGGAGAAGACCGCGTATGAAGCCGCAGCGGCGATCATCGCTGTGTCGGACGGCATGCGTCAGGACATCCTGCGCAGCTACCCGGACGTAGACCCGGACAAGGTCCGTGTAGTGCACAACGGCATTGACGTTTCCCTCTGGGAACGCGACGAGGAAGACGACGCAATCCGCGCGCTTGGCATCGATCCCGCCAAGCCCAGCGTTGTGTTCGTGGGCCGTAACACGCGGCAGAAGGGCGTTCCGTACCTGCTCCGTGCCGCGTCCAGCCTGCCGGCGGACGTGCAGCTGGTGCTGTGCTTGGGAGCTGCGGACACACCCGAGCTGGCAGCAGAAACCGCCCGCCTGATCGAGGAACTCCAGAACAAGCGCCAGGGTGTCATCCTGATCGAGCGGATGCTCCCGCGCAAGGAACTCATCCAGGTCCTCAGCCACGCCACGGCATTCGCCTGCCCGTCCATCTACGAACCCCTGGGCATCGTCAACCTGGAGGCCATGGCGTGCGGCGCAGCCGTGGTGGCCAGCGCCACTGGTGGTATCCCCGAGGTTGTCCAGCACGGCGAGACCGGCTTGCTGGTGGAGTTGGAGCAGGTTACAGACGGCACCGGGACCCCTTTGGATCCAGAGAAGTTCGTGAGCGACTTCGCCGCTGCCTTGAACGAGGTAGTAGCAGACCCCGCTCGCGCCAGGAAGATGGGCGCGGCAGGTCGACGCCGCGCCGAGGAGCATTTCTCGTGGGAGTCCATCACCGAAACCACCCTTGAGGTGTACCGCTCAGTCCTTCGCTGACCAGCGCACCCGAGCGTCACTCAAGCAGCAGAACGACGACGGCGCCGCCCCCTTTGGTGGGGACGGCGCCGTCGTGGTGTTAAAGCTTCCGCAACTGTTCACCGCCCGGACGGGGACCCGTGCTAACGGGCGCCGGCCTCACGGTATGGCAGTTCCGATCAGCGGGACGTGGATGCCTTCAGCGCCAACAGCGACTTCTCGTCGGCAGGTGCGTTGCCGCTGGCCCGAAGCTCACGGAAATGCGTCTGTGCCTCGTCCTGACGGACGGCTTCCGCTCCCGAAGCGATGGCAGCGCGCAGGTGCTCCGGGCCGTAGCCAAAGGCATCAACCAGGTCCAGCGCGTGCGGTCGGATCTTGACGAGCAGACGGTTGATGTACGTGCCCACTGTGCGACCACGCTGCATGGAAAGCCGGCCATTCATGAGGTACCAAGACAAGTGCTTCTCGATCAGCGACAAGCCGAAAAGGTCACGCAACCAGGTGAGGACCCGCTTTGTGCCGTCATCGGAGACGTGGGTCAGGGCCTCGGTGAAGGCCTCCCACTGAAGCAGTTCGGCGTGGGCATGGGCTGCCTCGATCAGTTCATGTTGGTGCTGGTTGAACAGAGCCGCCGCTTGATGTTGGGGCAGCTTGTTGGCGCCCTTCAACGCCGCGCCGACCTCGGCAACCATGGACTGCACACGGTCCGTGAGGAGGGTCCGCTGTCCGTCTTCGTCGCGCAATGCGAGTGCGGCTTTCTGGACCGATCCGGTATCGGCGACGAACTGTGCCACTTGGCGAAGGCCGGTCCGGTTGAGGGCCACATCAGCGGCCTGGTCAACCACGTAGCGCGCCAGCACGCCGAAGTCGGCACTGCGGAATTCCTTCGCGTAGTCAGCCAGCAGCCGCTTCGCGACCAGTTGCAAGAGCACGGTGTTGTCACCTTCGAACGTCACGTAGACGTCCAGGTCTGCGCGCAGTGAGGCGAAACGGTTTTCGATGAGGAAGCCGGCGCCACCGCAGGCTTCACGGCATTCCTGGAGCGTGTCCAGGGCGTGCCACGTGCTCAGCGGTTTGAGGGCTGCCGCCAGTGTCTCAAGATCCTGCCGGTCCGTGTCGGTGTCGTGGGCTCCGGAGAAGACGTCGTCGAACTTCTGCAGGAGCTGCTCGTGGGCGAAGCTTGCGGCGTAGGTGGTGGCAAGCCTGGTGAAGAGGCGCCTCTGGTGCCGCTGGTAGTCAAGGAGGACCTCTTCGTCAGTGGGGGAGGAGGCATTGAACTGGCGGCGTTCGGTGGCGTATTGGATGGCGGTCTTGAGTGCCACCTTGGTGGCGGCCACAGCAGCGCCGTCCAGCGAAACACGGCCCTGGACCAAGGTGCCCAGCATGGTGAAGAACCGGCGGCCGGGGCTTTCGATCGTGGAAGAGTATGTCCCGTCCGCCGCGACATTTCCGTAGCGGTTCAGCAGATTGGTGCGCGGGATGCGGACATTGGTGAAGTGCAGGCGCCCGTTGTCGATGCCGTTGAGCCCACCCTTGATGCCGTCGTCCTCGCCGCCGATGCCTGGCAGGAATTCCTTGGTGTCCGGGTCCCGGAGTTCAACGTAGAAGGCGTGGACACCATGGTTGATGTTCCTGGTGATCAATTGGGCGAACACCACCGCGGCGAGGCCGTCGTTGGCAGCGTTGCCGATGTAGTCCTTCCATGCAGCGCGGAAGGGCGTGTTGATGACGAACTCCTGGGTTCCTTCGTCATAACTGGCCGTGGTGGCGATGCTGGCGACGTCTGAGCCGTGACCTGTTTCGGTCATGGCGAAGCAGCCGGGAATGTCCAGGCTCATGATGCCCGGGAGCCAATTGTCGTGGTGCTCTTTGGTGCCGAGGTGCATCACCGCGGAGCCGAAAAGCCCCCACTGGACCCCAGCCTTGATCTGCAGGGACGGGTCGGCGGTGACGAGTTCCTCGAAGCCGGCGATGTTGCCGCCGTGATCGTCGGAGCCGCCGAGCCGGGTGGGGAAGGCGCGGTGGACGGCGTTGTTGTCCACGAGGAACTTCAACTGCTCAAACACCCGCGCCCGGTGCTCGGTGTGGGTGAGCCCTTCAATCTTCTGCACTTCCGGGCGGCCGGCGACGTCGCGGGCTTGGTGGCGGATGTGCGCCCATTTGCCGAGGAGCTGCTCGCCGAGGGCAGCGACGTCCACTGCCGGTTCCGTCGCGCCGGCAACCGGGGTTGCTGTGCCGGCGTTCGCGGCGTCGGTGCGTCCTGATGAGGCGCGGTCCACTACTTCAGTCATGTTGCTTCCTTCTTTGGTTCCGACAACTGATGAGTCATAGCTGGTGTTGGCTGGTGGTCTTGAGTGCAGGAGCAATGCCGAGGCACAGCCAGTCGGTGATTTGCCCTGCCATGGCTGCCTGATCCGGTTTCGCCGGTGACGCTGGGCTGCCGAGCCACATTTCGCCGGCGTTCCGGACGAGCCCGATGGCCGCGGTGGGCCAGTAGTCGATCACGGCTTCCTTGTCGGCGCCGAGGTGCTCCTGCATGGGGGTGGCGATCATGTCGGTGATTTGTTCAAAGAAGTTGCCCAATGCGCCGGATGCAGCGATCGCGTCTTGTGCCGAGGCCTCGCCGGGGGAGAGCCGCGTGATGAACGCGTAGACGTTGGGGCTGGACTCTGCCATCTGCAAATAGGCGGAAACCATGGCGTAAAGGCCCTCGCGGGGCGTTTGTGCCAGCTGGGCGGCTTCCTTCATGCGGCGTTGCATTTGGCCCAGGATGACCTCTCCCATGGCCTGTTGGAGGCCGGCTTTGTCGCCAAAGTACCTGTAGTAGACCGACTTGGAGGTGCCCGCGGCGCCGGCAATGTCCTCCATGGACGCGTCGCTGCCCAAGAGGTGGACAGCCCTTCGGGCCGCTTTGATGAGTTCCCTGCGCCGCTCCTCGCGATGCGACTGCCAGCGGGCGGCTCTGCCGTCTACAGCGACCGGTGAATCTTCGACGGCGGCAAGCGCGGAAGCGTCCGACGCGGAGGCGGCGCTGGGGCTGGGGGATTCTGCGGCTGGGCTGTTCACGATACCCAGCGTATCAGGTACGCTGGGTATCAGTAACTGGTGATCGACCCAAGGAGACAAGCATGGCTGCAGCAGACGTGACCCACGCATCGACCTTCACCCCCAAGGCCACCCGCCGGGCGGTCGTTGTAGGAGGTAACCGCATCCCCTTCGCCCGGACAGGTGGGGCGTACGTAAAGTCGTCCAACCAGGACATGCTGACAGCCGCGCTGGACGGCCTGATTGCACGCTTTGGGCTGCAGGACGAAAGGATCGGCGAGGTGGCTGCGGGCGCCGTCCTTAAGCACTCACGCGACTTCAACCTCACCCGTGAAGCAGTGCTGGGTTCAGCGTTGTCGCCGGAGACACCCGCCTATGATCTCCAGCAAGCTTGCGCAACAGGACTGGAGACCGTGCTGGGCTTGGCCAACAAGATCAAGCTCGGCCAGATCGACTCGGGTATCGCCGGCGGTGTTGATTCAGCCTCCGACGCTCCGATTGCCGTCAGCGAGGGTCTGCGGGAAATTCTCCTGGACCTGAACCGGGCAAAGACCGCCACGCAGAAGCTTCGCGTCCTCGCCCGGATTCGCCCCAAAGACCTTGCCCCCGATGCACCGAATACCGGCGAACCGCGGACAGGACTCTCAATGGGCGAGCACCAGGCCCTGACCACGGCCCAGTGGAAGATCACCCGCGAGGCACAGGACGAACTCGCCTTCAATAGCCACCAGAACCTTGCCAGTGCGTACGACCGCGGGTTCTTCGATGACCTCGTCACCCCCTACAGGGGTCTCAGCCGTGACTCCAACCTTCGTCCCGACACCTCGCTGGAAAAGCTGGCCGGCTTGAAGCCGGTCTTCGGCAAGAACCTCGGTTCGGAAGCCACCATGACTGCCGGCAACTCGACACCCTTGACCGACGGCGCCTCGGCGGTCCTGCTGGCCACGGAGGAATGGGCGGATCAGCGCGGCCTGCCGAAACTCGCCACAGTCCTCGACGGCGAGGCGGCCGCCGTCGACTTCGTCCACGGCAAGGATGGGTTGCTGATGGCTCCGGTCTTCGCTGTACCGCGCCTCCTGGCCCGCCATGGACTCACGTTCGAGGACATCGATTTCTTCGAAATTCACGAGGCTTTCGCCGGTACCGTCCTCAGCACGCTGGCAGCCTGGGAGGATGAGGACTTTGGGCGGACGCGGCTTGGCCTGGACGGCGCCCTTGGCAAGGTGGACCGTGCAAAGCTAAATGTCAACGGATCATCGCTGGCAGCTGGCCACCCCTTCGCCGCTACCGGCGGTCGGATCGTGGCCTCGCTCGCGAAGATGCTCCATGAGAGGGGAACCGTGGACGGCCGGCCCGCCCGCGGCCTGATATCCGTATGCGCCGCCGGCGGGCAGGGCGTCGTCGCTATTCTTGAAGCAGCGTAGGGGAGCCCGATGACCGACAAGTACACGCAGATTGTCAGCCATGGACTGGGCAAAGACGTGGCACGCAGGCTTGGCCTGCCGCAGCCTGTTGTCCTCCGGAGGTACCAACCGGGAGCCCCTCTCATCACGGGCCCGGTCCTGGTCAATGGTGACAGCGCCGGCGCCGATGACCTTGCCACCACCCTGATGGGATGGGGCCTGGATGTTCGACGCAACGCCCTCCCCAAGGAAAAGCTCGGGGCCATCATCATGGTTCTCGACGCCGTCCAACACCCCGAAGACCTTGGTAAGCCGGTGTTAACTGTTGGTGCGTCATTGCGGGACCTCGCCGCCAACGCCCGGGTGATCACCGTGTCGAGGGTGCCAGGCTCGGCCTCCGCTCCCGCCGTCGCCGCCGTCCGGCAAGGCGTCGATGGCCTGTTGCGATCCCTCGCCAAGGAGCTTCGATCAGGGGCAACGGCAAACGGCATCCTGCTCGCCGAGGGAGTGATCACCACCAGCCCGTCAGCATTGGGAGCTTTGCGGTTCTTCCTTTCCGGACGCTCCGCCTACGTTGATGGCCAGTTCCTGACTGTCACCACGAACTCCGGTACGCTGCCGGACGACGTCGAGAAGCCCCTGGTGGGCAAGGTCGCCGTGGTCACCGGTGCCGCACGGGGGATTGGCGCAGCCATCGCCCGGACGTTGTACCGTGACGGCGCCAAAGTCGTCGTGGTGGACATCCCCGGCGCCGGGGACCACCTGGCCGCAGTTGCCAATGAGGTCCACGGCACCGCCCTGCAGTTGGACATCAGCCGCGACGACGCCGGTCAGCGCATCCTGGACCACGCCGTCGAACGTCACGGCCGGCTCGACATCGTGGTGCACAACGCGGGCATCACCCGCGACCGCCTTCTCGCGAACATGGATGAAGGCCGGTGGCAGTCCGTGATGGCCGTCAATATCGCAGCGCAGCTGAGGATTAACGAGGCATTGCTGGCTTCGGAGCATTTCAAGGACGCCCCGAGGATTGTCTCCGTTGCCTCTACAAGCGGCATTGCCGGTAACCGCGGCCAGAGCAATTACGCCGCGTCCAAGGGCGGAGTCATTGGCATGGTCCGCGCGACGGCCCCGCTCTTGGCGGCCTTCGACGGCACGATCAACGCCGTTGCGCCTGGATTCATCGAAACCGAAATGACGGCTCGCATGCCCTTGGCGATCCGTGAGGCCGCCCGACGGCTGAACTCCCTCAAACAAGGTGGCCAACCTCAGGATGTTGCCGAGGCCATTGCGTTCCTGGCCAGTGATGCTGCCGGCGGCATTTCAGGCCAGACGCTGCGCGTGTGCGGCCAGCAACTGGTGGGGGCATGAATCATCCCCAGCCCGTGATACTTGGAGAGCTTCCGTCGCTCTCCAAGCTGTACGTCAACGCGGCTGCGACCGCCGCCAGGCGTCGCGTCCTGGGCACCTCCACTGATGGGAAGCTGCCCGCCATCAGCCACGAAGTCCGGGGAGTAGTTGCCGACGTCGCGAACCTGACTGCATACCAACACCTGGTGAGTGAGACTGCCAGCGATGTCCTGCCCGCAGGGTTCGTTCACGCGCTGGCATTTCCCGTGTCCATGAGCATCATGAACCGGGACGACTTTCCCCTTCCGCTACTTGGCATGATCCATCTGGGGAACCATGTGGAGCAGTACATTCCCCTTCAGTTCTCGCAGCCCATGGATATCCGTTGCTGGTCTGAGAACCTCTCAGGGCACCGAGTAGGGACCAAGCTGGATGTCGTGGCGGAAGTGCGTTCGTCGACGGATGGCACACTGTGCTGGCGTGGTGTGTCGACGTATCTCGCGAAAGGCGTCTTCCTGCCGGGCATCGACAAGCCCGGGGCCAGCAATGGGGCAATGCCGCGCACGGACTTTTCACCTCCGAATCCAACAGCGCTCTGGCAGTTGGGTTTGGACATTGGCCGCAGCTACGCAGCAGTCTCCGGAGACTTCAACCCCATTCACCTGAGCGTTCTCTCCGCCAAGGCACTGGGACTGCGCGGTTCCATGGCCCATGGCATGTATCTGGCGGCCCGCGCATTGGCCGACGTCGGATCCGTTAAGTCAGATGCCTTCGTTTGGGACGTTGCCTTTGAAGCACCCGTCTTCCTCCCGGCGCGGGTGGCCCTGGACATCTCCACCCGGCAGACGGACTCGGGCACTTGGGAGCGTTCGGATTACGTCGCGTGGAATCCGCGCGGCGGCCGCCGGCATTTCAGCGGCAGCGTCGCGGCCTTGGGCTGAGTGTGAGAATGCTGCCTGATGGAAACAACGACGGCGGCGGCCACCTCAGGGTGGCCGCCGCCTTCGTGCAGTGTCCGGCTTTGTTTGAGGCCTGAAGTCCGCTCAGCGGGTCCGCGCCGCGGCTTCCGGTACGTAGGCGCCCGCCCAGCGGAAAACCTCCCGGAAGAACTGGCTTCGAGCCGGTTCGGCTGACAATGCGAGGTCGTGGATACCCCCATCAATCCGCGCCAGCGTCACCAGGCGTCCCAGCCGGACGCTTCGTTCCGCGATGTGTTTGACGTTCAGCACGATGTCGGCGGCGTTGATGGTCTCCGGCGGGGCATTCTCGGCCGCGCTGGCCGTGGAGGCGCACACGAGCACAGGGCAGCGGATATCCAAGCCCTTCGCCAGTTCGGCGTGCCCGCGCCGGATGGCACGCAGCCATCCAGCCAGGACCGGGAACCCTTCCAGCGGCTTCCATGTGAGGTTGAAGTCCCACGTTCCGCCGGTGCTGGCGTGCAGGCTCCGACCATACCGGTCACCGAGCGCGCCCACTTGGCGGCGCGGCTGGTAGTTCGCCAAGCGGTCAACGACGGCGGTGCCCACCGTGCGCTGCAGGAGCGGCTTGTTGAGGTCGAACCAGGGGCTGTTCAGGACCAAGGCATCGATGACGGACTCGAAGCGGCGCCGATGCGCCCACAGGCTTGCTACCAATCCTCCCGTTGAGTGCCCAAGGACCACCAGGACATCGTGTCCGTCCTCTTCCCTAATGATGCGGACGGCGGCATCGAGCTCTTCGTCATAGTCTTGGAGCGACTCGGTGTAGTTCGGCGTTTGGTGGGGGAGAAGGGACCGGCCATATTTCCGAAGGTCAACGGCGTAGAAGTCGTAACCGGCGTTGACCCACTCATCGGCCAGGTGCGTCTGGAAGAAGTAGTCCACAAATCCATGGACGTACAGCACTGCCCGTCCTGTGGGGCGCGAACATTTCCTGGAGACCAACGTGGCAATGACGTCGCCCTCAGCGTCGGGCTGGAGGGGGATGGTACGGGCCGAATATTCAGGACCGAGAATGTCTTCGGAGCTGCCCATGTTTTCCTTAAATGACTGAACGGAAACAAATGTGATCAAGTTCGCATTGTATTTCGTTCTGTGAATTTCGGACAAAACAAACAAGGCCCGGAATCCGAAGATTCCGAGCCTTGACTTGGTGCGCGGAGGGGGACTTGAACCCCCACCCCCTTTCGAGGACTAGCACCTCAAGCTAGCGCGTCTGCCATTCCGCCACCCGCGCAGGTGGTATCCGGAGCCTCGTTCTGCACCTCTCGGTGCTTCACTTTCCTCCGAAGCAGCGAGAAAAACTCTAACACGGTTTCAGGGAAACAAGAAAATCGGCGCTGGTCAGGAGCCGGTCCATTCGTATTCACGCCCGCAGGGCTGATCCGTTCACCGGCACGTAATGCTCGTGGTGAGTAGGCTGATGGAACACGGGAGGGCACACCAGGCGGGCAACCGCCGTGTCGTCACCGGAACCTGCATCCCAGCCACGCGAGGAGAGTTTCCATGTCTGTCATCCGCCCTGAAGACGAAGTTGTCCGGATCTGCCAGGAGCTCATCCGCATTGACTCCTCGAACTTCGGTGATGACTCCGGCCCGGGCGAGCGTGCCGCGGCCGAATACACTGCGGGGCTGATCTCCGAAGTCGGCTTGGAGGCAGAGATCTTCGAGTCTGCGCCGGGCCGCGCGAACGTCGTCACCCGGATGGCCGGCGAGGACCCTTCGGCGGATGCGCTGGTTGTGCACGGCCACTTGGATGTTGTTCCTGCGCTCAAAGACCAATGGTCAGTGGATCCTTTCAGCGGCGAACTCAAGGACGGCCTGATCTGGGGTCGCGGTGCCGTGGACATGAAGGACATGGACGCCATGATCCTGTCCGTGATGCGCGGATTCGCCAGAACAGGCCGCAAGCCCAAGCGTGACATCATCTTTGCGTTCTTCGCCGACGAAGAGGCCGGCGGAACGTACGGTGCCCGCTACGCGGTGGAGCACCGGCGGGAACTCTTTGACGGGGCTACCGAGGCCATCTCGGAAGTTGGCGGCTTCTCGGCCACTATCGGCGGCCAGCGGACGTACTTGCTGCAGACTGCCGAGAAGGGACTTTCGTGGTTGCGGCTCGTGGCCCACGGACGTGCAGGACACGGCTCGCAGATCAACACCGATAACGCGATTACGCGGCTTGCCGCGGCCGTCACCCGGATTGGTGAGTACAAGTGGCCTGTGGAACTGACGCCCACAACACGGCAGTTCCTGGACGGCGTCACTGAACTGACCGGCGTCGAATTCGATGCCGACAATCCCGACATCCTGTTGAAGGAACTGGGCACCGTTGCGCGATTCGTGGGCGCGACCCTGCAAAACACTTCCAACCCCACGCTGCTGCGCTCGGGATACAAGCACAATGTCATCCCCGAATCGGCAGAGGCGTTCGTCGACTGCCGCACCCTCCCAGGGCAACAGGAACAGGTGCTGGAAACCATCAAGCAACTTGCCGGCGACGGCATTGAAATCAGCTACGTCAACAAAGATGTGTCCCTGGAGGTGCCGTTCGCAGGCAACCTGGTGGACTCCATGATTGATGCCCTGCACTCCGAGGACCCCGGGGCCAAGGTATTGCCTTACACGCTCTCCGGCGGAACGGACAACAAGTCGCTCAGCAAGATCGGCATCACCGGGTATGGCTTCGCCCCACTGATGCTCCCGGACGAACTCGACTTCACCGGCATGTTCCACGGTGTGGACGAGCGTGTACCTGCCGAATCCCTGCAGTTCGGCGCGCGCGTCCTGAACACGCTGCTGAGCAACTACTAACCCGTTCCCACCAGGAGGACCAGCCATGACTCCCGAGGAAATACTGCCGGATGCGCTTCTTGAACGCCTGCGCGGCCGTGCGGCCGGTTACGACCAAAACAACCTCTTCTTCCAGGAGGACCTCGAAGAACTGGCGGACGCCGGCTACCTGAAACTGTTCGTGCCGGAGGCCGACGGCGGGTTGGGCCTTGGGCTCGAGGCGGTAGCTGCCCTGCAGCAGCGCCTCGCCACGGCGGCCCCGGCCACGGCATTGGCGGTCAACATGCACTTGGTGTGGACCGGCGTCGCGCAGGTGATGGCGGCCCGCGGCGATGACTCGCTGCGTTTCGTGCTGGAAGAGGCCGGACAAGGGGAGGTCTTTGCCTTCGGTATTTCCGAGGCCGGCAACGATTCCATGCTGTTCGATTCAACCACTGTCGCAGAGCCCCTGCCTGATGGCAGCTACCGTCTGACCGGGAGGAAGATCTTCACGAGCCTTTCGCGTGGCTGGACCCGGTTGGGGACGTTCGGCAAGGACGCGGCCGCCAGGGATGGCGAGGGTGAGCTGGTCTTTGGATTCCTTCGCCGCGACGAACCCGGCCACGAGACGCTCAGCGATTGGGACACTCTGGGCATGCGGGCCAGTGCTTCGAACACCACCCTGTTGCATGGTGCCGTTATTCCTCCCGAGCGGATTTTCCGGAAATTGCCGGTGGGTCCCAACCAGGATCTGCTCATTTTTGCGATTTTCGCGTGTTTCGAGACGCTGCTGGCCGCGGTCTATACCGGGCTGGCACAACGCGCTTTCCTCGTGGGCATTGAGAATGTGAAACGACGTACCTCAGCGAAGCACGGTGGCCGGAGTCTCGCCCAGGACCCGGACATCCGGTGGAAAGTGGCCGACGCCGCCCTTGCGATGGACGGAATCTACCCGCAGTTGTCCTCCATGGCCCGGGACATTGACCTCTTGGTGGATCACGGGCCGCAGTGGTTCCCCAAACTCGTCGGCCTGAAGTCACGCGCTACGGAGAATGCGCGCCATGTGGTGGATCTGGCCATCCGGGTCACGGGCGGCTCAAGCTACTTCCGCGGATCGGAGATGGAGCGCCTGTACCGTGATGTCCTGGCAGGAATATTCCACCCGTCCAATGACGAGTCTGCACACACCACCGTGGCCAACGCCTGGCTTGGGCCCCTGGCAGACTGATCCTCCAGGAGGTTAGAAAGTACGCTGCACCGAATAGACTTTCCGGCGTAGCCAAAAGCGCCGGCCGCCGCCGACGTAGAGGATGCTGCGCTCCAGTTCCCACTTGCCGTATTCCGAGTGTTCGGCGAGCCGGCGGCGGGCTTCAGGCAGCGAATCCTCAGGTCCAACCGTCAGTACGAGATACTCGTACTGACGTGCATAGTCGCGTTGGCGTTCAACTGAGCCGCTCAGAAATTGTTCCTTCATCCCTCTCCATTTTCGTCCTTTTCGGGCTAACGTGAAGTCATGAGCATCGATCCGCGTGTCGCGCTTCAGTCATTGACCGCCGCCCTCGAGGAACATCTGGTGGCTGCATCAGCACGTCGTGGTGAGGGTGATCCTAACGTCGAAGCCGCCTTTTTCGCTGTAGCCGACGCCTTCGAAGTGTACGAGGACGCACTGTACGAGGCCTATTCCGAGGTTACGCCGCTCCAAGTCTTTGACGACGACGAGGACGACGACGACGAGGTCCTCGATGAAGACCTGGAGATCGTGGAAGACTAACCATTCTTCGCAGCGAACCGGCCGTCTGGAGACGGCCGGTTTTTTGTGCCGTTTTTCGGCCTTCTTTGTGTTGCGTCCCAGCCTGATTTCCGCGGATTTTGTTGAGCCGGGCGAGGGCGAAAACACGTAGTCCTGCGTAGCCAAGCTAGGTACTTGCACGTAGGGGTCACGGGTAATCAGGCACAAACTTGAGTACCGATTACTGGTGCGCGCCCCAAAGGCCGGGTCTTCACTTGGTTGTAGGCAATGGCAGGTCTGCGAAGAAGGCTGACATGGGAGAAGTTCCAGTTGCACGTCTGGTTCAAGAACCGGCACCCAAGGGCGCTGGAGTCTCCCTCAACTCTGCTTTCCCCGCGGAATCCTCTGTTGCTGAAGTCAATCCGCCGGCGTCCCCCTGGATTGACAAGTCCGCTGCTGCACAGCGGGCTGACAAAGCGGGGCTGGCGGCACTGAGGTCGGAGGTGCCCATCGACCCGGTGCCGCCAGTCACCCAACACACCTACCCTGCCGGCGAGCGCAATCGCCGGGCCACGTGGACGCTCTTTCTGACCAACAGTCTCAGGCTCGCTGACAGTGCTCTTGTTGCTGTGGCCGTCATCGCGGGCTATCTGCTCGGCACCACCGGTTGGCCTTTTCCGGAAGGGCGCAACGCGAACCCCCAGCAGCTTGCCGTCAGCATGGTGCTCGCGATCGTGTGGGTGGCGTCGCTGGAAATCTACAGGACGCGGGACCCGAAAGTGCTCGGCATTGGCGCCGAGGAGTACAAGCGCGTTTTCTCTGCCAGCCTGCGTGTTTTCGGATTCCTGGGAATCGTCGCAGTCGTTTTCCGGGTAGAGGCCGTCAGCTCGTTCGTCCTTGTTTCTCTTCCGTTGGGCCTGATTGCTCTCACGGGCAGCAGATGGGGCTTCCGCCGCTGGATGGTTCGCGAGAAGTCCCGGGGTCGTTTCCTGTCCCGCGCCATCGTGGTGGGTGAACCGCAGGATGTCAGGTACGTCATCCAGCAGATCAACCGGAAGTCAGGAGCAGCTTACGAGATCCTTGGAGCATGCTTCCCCGCTGCACGCCGCGGCGCCGCGATTGAGGTGGACCAGGTCCGGGTACCAGTGCTGTCCTCCATTTACGGAATATCCCGCACTGTTCGGCTGACCGGGGCCAACGCTGTCATTGTGGCCGGGCCCGTGCCTGGCGGAAACCAATTCATCCGCGAGCTGGGGTGGAGGTTGGAAGAGGATTCTGCTGAGCTGGTCCTCGCTGCCACGTTGACGAATGTGGCCGGTCCTCGCATTCATTGGCGGCCGGTGGAGGGGCTGCCGCTGATGCACGTAGACATCCCGCACTACTCAGGTGGCAAACACACCCTCAAGCGTTTGATGGACATCGGCGTCTCGGCTGCAGCTTTGCTGGCCTTGTCGCCCGTCTTGCTGGGTCTCGCCCTGATCGTCAAACTGGACAGCCCGGGGCCGGTGCTCTTCCGGCAGGAACGCATCGGCAAGCAGGGAAGATCGTTCCCGATGCTGAAGTTCCGCTCCATGGTGGCCGATGCCGAGGCACGCCTGGAAGAACTCAAGGCCCAGGACGAAGGAGCCGGTGTGCTCTTCAAGATCCGTGGCGATCCAAGGGTCACCAAGTGCGGCCGCTGGATGCGGAAATACTCCTTGGACGAGCTGCCCCAGTTCTGGAACGTCTTCCTGGGCCAGATGAGCTTGGTGGGCCCCAGGCCGCCGTTGCTGCGGGAAGTGACCGGCTACGAACGCCACACCCACCGTCGGTTGTTGATCAAACCTGGGATCACGGGTCTTTGGCAGATCAACGGACGATCGGACCTCCCTTGGGATGAGGCGGTCCGGCTTGATCTTTACTACGTCGAAAACTGGTCGATAGCGGGGGACTTGATGATCATGTGGAGGACTTTCAGAGCCATGAGCCGGGCTTCCGGCGCTTACTAACACGTCAAAAACCAGCCATCCATCACAGAATCCGAGTGGACAATGAGCATAGGAACTATTCCGTCCGGTGAGATGAACGGAAACGGGTTGAGGCCAAGGCTGCGGATCGCCGTAGTCGGGGCCGGATATTGGGGGCCGAATCTCGCCAGGAACCTCAAAGCCAGCCCTGATTGGGACCTTGTGGCAATTTGCGATCTCGACGTCGAGCGCGGGTTAAGGCTCGCCGAGACGGTGGGCGGTGTGGCCGTCGTCGAGTCCCTGGACGAGTTGCTGGACACCTACAACCTGGACGCCGTAGCGGTTGCGACCCCGGCGCATACGCACCACGGAGTGGTGATGACGGCTCTGCGCGCCGGCAAACACGTCCTGGTGGAGAAACCACTGGCTGACAGCCGTGCGAAGGGCCTGGAAATGGTCGAGGAAGCCAAGGGCCGGGGCCTTGTCCTCATGGCGGACCACACATACTGCTACACGCCGGCCGTCCTGAAAATCCAGGAGCTGGTGGCCAGCGGCGCCTTGGGCGAGATCCTGTATGTCGACTCTGTCCGGATCAACCTTGGCCTCGTGCAACCTGACGTTGACGTGTTCTGGGACCTGGCGCCGCATGATCTGTCGATCCTGGATTTCGTGCTCCCGGGCGGCCTGCACCCCACAGAGATCTCTGCCCACGGAGCGGACCCCTTGGGGACAGGACGCGACTGCGTAGGCCATCTGACCTTCGGTTTGCCCAACGACGCCATGGTGCACGTGCACGTGAACTGGCTGAGCCCCACGAAGATCCGTCAGATGGTCATTGGCGGATCACAAAGGACGTTGGTGTGGGATGACCTGAACCCCCAGCAACGGCTGAGCGTCTACGACCGCGGCGTCAGCCTTGAACACCAGCCCAGGTCTGCAGCTGACAAGAAGTTGTCGGCGATTTCATACCGTTTGGGCGACACGTGGTCGCCTGCTCTGCAGGAACGCGAACCGCTGGGCCAGGTGGTGGCCGAGCTGGCGTCATCCATTCGGACGCACAAGGCCCCCCGGACCAGCGGAGAGTCCGGACTTCGGGTCTTGTCAGTGCTGGAGGCCGTGACTCAGAGCCTCGGGCAGGATGGACGGTCAACTGCGGTGGCGGGCAACGAAGTGACGCTCCAGGTTGCACGGTGAAAAAGCTCCTGGGCGCGAATGTACTGGTCACCGGCGGCGCCGGAACCATCGGTTCCACCTTGGTGGACCAGCTTCTCGACGCCGGCGCGGCGCATATTGACGTGCTGGACAA
Source organism: Paenarthrobacter sp. NPDC092416 (assembly GCF_044755025.1). Classification (NCBI taxonomy): domain Bacteria; kingdom Bacillati; phylum Actinomycetota; class Actinomycetes; order Micrococcales; family Micrococcaceae; genus Paenarthrobacter; species Paenarthrobacter sp. NPDC092416. The sequence goes on from NZ_JBIVQG010000004.1 coordinate 70,489, forward strand.
CCTGGTTCGGGGACGCCGCGCAAACCTCGAAGGTGCCTTGGCTACAGGCAATGCCCAACTGGTTGAAGGCGATCTCCGGGACCGCGACCTGGTCCATGACCTGACCCGCGGCAAGGATCTGGTGTTCCATCAGGCCGCCATCCGCATTACCCAGTGCGCCGAGGAACCTCGGCTGGCCCTTGAAGTGCTGGTTGATGGGACGTTCAACATTTTCGAAGCCTCGGTGGAGCACAAGGTGGGAAAGCTCGTTGCGGCCTCTAGTGCTTCCGTCTACGGAATGGCTGAAGAATTCCCGACGGCGGAGCGCCACCACCATCACAACAACGACACGTTTTACGGTGCGGCAAAGTCCTTCAATGAAGGGATGGCGAGGAGTTTCCGCGCCATGTCCGGGCTTGACTACGTCCTGTTGCGCTACTTCAACGTCTATGGCCCCCGCATGGACGTCCATGGACTCTACACGGAGGTACTGGTCCGCTGGATGGAGAGGATCGTGGATGGCCAACCACCCCTGATCTTCGGCAGCGGAGAACAGACCATGGACTTCATTCATACGGCCGACGTGGCCAGGGCCAACGTCCTGGCGGCGGTGAGCGACGTTCGCGAAGGCGTTTACAACGTCGCCAGCGGCACCGAAACCAGCCTGGCCGAATTGGCTCAAACACTGCTGCTGGTCATGGACTCCGCGCTCCACCTTGAACACGGTCCGGAACGGGCTGTGAATGGCGTGGCCCGCAGACTTGCCGACACCACCGCCGCCCGAAGGGATCTTGGCTTCGAAGCCGCAGTTGGGCTGGAAGACGGGCTCCGTTCGCTGGTTGCGTGGTGGCGTCCGCTACGCGAGGAAATTGCTGCTTCCCGGCTTGTCGCCAGGCCCGAATCCCCGGCTGTGGGTGCACGATGACCACCTCCGAGACTTCACTGGCACGCATCGACGTCATGAAACCGTGGCTCGGCGAGGAAGAAGCGCAAGCCGTAGCCGAGGTCATCGCCTCCGGCTGGGTGGCCCAGGGCCCCAAGGTCCGTCAGTTTGAGGAAGCCTTCGCCCGGGAGCAACAGGCAGCGTTCGCCGTCGCGACCTCAAGCTGCACCTCATCGCTGCACCTGGCACTCGTCGTGGCCGGCATAGGTCCCGCCGACGACGTCCTGGTGCCGTCCTTCTCCTTCATCGCTACCGCCAACGCACCCACGTACGTTGGAGCGCGGCCGGTCTTTGTGGACGTGGACCTCCAGACGGGCTGCGTCACCGCAGCCACGATTGAAGCTGCGCTCACCCCCAAGACGCGGGCGGTCATCGTGGTGGACCAGGGCGGCGTACCCGTGGATCTCGACCCCATCCGGGCCCTGTGCGACCCCCTTGGCATCGCCGTCATTGAAGACGCGGCGTGCGCCATCGGTTCGAGCTACCGGGGACGACCAGTAGGCGCAGGCGCCGAACTGGTCGCATGGTCCTTCCATCCCCGCAAGATCCTTACCACTGGCGAGGGCGGAATGATCTCCTCCTCCCGCCGTGACTTGGCAGACCAAGCCCGACGCCTCAGGGAACACGCCATGAGTGTTTCGGCTACGGACCGCCACGCAAGCATCCTCGCCCCCGCCGAAGAATACCTGGAGGTTGGGTTCAATTACCGCATGACGGACCTTCAGGCCGCCGTCGGAATCGTCCAACTGGGCCGTTTGGCCGCCGCCGTACAGCGACGCCGTGAACTGGCCTCCACCTACGCTGCGGCTTTCGCCGGGGTCGAGGGCCTCCGGCTGGTGATGGACCCCGCCTATGGCACCGGCAACTTCCAGTCCTGCTGGCTCGAAGTGGGTGCAAACTTCCCGGTGGGAAGGGACAGCCTGATGACCCGGCTCGCCCAGGATGGCATCTCGGCCCGGCGGGGCATCATGGCGGCACACCGCCAGCCCGCGTATACCGGCAGGGACACGGGAAACGCCGACTTGGCAGTCACTGAATGGCTCACCGACCACACACTGATCCTGCCGCTGTACCACCAACTTGACGACGGCGACCAAGCCCGCGTCATCGACTCAGTACTTCATGCGGCGGGGCAGCAGAGATGAGCGAGCTACTCCTCATCGCAGCCAGCGGACTCGCACGTGAAGTCCTTGCCATGGTCCGCGGGAGCGGTCTCTACGACGTCGTTGGCATCCTCGACGACGACGAAGACAAGCTGGGCCGGGTAGTGGACGGCGCCCATGTACTGGGACCGATCCGTGACGCCCTGAAGTTTCCGCACGCGCTCCTGCTGGTCTGCATAGGGTCAGGGAGCGGTCGTGAAAGCGTCGTGATGAGACTCAGGACCCTGGGGCTGGCAGAGGACCGGTATGCAACGGCCATCGATCCCTCGGTCCACCCGCCCGAGGGATGCCGGATTGGCCTTGGCAGCATCCTGTTGGCCAACGTCACCATGACAGCTTCGGTGTCTCTCGGCATGCACGTGGTCGCTATGCCGGGAGTCACCTTTACCCATGATGACGAAGTGGACGACTTTGCGACGTTTGCCGCAGGCGTATCGCTCGGTGGGAGCGTCCGCATTGGCCGCGCCGCCTACCTCGGCATGAACGCCAGCGTCCGGGAACACCGGCGCGTTGGGGCCGGGGCAACCATCGGGATGGGTGCCGCCGTCCTGACTGATGTTCCCGACGGCGAAACCTGGGCCGGCGTACCGGCCAGGATCATCCGCCGCGGGAATTCACCACAGCTGGAGGACATGCTGTGAAGCTGACACGTCCACGCCCCCTGCACAGCCGCCCCCTGGTGACGGTAGTGGTGCCCTGCTACAACTACGCGAGGTTCCTGCCGGCCGCTGTGGCCAGCGCCCTCACGCAGGAAGGCGTGGACGTCGAGGTCATCGTCGTGGACGACGCTTCCACCGACGAAAGCCTCACGGTTGCCAACAGCCTGGCAGCCACGGATGCGAGGGTGAAGGTGGTCGCACACCCGCACAACCGCGGACACATCGCCACTTACAACGACGGACTCGCCCGGGCCGGGGGAAAGTACGTCACCCTCCTGTCGGCTGATGACCTGATCGCTCCCGGAGCACTTGCCAGGGCCGCTGCCCTCATGGAGCACAACAACCGCGTGGGAATGGTCTACGGACTTCCCAAGGACTTTAGCGATCCGTCCACTACGCCATGGCCGGACACCAGCCCGCAACGCTCCACCTGGACACTCTGGAAGGGAAAGAGCTGGATCGCACTGGCATGCGCACGGGGGAGGAACTTCATCCTGTCACCCGAAGTCGTCATGCGCACAGAGGCAGTGCTGGGCATCGGGGCGTACAACGCCACTCTCCCGCACTCCGGAGATCTCGAATACTGGCTGCGCGCGGCTGCCATCTGGGACGTAGGACGGATCAACGGCCCAGTCCAGGCTTACTACCGCGTCCACGGCGCGAATATGCACCAGACGCACTTCGCCGCGGCCGCCGTCGACCTCCAACACCGGCTCGATGCCTTCCGCGTGCTCGAAGATCCACGCTTTCCAGTACCCGCTGAGCTCAGGGCCAGGCAACTGCATCGCGCACAACGGGCCTTGGGCAAGGAAGCCACCAGGCTCGCCTACAGCGAACTCGCACACAGCGGCTCCACCGAGTCCGCAACCGAGCTCCGCAAATTCATCGAAACCCTGCACGAAATGCCAGGAAACATCCGCAAAGCCAACGCCATCCAAGCGAAAATCACCAAGGCATCCCGCGGCAAACGCCCCAGTACCGGCCGAGCAGCTGCCGAGTACGTCCACACCCAACTTGACCGCGTCCGTTGGCGCCTATGGGCCATGACAGGCATCTCATGACCACCCGCAGGGAAAACCGAACTCTGGGAAACCGGGCTGCGAGCGCCACGCTCTGGGGTGGACTCAACATGGCCCTGGGACGGACCGTCCAGTTCGCCACGACCATCATCGTCGCCCGGATGATCGCCCCCGAACACTTCGGCGCACTCGCCGTCGCCATCGTGATCCAAACGATCGCCACCAATATGGCAGAACTGGGTGCCACGGCAGCCCTTGCACGCGGCAACGGCGACCCCGACAAAATCGCCCCCACCGTCTTCTCCATCGCCCTGGTCACCAGCACCGCCATGACGGCAGGCGCCATTGCCTTGGCCCCTGCCATCGCCGCCCTGTTCGACGACCCAGCCGCAACGCCGGTAATACAGGTACTGTCCACCACCATCCTCCTGCAGGGCATTGCTGCTGTACCTTCCACCATGGTGTGGAGGGAATACCTCCAAAAGCCACGGGTCGTGGTCGACCTCGCCAGTGTGGTGACCATCCTGGTACTGGTCGTCCCCATGGCACTGGGCGGCTGGGGCGCAATGGCGCTTGCATGGTCACGTGTGGGCGGCCAAGTCGTCGCGCTGATCGGTTACTGGATCATCACTCCCAAGCGCTACGCGCCGGGCTTCAATCGCTCAGTGGCCTCGGACATCCTCAAGCTGGGTATGCCGCTGGCGATGGCGAACCTCGTGGTCTTCGTGACACTCAACATCGACTACCTCCTGATCGGCCGCATGCTCGACCCCGTCGCCCTTGGCCTTTATCTCCTGGCCTTCAACCTGGCAGGGTTGCCAAGCCAAGTCATTACCGCTGTAATTCGTTCCGCGGCTGTGCCAACGTTCGGCCGCCTCCACGCCGAAGGCACACTCGGAGCCCTCGCAGCTCGGTTCGTTGCAGGGGTCTCGTACTGCGCCTTTCCCGTGTCCGCCATGGTCATCGCCTTGGCCCACCCCCTGATCGTCACCGCCTACGGCCAAACCTGGGCGCCGGCAGGAATGGCCCTGGCCACCCTGGGAGTCTTCGGCGCCGCACGGATCCTCGTTGAGCTGTTCGCGGACCTCAGCGTTGGCGCCGGGCGAACCGTATGGCTCTTCTGGGTACAGGTAGCCTGGCTTGCCACCCTCACCCCGGCCCTCTACTTCGGCATTCTCTGGTGGGGTATCGCAGGGGCAGGAGTAGCGCACGCCACCGTCGCCATCCTCATCGTCATCCCCCTGTACGTGAAGGCACTGACCTCCGTACTGCAGGTGACAGCATGGCAACTCCTGCGGGGGAGCGCCTCATCGCTCCTGGCCTCCGGTGTGGCAGGTACAGCTGCATGGGCCGCCACAACAACGATCACCCATCCCGTCGTAGCCGTGGCCGCCGGCACGTTGCTGGGAGCCGCCATCTACCTGCTGCTGACCCTTAAGCAAGGCCGGCGGCTGTTCAGGGAGATCAGTTCACTCCTGCGCCCGGAACAAACCAGGCAGCAGGGCCCCACTGGAGTCGCAGAACCCGAACCCGCGCTCGCAGAAGCCTCACCCGCGGAATCCGGACGGGTGGGCAAGCCATGACACCCAAGTTGGCAACACTTCACCTCATAGCCACACGGGTGAAGAAGGACGGCTGGTCATCAGTTGCCCGGCAGGGCACCGGCAAAGTGCTCACCACGGTCCTGGACAGGCTCCACCTCTCAGAACCCGAACTTCCCCTGCGCCCCGAGGACATCGTTGACCCTGGAACGGCGGCACCATCCTGGCAGGTCCCCGGAACCTCTGGAAACCTCCGCATTGGTTGGGTGTGCACCCCGCCCGCCCCAGGGTCAGGCGGCCACACGACGTTCTTCCGGATGGTCCAAGGACTCGAAGCCCGCGGCCACCAATGCACCCTGTTCCTCCATGACCGCAATGACGACGACGTCACCAGGCATGAAGCAACCATCCGCCGCCACTGGCCGATGATCAAGGCTTCCGTGCGTAGCGCCACGGATGGACTGGAAGGGGTGGACGCCATCGTCGCGAGTTCCTGGCCCACGGCACACATTGTTGCCGCGCGGTCCCCGCGCGGCGTCCATCCCTTCTACTTCATCCAGGACTACGAGCCGTACTTCTACCCCCGGGGCGCCTTCTACGCCATGGCCGAAGACAGCTACCGATTCGGTTTCACCAACGTTGCCCTGGGCGGGATGATCGCCAAGGTCATGCAAACAGAACTGGGCCTGCCACCGGACGCAGTAGTTCCCTTCGGCTGCGACACAGACGTTTACCGACTCCTGGACACCCCACCAACAGTCCGGCGCAGCGGAGTGGTCTACTACGCCAAAAGGAAAGTCGACCGCAGGGGCTACCTCCTGGCCAAGCTGGCTCTGGAAGAATTCCACCACCTCCACCCCGAGCAGGAAATCCACATCTACGGTGACATCATCACCGGCTGGAACATTCCCGTCACCAACCACGGGAACATGACACCCGCGCAACTGAACACCCTCTACAACCAAACGATCGCCGGATTGGCTATATCGTTTACCAACATCTCCCTTGTTCCCGGCGAACTCCTCGCAGCCGGCAACGTACCCGTCCTCAACAACGCCCCCTTCGCGTCCGGACTCCTGGACGACCCCGACGCCGTATGGGCCCCCGCCACCCCCATGGGGCTGGCAACAGCGCTCGCAGAGGTCGTGAGCGCCCCTGATGTGGACGAGCGTCCTTCGCGGATCGCCGGCAGGCCGCGATTGGACTGGAAGGTCTCCCAGGAAGTGTTCGCCGATCTGCTCGAAGCCACGTGTGCCCTCGCAGCAGCGGAGTCCCCAGTCATTCGCTCAGAGAACCGGGACCATTCAAAGAACCGGGTCCGGGCATGAGGGCGAACAGGAAGGCCCTGACCTTCACGCCACCGCTTGAGGCAAGCCATGCGGAGCTCTCGGTGCAACCCGGTATCAAGGGACACGTGTCGTTGCTGCTGAAGTTCGCGGCCTTCGGTGTCTTCTTCTTCCCGTCGAACATGATCGTCAAGCCCTTGGGGGCCATTGGCACCATTCCGCTGATGGTGGCACTGCTGTTGCTCGCCTTGTGGCTGTGCTCCGTGCTCTTCGGGCTGCAAAACCCCTTGAAGACCAGGCATCCGGGGCGACTCGGGGTGGGGCTGCTGTGGTTGGGCACGTGTGCGTCCTACGTTGCGCTGTATTCGGGCTTCTCGGGCAATACCAGCGTCGCCTCCCAAGCCGCAGCGGACCGGTGGCTGATTCTGGTCCTGGCGAGCGCGGGCATCGTCCTGGTCACCGCCGAGGCTGTGCGGACACTCAATGATGCTATGTCACTGGTTCGCGCGATTCTGGCAGGTGCTTTCTTCTGCTGCCTGGTTGCCGCCATCCAGTTCCTGTTCCGGGTCAACCCCATGCTGTGGATCCAGGAGGCCATGGTGGGATTCACGGACAATGGAGGCAACACCGCATTCCAGGTCCGTGGCCTCATGATGCGCGTTGCCGGCAGTACCTTCCACTCCATAGAACTGGCCGTCGTCTGCTCCATGCTGTTGCCTTTGTCCATCTGGCGCAGTCTCTATGACCCCATCGGCCGCAAATGGCTGCACTGGACCGGCACAGCGCTCCTGGTGTTCGCCATTGCGTCAACAGTGTCCCGCTCCGGAGTTCTGGGACTCTTCATGGGCATGCTGGTATTTGTTCCTTTCCTGCCGCGAATCGCCCGCCGCTGGGCGCTCGTTGCGGCCCCCATGGCAATGGCTGCCCTCTTCCTGGGCATCCCCGGACTCGTGGGCACCCTGACATCATCCTTTACGGCCGGCGACAGTGATCCGTCGCTCACCACAAGGACCAACAACTATCCCCGCGTGGCCGAGATGTTCGGCGAACTTCCGTTCCTTGGGCTCGGCCCGGGAAACTACCAGCCGGCCAACGCGTTGAACATCCTTGACAACCAGTACCTGAACTCACTGGTGACCATGGGCCTGGTTGGCTTCATTGGCACGCTCGCCTATCTGACTTTTCCCGGCATATCGTCGTTGATCGCCGCGAGGGCGTCACGGATACCGGCGCTGCGTGCCCTTGCAGGAGCTTTGGCCGGGGGAGGGATCGTCGCGGCCGGGTGCTCGCTCACCTTTGATTCCATGTCCTTCCCGGTATTTGCTTTGACGTACCCGTTCATTGTTGGCCTCGCTGGAGGTACATGGATCATGATTCGACGAGAACTGGACCTCCGGGAATCCACTGTGGTTGACGACGGGGACAGTGGACCGCCGCCGGGTGGACCGGCAGCCAATACTTCCACCCCGAATGCGAAGGCGATCACATGGACCCCGTAGTAGTAATCAAGACACTCTGGCACCACAAGCTGGTGGTTCTACCCGTCCTCCTGTTGACGGCGCTTGCTGCTGTCTACGTGTACTCCTTTGCCCCGCGATCCTATGAGGCAAAGACGACGTACGCCATTGTGAATCCCAAGATCCCCACGGCAGCAGAATTGGAGAAGAATCCTGCCTTGGGACTACTCAATTCGGATAATCCGTACCTGCGTTCGGCCGATTCATCGCTGATCGCCCAAGTAATCGGTACGCGGCTCAACGACGATACGACAGGGGATGCCCTGTTGCGCGCCGGCCTCAGCACGGACTTCACCGTGGAACGCCCGCCGGCCTCGTTCCTCATCGAGATCTCGGCTACTTCGGACAGCAGGGAGAAGGCCGTCGCCACGGTTAACGCCCTGGGGAGCCGAATGGAGGAGGATCTGCACTCGATCCAGTCGGCTAATGGCGCCGACGAGCGGTTCCTCTACACATCCCTGATGATTGCCGCCCCGGACAATGCCACTGAGCAGTTCTCCAGCCGTCTCCGTTCCCTCATTGTGGTGCTGGTGGCCGGAGTGGTGCTGACCTTCGGAGCGGTTTCGATAGCTCGCGGAGTAGAAAACTCGCGGGCGCGGGCCAGGGCAGAGGCCCCAACCGAGGAACGGCAAAAGAAGTCCCGCCGTCGGCGCGCCGACCCGGATCCGGAAGAGCGGGCCGAGCACGACGAAGAATCCAAACCGCTCACCCTGACGGCACTGGACAAGCTGACAGTGCAGGACGTGCTGGAGCCGACAGGCAGTGACGACGATGCCTTCCTGCAGAACGGCCCGTTGCATGAAGCACTCCGGTCCGGCGGCCGCACCACATCACCCATCGGCGCCGCATCACCCATCAAGGAAACATCTGTCTGAAAGCGTGATCCGTGAAACGCAGCACAGCCGTGGCCGCCGGCGGAGTCGCACTGGCCAGCCTGATCGTAGTGGTTGCGGCTGCCAGCGGCGTTCCACCCTTCCCCGGCAGTGGACCTGCCAGCTCCACGGCGTGGACGTCGGCACCCACCCAACCAAGCTATGAGGGCGTATCCCTCCGCCAGGTCGACGGTGGACCGGATTACTATGCCAGGTTCAAAAACGGCCTGCCCACGGATCCATCCTTCTTTCCCATCGCCGTCTGGTTCGAGAGCGTGCTGGATACCGGCAATGTTTCCCTGGACAAGGGCATCGGGCTCAACACCTATGTTGAACTGACGGCGAACTCCGACCTGGACCTTGTGCGGGCATCGGGCATGTACGCCATCCCCACCTTCGAGTCGGCGGCCGCGTCCGGCTTTGCGCTCAGTGATGAGGTAGACATGTGGGCAGGCCCGGGAAGCACAACCTGGACCGGAAAATATCCCGGGGAAGGGCAACTCTGCTCACCTGACGGCAGCAGGTGCGGCTACACCGTGCAACAGGACCGCCGAGCGGTTGCGCCCCCAGGAGCCATGCTTTATGCCAACTATGGCAAGGGAGTCACGTTCTGGCTGTCCGATGAAGAGTCCCAAGGGTTTTTCAAAGGCACGCAGGATCTTGTCTCTGCCGACAATTACTGGTTCACGGATCCAAACATTTGTGCCAAGGGTGAAGGCGGCGCCATCATCGGCTACACCCGGGACCTGACCGAAGACGAGTGCCGGTTGGCCGCAAACTACGGCTGGACTGTGGATCGCGTCCGGAAACTGCAGGATCCCGGTTCCGTGACGCCCATCTGGGGCTTCGTTGAAGCCGGCCATCCTTTCAAGGACTCGGCTGGCGCGACCACCATCACTGGCCCCGAGATCCGGGCCGCCGTATGGAGCAGCCTCATTCATGGAGCCAGGGGCATCATCTACTTCAATCACAACTTCGGCAGTGAATGCCTTTCCCAGCATGTGCTCCGGGATTGTGGCGCCAACGTCCGCCCGATTGTGGGAACCCTGAACCGGCAAATCAAGAATCTTGCCCCTGTGCTGAACGCCCCGTTCCTTGACGGCGCCGCAACCGTCACCGGTCCGGCGGATTACGCCACCAAACTCCACGACGGCAAGGTCTACATCTTCGCCGGCGCGAATTCGGCGGTAGGTGGCGAGGCGGCGTTCACGCTCCGCTGCGGCGGCAGCTCTGCCGTCGTGATTGATGAGAACAGGACCATCCCCGTAGTCAACGGTTCGTTCAAGGACACCTTCGCCGACGGCAACGCCGTGCACCTTTACCGCATCGAAGGCGGCAGCAGCTGCGGCTTGTGACTAGCGGCTGCTGTCGTCGCGTTCCCAAGCGGGCGCCGGCTGACGCACCAGCGGACGACGGCGGCCCGCACTTGCGAAGGCGGCATAGACCACCGCATCCATGGCACTCAGGGGACCGCGGACTGACCGGATCAGTTCCTGAAGCGTCCGGACTGTCGACGGTCCTGCCGGCGAGGCTGCCTTGAGGGGACCACTTGCGTCCTGCTGTGCGTTGCCACGATAGGTGCGGCGCAGGATGCCCAGCAACGCGGCAGTGTTCCGCGGCGTCCTGACCACCACAGGCGTAGTTTCCAGCACGGCCTTTTCGTCCGGACCGAAGAGACGGTCCACATAGTAGTCATCGCCGGTCAAAGCAGGGAACGTTCCGAGTCGCTCATGGGCTCGCTGGCTCATCGCATACGCGCCGGCTCCCCAGAGCGCCCGGGCATTCCCAGGGATCCGGTTCCTGGCCCGGTAGTATGCCCGGACCGGCCGGGACGCGCCAGTGGTGTCGTAGCGGAAGGCTGGCCGGGCAGCAAGGAGGGGTCCGTCGCCGAGCGCCCTGAAGACCGAACGGAGCGCCTCCGGGCTCAGTTCGATATCGGCATCCAGGTAGAGCCGCGGCCAGCGTTGCGTCACGGCGTCTGCAGCGTTCAAGGCGGCCACTTTTGACGCTTCGTCAACATGGAGGACATGAACCCCAGTGTGCCGGGCGGCGAGCTGTTCAGTCTCATCCGTGCAGCCGTTACAGGCCACGATGACGTCCACGGTGCCCGAATCAATGACTTCCTGGAGCGAATCCAGCGTCCGATCGATGACAGCGGCTTCATTGTGCGCAGGAATGATGACGGCCCCACTGGGGAACACGTCTGCATCAACGCGCGAACGGGTGGCGTGCGGCAACGTGGGCCAGCGCCGCATGTTCACAACCGCCAATGCCGCTTCCCGGTGGCCGGGCTTGTGAAGACGGGCTACCTCGGCCGCGCAGACGGCACCACGGAACAACGCTGCATGCCCACGCCCCAGATGCTTGGCTGCGTAGCGGACGCGGTTGACGGACATGAGGGCCGTCAATTGGGGGGACGAGCCCGAACCTCCGCGTTCGTGCCACATCCGCGCTGTTGGTTCGAACCAGATGTCCCGGCCTGATTCGCGGGTGCGGCGGCAGTAGTCAGTTTCTTCGGAATAGAGGAAGAACTGCTCGTCCCAGTCGCCCACGGCCTCGGCTGCCTCAGCGCTGATGAGCAGGGCCGCGCCGGTGGCCCAGTCGACGCGGTGCGCATGCTGGTAGCTTTCAGTTTCGCAGTCCATCTCGGACAACCATCCGGGCCGCCCCGGCAGATGGCTCCCCAACGCTGCATCGCCCAACGCGCGCAGGAAGCTCGGCTCCCGACGCAACGAAGGGTAGACACTGCCGTCGTCATCAAGGAGAGCAGGGACCACCATACCGGCGCCGGACTCGGTCATTCTTTTGCGCAAAGAGGCCACGGCACCGCGCTCCACCCGGAGGTCCGGGTTGAGGATCAGGAAAGTGTCTGCCGGGCCTGCTTCCCTGATGGCGGCGTTGATGCCGCCGGCGTAACCGAGATTGCCGCCCGTCCGCATCGCCAGGATGTCCGGGTGCTTGGCCAGCTCAGCCATGGTGGCGTCGTCGGGGGAGTTGTCGGCCACCACCACCTTGATGGACTGATCTGCCGTTTCCGCCCGCAGGCCGGCGACCAGCGGTCCGACGTCGTCGGCGTTGTTGTACGTGACAACAACGACGGCGACGTCGGCCCTCAGCGCCGCTGGCACGAAAGGTCCCGGAGCACGGCTGGGGGCGCACTCCGGGACGTCTGGGGCCGCGTGGAGTGCGCGGCCAATGCTTGGGTTGGGTACTGCAGGAGCCGGTCCACTGGCCTGCCGAAGTCTCAAATAGGCTTCCGGTCCGTCCACCAGGTAGCGGCGTGCGAGCCTTCGCGGCTCCAGCATCAAACGCCATGCCCACTCCATGCCGTGGGAGCTGATCCACGACGGAGCGCGCCTGATGTGTCCGGCAAGAAAATCCACCACAGCACCGAAAGCAAGCAACACCTTGGCGCCAGTCAGGTGGCCGTACTTGGAAATCCAGAGCTCCTGGCGCGGCTTCCCCATGCCAACCACCAGGATGTCCGGAGCGCTTTCGGCAATGGAAGCCGCCAGATCCAGGGAAGCATGCTCATCGGCCAGCACGGATCTTTCGGGAGCCCACCAGCCTGCAATGCCCAGCTCAGGGTGCTCAACGGCGAACCTCTTGCGGATCAGTTCCTGCGCCTGCTCGGAGCCGCCAAGGAAACCAACACGCAGGCCACGCCGTGCTGCCCCGTTCAACAGTGGTTCCACCAGGTCGCTGCCTGCCAGCCGGGGCCATGACCTTGCCGTCAGGCGTCGCGCCTCGGCTGCCAGGGGTGCACCGTCAATCAGGGTCAGCCAATCGACAGAGGCCTGATACTCCATGGTGCCCATCCAGCGGCTGCCGACGCCAAAATGCCGGATGTGGTCCAGGTTCGCGGAACAGACACCGAGCGGCAGGGAATCTTCCACGGACGCTGCGCGGTCCAGGATTTCGGTCAAGGCTCCGTCGAAATCCATCAGCTTTACGGGGACACCACCAAGGTTCACCCACTGGGATTCAGACGCCAAGGACGTGGTCTTCGATTGCAGCATTGCGGCTCCAGGCTCAAGCTCACGGTGCCACGCGGGGCACCACCATGTGACCGACGATCCGAAGCCGCTGCACTGCCCGGATCGTCGTGGGCGACCCTGGGGCCGCCCCACCAACATGTTTACTTGAGTTGTCTCCCGGCGCCGCCGAAGCGGTGCTGCCGTAACCGCAACTTTAGGCGCATTCCTTCACCCGCGCCAGATCTTGGAGGAGGCTATTTGCCGCCCGCCGAACGCACTGTCAGCCGGTTGCCGTCGTCGGGATCTGCGGCAGCGCCTTCAAGGTACTCGGCAAGCCGCCGCGTGGCAGGCGCAGGCGCGAATCCGGTGTTGTGGATCTTGGTGAGGTCCAGGACGCTGCTGCGGGGCCGCGGCGCCATCCCGGGCTTCGCGTAGTCGGCCGTGCTGATGGTCGTCACCTTTCCGGGATCGGCGCCGCACAACCTGAAAACCTCGCGGGCGACGTCGGCCCACGAGTACGGTTCGCCGCTGTTGCTCACGTTGTACGTCCCGAACGGCGCGGAGCTGGTCAGCAAGTGCCGGATGCCGGCCGCGATGTCTTTTGCGAAGCTTAGGCGTCCCCACTGGTCATCGACGACGGCGGGCGAAGCACCTTGGGCAGCCAGCGCAGCCATCGTTCGAACAAAGTTTCGACCTTCACCAACAACCCAACTGCTCCGCACGATGTAGTGGCGGGGGACCACTGCTGCCGCCGCGTCGCCTGCAGCTTTGCTTTGTCCATAGACACCCAAGGGGCTCGGCTGCTCGTCTTCGCCGTGGACGTCGACGGTGCCGTCGAACACGTAGTCGCTGGACACATGGACCAGCGTCAGTGAATGTTCGACGGCGACACGCGCCAAGCGGGTTACGGCACCGGCGTTGATGCGCCAGGCGGCCGCACGGCCTTGCTGTGTTTCGGCAGCATCGACTGCGGTGTACGCCGCTGCGTTGATGACCGTTGCGTATTTCCGCCAATCCATGGCGCGGTACGCCGCGTCATCGGTGATGTCGAACGTTGCCCTGCCGGCAAAGTCCACGGTTTCGTCGCCGTCGTATTCGGCCCTGAGCGCAGTCCCCAATTGTCCGTCTGCGCCCAGCACCAGTGTCCGCCGCGCCCGCATGGGGACAACATCGCCCAAGCGCGGATGGGTCCTGTCCTGGTCCGACACGATGGCCTGATCAAGGGGAATCGGCCACGGAACGGCGATGTCCTCATCAGCGAGGTTCAAGAAGGTGTAGTCGGCCTGCGCCTCGGCACTCCAATGATCGTTGACCAGGTACGTGTAGGCGGTGTTGTCGTCCAGCGTCTGGAAGGCGTTGCCCACGCCGCGAGGCACGAAGATGGCATCCTTGGCGGTCATTTCGGCGCAGAACAGCGTGCCGAACGTTGGCCCGTCACGGAGATCCACCCACGCCCCGAAAATGCGTCCCGAAGCCAGGGAGATGAACTTATCCCACGGTTCGGCGTGGATGCCACGCGTGGTTCCACGCTTGGCATTGAACGAGATGTTGTTCTGGACCGGCCCAAAATCCGGGAGACCCAACGCCACCATCTTGCCTCGATGCCAGTTCTCTTTGAACCACCCCCTGGCATCGCCATGAACCGGCAGTTCGTAGAGGACCATTCCGGGGATTGGCGTGGGCCGTGCGGTCAGCTCCGGCGTGTCCATGGGCCTAGTGACCCTGCTTGGCGTAGTTGGACTCTGTGTCGGCTTTCTGAGGCCTCCACCAGTCCTCGTTCTCCTGGTACCAGCGGACCGTATCTGCCAGGCCGGCGTCGAAGTCCCCGTACCGGGGCGACCAGCCGAGCTCCCTCCTGAGCTTGGTCGAATCTATGGCGTATCTGACGTCGTGGCCGGGCCGGTCCGTCACGAGGTCGTAGGATTCGACCGGCTGGCCCATCCGGACCAGGATCTTCTCCACCACCTCCCGGTTGGACCGCTCGCCGTCGGCGCCGATCAGGTAGGTTTCACCGATCCGTCCGTTACGCAGGATGGCGGCCACCGCGGATGAATGGTCCTCAACGTGGATCCAGTCACGGACGTTCAGTCCGTTGCCATAGAGCCGCGGCCTTGCGCCATCAAGGACGTTGGTGATCTGCCGCGGAATGAACTTTTCCACGTGCTGGAACGGCCCATAGTTGTTGGAGCAGTTGCTGATGGTTGCCTGCAGCCCGAACGAGCGGACCCACGCCCTGACCAACATGTCAGACCCCGCTTTGGTGGCCGAGTACGGACTCGTCGGCCTGTACACGGACTCTTCAGTGAATCGGGCCGGATCGTCCAAGGCGAGGTCACCGTAGACCTCGTCCGTGGAGACGTGATGGAAGCGGGTACCGTGCTTGCGGGCTGCTTCGATGAGCGTAAAAGTGCCCACGAGGTTGGTGTCCACGAACGGTCGCGGCTCCTGCAAGGAATTGTCGTTGTGCGACTCCGCCGCGAAGTGGACCACCGCATCCGTCGCCGCCACGAGCTGGTCCACGAGGGAGGCATCGCAGATGTCGCCTTTGACGAAGTCGTACCGTTCCGGGGGCAACCCGGCAAGGGATCCGAGATTGCCCGCGTAGGTCAATTTGTCCAGAACCGTGACATGAAGGCGCGTGTGCTCCATGATGTAGTGGACAAAGTTGCATCCGATGAATCCGGCCCCGCCGGTGACAAGGATTCTCTGCATGGCCCTAGAGTAGCCGTCCGCGGCGAGACTGGGCACAGGTGAGGACGGCAGGTTTGCGCGGAATAGTTCTTGCAGGCGGCACTGGCTCAAGGTTGCATCCGATCACGCTCGGAATCAGCAAGCAGCTGGTACCGGTGTTCGACAAGCCCATGATCTACTACCCGCTGTGCACGCTGATGCTGGCCGGGATTCGGGACATCCTGGTCATCACCACGCCAGGTGACGCAGGCCAGTTCCAAAGACTTCTCGGCGACGGCTCCCAATTCGGTATCAACCTCAGCTATGCGGAGCAACCCACCCCGGATGGGCTCGCCCAGGCATTCATCCTGGGGGAGGAGCACATCGGCACCGGCAAGGTCGCCCTCATCCTGGGGGACAACATCTTCAATGGTCCGGGTATGGGCAACCAGCTCCGCCAGTACACCGAGGTCGACGGCGGAGCCATCTTTGGATATTGGGTCAAGGATCCGTCGGCGTACGGTGTGGTGGAATTCGACGACGACGGGCTGGCGGTCTCGATCGAGGAAAAACCCGCAGTACCCAAGAGCAACTACGCAGTCCCTGGCCTGTATTTCTACGACAACAACGTGGTGGCCATGGCAAAGGACCTTGAGCCCTCAGCCCGGGGTGAACTGGAAATCACTGACATCAACCGGCAATACATGGAGGCCGGTCAGCTTCATGTGCAGAAGTTCCCCCGTGGCACGGCGTGGTTGGACACGGGAACGTTCAGCGACCTCAACGATGCCTCAAACTACGTCCGCACCACCGAGAACCGGCAGGGCCTGAAGATCGGCGCTCCTGAGGAGGTGGCGTGGCGGATGGGATTCCTCAACGATGACGAACTCCGGCAGCAAGCAGCCAAACTCTCCAAGAGCGGATATGGCAGCTACTTGTTGGACATCCTCGACCGCCAATAGTTGGGACGTGATGTCCCTAGGCCGCGGACACATCTTCCAGGGCGCGTGCAATCTCGGCGGGCAGTACCGTCAATTGCGCCTCCAGAATCTCTTTGAGCTGAACAGCGTTCCGGGCGCCAACGATCGCCGTGGCAACCCCTGGACGGGAAAGCAGCCAGCTGAGGGATACATCCGCGGACGAACGTCCCAGTCCCCGGGCGGCCATGGCCACGGCTTCCACCACGCGTGAGGCACGTGGCTCAAGGTAGGGCTCCACGTATCCCGCGAGCCTGCCTTGGGCTGCCCGCGAGTCCGACGGAATCTGACCGCGGTACTTTCCGCTCAAGACGCCACGGCCCAGCGGAGCCCAAGCCATGAGTCCCAATCCGGCGTCTTCGACCGCCGGGACGAGTTCTTCTTCGGCTTTCCGCTGCACGAGCGAGTATTCGGACTGGTTCGCCACGATCGTGAACCCGGCAATCGCTGCAGCTTTCGCAGTCTGCCAGCCGTTGTAGTTGGAAATACCGACGTAGCGGGCACGCCCGGTTCGCTGGGCCAGTTCCAGCGCCGAAAGGGTCTCTTCCAACGGCACGTTGGGATCCCACTCGTGGGCGAACCAGATGTCGATATAGTCGGTTCCCAGCCGGGCCAGGCTCGCGTCCAGGGCAGACAACATGGCGCCACGGGATGCGTTGACGCTGCGGCGGGCCTCCGACGACGACACGCCGGCTTTGGTGGCAATGACGACTTCCGATCTGGCCACGACATCACCCAACATGGAGCCCAGCATTGCCTCCGCCTGTCCGTGGGCATAGGAGGCTGCGGTATCGATCACCGTGCCACCGGCATCCACGAAGGCATAGAGCAACTCGGCGGCGTCCTGCTCATCGGTCTCCTGCGCCCAGGACATGGTTCCCAGGGACAGGGACGAGACACGGAACCCGCTGTTGCCGACGTAACGCTGCTGCATAGCTGCAAGCTTACGGGGAGTTCCCATACTTCATGACGTAGGGTCTATTCACGTGAACTGGATAGAAGCAGCCTTGCTGGGCCTCGTGCAGGGCCTCACCGAATTCCTCCCGATCTCCTCCAGCGCCCATCTGCGCATTGTCGGCTCGTTCCTGCCGGCTGCCGCCGATCCCGGCGCGGCCTTCACTGCCATTACGCAGCTGGGTACGGAGACCGCCGTCATCGTTTTCTTCTGGCGCGACATCGTACGCATTGTGGGGGCCTGGTTTGGTTCCCTGACCGGACGAGTCGCCCGGAGCAACCCGGACGCCCGCATGGGATGGCTGGTGATCCTGGGCAGCCTTCCCATCATCGTCCTCGGGTTGTTGTTCCAGGACCAGATCGAGTCCGTGCTGCGAAGCATGTGGATCGTTGCCACCATGCTGATTGTGTTCGGCATGATCCTCGCTGTGGCCGACGCCGTCGGCCGGCAGGAGAGAGATCTCACACAGCTAACCTACAAACACGGCATCCTGTATGGCTTGGCTCAAGCAATGGCCCTGATCCCCGGTGTCTCCCGTTCCGGCGGAACCATCACCGCAGGCTTGCTGATGGGTTACACCCGTGAGGCTGCGGCCCGCTATTCCTTCCTCCTGGCCATCCCCGCAGTGTTCGGCAGCGGCTTGTATCAGCTCTACAAAACCGTTTCCAACGAAGGCCTCGCCGGCCCGTACGGCCTGCCCGAAACGGCACTGGCTACTGTGATCGCGTTTGTGGTGGGCTACGTCATCATCGGCTGGTTCCTGAAGTTCGTTTCCACCCGGAGCTACAGGCTTTTCGTCTGGTACCGGATCCTCCTGGGCCTCGCCTTGTATGTCTTGCTCGGTTTCAATGTGATCAGTGCCTAGCACTAAGGTTGACCTGTGAAATCGTGGATCTCCCGCCCTGTTCCTGAGCTGCCCGGCAGCATGCCGCAACTACGTCTCTTCGACACCGCCCTCGGCGACGTCGTGGAGCTTGAACCGCGGCCCGAACAGTCCATGTACGTTTGCGGCATTACGCCGTACGACGCCACGCATATGGGTCACGCGGCCAGCTACGTCGCGTTCGATCTCCTCAACCGGGCCTGGCGGGACAGCGGCACCAGAGTTTCATACGTGCAGAACGTGACCGACGTCGACGATCCCCTCCTGGAGCGGGCAACCGCGACCGGCGTCGATTGGCGTGACCTCGCCCAAAGCCAAATCGATCTCTTCCAGACGGACATGGACGCTCTTAACGTCCTGGCACCCAATCACTACATTGGCGCCGTTGAGGCCATCCCGGACATCGTTCCGGCGATCGAGCAGCTCATCATTGATGGCCTCGCCTACCGGGTCCAGGGCTCCGACGGCGAACCCGACGGCGACGTCTACTACGACGTCGAAACCGCCGGCAAGCGCTCTGACGCTACCGACGCCTGGTCCCTGGGCGATGTCTCCGGCCTGGGCGAAGCGGAAATGCTCGCATTATTCGCTGAGCGGGGTGGCGACCCCAGCCGAGCGGGTAAGAGACAGGCGCTTGATCCTCTGCTCTGGAGGGTCGCCCGCGTTGGCGAACCGAGCTGGCCCGGTGGCACCCTGGGTGACGGCCGGCCGGGGTGGCATATCGAATGTACGGTCATTGCGCAGAAGTACCTCCCAGCGCCATTCACCGTCCAGGGCGGGGGCTCGGACCTTGTCTTCCCGCACCACGAAATGGGAGCCGGTCACGCCTATTCCATCTCCGGAGTTCCTCTCGCCAGGCACTATGCGCATGCGGGCATGGTGGGCCTCGAGGGCGAAAAGATGAGCAAGTCCAAGGGCAACCTCGTCCTGGTTTCGAAGCTTCGCGCCGCCGGCGAAGAACCGGCAGCCATCCGCTTGGCCATTCTGGCCCACCACTACCGTTCAGATTGGTCGTGGACGGACGAAGCGTTCGCCGCTGCCAAGGACCGGCTTGCCACGTGGCGTGACGCCGTAACCAAAGCCCCGGCTGGATCCGCGGCTGCCGTGGTGACTGCCATGCGCCAGGAATTGGCCAACGACCTCAACGCTCCCGGTGCGATCGCCGCCATTGATCACTGGGCTGCTGACGCGGTGGGCAACGACACCGCCGGTTCCGCCCAAGACGGTGCGCTGCTGAGCGACGCCATCAACGCGCTGCTCGGCGTGGAAATCTAAAACCGCTTAACTAGCAACGGCCCCGACAAGTAACGGCCCCGACATTTCGTCGGGGCCGTTACTTATTTAAGCGAAGATCAGTCCGTCAGGGTCGCTCCTTGCCGCGGCGCTTAAGATAGCGTTCGAACTCGCGCGCAATGGACTCGCCTGAGGCTTCAGGAAGATCAGCGGTGTCCTTGGCCTCTTCCAATTGGCGAACATAGGCGGCGATTTCAGGATCCTCGGTGGCCAACTCGTCCACCCCGCGTTCCCAGGCCTCTGCTTCCTCGGCCAAAGAGTGGCTGTCCAGTGGAACCTGGAGCAGGTCCTCAATCTTGTGCAGAATGGCCAGCTGGGCCTTGGGGGAGGGTGGCTGGGCTACGTAGTGCGGGACGGCCGCCCAGAGGGAAACCGTGGGGAGGCCCGCCAGCAATGCGAACTCGGCCAAGACTCCGACGATTCCCACAGGGCCCTCGTACTGGGAGGCTTCCAGGTTCAGGCGTTCGCGGAGAGAGCTGTCCTCAGTGGTAGTGCTCACCGGGATGGGGCGGCTGTGGGGAACATCAGCCAGCAAAGCACCGACCAGGATGACCGAATCCACTTTCAACGTTTCGGCGTGCACCAGGAGTTCAGTAGTGTAGGCCCGCCACCGGTAGGAAGGTTCCGTGCCCAGCACGAAGACAACGTCCACGTTGCTGTCCGGCACCTCGGCCTTGTAAATCCGGGTTGCCGGCCACTTGACCTTCCGCGCACCGGAAGAAGTGCGGCGGACCGTTGGGCGCGTGAATTGGAAATCGTAGTATTCCTCGGCGTCCACGGTGGCGACCTTCTTGCCGTCCCACAGCTTGTTCAAATAGTGCAGTGCATCGCTGGCTGCTTCTCCGGCGTCATTCCAGCCTTCAAATGCGGCAACCATCACCGTGACGCGTTGTCCGGCCGTGGGTTCCTTGAGGAAACGCTCGGGCTCCGCTGCGATGTCCTGTCCTTCGGGGGTCCCGTCCACACTGTTCATCCACTCACCCTACGTCCAACACCCTCGACGACGCATGGCATTGCGCGGGCGCGTGTCCCTTCTTCGCCCACAGCGCAGTGCGGACAGCCGGAGTCCATGTTCCACGTAGACTTGAAGCCATGCATTCCTCACCCAGTCAGCCCCTTCTCAAAGCCGTGCTCTGGGACATGGATGGCACACTCGTGGACACCGAGCCCTACTGGATCGCCGCTGAAAGCGCGATGGTGGAAGCCCATGGTGGCACGTGGTCGCACGGGCAGGCCATGCAGCTGGTGGGTCAATCACTGGTCCACTCCGCCGGAATCCTGCAGCGGGCCGGAGTCCGCCTTGAGGCCCGTGAAATCATCGACACCCTGAGCGCACAGGTCATTGCGCAAGTCCGCAAGGAGGTTCCCTGGCGTCCAGGCGCGCGCGAACTGCTCGATGAACTCCACCAAGCCGGCATCCGGTGTGCGTTGGTGACGATGTCCGAGGGTCCCTTGGCAGGCGTCGTCGTGGAAAGCCTGCCCAAGCCCTACTTCGAGTTCAAAGTGACCGGGGATACCGTCAGGAATGGCAAGCCACACCCTGAGGCCTACCTCACGGCCGTCGAACGCTTGAAGCTCGATGACCCGTCGCTGACCATCGACCACTGCGTGGCCCTTGAAGACTCCGTTCCCGGGGCAACCGCGGCGATCGCCTCCGGCGTGGTCACCGTGGGCATCCCGCACCAGGTGCCCTTGCCGGCGGACCGCCGCATGATTGTTTGGGAAACCTTGGTAGGAAAGTCCGTGGACGACGTGAACGAGCTGGTGCTTAACCGCGTGTCAGGACAGGATGCGACAGATTCGGCCAACAACGTTGGCAGCTCCGATGACGCAGGCCTCCTCGAAGGGGCCAACTAGGTGAGCAGTTCTTCCACGCCACATCATGCCGCCACCAAAAGAGCCGGCATCCCGCTGGGCAAGATCGCGGGAATCCCGGTGTATCTGGCCTACTCGTGGTTCGTTATTGCCGGCTTCACGGTGATTGTCTTCGGTCCGCTGCTCCAGCTGACCCGGCCGGACCTTGACCTCGGCTTCGCCGCCTATTTCGTGGCCCTCGGGTACGCATTGCTCCTCGCTGTCTCGGTCCTGGTCCACGAGCTCGCCCACGCACTGAGTGCCAAGGCCTTCAACTGGCCTACGGAGAAAATCGTGCTGAATCTCTGGGGTGGGCACACCCAATTCGAGAGCTTCACGGCTTCTCCGGGCCGCGCTGTGATCGTCGCCATGGCGGGCCCTGCTTCCAACTTCGTCTTGGCTGCTGGAGTTTGGGTCCTTATAGAGACGCACGTATTCACCGGCGTCACACTGCTTTTGGCGGATATCCTCATGTCGGCCAACTTGCTCATCGGCATCTTCAACGTGTTGCCCGGATTGCCCCTCGACGGCGGCCGGCTCGTGGAATCCGCCGTGTGGAAGGCCACTGGCAGCCAAGACAAAGGAACGATTGCCGCAGGCTGGTCCGGCCGGGTCATTGTGGTTGCACTGGTCATCTGGCTTATCGGTGTGCCGCTGCTGAGTGGCGGTCCTATCAACTTCAACTACATGCTCATCACAGTCGTCGTGTGTGGCTTCCTCTGGATGGGAGCCTCGAGCTCCATCAACCACGCAAGACTGCGCAGCCGCCTGTATCTGGTGAGTGCCGCAGGTCTGGCCGATCCCGCCGTCGGCGTCCCCAACTCCGCCACTGTGGCCGACGTCCTGGCCATGTCGCCGGGCGGAAGGCCCGCCGTCGTCATCTGTGGTCCGGATGGCAAGCCGCAGGGCGTAGTCGACCCCGGCGCAGCCGCCGCGGTGCCGCTGGAAGCAACCTCGCTGACGCCCGTCACCGCCGTCGGGCATGCATTGGCCGCAGGGGCGTATGTGCCTGAATGGTCAAAAGGGCAGGATCTCATCCAGTACCTGGCGCGGCTGGAAGGCGGCGAATACGCAGTGGTTGACCACAATGGCGCCGTGACCGGCCTCTTGCGCCAACAAGCCGTAGTGACAGCGATTACAGGTAAAGAACCCCGCAGGAGCGGGCGTCCCTGACACCGTTGCCGGTAGAGTTACCTGCCGGCCGTGAAATATACCGGACAAATTTTGCGCCCATCAAGCAGCAACGAATGACGGCCCAGCCGTACAGGAGCGAGGAACACCACATGAGCAGCGAAACCGCCGCCACCGAAACAGCCGTAGGGACCGCCTCGGCCGTGCAGCCGACAGGCGCTGCGCGACGCCGTGGGCCTTTCCGCGTCGGCGAGCGGGTCCAGCTCACGGACGAACGCGGCCGCATGAACACCATCACCCTTGAGGTCGGCGGAGCGTTCCACACGCACCGGGGGTTCCTCAACCACGATGAAATCATCGGCCAGGTGGACGGCTCGGTGGTCAGCAACAACATCGGGCAGCAGTACCAGACCCTGCGGCCGCTGATCTCCGACTTCGTGCTCTCCATGCCGCGCGGCGCTGCTGTGGTCTACCCCAAGGATGCCGGCCAGATTGTCACCATGGCGGACATCTTCCCGGGTGCCCGGGTTGTTGAAGCCGGTGTTGGCTCGGGAGCACTCTCCATCTCGCTGTTGCGCGCCGTGGGCGATGGCGGTTACCTGCACTCCTTTGAGCGCCGTGAAGAATTTGCCGACATCGCACGCGGCAACGTGGAAACCATTTTTGGTGGGCCGCACCCGGCATGGAAGATTTCGCTGGGCGACTTCCAGGAAGAAGTGGTCAAGGCCGAAGAACCCGGTTCCGTGGACCGTGTGGTGTTGGACATGCTCGCACCCTGGGAGTGCCTCGATGCCGTGGCAACGGTCCTGGCGCCGGGTGGTGTGTGGATCAACTACGTGGCTACTGTGACGCAGCTTTCCCGCACCGCGGAGGCCATCCGCGCCGACGGCCGCTTCACTGAACCCGATGCCTGGGAGTCCATGGTTCGCGGCTGGCACCTGGAAGGCTTGGCTGTCAGGCCGGACCACCGCATGGTTGCCCACACCGGCTTCCTGCTGGTCACGCGCCGGCTGGCCGACGGTGTGACGGGAATTTCCGTCAAGCGCCGTCCGTCCAAGACTGAATTCAGCGAGGAAGACCTCAACGCCTGGACGCCCGGTGCAGTGGGGGAGCGTGCGGTTTCGGACAAGAAACTCCGCCGCGCTGCCCGCGATGCGATCGCCGGAACCAACGTGCAGGACGACCCCCCGGTCACAAACTGACAAAGGTCACAATAGGGTCCGCATTCCGGATGTCACCAAGCACCCTGAGCTTTTCGGGACTAATGTCTTGTTAAGCGCAGGAAGGGGCTGATGAATCGTGGATACGTCCAACAATGACCTGGGACGGCCGACGCCGGAAGAAGCAAACGCCGCAGCGGAAGAGGCAGCAAGCCGGGGACTTGCCGCCATTCAACCGCCAGACCCCTCGAGTGAACTTACCGTCGCCGAACGGCAGATCAACATCCTTCGGGACAAACTTCGCCATATAGACCGCCAGCTTGCTGCTGCAACGCAGAACAACAGCAAGCTGGTGGGCATGCTGGAAACCGCCAAGGCTGAGATCCTTCGCTTGAAGGGCGCCTTGGAGCAGGAAGGGCAGCCACCCTACAGCTTCGGCACGGTGGTGCAGATCAACCTCCGGAGGCTGCCGGGCGCAGGAAGCTCCGGCCAGGCGGCTACGGAGGAATCCGTGGATATCTTCAACGCCGGCCGCAAGATGCGCGTGGGCGTCAGCCCCTTGGTCAACGTCAGCCAGCTGGCCGTCGGACAGGAAGTCCTCCTGAACGAGGCCCTGCTGGTGGTGGCTGGTCTCGGGTACGAGCGCGCCGGCGAACTGGTCACGCTCAAGGAAATGTTGGGCAAGGACCGCGCGCTGGTGGTCGGCAGGGCCGACGAAGAGCGCGTGGTCCGTCTTTCGGGTGCTCTGCAGAGCGTGCACTTGAAGGTTGGGGATGCTTTGTCCCTGGACTCGCGCACAGGCTACGCCTTGGAGAAAGTACCCCGCGCAGAGGTGGAGAACCTCGTGCTCGAAGAAGTTCCGGACATCACCTACCAGGACATTGGTGGTCTGGGACCACAGATTGAGCAAATCCGGGATGCCGTGGAGCTTCCGTTCCTGCATCCTGACCTGTACCGCGAACATGGCCTGAAGGCTCCCAAGGGAATCCTGCTCTACGGCCCTCCAGGGTGTGGAAAAACGCTCATCGCCAAGGCAGTGGCCAATTCGCTGGCGGCACGCGCGGCCGAGCGGGCCGGTAACACGGACCTCAAGAGCTACTTCCTCAACATCAAGGGCCCGGAACTGCTGGATAAGTACGTCGGCGAAACCGAACGGCACATCCGGCTCATCTTCTCCCGTGCCCGCGAAAAAGCATCGGATGGCAGCCCGGTAGTGGTGTTCTTCGATGAAATGGATTCACTGTTCCGCACCCGCGGTACCGGCGTCTCGTCCGACGTCGAAACCACGATCGTGCCGCAGCTCCTGAGCGAAATCGACGGCGTGGAACGCCTGGACAATGTCATCGTCATTGGCGCCTCCAACCGTGAGGACATGATCGACCCCGCCATCCTGCGGCCCGGCCGCCTGGATGTGAAAGTCAAGATTCAACGTCCGGATGCCGAGGCTGCGGCGGATATCTTCGGCAAGTACATCACCACCGATCTGCCGTTCCATGCCCAGGACCTGGCGGAATACGGCGGCGACGTCCAGGCCACCGTGGACGCCATGATCCAACGCACGGTCGAGGCAATGTACTCCACGGAGAAATCCAACGAGTACCTGGAAGTCACGTACGCCAACGGCGACACGGAGATGCTCTACTTCAAGGACTTCAACTCCGGGGCAGTGGTCCAGAACGTTGTGGACCGCGCCAAGAAGTACGCCATCAAGGACCTCCTGACGAACAACCAGAAGGGCCTGCGGATCGACCATCTGCTGCGTGCAGTGGTGGACGAGTTCCGCGAACACGAAGACATGCCGAACACCACCAACCCCGATGATTGGGCCCGGATCTCCGGCAAGAAGGGCGAACGGATCACGTACATCCGCACCATTGTGCAGGGCAAGGCGGGTCAGGAACCGGGCAAGTCCATCGAAACCACCGCCAATACGGGCCAGTACCTGTGACGGCCCGGCCCGAGGGGGTCCCTCCCGCCAAGTTGCCCAGCGAAAGACTGCCTGTCGGCGGCGCCATGCGCGTCATGGGCTCGGAGACCGAGTATGGGATCCACGCACCCTCGGCTCCTGGGGCGAATGCCACCATGATGTCCGCCCGGATTATCCAGGCGTACGCCACGGTGACGCGCCAACGTGCCGCTGGCGGTGCCGAAACACGCTGGGACTACACCGACGAGGAACCGTTGCATGACGCCCGTGGCTGGACCCTTGACCGGGCGTCTGCGGATCCGAGCCAGCTGACGGACCAACCGCCAGTGCTCGACGCCGAAGCTGTCGCCTTGGCTTACGGTCGCCAGGACCTCGAACTCGATGGCGCGGACGAGTCCGGGTCCCTGCTGATGAACATGGTTCTGGGGAACGGCGCACGCCTGTACGTGGACCACGCACACCCTGAGTATTCCAGCCCCGAGGTCACCAACCCGCGTGACGCCGTGGCCTGGGACGCCGCGGGAGACTTGGTTGCCTTGGCCACGGTCAGGAAGGTTGCGGCAGATGCCAGCCTTCCCGCCATCAACCTCTACAAGAACAACACCGACAACAAGTCCGTTTCCTATGGTTCCCATGAGAACTACCTCATGCCGCGGTCAGTGCCCTTCGGCGACATCATCCGTGGGCTGACGCCGTTTTTCGTCTCACGCCAGGTGGTTTGTGGTGCCGGGCGCGTGGGGCTGGGTCAGGACAGTTCCACCCCTGGGTACCAGATCAGCCAGCGGGCAGACTTCTTTGAGGCCGAGGTTGGTCTCGAAACCACCATCCGGCGCCCGATCATCAACACCAGGGATGAGCCCCACGCAACAGCGGACAAGTATCGCCGCCTGCACGTGATCATCGGCGACGCAAATCTCAGCCAGGTCTCGAACTACTTGAAGTTTGGCACCACGGCCATGGTCCTGAGTCTGATCGAAGCAGGTCAGGCCCCGCGGATTGAGGTGCACGAACCCGTTCAGGCATTGCAGGCCATTAGCCATGACACCTCCCTGACAGCGACGGTTCGGCTCCTGGATGGCCGGCGGGTGACAGCGCTGGACATTCAATGGATGTACTACGAGGCAGCAGCCAAGTTGGCGCAGGAGACTGGAGTCTCGGACTCCGTTTCGGGGGACGGCCACACCCACGGCGTTCTGGAGCGGTGGGAGGCCACGCTCACGGACTTGGGCGGTGATCTCAGTGCCGCAGCGTCCTCCGTTGAATGGCTGGCCAAGAAGTCCCTGCTGGAGGGCTACCGCAACCGCGATGGCCTGGAGTGGAACGACGCCCGCCTGGGGTTGGTCGATCTGCAGTGGTCCGACATCCGTCCCGAGAAGGGCCTTTACTACAGAATGCTGTCCAGGGACCGCATGCAGCGGGTAGTGGACGACGCCGACATCAGCCGCGCGGTCAGTGAACCGCCTTCCGATACCCGGGCCTTCTTCCGTGGACGGTGCGTTTCCAGTTTCGGCAAAGACGTGGTTGGCGCGAGCTGGGATTCGGTGATCTTCGATGTCCCGGGCTTGGGCAAACTGCAGCGCGTACCAACACGGGAGCCTCTCCGCGGGACGCAAGCACTCACTGGGGCCTTGTTTGAACGCCATGGTGATGCAGGCTCGTTTCTGGCGGAATTGCTGGGCCAAAACCCGCCGCAGACCAAGGGCTGAGGCTGGAAGCGCCACAGCGAATTTCAGGGCCGGCCAAAGCCGGGCGCAGCACGCTTGGGCGTGGCAATATGGCAGTAGGAAGTCTCCATTGAAGGGGACTGACAGTAGGGAGAAAGAAAATGGCAGCACAGGAGCAGCAGCAACCGCAGTCGCGCGACACCGAGACCGAAGTGGACGTCCCGGAGGCACCGCCGGCTGCACCCGAGGCCCAGGCCTCTGCGGCAACACAAGGCGTGGATGACCTGCTCGACGAAATTGACGGCGTCTTGGAATCCAACGCCGAAGAGTTCGTGCGGGCATTTGTCCAAAAGGGTGGCCAGTAACCGGACCCCACACAGGAAGTAGGCCCGGCCGGCGTGAGGCCGGCGGGCATCGGAATGCAGAGTCGAAGGAGTGCAGCAATGCAGGACCCATCAGCCGGCCCCCTGACCACCCAGGCAACGTCTTCGTTCACGGAGCATCTCCAACGCTCCCGCCCAGAACTGCTTCCGTTCAACCAAACCTTACCGGCCGGCTCTGTACCGGCGACTCCGCACGCCACCACCATCGTGGCCCTGACCTATGCCGGGGGCGTCCTGATGGCGGGGGACCGGCGGGCCACCATGGGCAACGTGATCGCCAGCCGCCATATTGAGAAGGTATTCCCGGCAGACCAATACTCCGTGCTGGGTATCGCCGGCACTGCAGGCCTTGCCATCGACATCACCAGGCTCTTTCAAGTGGAGTTGGAGCACTACGAAAAGATCGAGGGCACGCTGCTGAGCCTCGTGGGCAAGGCGAACCGCCTAGGCGCCATGATCCGGGGAAACCTGCCCATGGCGATGCAGGGTATGGCGGTCATTCCGCTGTTTGCCGGATTCGACCACGTCTCGGCAACGGGACGGCTGTTTTCCTACGATGTGACCGGTGGCCGGTACGAGGAACAGGAACACCATTCGGTGGGTTCCGGGTCCGTGTTCGCCAGGGGTGCCCTGAAGAAGCTATGGCGCCCCAATCTTTTGGAAGAAGAGGCCGTGTCAGTGGCTGTCGAAGCCCTGTACGACGCCGCGGACGACGATTCAGCCACGGGTGGACCGGATCCAGTCCGGCAATTGTGGCCGGTTGTGTACACGGTCAACCGGGCCGGCAACCGCAGGGTTCCGGATCTTGACCTCGCGGCCATCGCGGGTTCCATCATCGAATCGCGCACCGGCGCTGGAAGGGAGGCCTGACATGACGCAGCAGTTCTATGTCTCTCCCGAGCAACTGATGAAGGATCGCGCTGACTTCGCGCGGAAGGGCATCGCCCGCGGGCGGTCCGTGGTGGTCATCAGTTGCGCTGACGGCATTGCGTTGGTTGCAGAAAACCCCTCGCCGTCGCTGCACAAGATCGGCGAGATCTACGACAAAATCGCCTTTGCCGCGGTGGGAAAATACAACGAGTTCGAAAGCCTGCGGCAGGCCGGTGTGCGCTACGCGGACGTCCGTGGTTATTCCTACGACCGCGAAGACGTCACGGCACGCGGATTGGCGAGCGTCTATGCACAGAGCCTCGGTGCGGTCTTCACCGCGGAACAAAAACCGTTCGAAGTTGAGTTGGCCGTGGCGGAGGTAGGTACCAGGCAGGAGCAAGACCACTTGTACCGGCTGACCTTTGACGGTTCCATTGCCGACGAAAACGGTTTTGTGGTCATGGGTGGGCTGGCCGAACAAGTATCGGATGTTGTCCGAGGCGCGTGGGAAGCAGAACTTGGATTCGCCGGAGCGATGCGCCTGGCGCTTCGAGCCCTTGCCGCGGACAAGGAAATGGATGAACTGCCGGCCACCGCAGTGGAGGCCGCAGTGCTTGAGCGTATGTCAGAGAGCCACCGCGGATCACGGCGGGCCTTCCGGCGGCTGACCGCCCAGGACATGACGCAGCTGCTCACAGAGGAGGCTTGAGATGGACAAACGAATATTCGGCATCGAAACAGAGTTTGGGATTTCCTATTCCAGCCCCGATTCACGCCCTTTGGCCCCCGAGGAAGTTGCGCGGTATCTGTTCCGCAAAGTTGTCAGCTGGGGCCGGTCGTCCAACGTCTTCCTGACCAACGGTTCCCGGCTTTACCTGGATGTGGGCTCGCATCCGGAATATGCCACGGCTGAATGCGATGACCTGGCCCAGTTGATCGCCCATGACCGTGCGGGCGAACTTATCCTGGATGACTTGGTGGACGAGGCCCAGACCCGGCTTGCCGCTGAAGGGTTCAACGGGACGGTCTACCTGTTCAAGAACAACACCGATTCCGCGGGCAATTCGTACGGAAGCCATGAGAACTACCTCATTCCGCGCCGCGGCGAATTCTCACGTTTGGCGGAGATTCTGATCCCGTTCCTGGTGACCCGCCAACTCATTGCCGGCGCAGGCAAGGTCCTGAAGACACCGCACGGCGCCACCTTTGCCTTCTCACAGCGGGCCGACCATATTTGGGAAGGGGTATCGTCGGCTACCACCCGGTCCCGCCCCATCATCAACACAAGGGACGAGCCCCACGCTGACGCCGAGTTCTATCGCCGTCTCCACGTGATCGTGGGCGATTCGAATATGTCAGAGACCTCGGCCCTTCTCAAAGTAGGCACAGTCGACCTCATCCTGCGCATGATCGAAGCCGGTGTCATCATGCGGGACATGCGCATGGAGAACCCCATCCGCAGCATCCGGGAAATCTCACACGATCTCACCGGGCGGGCGTTGGTCCGTTTGGCCAATGGCCGCCAGCTTTCGGCTCTTGAGATCCAGCGGGAATATTTGGCAAAAGTCACTGAATTCGTGGCCGCCAACGGTGCACACAACGCCCATGTCCCACTCATCCTCGATTTGTGGCAGCGGACCTTGGACGCCATTGAGAGCGGAGACACCAGCAGCATCGATACCGAGGTTGACTGGGCCATCAAGAAGAAGCTGATGGACAACTACATGCGCCGCCATGACCTCAGTCTGGATTCGCCACGGATAGCGCAATTGGACCTGACCTACCACGACATTTCGCGGCAGCGCGGCCTGTTCTTCCTCCTTCAGGCCCGCGGCGCAGCCAAACGGCTCGTCACGGAAACAGAGGTCAAGGACGCAGTGGACGCACCACCGCAGACCACCCGCGCCAAGCTGCGCGGGGACTTCGTTCGAAGGGCCCAGGAACTCGGCCGCGACTACACCGTGGATTGGGTCCATTTGAAGCTTAATGACCGCGCACACCAGACCATTCTGTGCAAGGATCCCTTCCGCAGTGTGGATGAAAGGGTGGACGCCCTTTTGGACTCTATGAGCTGACTCCCAGCTTCACGGGCTATTCTGGATGTTGGTCTCTTTCCAAGAGCCATCTGCTTGGATGCGCTACACGCCGTTCCGAGTGTCCTTTGCCCCGACGAAAGTGTCTTTTTGTGCGCCGACTCCTAGCAATTCTCCTTCCTGCCCTGCTGCTCATCACTGCCTGCGGGGGAGGGAACACGCCCGCGGCAGAGCCGACGAGCCAGTCCTCCGGTGACATCTCCAAGCTCGAGTCGCTGAAGGTGACGGACAATGGGGACGACAAAGCACCCGGCCTCGATTTCACCAAGCCGTTGGCTGTCTCGGAGCCCACCATCAAGGTTGTCAGCGAAGGCAGCGGTGAGACCATCAAGGCCGGCCAGACCGTAGAGATGGCCTACGTTGCCGTCGACGGCAAGGACGGCAAGTCCCTTGAAGACACCTACGCGGCGGGCCCCCAGCCATTGGAAGTCAACGACGACCTGAAGTCCGGAAACGAGCTCATCTACAACGCCATTGTTGGCGCCAAGGTGGGCAGCCACGTTGCGTTTGCAGCCTCCGGCCAGGCCCAGGGTGCCGAAGCGGCGTCCACCCAGCTCGTTGTATTCAAGCTGATCTCCGCCAAGGAGGCAGCCAAGGTCCTGGAGAAGCCCGAAGGCGAGACAGTAACTCCTCCGGCCGGACTGCCCACCGTGAAGGACAACGACCAAGGCATTCCGGAGATCTCCGTTGAAGGCGTCGCAGCACCTACCGAGCTGATTTCCCAGGATCTCATCAAGGGCTCCGGCCAAGCCGTGAAGACAACCGACACGATCACGGTCAACTACGTCGGCGTCAATCTGGTGGATGGCAAGAAGTTCGATTCCAGCTTTGACCGCGGACAGACTACGAGTTTCCCGCTGACGGGCGTCATCAAGGGCTGGACCCAGGGCCTGGAAGGCAAGACTGTGGGTTCCCGCGTCCTGTTGGTGATCCCGCAGGACCTCGCCTACGGTGAAGCCGGGCAGGGCGAAGCCAAGGGCCACCTCGTCTTTGTCGTTGATATCCTCGGTGTCAAGTAACCCCTCCAGTAGCCCAGGCACTGGCTTAAGCTTGTCCTGACACCCTTTGACCCCATCACCCCAAGGAGTAACCATGTCATTTGGTCAGCGTGACTTCGACCGCACCAAGCCCGAGATTGATTTCCCGGAAGGTGACGTCCCCACCGACCTCGTCATCACCGACCTCATCGAAGGCACGGGCGCTGAGGCCAAGCCAGGCGATACCGTCTCTACCCACTACGTCGGCGTTGCCTGGTCCACGGGCGAGGAATTCGACGCTTCCTGGGGCCGCGGCGCTCCGCTGGACTTCCGCGTCGGCGTCGGCCAGGTCATCCAGGGTTGGGATCAGGGACTGCTCGGCATGAAGGTCGGCGGCCGTCGTCGTCTGGAAATCCCTTCGGAGCTCGCCTACGGTTCACGCGGAGCGGGCGGAGCGATCAAGCCCAACGAAGCCCTGATCTTCGTGGTTGACCTTGTAGCAGTCCGCTAGGAATCACCTTTTGCGCATGGCGCGTCATCTCCGGTCCAAGCCGGCAGGTGACGCGCCTTGTTCGTTTCTGCCGGGACTTTAGTAACGTAGCAACCGTGTCCGCATCTCGTACTGAACGACTCTTGAACCTGCTCTTGGCCCTGCTCAACACAAGAGTGGGGCTTTCGCGTGCCGTCCTGCGGGAGAAGGTCTATCACGATTCTGCCGAGAACGATGTCGCTTTCGGACGGATGTTCGAACGCGACAAGGTGGATCTCAAGCAGTTTGGCTTTGAGATTGAGACGCTGACGGATCCCAGCACCTTCGCAGGCGATGACCCGGCCTCTACGCGCTACCGGATCGGCAAGGACTCCAACAGGCTGCCTGACGTCAGCCTCACCCCGGCCGAATGTACGGTCTTGTTGCTGGCCGCCCAGCTGTGGGAGCGTGCAGCGCTGGGATCTGCCGCTGCGAGTGCAGTCCGCAAACTGCAAGCCGCCGGCGGCTTCTCCGACGTCGACCTTCCGGCCGGTGTCCAGCCCCGTATCAAGCCGGCGGGTCAAGCGTTCGACGACGTCGTTGCGGCCATGCACGGGAAGTATCCAGTCCGCTTCGGCTACCTCGCCGGAAGTACCGGTCGCGAGGAGGAGCGCGAAGTGGAACCGTGGGGGCTGGGCAGCCGATTCGGGCAGTGGTACTTAGTGGGCCTCGACCGGGCCCGCGCCGCCAAGCGGATCTTCCGGCTCTCCCGGATGACGACTGCCGTCAGCGTCATGACCGGCGACTCCTTCGATCCTCCAGCTGGATTCAACGCCCGCGCAGAGCTCGATTCGTTGAACGAACTGCCCCTCCAGCAGGCTGTCCTGTCCGTTGACCCGGACCGCTTGCTGGGCCTGCGGAAGCGCGCTGTGTCCATCCAGGCAGCCCGGGTCGGTGGCGATGGTCGTGACACCGTGGTGGTGGACTTCCGTGACCCTGAGCAGCTCGCCGAAGAACTGGCCTCGTACGGTCCCCACGTCAAGGTGACCGGACCCGCAGAGCTGCGGTCCGCCGTCGTGCGCCGCCTGAAGGGAGCTGCTGACTTCGGTGCCTCACCGACGATTCCGGTGCAGTTTCCGGCGGCGGGCCGCGCTCCCCGCTCAAGGAAGCGGACCTCGGAAGACCAACTGGCCCGGATGCTTCAGCTTGTCCCTTTCCTGGTCCACCATCAGGGGCTCCATATCCAGGAGGTAGCGGACAGGTTCGGTATCAGCCGCAAGGCGCTCATTGACGACCTCAAGATCCTTATTTGTTCAGGGCTTCCCGAGGGCTATCCTGACGACCTGCTGGACATCCAATGGGAAAACGACCACGTGTACATTACAGAGCACCTGGACCTGCACCGTCCGATCCGCTTCAACGAGGACGAGGCAGGCGCCCTGCTGACTGGCTTGGCAATGCTGGAGGACCTGCCTGCGATGGCAGGGATGGCTGACGACGAGCAGGGGAGTGCCTTGGAATCCGTGACCCTCAAACTGACCGGCGCAGTCGGCCAAGCGGGTCGCTTGGCCGGGTCCGTGGCGGGACAATCGGTGGCTCCTGCCCAATCACAAGCCTTCACCACCATCACCCACGCAATCCACGATGGCCAGCAATTGCGGTTGAGGTATCTGTCCCTGCAAAAGGATCAGGTATCCGAGCGGGACGTGGACCCGCTCCGTTTGTACTCGCTGGATAACACGTGGTACTTCGAAGCCTATTGCCATACGAAGGCCGGCCTCCGGAACTTCCGCCTTGACCGGGTGGAAAGCCTCGAACCGAACGGTAAGCCCGTAACCGGCAGCGCGAGGACAGCGCAGGACTATCCTGCACGGCTGTTTACACCCAGCGATGACGATGTCCTGGTGGTCTTGGAACTTTCCCGGCAAGGGGCTGGACTCGCGGATGATTACTACGCTGAGCGAACCGTCCCGCTGAGCGGCGGCGGCCTGGTGGCCGAAGTACGGTTCGGCAATGCCGAGTGGCTGCCCATGTTCGTCTCCCAGCACGGCGGCTCGGTACGGATCCTGGAGCCGGACGTCCATCGCCGGGAAGCCCAGGCCTGGCTCGCCGCTTCCCTCGACCAATACGACCACCTGTCTGCCGGCTCCGGTCCGGCTCGCTAGACTACACAGATGCCTTGGTGGTTCTGGATCCTGCTGTGGATCGCGCTCATAGCTTTGTCGCTGCTGTTTCACGGCTGGCTGGGAGTCCGGTTGTTCCGCCGGTTCATGGCCACAGTCCGGGAATTGGGTGATGCGGGGAAACGTTTCAGCACGATTTCACCGCGTAACGAAACCTCCGATGTCGAACCAGCGGAAGTCCGGCCGGAACCGGGATCCGCAATTTTTGCCTCGCCGGATCAGATGCGTCATGATTACCTGACGGCCAAAGCCTTCCGCCAGGAAGTTCGTCGCAAGAAACGCGTACAACGCAAAGCCGAGCGGGGTCAGCCCCAATCCCTGCACGACATAGAATTCAGATAGACGTAGGATGTATCCAAAAGGAAAGGACCTCCCCACATGAGGCTCGAAGGCTGGCATCTCATCATCATCATCGTTCTGGCTCTGGTGCTTTTTGCCGCACCGAAGCTGCCGTCCATGGCGCGCAGCATTGGGCAGTCGATGCGTATTTTCAAGTCTGAAGTCCGCGAAATGAAGAAGGACGGCGGTTCTTCGGAGGCGAAGGACTCGCAGGACGCTTCCGACGCCGTTGAAGGCAAGGTCGTGAACCACCCGGACGAGAAGGCCAGGAACAACGGCGAAACCGACGTTCCCCCCTCCAACCGCGTCTAAGAAGAAGTGGTACAGACGAAGGGGCGCAAGACCAACCCCGAAGCCCGGATGGCTCTGCTTGACCACCTCAAGGAGCTGAAGAACCGGCTATTCAAGGCTGCCATCGGCGTCATCCTGGGAACTGTTGTCGGCTTCATTGTCTACCAGCCGCTCCTGGAGGCCTTGATCAAACCGATCAAGGACCTCAACGAGAAAGAAGGAAGGCTGGCCACCCTCAACTTTGACGGCGTAGCCAGCTCCTTCGACCTCATGGTCCAGGTATCGGTCTTTCTGGGCCTGATCCTCGCCAGCCCGGTGTGGATCTATCAGCTCTGGGCTTTCATTGTTCCGGGCCTGCACAAGAAGGAACGCCGTCTGGCGTTGTCCTTCGTGGCAGCCGCAGTCCCGCTGTTTGTGGGCGGCGTGTTGCTGGCGTGGCTCGTTCTGCCCAATGCCGTCCGGGTGTTGACGGACTTCACACCGGTGGGCGGCTCAAACTACATCAGTGCGGAAATCTACCTCGCGTTCGTGCTGAGGCTCCTTCTCGCATTCGGCATAGCCTTCCTGGTTCCGGTTGTCCTGGTGGGATTGAACCTGGCTGGAATCGTCAAGGGCAAGCAACTGGTCAAGAGCTGGCGCATCACCATCTTCCTGGTATGCCTCTTCGCGGCCATGGCCGCCCCGGGCGCCGACGCCATGAGCATGTTCTACCTTGCAGCGCCGATGCTGATCCTCTTCTTTGCTGCCATCGGAGTATGCCTCCTCAACGACAGGCGCCGTGAACGGCGGGCCATCAAGCGCGCCGCTGAGACTGAGGCCACTGCGGATATCGCCACGTCCGCGTCCGATCTGGAGAATCTGTAGACGCAGGGCCACTAGGCTTGATGCATGTCCTCCATTTCCGGGTCTTCGTCACCATCAGACCGCTACCAGGCGGCCGCGCACCGGACAGCTGAGGCCAAGACCTATCTTGGCTCTTTTGCCCGCTCCTTGGACTTCGAACTGGATGACTTCCAGCGCGAGGCGTGCCGGTCCTTGCAAGAGGGACGGGGTGTCCTTGTAGCCGCTCCCACGGGCGCAGGCAAGACAATCGTCGGTGAGTTCGCGATCTACCTGGCCTTGGAGCGCGGTCTCAAAGCGTTCTACACCACTCCGATCAAGGCGCTGAGCAACCAAAAGTTCTCCGAACTGGCATCAAAGTACGGCGCGGCCAACGTCGGCTTGCTGACGGGTGACACCACCATCAACGGCGACGCTCCCGTGGTGGTCATGACCACCGAAGTTCTGCGCAACATGCTGTACGCCGATTCTGAAACGCTCGGCGATCTCGGTTTCGTGGTGATGGATGAGGTCCACTACTTGGCGGACCGCTTCCGTGGGGCAGTGTGGGAAGAAGTCATTATCCACCTGCCCAGCGAAGTTCAGGTGGCCTCCCTCAGTGCCACCGTTTCAAACGCCGAGGAATTCGGTGCATGGCTGGACACAGTGCGCGGGCACACCGACGTCATCGTTTCCGAGCACAGGCCCGTGCCGCTGTGGCAACACGTCATGGTCGGCAGGGAGATTGTCGATCTCTTTGCCGGGGATACGTCCTTTGACGAAATCGCCCCGTCAGCACCTGAGGACGACGTCGTTCCTGACCTTGCCGATGCAGAGGAAGTCTCCGAAACCCCATCGACCCCTGCCGTCAGCCGGTACAACCGCTCCGACAGCGGTCGCACCGTGACGTCGATCGTCCGGGCACAGTCAACCTCCGGTCCTGAATTCGAGGTCAACCCGGACTTGCTGGCCATGGCCCGCTCCGAAAGCCGGATGAATTTCAACGGGCGGTTCGGCCACGGTGGCCGCAGTCGGCGTCGGCAGGACCGCTACCGTGATGACCGTCAGTCCTCCGAGCAACGGAGCCCGGTTCGGAAAGCCAGCAGGCCTCAGGTCATTGAAAGCCTGAACCGGCAAGGCCTCCTGCCCGCCATCACCTTCATTTTCTCGAGAGCCGGCTGTGATGGCGCGGTCGCGCAGTGCGCCGCGTCAGGGCTGTGGCTGACCACTGAACAAGAGCAGCAGATCATCGCCCTTCGCGTGGACGAGGCCAGCCGCGAAATTCCCGCAGATGACCTCGATGTCCTGGGGTTCTGGGGTTGGCGGGACGGACTTCTGCGCGGCTTCGCGGCCCACCATGCAGGCATGCTCCCCACTTTCAAGGAAGTGGTTGAGAAACTCTTCGCGGACGGCCTGGTGAAGGCTGTTTTTGCCACGGAAACCCTGGCCCTCGGCGTCAATATGCCGGCCCGTTCCGTAGTGCTGGAGAAGCTTGAGAAGTTCAATGGCGAGGCTCACGTCAACATCACGGCGGGGGAGTACACGCAGCTGACGGGTCGTGCAGGCCGACGCGGCATCGATGTTGAAGGGCACGCCGTGGTCTTGTGGCAGCCCGGTACAGATCCGGCCGCGGTGGCAGGCCTGGCTTCACGCCGAACGTACCCGCTCAATTCGAGCTTCAGGCCCACGTACAACATGAGCATCAACCTGATAGCGCAGTTCGGTCCGGTCCGTGCCCGCGAAATCCTGGAGTCGTCCTTTGCGCAGTTCCAGGCGGACCGCTCAGTTGTTGGCCTGGCCCGCCAGGTCCGGGGCCGCGAGGAATCGTTGGCTGGTTATGCCAAATCCATGGAGTGCCACCTCGGCGACTTCACCGAGTATGCCAAGTTGCGGCGTGAGCTCAGCGATGCGGAAAACTTTGCGGCGCGGGACAACCAACGCGCCCGGAAAACCAGAGTGGCGGATTCGTTGGCGCGGCTCATCCCTGGTGATGTCATCAGCGTCACGGGCAGCAGGTTGGCCGGGTACGCCGTCGTGATTACTTCCGACGCCAACGCGCGCGAGCCGCGTCCTTCGGTCCTTACCGCTGACAACCAATTGCGCCGCGTGGGTGTCCATGACATCGATGGCCCGGTTTCGCCGGTCACCCGGATCCGGATCCCGAAGTCGTTCAACGCCAAACTGCCCAAATCGCGCCGCGACCTCGGGGCCTCCATGCGCCATGCGGTCAGCGACGAAGCACCCAAGACCAGCCACAACCGCCGGCATGAGGACTTCGGCCTTGGCTCGCGACTTCCGGACCAAGAGAAAAAGATCGCCGATCTTCGCAGGGCCCTGCGAGCCCATCCCTGCCATGGCTGCAGTGAACGCGAAGACCATGCGCGCTGGTCCGAACGCTGGTGGAAGTTGCGCAGGGAAACTGATGGATTGGTACGCCAGATCCAGGGTCGCACGAACACGATCGCCAAGACGTTCGACCGCGTTTGCGATGTCCTGTCCTCTTATGGCTACCTTGAAACGTCCGACGCCGGCCGGGTCACCATCAGTGCCGACGGCCAGCGTCTCCGGAGGATCTACGGGGAGAAGGATCTGCTTATTTCGCAGTCCCTGCGCCAAGGGGCCATCAATGACCTGGACGCTGCGGAACTGGCGTCCCTCGCCAGCGCCTTGGTGTATCAGGCGAAGCGTGAGGACCGCGGTTTGCGCCCAAAGATGCCCTCGGTGTCTCTCGAGAGCGCCGTGGACATTGTTGTCCGCGAGTGGTCCCAGCTGGAAGACACCGAGGAGCAGAACAAGCTTCCGCTGACCGGCGAGCCGGAGTTGGGCCTCATGTGGCCCATGTACAAATGGGCCAAGGGCCGGCATCTGCAGGAGGTCCTCAGCGGCACCGATCTCGCAGCAGGAGACTTCGTCCGCTGGGCCAAGCAGGTGGTGGACTTACTTGACCAGCTCGCAAAGATCCCGCAACTGGAGCCGCGTTTGGCGCGGATCTGCCGCGAATCCATTGACCTGATCCGGCGGGGCGTCGTGGCTTATTCCACGGTCGCCTAACATTGATTTCCAAGCTCGAGGAGCACACCGCATGAACCAGCCAGGCGCGCCTGCCGGCAATCCCGTCAACCGCAAGGTGACCCTCTACCGCAACGGCTCCATCTACACGGCTGCCGATCCGTTTGCCACTGCCATGGTGGTGGATGGCGACACCGTTGCCTGGGTGGGTTCGGAGCAGGCGGCGACCTCAATCGCGGATTCAACCATGGAGGTCATAGACCTCCGTGGGGCCCTGCTCGCGCCGGGCTTTGTTGACTCCCATGCGCATCTGACTGAAACCGGCATCGCACTGGCCGGACTTCAGCTGTCCGGCGTCCGGTCCGCGAAAGAATTGCTCGACGCCGTCGCTGCCGCCCCGGGCGACGGCGTAGTGCTTGGTCACGGCTGGGATGAAACTGGTTGGGCAGATCCAGAGCTACCCACGTTGGAACAGCTCGAACGGGCGGGCCGAGGACGCCAGGTCTACCTCTCCCGCATTGACGTTCATTCAGCCCTTGTGTCCCAGGCACTCGTGGCAGCCGCTGGGCTGACCGGGACAGACGGGTTCGCCGGGCACGCCCACGTAGTGCGGGCAGCGCACACGGCTGCCCGGTTGACCGCCCGCCAGGTCAGCGAACCGGATCGCCGCTCCTACCAGGCCGAGGCACTTCGTGAGGCAGCTGCCAACGGCTACGTCGCGCTGGCGGAAATGTCGGCACCCCACATCTGCACTGTTGACGACCTTCGCATGGCTGTCTCGTGGAACACTGCTGGTGCCAGTCCCGAAGTGTTGCCGTACTGGGGAGAATTGGCGTCTTCCGCCGATCACGCCCAGTCCATCCTTGACGGACTGGGAGTCAGGGTCCTTGGCCTCGCTGGAGACCTCAACATGGATGGCTCCATCGGATCACGGACGGCGGCTCTTCGAGATGACTATTCCGACGCTGCGGGGGAGCGGGGAAACCTGTACCTCGCGGTGGACGAGGCCGCGAAGCACCTCGCCGCATGTTCACTCCTGGGCGTGCAAGCAGGATTCCACATCATCGGCGATGCGGGCCTTGATGCCGCACTGGAAGCCTTGGACGTCGCAGCGGCCGAAGTGGGCGAGCAGCGGATCAGGGCAGCCGGTCACAGGTTTGAGCACGTTGAAGTGGCAGATCAGGTGTCTGTGGACAAGCTGGCGAAGTACTCGATTACGGTCAGCGT
This sequence comes from Paenarthrobacter sp. NPDC092416, assembly GCF_044755025.1. Taxonomy (NCBI): domain Bacteria; kingdom Bacillati; phylum Actinomycetota; class Actinomycetes; order Micrococcales; family Micrococcaceae; genus Paenarthrobacter; species Paenarthrobacter sp. NPDC092416. Next base: position 110,619 of record NZ_JBIVQG010000004.1, read on the forward strand.
GCAGCCTGGTTTCGATGCCGCCTGGGCCGGGCCTGGCGGATTGTATGAACAGCGGCTCGGCGACCGCAGCAAGACCATGAACCCGTTCGCATCGTTCTATGCGAGCGGCGTGCCCATTACGTTCGGCAGCGACAGCCCCGTCACTCCGCTGCGCCCGTGGTCCAGCATCCGTGCCTGCCTCGAGCACAGCAACCCTGAACAACGGATCTCTGCGCGCGCAGCTTTCCTGGGACACACTCGGGCAGGATGGCGTGCCACACGAAATCGCAATCCCCTCATGGGCCAGCTTGTGCCTGGCGCCCCGGCAAGTTTTGCCGTCTGGGAAGTCGAAGAGCTCATGGTGCAAGTTGCGGACAGCCGCGTGCAGTCGTGGAGCACAGACCCCCGTGCACGGACACCGCTCTTGCCGGCACTGGATACCGGAACGGATCCCGTGTGCCTGCAGACGGTCCGGGAGGGGCAGGAGCTGTTCGCGCACGAGATTCTCCGCGCGTAATCCGTCGACTTTCTTTCGGCGTGCGTGGCGCTCCTGAACTGGGATGATGAGCAAAGGCGCAGGTCAGAAGACGCTTGACAGGTTTTGTAAACACCGTAACATTGAGGCTCAACGGATCGTCCAATGCGTGGCCACGTGCCGGGCTTGGTGATCTGGCCGCAGCCGGATCTGCGTCTTGGTGGCGGCACGCGAGTGGGCAGGCCTATAGGGTCCCAGAAAACAGTTCGGTGGGCACATCCGTTGTCCGGCGTCACTGGTCCTGGACCTATGGACCTGCCCGCAGCGCTTAAGCTCCTGTGGCAGGCGCCACACGTGCCCTCGAACGTCCCATGAGTCGTCCTATAATGGAGAGTTGCGCCAGAACGCCAGCCGCGCGGCTGGTCCGGCACACTGACCGCTCCATCAAGGAAAGGCCTCTTCTTGCGTGTCCTGACGATCATCCCCACCTTCAACGAGCTGGAATCGCTCCCCAAGACGCTCGGTCGGCTGCGCGCCGCAGTCCCGGACTCGGATGTGCTGGTGGTAGATGACAACAGCCCGGACGGCACGGGCCAGCTTGCCGACCGCTTCGCCGCAGAGGACAGCCAAGTGCACGTCCTCCACCGCAAAGGCAAGGAAGGCCTGGGCGCCGCTTACATTGCCGGCTTCAAGTGGGGCCTGGCTGCAGGTTACGACGTCCTGGTTGAAATGGATGCAGATGGCTCCCACAAGCCTGAGCAGTTGCCGCTCCTCCTGGACGCCGTCAACGACGGCGCTGACCTCGCCATGGGCTCCCGCTGGGTACCCGGTGGAAGCGTGGTCAACTGGCCGCTCTACCGACAGGCCATCTCCCGCATCGGCAGCACCTACGCGCGAATCATGCTCGGCCTCAAAATCAAGGACGTCACCGGCGGCTACCGCGCCTTCCGCCGCACCACGCTTGAAGCACTCAAGCTGGACGAGGTCGATTCGGTGGGCTACGGCTTCCAGGTAGACCTTGCCTGGCGTGTAGCCAAGCTTGGCCTTCGCATTGAAGAACGCCCCATCACGTTCGTTGAGCGCGAACTGGGTGCTTCAAAAATGAGCGGAAACATTGTTGTGGAAGCCATGATCAATGTGACCAAATGGGGCATCGCGTCCCGGTGGGCAAAGCTGACCGGCAAGAAGTCCGTCATGGCCAAGTAGGTCTCTACTTCCCAAACACAGAAGGCCGGGTCCGGTTCCCTTGGGAACCAGACCCGGCCTTTGCTGTCTCAAGTATCCGACTACGCGGAGCGACGCTCTCCACGACGTTCGCGCAGAATGTTGAGGCGATCCTCAAGAATCTGCTCGAGCTCGGGAAGGCTGCGGCGTTCCAGCAGCATGTCCCAGTGCGTGCGGACGGCCTTTTCGTTGGCGTCGATGGGACGCTCGCCATCTACAAGGAGAGCTTCCTTGCCAGTCTTGGAAACCCAAACAGGGGGGATCTCGGCCTCGGCGGAGAAGGTCACGAAGACCTGCTCGCCGTCCTCGCAGCGGTATTCGACCCGCTGGCGAGGTGCCGGCTCAACACCGGATTCTGTTTCCATGCTCTGGGCGCCAAGACGCATACCCCGCAGGCTGCGATCGCTCATGATTACTCCCTCTGTCTGTTCGCGAAGCGGAACTCCGCGCTAGCCGAAGGCCGCTTGCGCGGCTTCCGGACTACTTCTGCACACGATGCATCAATACATGCAACGCCTGACCAAGCCTTAATGTTCCGTCCGGACTGAACCGGCCGGACAAATATCCCATTATACGCGTACTAACTGCGACTACTCAAAGTCGGTACCAACGCCGAACGGCCAACCACTGAATGGCTGGCCGTTCGATGTGTTCGGTTGAGGCGTACGCGCGGCCGGTTTACTCGGCTGATGTGGCCGTTTCACTTGCTTTGCCCTGGTCGCCACCAAACAGGCCGGCAACCTGGGAGTCACCATTGGTGCCACCCAAGGCACTCCCGATGCCCTTGAGGGCCTCACCAACTTCGCTCGGGATGATCCAAAGCTTGTTGGAGCTGCCTTCGGCCAGTTTGGGAAGCGTCTGCAGGTACTGGTACGCCAGCAGCTTCTGGTCCGGGTTGCCCTTGTGGATGGCATCAAAGACCTTCTGGATGGCCTGTGCTTCACCGTCTGCCCTGAGAATGGCGGCCTTCGCATCGCCTTCGGCAGCAAGGATGGCAGCTTGGCGCTGGCCTTCTGCCGTGAGGATCTGCGACTGCTTGGTACCTTCGGCGGTAAGGATTGCGGCACGGCGGTCACGCTCTGCACGCATCTGCTTTTCCATCGAGTCCTGGATGGAGTGGGGCGGATCGATTGCCTTGAGCTCTACACGCGAAACGCGGATGCCCCAGCGACCGGTTGCCTCATCAAGGACGCCACGCAGTTGCCCGTTGATCTGGTCGCGGGACGTCAGTGCCTCTTCGAGGTTCAGCCCACCCACCACGTTGCGGAGCGTGGTGGTGGTCAGCTGCTCGACTGCCTGGATGTAGTTGGCGATTTCATACGTCGCGGCGCGCGGATCGGTCACCTGGAAGTAGACAACCGTGTCGATGGACACCACGAGGTTGTCCTCGGTGATGACTGGCTGCGGCGGGAAGGACACCACCTGTTCACGAAGGTCGAGGAGCGGCAAGAGCCGGTCGACAAACGGAATCAGGATGGTGAGTCCCGGGTTGAGCGTGCGCTGGTACTTACCGAGGCGTTCCACAACGCCGGCACGTGCCTGCGGGATGATCCTGACCGAGCGGACCAACACGATAATGACAAAAATGACGAGAACAATCAGCACAATTGCTGCCGCTGTTCCTCCTAAGCCGTCCATACGTCTCCTTCATTCCCCAATTGCGTGGCTTAATGCGGCCGTCACGGGCAGGTTGGCCAGCCCGGCAACCCCGCGGACTCGTCGGTGATTAGAGCTGGCTGTTCTCGGCGCTCGAGGCGACTACCGCCGTCGCACCGTCGATCCGGGTAACTTGCACTGTCGCCCCGGCGTCGATGACTCCGGCAGTGCTGCGTGCGCTCCAAACGTCCCCACCGATCTTGACCAGACCGCTCGTGCTGCTCACGGCTTCAATGACGAGGGCAGACTGTCCGATGAGCCTGTCGATATTCGAGCGCTGCTCGGCCGGCCCCTTGTGCAGGTGCTTGAGGGCGACGGGACGGACGAAGGCGATCATGAGCAGGGAAACGACGCAGAAGATGACGATTTGGAGCCAGAAATCCGCTCCGGCGAAGTCGGCGATCAGCCCTGCAAGGGCTCCGCCCCCCAGCATGATGAAGAAGAGGTCGAGGGTGAGCATCTCGACCACTGCAAACGCAAGGAAAACCGTGAGCCAGAGAGCCCACCAGTTTTCGCCGAGCCATTCAAACATCATTCCCCCTTGGTCCCGGATCCCGCGGGCGGGATCACAGTCGCTGTTCCTCCATCCTAGCCCGAGGTGACGTCCCACGTCAGGACAGGACCAGGGGTGCTTCAGGACCCCGAATCCGGAGCAGTGAAAACACTGATCTGGAACATCGCCGTGGCAGCGACCTTGTCATCGGAGCCCGCGGCGTGCGCCAGTACCCTACGATCCAGATGATGCCCTGCCGGCCCCATGAACGCGAGGTCGGCGAGCTCAGTGGGGTCGAGTTCCAGGGCGATGTCCAGGGTGTGTGAGGACGACGGCGAGAAGTGTCCGCGAAGGGTATCAGCCAGGCGGTCGGCTTTTCCTTCCTCGATCTCCAGCATGCCGGTCCGGGCCGCGACCTCGGCGAGGTGACCTGGACGGGGTGTGACAATGATGAGCGTCCCGCCTGGGCGCAGGACCCTCGCGAACTCAGCCGGGTTTCGCGGGGCGAAGACCACCATGAGGACATCTGCGGCGTTATCCGCGATCGGCAGTCGGCGCCAAACATCCCAGACGATATTCACTGCCTCCGGGTTGAGCCGGGCAGCGCGGCGCAACGCAAATTTGGAAATATCAAGCCCAATGGCCCTGGCTGGCGTTCGATCCAGAATGGACCGCAGGTAATAGCCGGTACCCGTTCCGGCGTCGATGACCACTGACCGAGGACCAGCAAGGGCTTGCCCGGCCAGCTCGGCAATCAATGCAGCCAAGGCGCGATAGTGGCCACTGTCCAAAAATCCTTGCCGTGCCGTCACCATGTCCGCCGAATCGGCTTCGAAGACCGTGCCCTTGCCGGTGAGGAGATTGAAGTATCCCTGCTTGGCACTGTCAAAACTGTGTCCGAGGCCGCAGACCAGGGCATGTTTGGGGTCTTCTTTTAGGGTTAGTGGCCCTTGGCACACAGGGCAGCAAAGGACAGAAACGGCGTCGGACAACATGGATTCAATCCTACGGGGGACGGTGTGTCTGGTGATGTCCTGAAATCGTCCCGGCTAGGCTCACGAAGGTGAAACCCGAGCAATTGCCCTTGCTGAACTCCGTGTCCGCGCCAGCCATCCACCCCGATGGCAGCAAAGCAGTAGTGTCCGTCATCCGGCCGGATTTCGCCGCCGATTCCTATATTGGACAATTGTGGAGCGTTCCGCTCGATACGTCGAAGTACCCGCGGCGGATCACCCGTGGATTCAGGGATTCTGCACCGGCGTTCTCGCCCGATGGGCTGGTCCTTGCGTTTCTCCGGGCTGAACCTGAGGGCAAGGCGCAGTTGTTCGTTGTGGAGGCGGCAGGAGGGGAGCCCCAGCGAATCACGCGGCAGCAAGCAGGCGTCTCGAGCTTTGCATGGGCCCCTGATTCGCGCCGGATTGCCTTCACCGCAAGGGTCCCGGACGCCGGTCGCTACGGAACGGTTGACGGTGTAGGGCCCGGCAGCGAAGACGCCCGGCTGATCGACACAAACCAGTACCGGATCAATGGTGTTGGCTACACCACGGATCAACCACAGCAGCTCTTCATGGTTGACGTCCCCGAGCTCGGTGGCGAACCTGCGGTGATCCCGCGGGGCAGGGCGGCCCGTGAGCAACCAGCGGACCAGGTGACAGGCGTTCCGCAGGCCCGGCAACTCACGTTCGGCGCTACCGACCACGAAGCACCGGCGTTCTCCGCTGACGGTGCCCACCTTTTCTTTGTGGCTACGCTCCATGAAACGCACGACGACGACCTCGTCACCAATATTTACAAAGTGGATCCTGCGGGCGGACAAGCCGTTGCCGTCCTACCCAGCAACAGCCGCCCTCAGACCGTGACGGCAGTGCGGCCGTCAACCGACGGGCAGTGGATCTTCTACACCGCTGCGGACTTGGGAGACAGTGGCCGCGACTTCGTGGGGAGAAACACCGCGCTGTACGCCATGCCGAGCCGCGGGGGAGAAGCGGTAACACTGACCGACGTCGAACGTCTTGATGTGTCCGGTCCGCTGGAACCCAGCGGACCCGATGCCGTTTTGGTGCTGAACACGGCGATGGGAAGTGTGGAACTTCTTGAAGTTTCAGCCAGCGGAAACATGACGCCGTTGGTCCACGGTTCGCGAGTCGTGACGGGGGCGACTGTCGCCGCCAATGGCGAGACGGCAGTGAGTTTCCTCGACGCGTCCAGCGCGGGCGACGTCGCCTCTTTGGAGCGTGGCGAACTCCGGCTGCTCACCGATTTCTCCGCTGTGCTGCGGAACAACTCCCGCGTGAGCGAACCGATGGAGTTTGTTGCCGAACCCGCTACAGGTAACCCTGTGCACGGCTGGCTGGTCCTTCCCGACGGACCTGGGCCACATCCCGTGCTTCTGAATATTCACGGTGGACCCTTCTCTCAATACACAGGTGCGTTTTTTGACGAGGCACAGGTCTACGCAGCCGCCGGTTACGCGGTCCTGATGTGCAATCCGCGCGGTTCAGCCGGCTACGGGCAGTCCTTCGCGCGGGCCCTCAAGGAGAAAATGGGCACTGTTGACATGCAGGATGTCCTCGCCTTCCTGGACTCAGCGTTGGGCAAATTCGCTTCCTTGGACAAGGATCGTCTTGGCATTATGGGCGGCTCGTATGGTGGCTATCTCACCGCATGGGTGATCGCCCACGACCACCGGTTCAAGGCGGCAATCATTGAAAGGGGCTTCCTGGACCCGGTAAGTTTCACTGGCTCCTCCGACATCGGCTGGTTCTTCGGCGGAGAGTACACCGGAGGAACCCCGGAGCAACTCGCGGCGCAGAGCCCTATGGCCGTTGTTGGCGCCGTGACGACACCAACGCTTGTGATCCACAGCGAAAACGACCTCCGCTGCCCCATTGAACAAGGACAGCGCTATTACAACGCGCTGAAGCAACAAGACGTCGAATCCGCGCTGCTCATTTTTCCGGGCGAAGACCATGAACTGTCGCGTTCAGGTACACCTCATCACCGCAGGCAACGGTTCGAACGCATCCTTGGCTGGTGGGCCAAACATTTGCCCTCGGACGCCAACCGACCACCGGAGTAGCCGGCCTCTGCGACCTCGAGTCGTCAGTCCCGCAGGAAGCCCAACCCGCGTCGGGCATCATCGGGGGTGGCGTGAGCCCAGTATTCCGCGTACTCAGCGTTGCCGGCCAACGAACGCAATTCCGCCCTGTCCAGATAAAGAGTGCCTTGGAGGTGGTCGGTTTCATGCTGCACGATGCGTGCTTGCCAGCCCGAATACCAGGCTTCCGCGGCATGCCCGTCCGGCGTGAAGTACCGCAACTCCACATCGCGGTGCCTCGTGACCACGGCTTGGTAACCGCTAACGGAAAGGCACCCTTCATAAAACGACGCCGTCCCGGTGCCAATTCCGCGATAGCCCGGGTTGATCATGGCAAAGAATTCCAAGGATTGTCTGTCGCGCGCAGCCGCTGAAACCGGATCAACCTCAAACTTGTCTTCCAGTACGGCCAGTTGGAGGGGAACACCCAATTGCGGGGCAGCCAGGCCAACACCTGGCGCGGCACGCATGACGTCCCTCATCCGTTCGATGAGCAGGCTCAGGTCACTGTCGTCGATCTGGCCGAACACCGGCGCTGCGAGCTGTCGCAGTACCGGATGGCCTGCCTGGACAATGGCGGGCAGTTCAGGATCGTCGAGGATTCGGCGCACTGCGTCCCTGATCTGGAGGGGGTTCAGGGTAGTAGCCGGGCTGGTGGCAACCGGATGAGGCTGATGGGTCATGTCTTGAGCCTAGCGCCAGAGCCCCGTCTTGACACGACGAACCACCCGCTTGAGCTAGGCTCGTCGGATGAGCGAAACCACCCCTCTGGAATGCGTACTTGGGTTCGTCCGCGCAGTTGAAGCCGGCGCCGGCTCAGCGCAGATCCGGCCGTTCCTGGCAGATGACTTCAAGCTCACCGAGTGGCCTCATGCCTTGTCCAAGACCGGGTCCACCAGCAATCTGGAGCAGACGTTATCCGGCGCCGACCAGAGCAAGCATGTTGTTGCAGACCAGAATTTCGAGATCGTCCGGACCACCTGCCAAGACACTCGGGTGGTCCTCGAAATGAACTGGTCGGCAACCCTCCTCCTCGATCTTCCGCATTGGGACCAAGGAGACACAATTCGGGCACGAAGCACTGCCGTCTTCGAAGTGCTGGACGGCCGCATTGTCAGCCAAGACACGTATGACTGCTATTACACCCTTCCGGAATGACTAGCGCATGGTGAAGCGCCGCTCTACCAACCCGGCGATGGCCGGCACTCCTATTGCCTTGGCAAAGAGCCGGTTTCTTGCCGCGAGCACGGATGACGGCAAGGGCCGTCCCAAGGCCATGTTGAGCCCGGCCTGAGTGGAGGCCCTGGTAGCTGCCCGGTAGCGCTTCCGTTCGAAATCGCGCAGCACTTTGCCAACCGGGTGTCCTACCAAGGACGCGGCGATGATTGGCGCAAGAGCAGCCGAGTCCAGCCAGCCAAGGTTCATGCCCTGGCCACCGATGGGACTGATTTCGTGCGCAGCATCGCCAAGCAGCACGGTTCGGCCGTGGACCATGCGTTTGGTCAGCCGTGACTGTACGTCGAAGGCACTGAGCATCGTGTTACTCGCCGCCTCAACGTCTACCCCCGTTCTGGCGCCGATCAGGGTTGCCAGCTGGGCCGCCGTCGACCCTGGATCCGGAGCACCCAAACGCACCACCCAACGCCGGATCGCACCGGGCAGGGGGAACGATTCGACGATGCCGTCCGGTTCGAGATACAGCACAGCGTTACTCCCGTGTCCGGTGGTGTCCGCAAAATCGCCCATAACGTAGCAGTCCGGATAGTTGCGCGCGGGAGTGTCCGGCAGAAGCTGTTGCCTGATCCCGGAGTGTGCGCCGTCCGCGGCCACCACGAGCTTGCACGTAAACTCAAGGTGCCCCGAAGCTCCGGAGGCCTGCACGCGGACCGCACCGCCGTCGTCGTGAATGGCCTGGACCTCCGCGCCGCGCACCAGCGTTTCAGGGTCGAGCGCCGCCACCCGGCTTTCGAGCACCCGCTCCGTGACCGTCTGCGGAACGGCGAGGATGAATGGATAGAGGGCGTCTCCTGTGAACGAGATCCCCGCAACGCGGCTACCCCGGCTATAGGCGACGCCATTCTCGATGCGGACGCCTGCAGAAATCAGCGGCTCAGCGGCACCGATCGTATCCAGGACAGCCAGGGCCGGTGGATGGATGCCGATGGCCCGCGACAGTCCGCTCCTGCCATTCCGCCGCTCAAGAATGAGTACGTGATGCCCGTTCTGCAAGAGCAAAGCACCCATGAACAGTCCCACGGGCCCTGCCCCAACAATGACGACATCAAACACCGGACCTCCCGGGGTCGCCTTCCGTCTGGTGGTCGCGGCGATAGACGAGCGCGATGTGCCATGGCCCGTTGGCTTCAACCTGCCAACCAGGCGGGGCCACCGAACCAAGTTCGCGCGCAGTGTAACTGCGCCTGATGGACACCAGCCCGTCACCACAAATGTAAGAGCCAAGCCCCAAGGGCCAAAAGCCGGCCATGAACAGCACGTACGCCGCGTTGCTCCGTTTGAGGTCGTTATGGAGTGCCACATCGCCGGTTAGGAGCTCGGAATCGTGGAGGACACCGGCCAACTGCGCCGGGTCAAGGTGATGCAGGATGTGGTTGGAAATGACGACGTCGAATCGGAGGCCTTCCGAGACGAGCTCGGCGCTGTGCGCCTGACGGTAGGTGACTCCGTCCACTGCCCGCGCCGTCGATGCAAACCGGAACGCACGGTCGTCCGGATCAATCGCCGTGACGTGCAGGCGAAATCCATCTTTGGCCGCCCATCGGGACATACTTCGAGCCACGTCCCCGCCTCCACAACCGACGTCGAGCATCGACGCTGAGCCGGACCTGACAAGGATTGGCCGGATATGAAGCCGGTACTGCCGATGCCAGCCGGAGAGGAGCGCGTTGATCACAGGGAAACGGGCGTAGGTCCGGCTCAAGCGTTCGGGGTCGGCGTCGGGCCTGTCCATTTCCTCTATGGCGAGCAAGTCACGCTGCCCCAGGAACCCCCACGGCATCAGAGACCGGGCGAGACCAGGGTGAATAGTCCCGTTTCCACGGTGAGGCCGGGTCCGAACGCCATGGAACAGATCCGCTCCTCACGATCGGCGCCGGGTTGACCGAGGATAAACTTCAGGACGAAGAGCACAGTGGCACTGCTCATATTGCCGTATTCCCGCAGTGTTTCCCTTGCCGGAATCAACTGATCCTGCGTCAGCTCAAGCTTTGCTTCCACTTTGTCCAGGATGCTGCGACCTCCGGGATGGATGGCCCAATGCGTGATGTCCTGGTACGGCAGGCCTGCCAAGTCGGGCTCCCTGGCCAGCAACGGTTCTAGGGCTCCGGTGATGTGCTCTTCAATAATGTGCGGCACGTAGGACCCCAGCACCATCTCGAAGCCTTCGTCGCCGATGTTCCACGCCATGGCCTCCTCACCCACCGGAGTCAGGACCGTCTCGAAGTGGTCCAACCTGATCACCGGCTCGGGACCCTGCGGCGGCCTGGCAGTTACGACAGCGGCCGCGGCACCATCACCGAAGATCGCCGAGCCCATGATCGTGTCCGGATCGTTCGAGGTCCGAACGTGAAGCGAACACAGCTCTGCACAAATGACCAGGACGACGGCGGTAGGGTCCGCCACGCAGAACTGCTTGGCCGCCCTCAGCGCCGGAAAAGCGGCATAGCAGCCCATGAATCCAAGGTGATAGCGCTGGACCGATGGATTCAAACCCAGCGCCCTGACCACTTTGTAATCCGGGCCGGGATTGAAGAAGCCTGTGCACGACACCGTGATGACATGGGTGATTTCGTCCAAACCGATATCCGGCGTACCGGCCAGCGCGGCTTTGCCGGCTTCGATAAAGAGCTTCGTGGCCTCGTTGGCGAAGATTTCGTTGCGCACTTTGGTGCTTGGGCTGAGGACGCGGTTGGTGGACAGGTCAAAGAATCGTGGGTTTTCGGGGTGCGCGTCGAGGCTGAGCTCTTCGACAGCTGTGTAGCGGGTGTCAATGGCTGCGGAATCGAAGCAGGTGGAGACGAGCCTTGATCCGAGGCGGGTCAGACCCGGTTGGGCTGCGAAAACGTCGCGCGCCTGGGATTGCACGAGGATGGTTGGCGGAACTGCGGTTTCAAGGGACCTCACAAATACCGGCATGCTTCATTCTTAGTGAGTAAACCTCTGAAGACAATGGCAGAATCAAACGTACTGATCGATGTCGATCAGATCGACTCAGGCGCCGCAGGCGGGGGACCGCGAGGACAGCCCCGCCTTAGAGATGGAGACACCATGAGCATTGCAACGAGCACGGACACGGAATCTTCGGGGATGCACGTTGCCGACAGCCACGACATGATCCGGGTTCAAGGTGCGCGCGAGAACAACCTCAAAGACGTGAGCATCGAGATCCCCAAGCGACGTTTGACGGTGTTTACAGGTGTTTCGGGCTCGGGCAAGAGTTCACTGGTATTCAGCACCATCGCAGCTGAGTCACAACGAATGATCAACGAGACCTATAGCGCCTTCGTGCAAGGCTTCATGCCGTCGCTGGCGCGACCCGACGTCGACATGCTCGATGGTATTACCACCGCCATCATCGTCGATCAGGAGCGCATGGGTTCGAACCCGAGATCCACAGTTGGTACGGCCACCGACGCCAACGCCATGCTCCGGATCCTGTTCAGCCGTCTCGGGCAACCGCACATCGGCTCACCTAACGCCTATTCGTTCAATGTCCCCACCGTGAAGGCCAGTGGAGCAATCACCGTTGAGCGGGGGGAAGGCAAGACCAAGACTGAGAAAGCGACCTTCAACCGGCTGGGCGGCATGTGCTCGCGGTGTGAAGGAATGGGCTCCGTTAACGATTTCGATGTGACTGCTCTATACGACGACACCAAGTCGCTCAACGATGGGGCGCTCACCATCCCCGGCTACTCGATGGATGGCTGGTACGGCCGCATCTTCAGCGGCTCAGGGTACTTCAACATGGACAAGCCGATTGGCAAGTTCACCAAGAAGGAACTCCACGATCTGCTCTATCGCGAGCCCACCAAGATCAAGGTTGAAGGCATCAACCTGACCTACGAGGGCCTCATCCCGAAAATCCAGAAATCAATGCTTTCCAAGGATGTAGATGCCCTGCAGCCCCATATCCGCGCCTTCGTGGAACGGGCCATCACCTTCACAACCTGTCCCGAATGCGAAGGCACCAGGCTGAGCCCGGAAGCCCGGTCCTCCAAAATCAAGGGGAAGAGCATCGCCGATCTCTGCAAGATGCAGATCAGCGATCTCGCCGTGTGGATCCGCGAGCTCAAGGAACCTTCTGTTGCGCCTCTACTCAAGGGCCTCCAACACCTTCTCGACTCTTTCGCGGAGATCGGCTTGGGGTACCTGTCCCTCGACCGGCCCGCCGGCACGCTGTCCGGGGGAGAGGCACAGAGAACAAAAATGATCCGCCACCTCGGCTCGTCCCTCACTGATGTCACGTACGTTTTCGACGAGCCCACTATTGGTTTGCACCCGCATGACATCGAGCGCATGAACCAATTGCTGCTGCAGCTGCGGGACAAAGGCAACACGGTTCTCGTCGTCGAGCACAAACCGGAAACCATCGCCATTGCCGACCACGTCGTCGATCTCGGTCCAGGTGCCGGTACGGGCGGAGGTACCGTCTGCTTTGAAGGCAGCTTGGAAGGATTGCGGAGGAGTGACACCATCACCGGCCGCCACCTTGACGACCGCGCTTCCATCAAGGAAACCGTCCGGCAGCCCTCGGGTGCCATGGAAGTCCGGGGAGCTTCGACTCACAACCTGAAGAACGTGGACGTCGATATCCCGCTCGGCGTGCTCTGTGTTTTGACCGGCGTGGCCGGGTCCGGCAAGAGTTCGCTGATCCATGGCTCGGTGGCAAACCGTGAGGGCGTCGTCGTCATCGATCAAGGTGCCATCCGTGGTTCGCGTCGGAGTAACCCGGCAACCTATAGCGGCCTGCTTGATCCAATTCGCAAGGCATTCGCGAAGACCAATAACGTGAAGCCGGCTCTCTTCAGCTCCAACTCTGAGGGTGCTTGCCCTACGTGCAACGGAGCAGGCGTTATCTACACGGACTTGGGCGTCATGGCCACTGTTGAGTCCACTTGCGAGGAGTGCGAAGGCAAGCGCTTTCAGGCTTCCGTTCTTGAGTACAGGTTGGGTGGACGCAATATTGCAGAGGTGCTTGCAATGTCTGTCACTGAGGCTGAGTCGTTCTTCAGTGATGGCGAAGCACGAACTCCGGCCGCCCACAAGATCCTCGACCGCCTTGCCGACGTGGGCCTTGGCTACCTGACACTGGGCCAGCCTCTCACCACACTGTCCGGCGGTGAACGCCAGCGCCTTAAGCTTGCCACCCAGATGTCGGACAAGGGCGACGTCTACATCCTGGACGAGCCGACAACGGGCCTCCACCTCGCCGACGTCGAAAACCTGCTCGGCATGCTCGATCGCCTGGTCAACTCAGGTAAGTCGGTCATCGTGATTGAACACCACCAGGCCGTTATGGCGCATGCGGACTGGATCATCGACCTCGGCCCAGGCGCGGGTCACGACGGCGGTCAGATCGTCTTCACCGGTACGCCGGCGGATCTCGCGGCAGGTCGGGCAACGTTGACAGGCAAGCATTTGGCGGCCTACGTAGCCAACTGATCAGGCGGCTTGGTTGCAGCTCAGGTGACCGCGGTTGATTTCTCACAGCCGCGGGTCGCCTGAGCTTTTTAATCTTCAGTTAGCGGTGCGCCATATCCATGAACCATCTTGATTGAATTTTCAGTCAGGATTACAGTTGAGGCATTGCATCAGCGTGATGCAGCTCACGAAAGGTTTCCCATGATCAGCATGCGCCTCCGCAATGACGCGGAATCAGCCGGTGCGGCATCACAGCACAAGGATCGTTTTGGCCGGATCGAGTCGGTCGGCATTGAGTTCATTCCCGACGAAGAGCGCACCTCCAGGCCCCGGAACCTCTTCACTGTCTTCTTTGGCGGCAACTTCGCCTTCTCAGTGATCGTTTTCGGCTGGCTGCCCATAACGTTCGGCCTCGACTTTGTGGGAGCCGCAACGGCCAGCCTCGCGGGTCTCGTTGTTGGCACCGCCCTTATCGCCCCGATGGCTCTACTCGGGCCACGGACTGGAACCAACAACACCGTTTCCAGCGCCGCTCATTTCGGCACCCGCGGCCGGCTGATCGGCTCAGGCCTCACCTTGCTCTTTGCCCTGGCGTACGCTGCGATCGCCGTCTGGACTTCGGGCGACGCCTTGGTAGCGGCAGCCGAGCGGCTGCTGGGCGTGCCCGTTGACGGTACGACCCTGGCGGTTGGTTACGCCTTGATCTCCGTGGAAATTGTGCTGGTTGCACTATTCGGTCACGGAACCGTGGTGGCCATGCAGAAGTTTGTAGCCCCGGTAGTGGGAGCCTTGCTGCTGCTTGGCGTCATCGCGTTCGCCCCCGACTTCAGCCCCACCACAGTTCAGGCCGATTACCTGCTGGGCGATTTTTGGCCCACGTGGATCCTTTCCGCCGTGATTTCAGTAGGCGGACCACTCTCATACGCACCTACCCTCGGGGACTACAGCAGGCGCATCTCACGCACGCGACACTCCGACCGATCTGTCGTCATCGCTACCTGCCTCGGCGTCTTCCTCGGCCTGTTTGTTACAGCTCTTTTCGGTGCCTTCACGGCCTCGGCAATGCCGGAGCTGGGCGGCTCCTATGTTGCAGACCTCGTAAAATCATCGCCTGCCTGGTACCTTTTGCCGATCCTGTTGATCGCCCTGGCCGGGGGACTGGGCCAAGGCGTACTGAACCTCTACGCCAGCGGTCTGGACCTCGAAGCCCTCTTCCCGCGCTTGCGTCGCATCCATACAACCTTGATAACCTCCGTCATCGCCGTGGGGCTCCTGTACCTCGGGGTGTTTGTCTTCAACGCAGTGGACTCGATCACCGCCATGACGCTGGTTCTCAACGGATTCGCCGGGCCCTGGGTGGTCATCAACGTTCTGGGATTCCTGATCGCCCGCAGGGGTAAGTATCACGCCGCCGACCTCCAGCTCTTCCGGGCGGACGGCCCACGCGGCAGGTACTGGTTCTGCCACGGATGGAACTTACGTGCCGTGATTCCCTGGGCAATCGGTTCGACGTTCGGTGTGCTGGCGACGGAAACATCCCTTTACTCCGGGCCCTTGTCCCACATCGGCGGGGGAGTAGACCTTAGCTTCATCGGATCCACCCTCATCGGCGCAGTCGGCTATCTGATCGCCTTGCGATTCTGGCGCGAAACGGCCACCACGGGGGAGTTCGCACAAGAGCAATGCGAGCACGTACTAATGTCAAACCATGAGTGACAAACTAACCAAGATCCTCAACGCCAGCACCGCCTGCATTGCCAGGAACGGAGTCCGGGGGATGCGGGTCAATGATGTGGCAGCTGAGGCCGGGGTTTCGGCGGGTCTTCTCTATTACCACTTCACAGACCGGGCCGGACTGCTGGCTGCGACTCTTGAACACATCAACAAGCAGGTCAGCAAGGACGACGCTGCACCCTCAACGCTGGACGCCGAGGGGCGCAAGCGGCATTTCCGCCACCTGCTGCTCGACGAAATCAAGGACGACGCCGACGTGCGCCGGAACTCTGTGGCGTGGAATGAATTGAGGGCCTGTTCCATCTTCGAGTCGGAACTGGCAGAGCCACTGTCACAGACGACGACGGAATGGAACCGCGCGATTGCCAGAGCCATCCTGGACTCCAGCGAAGGAACCAGCACCGAGGAAGCCGCCGTCACGGCCGAGATACTCACCAGCCTTGTGGAAGGGATCTCCGGCCGATGGCTCAACGGCTTCATTACCACCGAGCATGCACACTCGCTCCTGACGACAGCGATTGACGCATTGGCCGCGGCGCGCCCGGCGACTTCGCGGGAATCCGTCGTCTAGTTTCGGGGATATTCACCCAGCGGATGCCGCACGTATCGAGTGCAGCATCCGCTGCGTGAGGCTGTTTTGTTGGCCACTTCCAGCTTCGTTGAACTTCATTGAAAAAACTGGCATGCACGGTTATTCGTGGGGCTGGAGTAGGCGGCCTTGGAGGACACGTCACCTAGATAGAGCTGCCTGTCTGGGCTGCAACCCGCCCAGGCCGATACTAGGTGTCGTCATCGATGGCGAGTTGGCGGAGCGTCTCCGTCAACACAATGCGAAGTTGATGGGCGTCGAAGTACTCCAGACCTTCTCCCGGGGCGTAGAGCGAAAGCGCGTAAAGCAGATCGTCCAACTGTTCATCGTCGAGGTGCTCCTCAATGAGGACGCCTTCCAGCTCCTGTGCCAAGTTTTAGCAGCTACTTCTGCTCCCGTCGCTCAACGTGCCTGCGCGGGCGTTCATGGGCCGGTAGTAGGGTGCGTGAGACACTTCGTCTATGGAACAGCCCATACTCGTGACCTCTATTCGACGTCCTTGGCACAGGGGGATCGCTGTGGTCACGGGCCCTGGTCAGACGGAGGACTTTCCAGAGATCGAACCGGATCGGCCCTTCTGTTCGACCTCGGGAGCACTGGTCATCATGGTGCGGCACGCCCAGGACATTGATGATATTGATCTTGGTTTCGCAGAGGTGACGGTGTCGATAGCCCTGCATCAGAACGAGGTGGTGCCGGAGGCCGGCTATCACGCAGTGGGTGGGGGCGTCCTGTCGACTCCAGAGGGGACACTGTCTGTGGGAGATGCCGATATGGAAGTTGTTGTTCCGGCCCAAAAGGGGATAACCCAATTCCGGGTCAGTGTCGCCGATCCTGCGGAATCGTCACCCGAGCACGTAAGGGTCGATCTCTGGCCCAGCGGAACGTCATAGAGCTCCCTGAAGATACGTCCGAAATGGGCGTCTCCCTGAAGGCCTCCGGATGCCGAGCTATTTGCGTCTTGTGTCCTGGCGTTCGGTTCTCGCCGTGGCGACGTATTGGGCATGGGCGGCTGCCCAGTCGGTGGCGTGGCGTTCGATGGTGGTCGGGGAGTAGCCGAGCGTTTCGGCGATGATGGCCACTAGTGCGAATTTGGTGAGTTCGTGGAGGGTCCCGAGCCGTGCGGCCCGGGTGCTGAACAACTCACTGAGGCGCGTTGTGTGAGGTGTCCGGGGTGGGTGTGTGCCATGTTTTCAGCCTGTTGTCCGAAGATGAGGATGAGGATCGCGGCGGCCCTGTCACGTGCTTCGAGTCCGTTGGCGTCGATGTTCTTTTAGCTGCTTCTACTCCCGTGGGTTGACTGGCAGCGAGACGTGTTGATGTGGGACGAGTTGGAGGCCTTGGATTTCAATTTGCATTGGTGCTGTGACCACTAAACTGCGGTTATGGAAGTCCTTCCCACGGTGGCGATAGGGATCAATCTGTGTGTCGTGCCGACGGCGGAAGGCGGACGGGACACACCTCTGCTAGGTGGCTCCGCCTTGAAATCTAGATTCAGCTACCGACCGAACTGGGGCTTGCCTGGCTGGGCCGACGGCGAACAAGCGGGTGCACCAGTATTGGGCTTCTCTGGGGAGGACATTCAGCCGGGTGAAACAGTTCGCGCTGTAATCGCTCCCTTCTTCTTTGAAGGTGTGCCAGCTTGGCGGGACATTTTGCCGGGCGATGAGCTGCGCATGTACGAAGGTCTACGCATCTGTGGGCGTGGAACCGTGATTTGGGTGACGCCCTCTACCTGGCCGATGCCCGACGAGGATCAAGTGCGGTTTATCCGCTGGCTCGAAACCGGATAACTGGCGTGTCAATCATCATCCCAGTCTGATGGCCGGTCGTCCCGTGCGCCGCCAACAATAGGGCACCAGCAATTAGGGTAGCCATTCGATTTGTGGTGGCGTCGAGATCAACGAGATCTGCCCGAAGTCTCCGTCCATCGACCAGACGTTGTCCTTGAACTGCAGGACATCGAGTGATCCGTAAACGATCTCACCACTGGCGTCAGTTGCGGGCGTAACTCTGCTTTGCGCGGTCCAGTGCAGTTCGCTCACTGACGAGAACACGAGGCTGCCCCTCTTGTAGCAGTACTGCTCTCCGGGTTTGGGGTTGCTGTAGTCCGGGTGACGTTCTCGGAGAACGAAGTCCAAGAGCACTTCCAGGCGTCCTGGCGAAGCGTTCATCGACAGAATCCAGCTGTCTTCGAGGTAAACGTCCTGGAGATGGTCCAGCTTCCAGTAGGGATTCATTCTTGCTTTTGCCCTGTCTTTGTCATGGTTGGTTCCTCTCCGGCGCTGTCGAGGCGATGTATTGAGCGTAATTGGCTGATGAGTCGATGGCGTGGCGCTCGATGGTGGCGGGGCTGTAGCCGAGAGCCTCGGCGATGATAGCTACCGGGGCGAGTTTGGTGAGTTCGTGAAGGGTTCCGAGCCTGGCCGCCCGGCTGCTGAAAGCGGTGCTGAGTCTTTGAGTGAGGGTTGAGGCCCGGAGATGTCAGCCCGGGGAGCCACCGCGGAATACCCAATTGCTGTTGGGGTGAGCAGCTGTCTGGTCGTGGGCTGGGAAAGCTGCGAGTTCACGCCAAGGCTCATCGAGCGGTTCCCTGAGGGCTATCTCCACAGTTCCGAGGGTTATCGTGACGAGTTCCTCTGTCACCGTGACGTTGTCCCACCTCAGTTGCACGATGTCGGAGACCTGCTGGCCGAAGACCATGACCAGGATGGCTGCTTCGCGATCCCGGGGGTTCATGTCGGTAGTGTGGCTCAGGCTGTGCACGACTTCTGTTTGCCTGGCGGCGTCCAGCCGGGGGCTAGTGCCGCGGCGGTGACGAGTTCTCTCATCTACTTCTACTCGTCCTACTTAACTGGCATGCGCGGTTATTCATGAGCCGGGAGTAGGCCCATTCCGGGTGGCTGGCAACGCCTTCGAAGTGGAAGTTTTCCCTGACCGCCTATGCTGAGCCAATGGGTTTTGGTCGTGAGTCGAGGCGTGTTCGTGATGAGTCGCTGCCGTTTAGCCATCGCTTTATGTCCCTTGGTTCCTGGATCCAGCAGGCGCAGCCGATCGGCTTTGAACCCGCTTGGGCATACCTTGAGGCGAAGTTGAATCTTTCTTGGTATGAGCCGGACTTCTTGTTGCCAGCGATGGATATGTTGGAGGCAGAACGAGCGATTCATCTCCGGATTGCCGCGGAGTATGCCGACCTTCGTAGGCTGCAGAAGGCTGCCGGCCATCGGTCTCCGCCGCGGGACCAAGTTACCCCTATCGAGCCGCGCCGCTGGCACGGCGATGAACGGGCTGGCGCACGACATGCGCTGGAATCATGGCTCCGGCGCGTAGGCCTGGCTCTTTCCGACCCTTACGAGCGAAGAATCCGCGGTGTGGTGGAAGATGCTCTCTCAGGATCAACGCTGACAAAGCTTGACACTGACGAGCTCCAGTCACTTCTTGATGGCGCGCGCGCCCAAAGTGCAGGCTTCGCAGGTGGCACGGTTCCGTATCGGAATGCCTTGTCCTATCGTCAGCCTCTTGGGCACTTGTTTTTGATGTTTCATGAGGTTCCTTCCGTCGGGAAGCCCTGGAATTTTCGAACCCCTTAGATTCAGGTTGCCTGCTTTCGGGCGGCGATGTACTGGGCGTAGGCGGCGGCTGAGTCTGTTGCGTGGCGTTCGATGGTGGTGGGGGAGTAGCCGAGGGTTTCGGCGATGATGGCCACGGGGGCGAGTTTGGTGAGTTCGTGGAGTGTTCCCAGGCGTGCGGCGCGGGTGCTGAAGAGTTTGCTGAGGCGGGTCGTGAGGTGTCCTGGGTGGATGTGGCGTCCGGGTGATGCTCCGCGGAACACCCATTTGGTATTTGGGTGCGCGGCGGTCAGCTCGTGGCCCGGGTTCGCGGCGAGCTCCCGCCATGGCTGTGCTAGAGGGTCTGGCAGTGCGATCTGTATGCTGCCGAGCTGAATGGTGACTAAATCATCAGTGACGCTGACGTCGTCCCAGGTGAGCCGTGCGATGTTTTCGGCTTGTTGTCCGAAGACGAGGATCAGGATGGCCGCGGCGCGGTCGCGGGTTTCCAGTTCTTTGGTGTGGATTACTTGGTGGAGTGCTTGGTCTTGTCCAGCCTTGGGGAGTCGTGGGCTGGTGCCGCGGCGGTGCGGAATGATGGTGGGCCCGGCGGGGGCGGTTTTGGTTTTGATGGCCCATTTGAGGAAGCGCTCAGCGATGCGTCTGGTTGTGGGTCCTTCGGCTTGCCAGACGTCCAGGTGGGGTTGCTGCAGGTCGGGGAGCTTGATGTCATGACTGGTGAGCCAGTTCAGGAAGTCGATGGCGACGGTGACTTCCTGCTTGGCACGAAGAAAAGTGCCGCGCGTAACTTCGTCCATGACATTCATGCGCCGTTGGTGGTGCCAGCGGATGTAGCGGCGGATCACGTCAAGGTGCTGAGGGTCGCTGACGCGTTCCAGGGCCTGTGCTGCCCAGTTGTCGTAGCGCGTCAGGAATGCATTTCGTTGGGGGAGCACGCCGTGTTCGATGAGGAGCCCCCGGACGTATTCGCGGGTGCGCGAGTCGGGTAGTTCGTCAAAAGTGTCGTGACTGATTCTGGGTGCGACGGCGAGGTTTCGAAGGAAGTCTGTGACGTGCTTTTGCCGGATCCAGGTCATGCCGCTGTTGGCCCGTTTCATTGACTTCAATGCCGCTGCCAGCGGGATCAGTTCCGTTGCCATGATTCCCGTAGTCGGGTTGGTCAGCAGGTCGTCGACGATGTCGCCGAGGACGCAGCCCCAGCAGCGTGCACCGGTATAGAGTTCGTCTTCGGCGCCGCAGCTCTGGCAGTCGATATTGAGCCGAACGCCTGAACAGTTCCGGCATGCAGGCCGCTCATCGACGATTCCGGGCAGGACGCCTTCGTGGCCGCAGGCGCAGACCCCGCGGGTGCGTTTTGCCTGCTGGTAGCAGTAGCCGCAGACTCCGCCGTCGGGCCAACGCGCGACTGTTTGGTGGTGCTGGCCGCAGCGGCCGCAGGGGACCGGCCAGCGGGTGGGGTCCTCTGCTTTGCGTGGCCTACTCACCGTCTTCGGGAGCGACGAGTCGGACGCGTCGTGCGATCGGGTTTCCTGGTTGGATGCCGAGGTCTTCGCTGCGTTTCGGGGCGTTCGCTGTCGCTGCGGCGCGCATTTCCACGAAAGGTTCGAACAGGTCGTTGGGTGTGCAGTCCAGGATGTCGCAGAGCGCGGCGAATGTCCTGGCCGGAATGCGCTCCGGCGTGGAGGTGACCAGCCTGTAGACCTGGCTTTCGGAAAGGTTGATGCCACGGGATTTCAGGAGCGGCATAAGTTCGGTGGTCTTCCAGAGGTTCTGCTTTGCCATCAGGGCTCGCAGGTTCCAGCGGTAGCCGATCCGGCGCTGTTCAGGCATCTGGGTCCTCCAAGTTCGCGATGCGGCGTGCAATCATCTGCTGCACGGTTTTCTGCTTGAAGTCCGACGATACCGAGGTATAGAGCCCGGTAGTCGACGCATAGGAGTGGCCAACCTGCGTCTGCACGAAGGCCGCGTCATAACCGGCTTCGATCAGGTGGGTCACGTAGGAATGCCTGAGGCAATGCAGGCCCAGCTCTTGGGGCAGACCGACGGCATCCCGCGCGGCAGCGAACGCATCACCGAACGAGCCCAGGGACATCCGGGCGCCACGCTCGCTGGGCCACAGCGCTGAGGACCGTTCAGCGGTCGGAAACTGTTGCCGCATGCCGCCGGCTGTCCAGGTCTTGAGCTGGTCCACAACCCAGTCGAACTCCGGAACGGTCAACACGGTCCGCCTTCTGGGTCCTGAGCCTGCCGTGCCTTTGGCGAATCGGACCTGGACGGCTCCGAACCGGCCGTAATCGCTGACGTGTGGGTTCGGGCCGAAGTCCTCCAGGTCCAGCATGGTCATTTCACGGCGGCGAAGCCCGTAGGCGTAGCAGACCTTGAACGCCACCGAGTCCCGGAACAGGGGCAGCCAGCGTTTGCTGCCGGCGGCATATTCCCTGTCAACAAGGTCATCTAGGTAGTCGAAAAGCCGCTGCAGTTCCGCCTTCGTGAACGAGCGCTTCTTCGCCGGGACAGCATCATCGGTGGTGTGCCGTGGCGTGTTCCACTCGAAGCAGATCTGGCTCGGTATATCACCGAAGGTCCGTTCGCAGAACTCGCCCCAGCCATAGCCGGGATGCGTCAGGAATGAGCAGAACATCGCCACAGCGTTGCTGTACGAGCGCAACGTCTTCAGGCTGATCGGCTTCTCGCCAGAACGCAGATCGGCCAGGAAATCATCGATGTCCGCGGGGCGCCATTGCCACGGAAATTCACCCGTGAACCGCTGAAAACGCTCCAGCAGCTGGCAGCGCTGCTTGATGGTGTCCGTCGTGAGGCCACGGGCAAGCATCTGCGCCCGCCAGCCATCCAGCATGGCCGTAAAAACCCGTTCATCAGCACGGAAGAGCCCAATGTCCGGATCCACCAGCATCCGCGGGACAAAACCCGGAACGGCACCACTCACAACGACCCCTAAACCATGGAAACATGCATTAGATGCAGGAAACCTACAGGCGCAAGGGATCCGGGCGCAAGTTCACACCCAAGGCGCGAGCATGTTCGTGACCAGTGAATCCTGTTTGACCTGCGGAAACGTCGAAATCGTTGATAGACGGGAGTTCTCGCAGCTACTTCTACTCCCGTTACTTTAACGCCGATAATCTACATTATGTAAAGTGGTACTCTGCGTATCTCATCAGATGAATCAATTCGCCCCGATCCTTGGTCCCGCGGCGACCACCTCAAGAACGCCTGAATTCTGCGTTATTCCGGGCCAGTATGCGCTCACGATCCGCCGCCGCGCCGTCCCGCGCTCTCCGGGCGGCCGTTGTGTGTCGCAGTGAGAAGCGCCTCTGACCTGCGGTTTTGCTGTGATGATGCATTTGATGAATCATTGATTCAGAATCTGAGCGTGGTTGTGAGCAATTTGGGGGCGATAAGTGGCAGTCGATGGATCCGGGCGCGTGTTGCAGTTGAATGCCGTGCACCTGCTGCATCCCGAGGAGCAAACGCTCGAGGACATGTTCACGGGCTGGCGCAACCAGCAGCTCTCGCGGAACCTTCAGTTCGACACAATTGATAAAGGCATTGCGTGCGTCCGAAGGTTCGTCAACCATGTGAACGAGTTCCCTTGGAACTGGTCACCGGAGCATGTCGAAGAGTATTTCGGTGACCTGCGCTCGATCCATCAGCTGAAGCACTCTACTATCCGTGGTTACCAGTCCTCGCTTCGCCGGTTCGCGTCCTATGTGTCCAATCCTGACTATGGCTGGGACCGGGTCTGTGAGGAGCGTTTTGGGACGCACCCGGCCCAGGTGTTCTTTGACTGGAACACCGCAGCGCACACGCAGGAATATGAAGGAAGCCCGTCCAAGCGGCCTTTCACGAGGGCCGAACTGCAAAGGCTGTTCGACTACGCGGACGACCAAGTCGAGATCATTGCCGCGTCAGGCAAGAAGGGCTGGCAAGCGGCTTACCGTGACTCAGTCATGCTGAAAGTCGCCTACTCATTCGGGCTGCGGTTCAATGAGCTCCGACACCTCCAAACCTTCGATTTCGCGACTAACCCGCAGGCTCGGCGGTTCGGAAAAACAGGGATATGCAAGGTCCGCTTCGGCAAGTCACGCAAGGGCTCCCCCTTCAAGCCCCGCAGCGTCCTGACCGTGTTCGACTGGACAGCCGGTGTCATCGAGGACTGGCTCGCGAACGGACGCGGAACCCTGGAGACACTCGACCTGTTTCCCAGCGAACGAGGGGGCCTGATCTGCGAATCAACCCTGCTGAGACGGCTCCGACGTTACCTCAACGAGCTGGGATTGCCGATGGAGGGCCTGGACCTGCATTCGCTCCGACGCTCCTATGCAACGCATCTTCTGGAGGATGGATGGGATCCTAGATTCGTGCAATATCAAATGGGCCACGAACATGCCTCCACTACCGGGATCTACCAGTTCGTCAGCGACGACTTCCGTAACTCCACACTACGTGCGGCCCTGGACCGCACCATGGTCGAAGTCCTGGGCGTGCAGATGCGTGGGCAATGGTGAGGCGCGAAGTCGAGTACAAGTGGCGGCTATCCGAACTCATGGCAGCACGGGGACTGCACAACACCACCGACCTCATCCCCCTGCTGGCCGAACGCGGCATCACCCTGTCCAGGCCGCAGGTTTACCGGCTCGTCAACCAGAAACCAGAACGCGTAGCGCTGCAGGTCATCGCCGCGATCTGTGACATCTTCTCCTGCGGACCCGAAGACCTCATTACCGTCACAGCAGCCGACGTCCGCGCCCGCAAAACAGGAACCAGCGCACCGAACGTCGTCGACCTGAACCGCACCGTCCGCCCACGCCGGGCACGCATCATCGACGATGCCCACTGAGGTTCCGGGGCTTAGCCCTCGGAACACCAGCCGCGGCCGGCCCCGCACCACCGGCACCGCCACGTGCGCCCGCTGCGGCCGCAATGCCGGCCGGACACGGGCCACCTGGCCAGAGGGGAGAATCTGCGGACCCTGCTTCACCACCGCCACCCGCACCCACGGGACCTGCCCCAACTGTGGCCAACACCGGCTGCTCCCGGGATCACCCGAAATCCCCGGAGGACCCCGATGCGCACCCTGCGCAGACATCACCCACGACTTCCACTGCACCAGCTGCAATGTTGAGGGTGAGTTTTACCGGCGGGGCATCTGCGCCCGCTGCGCCCTCCAGAACGATCTCGCCGACCTGCTGCTCACCAACCCCGACGAGCCGTCAATAGCCGAAAGGATCATCGAGGTACTCTGCAAAGCCGAGCGGCCCGAAAGCATCATCACCTGGAAGCGCTCCTCAACAGTGCAAGCCCTCCTGGCCTCAATCGCCCGTGGCGAAACACCTTTGACCCACGAAGCACTCGACGCACGAGCTAAGTCAGCGGAACGGGAAACCAACCACCTCCGCGCCCTGTTCGTTCATCACGGACTCCTTCCCTACCAAGACCCCTACCTGGCCCGGTTCGAGGCTTGGATCAAAGCCAAACTCAACCCCCTGCCCGACGAGGTCGCTAAACCCGTCGAGCAATTTGCCACCTGGCACCACCTCCGTCGCATCAGGTCCATGACAACACCTGAAACAAGCGCCCGCGGCCCCGTGCATGCCGCCAAGCAGGAGATCACCGAAACCATCAAATTCCTCGACTGGCTCTGGGAAACCCACCAACGGACTGCAGCAAGCTGCACCCAACAAGACATCGAAACCTGGCTCGCGACCGGCCCCACCACCCGAAAGGCCCTCCGCACCTTCATCGTCTTCAACAACGACACCGGGACAAACCACCGCGTGAAGATGGGCCACTACACGGCGAAAAAACGCCCCGCGATCACCCAAGAGCAACGCCTTGCCTGGCTACGGGAATTGCTCACCGGCACCAGTGAATCCCTGCCCTACAGAATCGCCGCCGTCCTGCTGCTGCTCTACGCCCAGCCCTTGGTGCGCGTAGCGAAACTCCGGACAGCTGCCATCGAGACCAGCGAAACCACCGGCGCTATGAGGATAACTTTCGGCAAGAATCCGGTGCCCGTTCCCGAGCCCTTCGCGGAACTGCTACTTGAACATCTTGGAAGCCGTCCCAACCTCAGAACCGGAACAGCCGACGACAGCCCCTGGCTGTTTCCGGGGACCCGGGCCGGGCAACCTCTTCACCCAAACGGGATCATGGACAGGCTCCGCAGCCTCGGCATCGATCTGCGCGGCGCCCGAAACACCGCATTGGATGAACACCTCGCCCTTTCCCCGCCACCGTTGGTCGCCGACGCACTCGGCTACAGCCACCAAGTTGCCTTCCTCCACGCCGACAACGCCGGCGACGCCTGGTCACGCTACGTCGATCGGCGGACGATGCGTTCTCCGGCGAAGCTGAAACACAACAACCGAAGGGACTGAAATGGGAAAACGTAAACCGGCCGCTTGGGGCATAGTCGTGCGCTTGGATACGGGAGAGACGTTCTATTACTACCTGCACCCCAGCCGGCCAGGCGATGAATGGACGCCCAGGGAAAATCAGGCGTTGCGGTTCAATTCGGAAGAAGAGGCTCTCTCCCGGTGCCGCACCTTCGTGACGAACAGTAAGGCAAAGGAATACTACGTCGTGCCGCTGCCCCTGCTGAGGGCTTAGGCCTCTGGCGCCGAGCTCTCCTCACCGAACGGACTCGGATACAGCAACCGAAAGCGCTCCTCCAAGCCCACAATGCCTGCGACACCCGGTCACGCTTCGTCAATCTTCTCTCTAAACCCTGATCAGGCGTGCTGTGTTGATGTTGAAAGCGTTGTTTCTGCAACACTACGATCAGCGAACTCCGTATGCTTGCCATTCGTGAAGCACTTCACGGGGAAATCGTTGGGGCCGATTCGCTCATTGCTGCGGGTCTACGGGCGCTTCTGGATGACGTTGATTCGCCTTCGCTCCCACTCATTGCAGGCCTCACACGACGGGAAGAAGGCGAGGCACACGATCTGTTCCGCGCCGTCGCAGTTGAGCTGAGTCTGGTGCCGCCAATGCCCGTGAACACAGCACCAGAACGTTGGCGTCTGGTTCAGTGGCTGTGCGAAGCACTAGTTGACGGCACGGTGGAGCCGGACATTGTAGGGCGTTTGATCTGGATCGAGGGCTGGGAGGAACTAGGACGCCCTGTCGGCCTGTTAAGCGAGTGGGACGACTGGCAGCCATTCTGGACCGTGTCTCGCGAGCAGATCGGCCAGCTCATCGTGAATGAAGCGGTGCAACTCCTCAATGGATCATGGCCGCCGAAGTAGCAGGCTGGACCATCTCACGACGAGGAATACGTACACGGTCAATCCGCAGGGATGCCACTACAACAGTGATTGTTGCATCTGATGCACGATCGCCCCTCCTCCGCCAGTTGAGCCGGAACCTGGCGCTTGGCACCAGCGAGGGCCGGGAACGGGTGGCGGGAACGGCCCGGTGACGCGGTTCCAGTGGATGAGTTCTTCGGGGATCTTCGCAGCGTGAAGCATGCCGCGCAGTCCACCATCCGAAGCTACCAGGCAGCACTGAGGGCGTTCTGCGCCTACGCAGCGTCGCCTGAGTATGGCTGAGAGCGGGTCTGCGAACAGTACTTCGGAACACGCCCTTCGCAGGTCTGCTTTGACTGGAACACCGCGGTCCATGCGCAGGCGACAGAGTCAGCTCCTGTCCGGCGCCCGTTCACCAGGCAGGAGCTGCAGGCCTACTTTTGACCGGGCCGACGACGAGGTGGACCGGATCGCGACCCTGGGTCGCAAGGGCTGGCTGCCGGCATACCGCGACTCTGTCCTGTTCAAGGTGGCCTACAGCTGGGGCCTGCGGCGCAATGAGGTCAGGCACCTCCAGATCGTGGAGTTTGCCCCGGAACCCGCACGCCCGGGAGTTCGGCAAGTACGGGGTGCTGCAGGTCCGCTATGGCAAGGCCATGCGGGGTTCTCCCCCGAAGCGCCGCAGCGTCCTGACGGTATTTGACTGGTCGGCGGAGATCATCGCCGACTGGCTGGAACGCGGCCACCGGAACATGGCTGACGGGCTGGACCTATTCCCGTCCGGGCGCGGAACCCTGGTTTCGGAGACGGCGCTGAACCGCAGGTTCAACCGCCACTGCGAAGACCTGGACCTCTCCCCCGGACTAGACATCCACTCCCTCCGCCGCTCCTACGTCACCCTCCTGATCGAAGCCGGCATGGACCCCCTATTCGTCCAGCACCAGGCCGGGCACGAGCACGCCTCGACCACGGCCCTCTATACCTCCGTCTCCAGCGACTACCGCGTCAAAACACTACGCCGCGCCCTGGACTCAACCATCAGGGACGCACTGGCCGGAATGGAAGACAGCTACCAAGTCACCCAGAAACACTCCGCAGCGGCCGCCGAACCCGGGTCCCGCTATCCAAGAATTCAGGCGACGAGGATAATGACTGACACCATCGGAATGGGTCGCTAACCGCTCCGCACCGATGAGAGGCGCAAGCGTCCTGCGAGCAACCGCGCGGACTGGCCAGGGACTGAGAGCCCTGTGTCTATACCTTGCTCGCGACCACCATGTAGTTCTCGGCCTCAAGATCGAACGTGCTCACTTCCGTCCGGAGTCCGACCCGGTGCAGCTCGACTTCGAGTTCCTCGTACCGGTAGGGCCAGCAGGACAGCAGTTCCGAGCGGACAAGAACCAGCCCAGTCGCATCAACTTGGGCGATCGCAATCTCGATGTGGTGCTCATCTTCCCAATGCGGCGCAATCTCCCAGCGGTAGACCACAACGGCATCGCGACCGTTCCGACGGACGAGTCGGTCCCAGATGTCCAGCCGGGAACCTCTGGCCCTCACCAGTTCCCAAGTGCGGGATGTGAGCACCAAGCGCCCACCAGGGCGCAGAAGCCGTGACATCGACTCCAGAGCAGCACCCCTGCCTGTCGCGCCCGCGGCATGGTGAAGCGAGTTGCCAACGCAGAACACCATGTCGAACGTGTCGTCCTCGAAATGGTCGGGCAACTCTTCCCAATTCGCCCGCACGGCCCGAACGGAGGCCCCGAACTCCTCAGACAACTCTGAAGTCCGGCGAACCATCGCTTCGCTGGCGTCAGTTGCGACAACGTGCATGCCACGACCGGCGAGGCCAACCGCCAACTGTCCGGTTCCGCACGAACAGTCGAGGACATGAGCGTTCGACGGCAGGAGACTGAGGACGTCATCGAACGACGCAACGAACTCGGCAGGAGGCAACTTTGCATCCGCGATGAGCCATTCGTACACCTCGGCAAGCACATCATATTCCGTCACAACCACTACCTCCGTCACGCAGCAGGCTCACGGTGGGACGTCAGTCCATCAACGGCGCTAGCCGGGCATCAATGGCTTTCGCAAGGATAACCCGTCCGCGCATGCCGCGGATAGCGCGAGCTGATCCGCTCGGTCATTCGCCGTGTTCGGCTCTTCGGAACTATCAATACGTCCGAACCTGATACGCAGCGCGTCCATTAGTTTCCTCAGGCAATCAGAAGTGGCTTGCACTTTTCGCCCCTTCCCGAAGAGGCATTTATAGGAAGATCATGCTGCGGACTACGGCATCGGATACGGGCACAACCTGAAGCAGGGACATGGAAATAAGACGAGCCACCGGGACGACCAAGTGGCAATAGGCAATTTGATATTCCCTTGGGACCTGGAAACGGTCCTCCGCAGTCCAAACCCTCCCGATCCCTACGCCGAAACGGCCGAACGAGCATCGAACCAACTACGCGCCTTGTTTGTCCGCTATGGACTGCTCCCCTACCAAGACCCCTACGTGGCGCGGTTCGAAGCCTGGATCAAAGCCAAGCTCGACCCCTGGCCGTCTGCGAGCAGCATGATCATGGCCATTGATCTCGCACGGTACTCAATGGAGTCGACTCTGAAGCCCAGGTGCTGCGAGAGTTTTGCGAGGCGATGTGCCACGCTGCTGTGGTGCAAGAACAAGGCGTCGGCTGCCGTTCTCAAAGTTCCCGACTGCAAGTACACCTTCAGGGTCTCCAAAAGCTCTACCCCGTGTTCGGAACTGCGCACCTCGAGCGCACGCACCATATCTGGGATCCGCTCTTGCCCTACCTTCGATCCCGGCGCCAGCAGCACCATCGCGCCGAGATCGTCTGCGCTCACCACCGGTGTGGCTCCAGACGTCTGGCACTTGGCAAATTGAGCTGAGGCAACCAGCAGGTGGATCTCTGAGGCTTCGGCAGCAAGCGACACACCCACCCGGGCGTGCGCCGCGGACGCCGCCGCCGCGAGCTCAGGAAGATGCAGAGGCAGGTATGAATCGAGCACTAGCCCCATGTGATCCCCGTCCATCTCGATCCCAGTTGCCCGGCCGGGTGCCGCCTCTCTCGGAATCGCCAGCCCCTCCCCCGAAGAGACAAGCACGCGCACCGTCGTCGAGGGTTCAATGCGCAGCGAGGCGCACGCCGTCAAAACCGCGACCTGATCCACGGAGACCAAGAGATTTCGCGTATGCTCCGCATCGGTGAGGGGTCTTCGAGGCTGCAAGATCGATGCGGCCGTGAGCGCCATGCGATCGACCAACATTTCGTCGAGGGGAAGCTGGTCGCCTATCCGCTCGATCCACACCCGGCCGACGACAGCATCGCCAATCATGATGTCTTTCATCACGGTTCGCGGGCGCACCGGCTGCGGCGACCAGTTTCCGCGAGAGTCGCACCGCCGCACGTCGAGGTTGCCGGATTTCCCGGTCGTTTCGATCCCCACAACACAGTTGGCCAGCGCGGCACTTGCGCGCATCAACGCCACAGTGTCGGCACCGTGTCGCACCAGCGCATCGAAATAATCAATGACACGTACGAGACCTGCCGAATCAGCGTCGAGTTCGGCAAGGCGGTACATTAAGCCCTGCATAGCGTCATTCTACGAGACTCTTGATACAGCACGCAGTCCCCCCTTTATCGCGTTCAGCGACTCGGCAACGCCACGGCGGCTCACCTCGGCGGCAACGACCATTCCTGAACCGTGAAACGTTCCTGGGAATGAGTGCAATTCGACACTCACGCCAGATTGCAGCAGCCGGAGTCCGAATTCGATGCCCTCATCACGCAGCGGATCAAGCTCCATCGTGCACAAGTAGGTGGGGGGAAGACCGCTGAGATCTGTCGCACGCGCGGGCGCTGCGTAGATTGATACGTTCGAGTCGGACGGACCCGCGTACTCTGCACCCAAGTAGTATCGCCACGACAGTTCTGCGTTCGGGCGATTCCATAGGGGGGTGTCGATGAAGTTCGTCATGGAAACCGTGTTCATGCGGTCATCGAGTACCGGGACTTCGAGGTGCTGAAAGGCGATCGGGATGACGCCTTCGTCTCTGGCTCTCAGCACGACGCCCGCGGCGAGCCCACCACCGGCACTCTCACCGCCCACCGCGATGCGTTCAGGGTCGATTCCCAATTCGTCGGCATGCGCGTGGAGGTACGTCAGCGCGGCGTAGCAGTCGTTGTGCGGGCCAGGGAACGGCGTCTCGGGGGCGAGCCGGTACTCGACGCTCGCGACCGCGTACCCGAGTTTGCGCACCACATCGAGGCAGTAGGTGTCGCTGGCGACCGCCGTGCCGACCGCAAAACCACCGCCGTGGATCCACATGAGTACCGGGATTTGGCCTGTCGCGTCTTCCGGCGTGAAAAAGCGAACCTCGACGTCGGGGTCCTCTCCCATGCCTGGGACTGAGAGCACCTGAAGATGCGCATCCTCGTATGACAGCTCCGCGAGGAACGCGTCGATGAGGCTGTTCATGGCGGATCGGGCGACCGGGAGATCGCTGAAATCTCCCTTGGGAAGCATGGACACCGCGGCTGCGAGTTCGGGATCGAGCGTGGGAAAGGTTGTCATGCATTGATGATGAGCCGGATTCATGCACTGGTCATCAGCAGCCTGTCGGGCTTTTGGGCAGCTATACCCGACGGCCAGTGGGTGCATGAGGTGCGGCGGACATACAAGATGGACGACATGACTTATCAATTTGATTCCGAGCTCGAACCGGTGCTGGCGATGTTGCCTGACCAGAGCGCCCCTTCCCAGTCGGTCGCAGAGGTGCGCGAGCAGCTCGCCCAGTATGTGGCGGGCTCCAGCGACATTGATATCTCCGGCGTGCGGGTCTACGCCGAGATGATTCCCGGTCCCGACGGCGCGCCCGAGGTTACGCTGCACATCATCGCCCCCAGTGTTCGCAAGAGTACAGGTGCGATCTACTACATTCACGGCGGCGGGTTCACCGTTGGTTTCGCGTCCATGCGAGACGACATCAACATTCCGCTTGCTCGAGACTTGGGTGTTGTGATCATCTCTGTCGACTACCGCTTAGCGCCCGAGCACCCGTTCCCCGCAGGACTCGAGGACTGTTACGCCGGGCTGCAATGGGTCGCAGATCATGCGGAGGCCCTGGGCATCGACCCAGCGAACATTGCAATTCAGGGTGATAGTGCCGGCGGCGGGCTCTGCGCCGGGCTGGCGCTGCTCACGCGCGACCGGGGCGGAGTCACGCCCGTCTTTCAGTACCTCGGGGTGCCGGAGATCGATGACCGCCTCACCACCCTCAGCATGCAGCGGTTCACCGACACGCCGATGTGGACGAGAAGGGCGGCCGAGGAAAGCTGGGACGCCTACCTCGGCGACGGCGTGCGCGGCACCGACGGGGTCTCACGGTATGCTGCGCCTGCGCGCGCCACCGAGCTGTCGGGGCTCCCGCCGACGTATATCTCGGTCATGCAGTACGATCCACTGCGCGACGAAAACCTCGCGTACGCGCAGAAGCTCCTTGACGCGGGGGTGAGCGTCGAGCTCCATCTCTATCCGGGCACGTTCCACGGTTCCAGCCTCGCAACTTACGCTGCGATCACCCAGCGCGAGTCTCGGGAAACCTTCGCAGTGTTCGCAAAGGCACTGGGCGTAAACACGGAGAACTGAGGCGCCATGCCCGCCCTCCTGTAGGAAGACGACGCTCAGGGCTCACGGATCAACACAGCACATTGGCCTCGGCAGTAGCCCCAACTACTGCCGAGGCCAATCTGGCCCCAGGCAACGAGCGGTGGATCCTACTTCAGGCCGGCATCGGCGCTGCTGAAGTCAGCGTTCGCGAGCGAGCCGTCGAAGAGGTTGCGCTGATCCCAGGTAAGCGCGGTGGTGGTTGCATCGTTGCACAGCGAATCGAGATCCCAGCCGTCGCGATGGAACCGTGAGCGGATGAGCTCTGACTCCTGGTAGAACGCGATGTGGCACCCCGCGATAAACAGCTCGCGTCCGTTAATCGCCCTGGCTTGGTCGGTGCACAGCCACGCGATTGCGGCGGCGGCGTGCGAGGAATGCGGATCGGCGGCGTAGGGCGCTCCCCCGCCGTCCATCCACATGTTGGCGAGGGGCGGGATGCCAAGGGAATCCACCGCGTAGCCCAGGCTCGCCATGTTCTCGGGTGTGGCCATGTTGCTGTTTGCGGTGCTCGGGCGCACGACGTTGCTGCGCACGCCGAACTCCCCCAGGTCGCGGGCGACGGTGCGGGAGAGGCCAACGACGCCTTCCTTTGCAGCAGAGTAGTTGCCCATTCCGTAGTGGCCGATGCCTGACGGCGACGAGAGATTCACGATCGAACCGCCGCACTGCATCAAGTGCGGGGCTGCCTGGTTGATTGTAGCGAAGTAGCCCTTGAGGTTCACGGCCAACACCTGGTCGAAGTCTTGCTCGCTCATGCGGTCGATGCGGGCCGGCCGTATGATGCCGGCGTTGTTCACCAGAATGTCGATCCCACCGAAAGTGTCCATGGCCACCTCGACGACGGCCTTCCCTCCGGCCATGCTGTCCACGCTCGAACCTTCGGCCACGGCCTGGCCGCCCGCGGCCCGGATCTCGTCGACCACTTGCTGCGCGATCGACGCGTTGCTTCCGCCGCCGTTGGGGGAACCGCCCAGGTCGTTAACGACGACGTTGGCGCCTTCGCGGGCCAGGAGGAGCGCCGTATCTCGTCCGATTCCTCGCCCGGCTCCGGTGACAATGGCTGTCTTTCCCGTAAATCGTTGGTGGTTCATGTGCTTGCCTTTCATTCAATGGGTGTGGATCCGTGCGGCGGGGTGCCCCGCCGGACGGTGCAGGGGGTGAGTGAGTAGGTCGGCTAGGTCTTACTCAACCTCTGCCAGCTCGGGGGCACCGCTCTGCTCGGCAGCCTTCGGGGTGACCTTGCTGTGGCCCATCGCCAGGACGAGGCCCAGCACGATGACAGCACACACAATGAAGAGGGTGAGGCAGGCCTGAATCGCACCGAGGGTTGGGAACGGGGTGCCTTCGGTCGTTGACGACGCCAGAATCACCGAACCGATGGACACGCCGATCGCCGCAAACATGCTGCCCGCGGTCAACATAACGCCGGTGATTTCGCTGGTGACTTCTTCGGGAACGCTTTCGGTAATGAGCTTCGGGTAGGCGGTGAGGCTGAAGCACGCGGCACCCGCGAGCGTGATGTGCGCGGCGACCATTGCCGGGATCGAGTTGTAGCCGAAGAAGATGATGAGGCAGGTCACGATGTACAGCGACACCCCGACGACGAGCGTGAAACGCCCGCCCCACTTGCTGGCGACGATGCCGGTAAGTGGGCTAATGAGGAATCCGACGAGGGCTGTCACGGCAGCAAAGGAACCGGCCGCAGTGGCAGACAGCCCGAGACCGACGGCGAGGGTCACTGGCGCAAGCATGATGAGCGGCAGCACGATGACAAGGGCGCCCGAAGGGCCGAGGCCCATGACAGAGGTTGCGACGATGGTGAGCGAAACGCGCCGGTCGCCGAGCACCCGGAGATTCATGAGTGGATCGGTCTGTCGAAGCTCCCACCTCACCCAAACTGCGAGCACCACAACTCCGCTGGCAACGAGACCAACGACCGGCAGGCTGGTCCACCCCCAAGCGGGACCCTGGGTCAGCCCGTACAGAACCGCGGTGAGGCCGGGAGTCAACAGTAACGCCCCCACGAGGTCAAACTTGGGGAGTTGTGAGAAGCGCTTCGAAGCGGGAATGCTCACGGCCACGATGAACGCCGCGATGACCGCGAGGGCCCCGGCAAAGATGAAGATGACGTGCCAATCCCAGATATCGAGAATGCGACCGGCAAGAATTGATCCGCCGGCACCGGCCACGAGCCCTGCACCGCTCATCGCTCCGAGGCCGATGCCGAGCTTGTGCCGGGGCAACGCTTCCCGCGCGAGGCCGTAGCACAGCGGCATGATCGCGCCCGCGACGCCTTGCACACCGCGGCCGATGATGATCGCGCCCATCGAGTCGCCGAAGATGCTGATGCCTGAGCCGAGGGCTGAGATCAGCATGACGATAATGAGGACTCGTTTGCGGCCGTACATATCGCCAAGACGGCCCCCAACAAGCGCAGCCGTTGCGGCAACGAGCATGAAGGCCGTGACGGTCCAAGCTGTAGTTGACGCCGGAACGTCAAAGAGCTCGCCGAACCGAGGCAGCAAGATGTAGATCATGCCAGACTCAAACGCCGTGACGCAGACTGCGGCAACGAGCGAGAAGATGACAAGCGCAGAAGGCCGATAGCTTCGGGTACTTTCTGCTGATTCAATTTCGTCTTGAGATGTGGGTAACGACATTGTTTTCACTCCTCTTACTTAGGGCATCTGGCGCGACACGTGAAAGGACTCAACGAGTTCACTGTCGATGCTGGGTACTGCTGTTGGGAACCGGTTCCGCGCAACGCAAATTCTGGGCCGCTGCCGACTACTGCGTCTGGAATTGCCTCGCCAGCGCAGCTGCGGGCCAGTGCCCGAGCGCTGGAATCTTCGTCATGCATTGATGATCCACGTCTTCCCGGCCCGCGTCATCGGCGGCCTGTAGGACGCTCGACTCCAATTGATCGACGGCGGTCGGGTCACAAAACCGGTAAAGGTGGCCCTCAATGTCGTGGCTATTGTCGTCAGCTTTGGTATCGCCCTCGCCCAAACTTTCGTAGCCCGAGGCGCAAGGCTTTACTGACGGGTTGCCGTCGAGAGCGCCGAGGGGCACCATCGACACATGACCAAGTACCTCATCTCATTCCCGAGTGAAGCCATGGTGCTCACGGACGAAGAGTTCCCGATTGTGGTCGCCGAATCCCACGCTGTGATCGAGGAGGCCAAGGCCGCCGGTGTTTACGTGTTCGGGGGCGGGATCAACGAGGGCGTCCAGCCAGCGCTTGTCGCCGCCGACGGGTCTGTAGCCACCGACACCTATCCCGGCTCGAAGCTCAACGGCGGTTTCACCGTCCTTGAGCTGCCGAAGCGCGAGGCTGCCGAAGAGTGGGCGAGAAAAATCGCAACTGCCTGCCGCTGCTCACAAGAGCTGCGGGAGTTCATGTACGATCCGGCGAGCTAGGTTCCCTGGCGCAAGCTTTCTGTTAACAGCCGAATGCCCCGTCCAAGCGGCGTTGGACGGGGCATTTCGCGAAACTCAGTGCTGCGTTTGGTTATTGCTCCTGCTGGGAGCCTGCGATGTTCACGAGCCAGGCGATACCGAATTTGTCGACGCACATCCCGAATACGTCACCCCAGGGGGCGCTTTCGAGCGGCATGGTGACCGTGCCGCCGTCGACAAGTTTGTCCCAGTAGCCCCGCAACTCGGCCTCATCCGAGGATTCGCCACTGAGGGACACTGAAATGTTGTTGCCCGGGTTGTACTCCATGCCATTGGGCGTGTCGGCCGCCATGAGCGTCAGCCCGTTCGGCGTCACCAACTGGGAGTGCATGACCTTGTCGGCCTCGGCCGGGTCCTCGCTGGCGTGATAATCACCAAACGTGCTCAGCGTGAGTTCGCCGCCGAAGACGGATTCGTAGAAGTTGATCGCGTCCCGGGCATTGTCGCTGAACGAAATGTAGGGGTTGAGGCGGGTTGTCATCAGTCAGTTCTCCTCATTGTTGTGATCGGTGCGCACGTCACCTGCCGTCATGCTAACAGCGCTCCAAGGCCCCTGTCCCCCAAAACTTTTAGTCGCCGTCGTACGCCTTTTGCAGAACGTTGATATCCAGCTTCCGCATCTTCAGCATCGCTTCCATGGCGCGCTGGGCGCCTGCCGGGTCCGGCCCCGACAACAGCGCCGGCAGGGCCGTCGGCACAATCTGCCACGACAGGCCGAATTTGTCCTTCAACCACCCGCATTGGCTCTCCTCTCCCCCATCAAGGAGCGCTGCCCAGTAGCGGTCAACTTCGTCCTGAGAATCGCAGTTCACAACGAGCGACACCGCTTCGGTGAAATTGAAGGCCTGGCCGCCGTTAAGCGCCATGAACTGCCGTCCTTCAATCTCAAACTCAACCGTGATGACGCCGCCGTCGGGCCCGGGCATCGATTGCCCGATGGACGAATCCTCAAATACCGACGTGTAAAACCTGGCCGCTTCGTCAGCCTGGTTCTCGAACCATAAGCACGTGGAAATCTTCTGCACTACGCCAGCCTTCCAGAAATGGTCAGGAACCGGTTGTCCCCTCGACCGCGGCTGGTCGCGTAACTTCTCCGCCGTCACTTTGACCGACCCCGCCATCGCGTTCTTAGCATCACGCTAATTCAGCGAAAGAACCCAGTCACCGTGGCCAGCAGCGAAGAAAGCGCGCTCCGCCTCGATGAAATTCAGTCTAGATGACCGACCCTGCATGTCATCGATCCGCCAGCAAATAGTGGTGCATGTGCCAGATTTGACCAGACGTGCCGGAGCGCGCAAAACGGGCCCCACAGTGAGCGGCTAGCCCCGGTTCATGCCCCGTCCTTCGTTCAAGGCATTCATGGCCGAAATGTGTTGGGCAAGGTAATTGAGGCCGACGTCCATCTTGGTCTGCCAGCTCAAGGTTGCGGCCCTAAGATCTCCGGCATCGATTGCTACAAGAATCTCAGTATTTTTGTCGAGAATTATTGTCGGGGAGAATGCATAGCGCGCGCCCATGACCGCAAAATGCATGAATGCCTGCTTGGTCAGCGTCTCCAAAATTGCCGGTATTCGATTCAAGCCTGATGCCTCAAACAGTGCGATCTGGAAATCCATATCCAAGTAGTGGGCCCGGGTGACATCGTTGCGGCGAGCACAATCGCCCAGCTCATCCAAGTGGTTCTTGACGCGGGATCGGCCTTCGGGGCTCCATCGGCTGGCCGCTCGTACCACGATCGCGCCCAATGCACGCCGGGCCATGTAGGTCTCTGATACGTCATCAAGGGAGGGAATTCGCACCACCACGGAATCTGATCTGGCGGCGGTGACCAACCCATCTTCGGTGAGCGCGCGAACGGCAAGCCGAATGTCCCGCACAGGCGCACCCAGCAAACGGTTCAACGTCCCCGGGGAAGCGAATACACCGACCTGAGCTGGCACTTCATTCTGGGCACGAGTACTTTCATAGCCGTCGCCATTTTCCTTGGCCGCCTGGGCATGCCGGAGTCACTACGCTGGTTGTGGAGCGTCGGACGCAAGGAAGAAGCCCAGGCACTTGCCAAAAAGTACCTACCGGATGACGCCCTTGACGATGTCCGTCATGAGGACGTTCGCAAAGGGAGCTTTGGAATGTTGTTTTCCAGGCAGTACTGGCGATCGACGCTCTTCATCTCGGCCTTTTGGTTCTGTGCAGTGACCCCCTACTTCGCAATTGCCACTTTCGCGGACAACGTGCTGAACCAGTATGGGCTCGCCGGCGGCGTCGGGCTCTCTGCAATCGCCCTGGCCGGAGTGATCGTCATTTTCTTGCTGATCGAAAGGGTCGGCCGCCGAACGCTCACCGTCCCTCCTCAGTGGCTCTGCGGTGTAGTACTGGCAATTATTGGGCTGTGGGCTGGTGCCCCGGCTTTCGCCGTCCTCACTCTCTTCCTGGTGTTCTCCTTCTTCAATGCCGGCTACAACACCCTGACGAATGTCTATCCGGGAGAAGTCCTTCCCACAGAGATCCGAGGAATAGGAACCGGGTTCGCCGCCGCCGTCAGCCGGGTAGGGGCGGGCATCGGCATCTTCCTCATGCCAATGTCGATGGAATCCCTGGGCGCTGGACCTACGATGCTGGTCGCCGCCGCGGTCGCCCTGGCCGGGGCCGGACTATCCCAATGGCTCGCCCCGGAGACGAAAGGAAAAACACTCACCGAGGCAGCAGCCGGATATGCGCATTAAAACTTCACCTGGGTGCTTGCCAGTGCTTCACCGATCCACGGCACGGCATGTACGCCGATCGATTGAAGCTCATATTCAGGGAAGGCCTGACGCCGCAGCACCAGCCTCTTTCTTGAGTAATCAGAGCGTGCTGGCTACCGGAATCCAAATCCGCATGGTTGAGCTGCCACGCTCTGCCCAGGAGTGATATGGGACCAGCGGTACAACGATTGTGTCCATCGACTTCCGTGGAGTCTGCACTTCGAAAGGCCAGCCGCTATGCCCCCCGGTTCTGTTCAGGCCACGTACTGTGACAGCCACTGAGCCATCTGCGTCTCCCAGCCCGGCTGACATGTCGACTTGAACGTTTTCAAGTTGCCATCCTGCCGGCAGATCGACGGATTCCAGGGCAAAAACCTCCGGGCCCCGCTCAACAGCCACGCATCCGCGAACAGCATCAATCCGGTCATCCGGCAAGGAAAAGCGCGGCTGCATCGGAAGCTCAAGGATCAGCTGATGCCCTGGCTGAAATGTCTGGTTCACGTGGACGTTCCCGGTCCCCACAGGCTTCGGCCCAGATCCGGTGTCCAACGTGGCGCCTGCGGCCCAGCCCGGCACTCGGAACGACAAATTAATGGACGACGACGGCGCCGCCACCACAGTGACCACGATTCGGCCACTGCTGGGGTACTCCGTGTCGATATCGAGATCCACGTGTCCGGCTGCTACCTTCGAGCGAATCCGGGAGGAAGCGTACTGGTGGATCTGTACACCTTCATCGTCTGCGGTTGCTACGTAACCGCCGAAACTGGCCAACGTCCTTGCCACGTTGGGTGGGCAGCACGAGACCTCGAACCACGCCTGGCGGCCCGTGGAACCTCCGCGGATGCATACGCCGTCCGCGTTCAGCGGGGCTTCGCCAGCAGTGGTGCGTTGGTGCAGGGTGTTTGCGTAGAAGAAGGATTTGCCGTCAGCAGAGGGCGATGTGGCAACGATGTTGTAAAGGGTTCGTTCGATGAGGTCCGCATACTTTGCCTCGCCCGTTGCCAGGAGCAGCCGCCAACTGAACATGATCGAGGCAACGCCGGCACAGGTTTCGCAGTACGAGCGGTCCGGGGGAAGGACGAAGTCGTCGCCGAATGCCTCATCCATGTGGTGCGAGCCCATCCCACCGGTGATGTAGGTTCGCCGGGCCAAGGTGTTGTCCCATTGGAGCTTCAATGCGTCCAGGAGCTCTGAGTCGCCGGTTTCCACTGCTACGTCCACAGCGCCGGCCGCCAGGTAAAGCGCCCGCACGGCGTGTCCGCGCAATACCGTCGCGGCCCGTACTGGGATGTCGTCCTGCCAATACGCCTGCCCGAATTCGAATAATGGAAGCGTCCCAGTGCCACGCCGTTCGACGAAGACCTTGGCTTGGTCCAAGTACCGCCTCCGGCCAGTTGCCCGGAATAACTCCACAAGCGCCACTTCAATTTCGGCATGACCGCATACTTTGTCGAGGCCGCCAGGGCCGAACATCGTGCAGACGTGGTCGGCCAGTTTCGTAGCGACGTCGAGGAGTTTGGTGGAGCCGGTGGAACGGAAGTTGGCCACCGCGGACTGAATGAGGTGGCCGAAACAGTACAGCTCGTGCCCCCATTTGAAATCCGAATAGCGGGGCTGCTGCCAGGGCCTGCCGAAGAGGGTGTGGAGATATCCGTCTGGATCCTGCGCCTCAGCGAGCTTGCCGATAAAGGCGTCCAGAACTTCGTCAAGTTCAGAAGCTCCCGAACGTGCGTGCTCCCAGGACATGGCTTCAATGAGCTTGTATACCTCGGAGTCGGCGAACTCCCGGCCCCGGTGCTCGTATTTCTCACCTGTGGCCGCCTTTTCAAGATTGCCTACCCACTCCAGGCGGTTAACCCAGGAGACTGCGTGCGGAATGATGGATTCCCGGTTCAGCCTTTGCCGTTCGCCCCAGAAGCCCCCGGCGATGGCGACGGCGGATAACGGCAGCGGAACCAGGGTTCCTGCCGATGGGGTGACTGGTATCGCATCAAGCGTGTCTTCACGGACGGATTGCATGGGGACCTCCAAAGCCGCGTTGCGCGGCGTCGTCGTAGTTTTTGATGATGTCTTAAGTTCGGCAGCGAGCAGGCTGACTCCGAGGACCGGGTCCTGCTCGACAACGCGAACGTCGTGAATGCCCGCTCTGGCGAGCTGTTTCCGGAAGGCGGCTTGGATCAGGGCCACGTTCATGGCGAGTCCGCCGCCCAGAATCACGGGCCCGGAAATGTCCAGGAGTGCGAGAGTCTGGACTGTGAGATCGGCCAGATCCTGTCCGGCATGCTCCACCAAGCTTTCACTGGCTTTGTGTCCGTTTTCCGCGGCCTCGACAACCTCGCGAGCCCGCTGTGCCCAATACCGGCGCCCGGTTTGCCCTGAATGAAACAGTGCGATGAGCTGGCTTGGATGGCTTACCTCGCAGGCCACCAGAAGGTTCTGGGTGAGGAGGTCCGGCTGGTGGCCTTGGTTCATTCTGCGCAGGCTGTGACGAACCGCTTCGCGGCCCAGCCAATAACCACTCCCTTCATCGCCCAGAAGGAACCCCCAACCTCCTGACCTGGTCTCCTCACCGTTGCTGTTGCGGCCCCACACGGCCGAACCCGTTCCCGCGATGACGGCAACACCGGTGGTCACTCCGCCCGCGGCCAGCAGCAAGCGGGAATCGTGAACCACCTCGATGCGGGCTCCGGGCACGAAAGGAGCAATGAGCTCCTTCAGCGACTCCGCGTCCTGGACGGTGTCCACTCCCCCGGCCCCGGCGATGACCTCATCGATCCTTCCCTGGCCCAGTGAGCCGAAGAGTTCAGCGAGGTTCTGCTTGGCAGTTTCCCTGCTGACGTTCTGGACATTCGCGCTGCCGGTGATCCGCTCCGCCACGGGGGTGCCGTCTTCGAACCTGGCACCGTGGGTTTTGGTTCCGCCGATGTCCAGCCCGATCATGGTGGGCTGGCTGGTCGCCTTCATCGGGCAGCCGTCACATGCAGCGGGACGGTGGCTGCAAAGGCAACGAGGGGTTCGGAGCCGATGCCATGTAGCGTGGGCAAATCCTCGTTCGCGGAAACAAACACACTGTCGCCCCGGTTGAGGCTGAGGGATTGGCCCGTCGAGGATAACCGTCCGGAACCTGACACCACCAACAGGATGCTCGGAGTTCCGCCGGTGAGGGGAAGTCCATCATCGCCGGCAACGACTTCCATCCGCTGCAGCACGAATTCATCAAAGGGCGGCTGCCATAGGTGCACCCCGGCCGTGGGCGAGAAGGCCTCCAGCAGGGGAACCGGCAAAGGACTGAAATCCACAGTGTTGAGCAACTCGTCGGTGTCGATGTGCTTGGCGGTCAGGCCTCCCCGCAGAACGTTGTCGGAGGATGCCATGACCTCGATGCCGAGCCCGCTCAGGTAGGCGTGGATGTTGCCGGACGGAAG
This sequence comes from Paenarthrobacter sp. NPDC092416, assembly GCF_044755025.1. NCBI lineage: Bacteria > Bacillati > Actinomycetota > Actinomycetes > Micrococcales > Micrococcaceae > Paenarthrobacter > Paenarthrobacter sp. NPDC092416. The sequence goes on from NZ_JBIVQG010000004.1 coordinate 152,685, forward strand.
GAATACCGCCTGGCCGGGCGTCAAGGAAACCCGGTTAAGCATCAAGGAAATCAAAACGCCCGGATCACCGGGGTAGGCCTCGCTGAGCTCCAGGGCAGTCGCCAACTCCTTGGCGAAAGGCCCTACCGGAATGCCCAAGCGAAGGATTCCAGCCACGGATTCAACCGCGTCCACAACGGAAATGCCGCCGCGGATGAGCAGGGCGAACGCCGCGCCGACGGCGGCAGGTTCCCCACCGCCGTCGAGCATGTCACGAACCTGCTCCAGGACAGGTGGAACCTCAGTTCCGACTTCACGAAATGCGCCCGCCAGGTGGCCGAAGATGGACGCCGCTTCAGCCGCCGGGCGGAACCCGCATAAGGCTTCGATGGGAGTCAGCGCAAGAATCATCTCTGGTTTGTGGTGGGCATCCTTGTAGTTGCGATGGGCAGCTTCCAGGGGGACGCCCGCAGCCTCTTCCGCCACGAAACCGGCAGCAGCCTGTTCGTTGCTTGGATGGACTTGGAGGGAAAGTGGAGAGCCGGCGGCGAGGAGCTTCATCAGGAACGGGAGGCGGTCGCCGAAGGCCTCCCGGCATCGGGTACCGAGCAGACGGTCAGGATCTGCGGAGATCAGCCGGTCGAGCGGAATTGCGCCGTGCTCACGGAGCGCCGACGACGGCGAGCCGGCGTGCGCGCCCAGCCACATCTCCGCCTCCGGCGCCCCGGAAGGATCGGTGCCGAGGTAGTCAGAGATCAGCGTCGTGGAGCCCCAAGCGTAGTCACGGATCGTGTTCTTCAGTTTGTACATGGTTCCCTTGTCAGCTTTGCTGTGCTCTGACCGTGAACGTGCCTGCGGAAATGCCGTCCACGCCGGACAGAGCGAGATATCCGGCCTTATCCCACGTGAAGTCGAAGGCTCCGGGTGGGCCGACCCAGTCCACAGTGACTTCCGTGCCAGCCCAGCGCGGAAGGTCCAGCGTCAGTTGCCCAGCTGTCCCTCCCCTGTTCCAGACGGTGATCAGGTCCCGTTGCGGAGCGCGGAGACCGATACTCAACGACTGGTCGTCCCACTGCGGGATGCCGGACGGCCAGAAAGCGCTGGAAGCGTGAATCTCAGGTAGCAATTCTTTGTGCGCCGTGACAGCCTGGCGGACCAGCTGCAACTGCCCGGGGGTCATGCGATCCAGAAAACCTGAGAGGCACATCCGCCCAAGGATCGCCGTGGCGAGGGTGAAGCGGATTTCCGCATCCGTCATTTCGGCCTGCGGGTAGGCCCAGTGGGCTGCCTGTTCGGGCAAGACACTGAAGAACGAGTTCGCCGCGATAGGCGGGTAGAGCAGCAGGTCTTGCTGATCCGAGGTGGACTGCAGATCCAGACGGGACAACAATGCGTAATCCTGACGCATGGCCCCAGACGCGCAATTTTCCACCGTCAACCGCGGGTGGCGGGCCTTCACATCGTCGAGCCATTGAAGATAGGCGCGATTGTGAGCCAAAAGGCCGTCACCGGTTGAAACGCCACCGAGGTCGGTTCCGGGGCCCGCTGTGATGTTGTAGTCCAACTTGAAATAGTCCACCGCGAAGTCCCGTACGAGCCTGTCGATGGTTTCGTCCATGTGTCCCCGGGCTGCGGGATGGCGGAAGTCCAAGTGATACCTCCCGTGTTCAACCACGCGTTGGCCGTTGCGCTGTAAAAACGCACTGCGTGGAAGCGACGAAGCCATAGGGCTGCGAACGCCGATGACCTCCGGTTCGAGCCAAAGGCCAACTCCCATACCGTAGGCCCGGATGGCCTCGGTGACGTGGGAAAGTCCATGGGGAAAGCGACGGGCGGACGGCCGCCACTCGCCCACTGCGTCCCACCAGTCCGTGCCGTCGTCGTACCAACCCGCGTCGATGCAGAAAATATCGGCACCAGCCTCAGCTGCGGCTTTTACCAGGGGAAGGAGCTTCTCGGTGCTGGGGTCGCCCATGAGCGTGTTCATGAAATCGTTGTAGACCACCGAGTGGTTTTCTTCGGCGGCTGTGGTGGTACGGAGCGCCCTCCGGTGCGATGTCAGCTCGGCCATAGCACCGTGCAGGCCTTGGTCGCTGACGGCGAGCGAAACAGGCACGGTGGTAAATTCCTGGCCAGGCTGTAAGTGGTGAAGCCATTGGTGTTGATCATCTGTGGGCCCCAGAAGGGCGAGGTTGACGCCTTTTCGGGTCTCGCTCAGCTCCCAGGCCCACCCACCGTTGTGCTCAACCTGCCACATCCAACACCATTGGTCGTCGACGTCGGTCACCGCGCCTGTCGGCAGCGGGCCGCCGGTGGACCACGACGACGTCGACGCCCGGAGCAGGTGCCCCCGCTGGTCTTGTGCGTGCAATCCCAGGTTCAGATTCGGAAGTCCGGCACGCAATGGCTGCAACGTCCATTGATTTTCGCCGAGCCACTGTGACGTGGCGGACGCAAGGCGGAGGTCGTTTGCGTCCACGTGCCGGCTCCCTGCCAACAGAGGTACGGCAAGCGACGTGACTGCCTGCAACTGCACCGACTCCGTGCCGTTGTTCCGAACGATAGCAACGGCTTGCAGAGCACTGCTCCCCTCGGCCGCCCGGAGAACGACGTCCACCTCCAACCCGCTGTTCGCATCGCATTGCTGGACGGTGAGGGTGTGCCAACGGCCATCCCTGCCGGATTGATGACCGGTGTAGCGGAGTCGGCCGCCAATGGCGGACTCGCCGTAGCGCTGGCTTGTTCTTGCCCTGCCGTGCCCCACGGTCAGGATCTCCACCAGGGCGGGGCCGCTTTCAACCGGACCCGAGGCCGGCCTGTTGGGATGGAAGTACCCAAGGCCAACGGGCTCGTTTTCTCCTGCGTTCAAGGTCAGGTTGAGTACATGGTTGGTCCATACGAGTTCCATTTGCTATGCCATCCTCTCCAGGTCGGTCAGGCCGACTGGAAACTTAGGGGGCTCACCCGCTGCGTACCGTTCCACCTCGGTGAGCGCGTAGGCGGTCAATCGATGGAGCTCTGTGCCCATCGAACCGGCGACGTGCGGAGTAAGCAGGACGTTGGGCAAGCCGTAGAGGGGGTTACCTGCCGGCAGCGGCTCGGGGTTGGTGACATCCAAACAGGCGTTGATCCGTTGCGAAACCAGCTCTCGGACCAGCGCTTCCTGATCCACCAGCTCTCCCCGGGCAGTGTTGATCAGCGTTGAGCCGTCCTTCATGGCAGCCAACTGCCGGGATCCAATCATGTTCACCGTCTCAGGGAGGACCGGGGCATGCAGGGAAACAATGTCGCTGCAGGCCATGAGCTCATCCAGCCCAACCCGGCGGGCGCCCATTCGCCTCGCCTCAGCATCGGAGATAGTTGGGTCGTAGACGAGCGCGTCAAAGTCAAACGGCTGGAGCCGTTCCAGAACCAGCTTGCCGATCGTGGAAGCCCCAACGATCCCCACTGCCCGCTCGTAGTTTCCGGTCTCCGGGAACTCCAGCTCCCGGTCGATTTTCGTTTGCCTTTGGCTGTAAAGGTTGCTGGCGGCCAGCGCGGACTTGCCCGCCAGCAGGATCAGGCCCAGTGTAAATTCCGCGACCGGAAGGGCGTTGGCTTCCGCGGCAGTGGTCACAACCACCCCGCGCTCCCAGCATTCAGGCAGCACGTGGGCTTTAACGCTCCCTCCCGCGTGGGCGATGAGCCGGAGCCGGGGCATCCTTGAGAGCACTTCAGCGTTGATCTTCGGAGAGAACCAGCCGGTGATCAGAACATCAACGTCTCCCAGCAGTTCATTCGGAACGATGGAGAAGTCCTGGATGACCTCGCTGAAGTCGCAGTCGGCAATCGCCTCGAGCCTGGACTTCAACCGCTTGGAGAACAGCGCGTCCCGCAGGTCCACATCCTGCATGGCCAGGGCCACTTTGGGCCGGAACTGAGCAGGTTTTGGCTCTGCGCTGCTGTGGAGTGCGGCGCTCAATGGCCCTCCTTGTTCCGGCAGCGATTCAGCCGGTTTTCGGCAGCGCCCACGGAGCGGGGCAGCGGCGACATCATCATGGTGTTCCTTGGAGTGGTGGGAAGGCGGTGGTTATCAGCCCTTGAGGCCGGCACTGGCCATGCCTTCAACGAATCGGCGCTGGGCAAAGATGAACAGGATGATCATCGGAAGGGTGGCCAAAGTGGCGCCGGCCATCAGATAGGGCCATTGCACGTTGAGGGGGTCCTGCGAGAAGATCGCGAGTCCCACCTGTAGCGGCCTGAGTTCATCGGAATTGGTGACGATCAACGGCCACAGGAAACTGTTCCAGGCGGCCTCAATCTGGAAGACCCCGATGGTGACCAACGCAGGTTTGATAAGCGGCGTCATGATCCTGAAGAAGATGCCGAATTCGCCGAGGCCATCCACCCGCGCAGCATCCGCGAGTTCCGAGGGGAGCGTGACGTAGAACTGGCGGGCGAGGAAGGTGTAAAGAGGCGCGATGGCCAAGGGGATGATGAGGGCCCACCAGGTATTGAGCCAACCGGTGCCGCCTTGGCCAAAGATGTCGTTCCCACCGAACAGAGGGATGGACTTCACTAGCAGGAAGAGCGGAACCAGGATGATCTGGAACGGGACCATCATCAGCGCGATGAAGTAGTTCAGGATTCCCTTCGCACCACGAATTGGCGCCTTGGCCAGTGCGTAGCCCGCCATGGTGCAGAACACCAGCGTCAACGCAGTCTGTCCAACAGTGAGGACCAAGCTGTTCCAGAAGTAGCGCAGGAAGGGAGCAGCATCCATTGCTTCTACGAAGTTGGACCAATGGAACTCGGTTGGGAGCCAGGTGAAGGTACTGACTTCACCTGTCGACTTCAGTGCCGTGAGGACCATCCAGATGAACGGGCCGATCATCAGCACGCTTCCCAGGAGCAGCACTGCGTAGAGGACCACTCGACCGGGCGTGAGGTTCTTCTTACGCATCCTGGTTCTTCCTTTGTGAACGACCACCCAGGTAGATGAAGGTCGCAATGAGTATGAGCATGATGACTGTTTCAGCGGAGGCATACCCCAGCCGCAGCCCTTCGAAGGCGTTGTTATAGATGTCGAAGGTCAGAACGGTCGTGGAGTTCACTGGCCCGCCCTTGGTCATGACGAAGACCAAATCAAATACCTGGAATGTCTGCACGATCGCCGTGATCAGGACGAAGTAGTGGGCAGGCCCCAGGGCAGGCCACACCACATTGCGGAACACTTGCCAACGGTTGGCGCCGTCGAGGTTGGCGGCCTCCAGCAATTCTTTCGAGACGCCCTGCATTGCTGCCAGGTAGACGATCATTTTGGCACCGAGACCCTGCCAGATGCCGACCGCCATCAAGGCCGGCAATGCCGTACCCGGATCGTTCAGCCACTCTGACCGTGCCAGGCCGAAGAGGCTGCCCACGGCGTTCGCGAGGCCCGTGCTCGGCTGATAGATCCACAGCCACACGGACGCAACGGCAACGGTGGCAGTGACGACCGGAAGATAGTAGACGGTCCGGAAGAAACCCAGTCCGCGAATCTTCTGGTTCAGGCCGAGGGCGATGACCAAAGCCAGGGCCATGGACAGTGGCACAACCACCAAGGTGTAGCTGATCGTGTTCCACAGGGCTGCTTGGAATCGGGTGTCTTGGAACAGCTCCACGTAGTTCTCGGCGCCGATCAGCTGCCAGGCTCCGGAGAAGTCGTAGTTGGTGAAGCTGAGGAAGACGGCCGCGACTGCCGGCACTGCAAGGAAGAAGGTGGAGTGGAGCAAGGCGGGCGCGAGAAGCCACCAACCTGCCCGGGATTGCTGGCGGGTGAGGCGTGAGCCGTCCCGCCCTGTGGGGCGCGAAGCCCGGGGTCTTGCCCCGTGTGCCGCGCGCACCACCGGCGTCGTTTCTTTCAAGGTGCTCACTTTGACTGCTTTTCCAGGGCTGACAGTGTCTCCTGGGCTGACTTCTTACCCAGCAGCGCATCATCCAGGCTTGTGCCAAAGGTTCCACGCAGGTCCAGCCAGTTGGCAGCCCCGCCCTCAAACTTGGCGTCACCGAGGTTCGCGGCAACAAACGTGCTGGCGGGGTTCGATTTCACAACGTCCGATTGCGCCGCATCCTTTGCCGCCGGAACGGCGAAGTTCAGTGTCGCGATACCTGACTCAGCTTCGGGCTTGCTCAGTTCCTGGATGAAGTCCCAGGCCGCGGACTTGAGCTTGCTGCTCTTGCCTACTGAGGCGAGCTGGCCGCCCGTAAACATGGAGCCGTCCTTCTCCTTGAGGTTGAAGTACACGAGGTCATCGCACACCGCCTTTCCCACACCTTTGTCAGAGCAGTCGATGTAGCCACCGGTGAAGCCCATTGCTGCCTCACCTGTATTGACCAGAGGAGACTTGGCGGCGTTCTGTGCGCCGTACTTCTGGACGTTGTTCACCATGGACTTCATCCACTCAAGGGTCTGAACACCTTCTTCTCCGGCGAATTGAGGGTCGCCATCAGTGTTGTACAGCGGCTTCCCAAGCGAACCAAGCAGGGCCACGAAATCCTGGCGGTAGCCACCGGGCGCAGCCCAGAAGTCGAAACCGGCCTGGGTGATATTACCCGCGGCATCCTTGACGGTGAGTTTCTCTGCAGCGGTCCTGATCTCGGCCATGGTTGTGGGCGGCTTGCTCGGATCGAGCCCCGCCTTCTCGAAGAGCGACTTCCGTAAGGCCAAGGGCTTGGGGCCGGCGATCAAGGGAACGGCGTACACCTTGTCTTTGTATTCAGCCGCGGGGACGAGCGCCGGGTTGGTCGACTCCCCCAGCGAATCGGCAGTGGCGCCGAACGATGAAAGGTCCTCGAACACGTTCTTTGCCGCGAATGGCGGAACCCAGCCAATACCTGTCACCAGGACGTCGTAGCCCTGGCCTCCTGCAATCGAGGTAGAGATCTTCTGGTTGAGGGTGTCGAACGTAGCGAAGTCCGGTTCAACCGTCACCTTGGGGTACTTGGCGTTGAATGAATCCACTACTTTTTGCAGTGCCGCCTTGCCCTCGTTGCTCGCAGGGTAGCTGGGCACCAGGACCCGCAGGGTCCCCGTCACCTCGGCAGGGTTGGATGCCGGTGCAGTCGATGTTCCGCCCGAACCACAAGCTCCGAGGGCGAGAGTACCGGCCACTGCCAGCGCGAGAAATCCTGCACGTCGACGTGCCATATCAATCCTCCTGATTTAGCCATCCGACGGTGGATAGCGTGTGCAAACCACTGTATGATACCGATATCAGAGATGCAAGTCACAGATTTCACTTCCTAAAATGGGTGAACTCAGGAGGGCTCTGACAGCAACCTCGCTGCTATGAATGGATGGACGCATGGACCAGCAAAAACGCCGCCCACGGGGAGCCGCTGTTATGGCAGGGCTTGAAACAGTCGGAGATGTTCTACTGCTGCAGTTGCTGTTCCTGCTGGTCAGCCTGCCGCTCTTCACCATGGTCCCGGCAGCCATCGCACTACAGAGAGCCTTCCGCAAGATTGTGCTTCAGGACCGACCGGGCGTCACGCGGGCATTCTTCACCGAGTTCACATGGGCCTGGCCGCGCCTTGGAGTACCCGGGCTGTTGGCGCCGCTTGCCATGGGCGCAGCCACGTTCTCCATTTTGTTCTGGCTGTCGACGCCAGGAGTCCTCGGCACAGTAGCGCTCTGCATCATCATCCCGTTGTGTGGCGCCGGCGTGGCTGCCTACATTGCCCTGCTCGGAACAGCGATGGACGCCGACGACGATACTTCCCGACGTGGGCTCCTGGACGGGGCGGCCCGGATCTTCCTCACCAAACCCCTGGCGCTCGCCGGATGCGTCATTGCCTTCGCCACGTGGTTGCTCCTCGCATCCAGGATCCCCACCCTGATTCCCCTGGGCAGCGGTCTCGTACCCGCGCTCCTCGCCTGGCTTCTGATGCGAAGGGAAATTGCCACCCAAGACGGTATTTCGGGATAACCTTCGCAGGAAGACGCAAACTGTACGACGAGGATCCACATGAGAATTTCCAAAGACTCCAAACCGCCAGTCATTGCAGACGTGGCACGCCTGGCCGGCGTTTCAGTTCCCACGGTCTCGCGCGTCCTAACGGGCAATATCCCCGTTAGCGAGGGCCTCCGCGCCAAGGTCGAAGCAGCAATCAAGGAGCTCAACTACCGTCCAAGTTCCCTGGCACGGGCCCTAAAGAGCGGCGAACGGACCATGATCGCGATCTTCGCGGCCAGCACTTCCGCCTATGGCTACGCGAACACCTTGGCCGGCATCGAAGCGGTGGCCCAAGCCGCCGGCTACTCGGTAGTCATCTCCGCCGTGAAGTCCGCCGAAGAATCAGACGTCAAAGCAGCGTTGGAGGTAGCCCTTCAGCAACAACTCGCCGGCATCATCGTCCTGGACTTCGACCCGTCCGCTGCCGAGGTCCTGAAGCAGCTACCAAGCGCCATTCCTACGGTTGCAGCGTCCGGTTTCCCTGTTGGTCAACCCGGCTTTCCCTACGCTTTCATCGACGAATACGCAGCCGGGCGGGCCGCCACGGAACACCTGCTGGAACTTGGGCACAGCACCGTCCATCACCTGGGCTTGTTTCCGCTCACCCAGTTCTCCGGCCGCTACCAAGGCTGGCACGATGCCCTTACGGACGCCGGAATCACGCCCCCTCCTGTCCTTGAGGCGACACGGGCAGCGCGCTCCGGCTACGAACAAGGGCTTCGGATCGCGGCCGACCCCGGCATCACGGCTGTGTTCTGTTCCAACGACGGTCTGGCTGTAGCCGCACTGCGCGCACTCTACGAAAAGGGCATCAAGGTCCCGGACGACGTCTCGATTATCGGCTGGGACAACCAGCCCTTCAGCGAATTCACTTGGCCGGCACTGAGTACCGTGGCACCTGATTTCAACGACCTCGGTGTCAGGGCATTCCGAATGCTTGAACAGCGACTTTCCGGCGTGGAGGCAGTCGCAGACTCTTCGGTCGGACCCGTCCTCCTCCAGCGGGAATCCACCGGCGCACCAACTGCGGGGTCGCGCCGGTACGCATCAGGGGAGCAAGGAAACGGCGCCAATCCCCGGACTTCCGTTCGTAGGTAGAACTGGCCACACAGATTCGACGAGCCTGGAGTCCGTATGGAGTCACGGTTAACCGGATCCAGAAGAAACTTCACGACATTTGCTGTAGATCATGTCATCGGTACGTGCGCCGACCACAAAGTTGTACATGCCGGGACCCGAACGGCGTGTCTGGGAATTCTTTAGCGAGACCGTTCGGACCGTGACCCGGTATGGTCCACACCACCAGCCGGAGGGTGGCTAGGCTGGATGGATGGCAACACTACTTCTCGTGCGGCACGGCCGCACCACAGCCAATGCCAGTGGATTGTTGGCCGGTCGGGCCGACGGCATCGGCCTGGACCAACTAGGGTGCGACCAAGCGGCTCTGACTGGTGACCGGCTCGCGGCCGTGCCCGTCGTCGGGGTGGTATCGAGCCCTCTTGAACGTTGCCAGCAGACCGCCCAGCTCATCATCGACCGCCAGGCCGGCTCGCCGTCCACAGTGGTCGATCCCGATCTCACCGAGTGCGATTACGGCCAGTGGCAGGGCCGAAAGCTCGGTGATCTAGCCACCGAGGATTTGTGGCCTATGGTGCAGTCGCAACCGTCCGCCGTCGTCTTTCCCGGCGGTGAATCCATGGCCGCGATGCAGGCTCGGTCCGTGGCAGCGATTCGACGCCACGATGCTGCCTTCGAAGCCCGGCGCGGGCCAGGGGCCGTGTGGGTGGCCGTGAGTCACGGTGACGTCATCAAGTCAATCCTTGCGGACGCGCTCGGCATGCACCTTGACCTGTTCCAGCGTATAAACGTCAGCCCCGGTTCCGTATCAATCGTCCACTACAGCGCGAGTCGCCCCAGCGTCCATGCGACCAATACCGAAGCCGGTGACCTGTCATGGCTGTCGAACGGCATCCGTTCGGGCGATGCACCGGTGGGCGGCGGCGCAGGACAGAAGACGTCGTGAAGGTCATGTGCCTAAACTACTGGCATGCCTACACGCGTTCACGAGTTTGCCTGGCCTGATCGGGTTGTCATTGGCACCATCGGCCTTCCCGGAGCGCGCACGTTCTACCTGCAAGTGCGGACCGGGGCGCAGATCGTGAGTATTGCCCTTGAGAAACAGCAGTCGGCTCTGCTTGCGGAGAAGATCGACGAAATCCTCGATCAGCTCATCACCCTCGACGGCAACCCCTTCAGCGTTCCTACGGGTACGCCCCGTGAACTCGTCGACAATGACCCGATCGAACCCCCTCTGGAGCAGTTTCGCACCGGCGCCATGACCTTGGATTGGGACCCGACCACGGCCCAGATCGTCGTCGAGGCTTACCCCCTTACCGACGTTGATGCTGATGAGAACGACGAACGGCTTGTTGAGGGCGGCACCAACGAAACCGAAATGATGCTGGTGCGCATGCCGGTCGGCACCGCCCGCGCGTTCGCCAAGCGCACCCGTGAGATTGTGGGAGCCGGGCGGCCGATATGCCCGCTCTGCGGTTACCCCATGGACGCGGACGGGCACGACTGCACCCTCCCCGAGGTCTAATGCCGGTGCTGGACCTGGTGACCGCCGAGCTGACGCTTTCAGGCCGCATTACGACGGCCTCAAACGCCACATTTCTAGGCAGCATCGGCGACGTGCCGGTCGTCTATAAGCCGATAGCGGGCGAGAGTCCCCTATGGGATTTCCCCGACGGCACCCTCGCCCACCGGGAGGTGGCCGCATACCTGGTCTCGCAGGTTCTCGGCTGGGACGTTGTGCCGCACACCTGGCTACGTGATGGTCCTCTGGGCGAAGGGATGGTGCAGCTCTGGCAGGAGCAAGAGCCCGCCCAAAGAGCCGTGGACCTGATTGCAGCGGACCACCTGCCCGAGACGGGCTGGAAACACGTTCTCGAAGGACAAGATGAGAACGGTCAGACGGTGGCCCTCGTCCACGAAGATTCGCCGACGCTGAGACGCATGGCCGTGTTCGACCTGGTCGTCAACAACGCTGACCGCAAAGGAAACCACATACTCGCCATGACGGACGGACACCGGCACGGTGTAGACCACGGACTCACTTTTCACAGCGAACATAAACTGCGCACGGTGCTCTGGGGATGGCTGGGTGAGGCCCTGACAGCGGAGGAACTCGACGGGATCGATCGCGTCACCGAAGGACTGAAGAGCGAGCTGGGCCGGAATCTGGCGGACCTGCTCACTGCCGAAGAAATCGCGTCGCTCACCGCGCGCTGCGCTCGGCTGCGGCTGACGGGACGATTTCCGGCCCCAGTCGGCGGAATGCCGGCGGTCCCTTGGCCGCTGTTCTAAAGTCGGCTACCGGCTTCGCGGGCTGAGTCGTCCCGTTCTCCCCTGTGCCAGGACTTACGGTCAGGGGTTCTCGGCTCTACGACTGATTTGTCGGCTCCCAGCCCTTTCCTTCCGCCCGGTCAGAACAGAGCTTGAAGGCGATGTCTGCCGCCTTGTTAGTCGCCACGGCAGGTAAAACGTCCGATCCCCGGCTTCCTTTCCCAGCTTCAAGCCCTGCGGCGTAACCGACCATGAAAGCCGTCACCGGCGCTGCTGCATGGATCACGGCGTCTGCAGATTTCCTGGCAAGATCAAGGACAAGCTCCTGGTCAACGCGGCAACGGGATGTTCGCGCCGGCTGCCGATGAGCGCCATAGGAAGTGGGGCCCACCAACCCGCTGTGGCAAAGTTTGCCGCTTCTGGACAAGGCATAATCGCTGTCCATGGACAGCAGCCGTGACAGACTGGTGCCATGCTGCTCGATGAGCTCGTGAGGACCTCGGAAGCCGTCGCGGCCACGCGTTCCCGGATCGCCAAGATCAAGGAACTGGCAGGCCTGCTGCTTCGGCTCGACCCCGCTGACATCCCGACGGCGGTCGGTTTGCTCACCGCCAAGCCTCGCCAGGGCCGGGTAGGGATCGGCTGGAGCGGCATGAGGGCGGCCAAGGGCGAGCCCTCTCCTGAGTCGAATCTCACCATCGCCCACCTCGACGTTGCGTTGGACCGGCTGCTGGCGGGCGCAGGCGCTGGCTCCACCGTGGAACGCGCCGCCACTCTTCGGACTCTGATGGCGGAAGCCACAGAACGAGAGCAGACGTTCATCGCCGGCGTGCTGCTCGGAGAACTTCGTACCGGTGCACTCGAGGGCGTCCTGACGGACGCCGTTGCCCGCGCCGCCGGCAGGCCGGTCGAGGCCGTACGCCGCGCAGCGATGCTCTCCGGCGATCTCGGCGCGACTGCCCTGCTGGCGATCACGGGCACCGCGGCCCAGCTTGACGCAGTCGGCCTCGTCGTCGGGCGTCCGGTCCAGCCCATGCTCGCCGCAACCGCGGCCAGTACCGGCGAGGCGCTGGAGGCGACGGGAGAAGCGTCGGTGGAGTACAAGCTCGACGGCGCACGCATCCAGGTGCACCGTGCTGGCGATGACGTGCACATCTACACCCGCACCCTGGCCGAAGTGACCCATCGGCTGCCTGAGGTGGTGGACGTGGTGCGCGGACTGCCCGTTCGCGATGTGATCCTCGACGGCGAGACCTTGGCCCTCGACGAGGACGGCAGGCCCCGGCCGTTCCAGGAAACCATGTCCCGGTTCGGGACGAACGCCGCGCGCACCACACTGCTGCATCCGTGGTTTTTTGACGTGCTGCACGTCGACGGGCGCGACCTGCTCGACGAGCCGTTGGCCACACGCATCGGCGTGCTCGAGCGGATCGCACCCGGTCATCGCATCCCGGGGAAAATCACTGAGGATGCCTCTGTTGCCGAGAGCGTCTCGCGCGATGCGCTGGACGCCGGCCACGAGGGTGTGGTCGTGAAGGCGCTGGGCTCGGCCTACGCCGCCGGGCGGCGGGGTTCGAACTGGATCAAGGTGAAGCCAGTGCTCACCTACGACCTGGTGGTACTCGCCTGCGAATGGGGGTCCGGACGGCGCGCCGGGCTGCTGTCCAACCTGCACCTCGGTGCCCTGGACCCTGTTGGCGAGTTTGGCGAACCCGGCAATTACGTGATGGTGGGCAAGACTTTCAAGGGCCTCACCGATGCACTGCTGCAGTGGCAGACTGAAAAGTTCCAAGAGTTGGAGGTGCGGCGTACGGCGGGCACGGTGTGGACCGAACCGGTCACCGTTGTCGAGATCGCTATCGACGGCGTCCAGCACTCGCCCCGCTATCCGGGTGGAATCGCCCTTCGGTTCGCACGCGTCAAGCGCTACCGTGACGACAAGACTGCCGCCGAAGCCGACACCATCCAGACGTTGCGCTCTCTGCTCCGTACATCAGGGAGTAGAAAGGCATCGCCCGCACAAGCAGAGCCAGATCTCCAGTCCATGGCTGAGGAGACCTAATGTGGATGGTGATTTGAGTTCCGTCGCACCCACGGTCCTCAGCTACCTGCCCAGCTTCGTCTACGTCGGAATCTACTGGAACAATCACCACCACATGATCCATCCGGCAAGCAGGGTCAACGGCGCACTGGATGGATGAGTCCGGCTTCGTGCAGACCCCCGCCGTCCCCCCTAGCTTCCGGCGGGTCCAGAAACAGTGCCGGGGTGGGCGGTGACAGGAAACAACTGGTGAAGTTGCGAGCAGGCGCGCTGAACTACGGAGCGAAGCCACACGTTGGCCGGATCCTCCGTCCTTGATGGGTGCCAGTAGAGGGCCTCCACCAAGGATGCTTCGAGTTCTTCATCGAACTCCAAGACTTCGATGTTCGCGCCTCGCTGTGCTCTGGCTGCCAGCATGCGGGGCACTAGCGCCACCAAGTCTGTACCTTCCACCAAGAGCGGCAGTGAGAGGAAACCTGCCACCACTGCTGCCACACGGCGTCGAACGCCCCGGGACTCGAAGAGCTTATCGGCCGGCGTGCTGATTCCTTCCCCGAAATATCCCACCGCATGTGGGACGCTCACCAGATCCTGCAGGGTAATGCCCGGGAGCTGAAGGACTGGATTTGCGGCGTCTGTGATGGCCACAAAACTATCCCTGAACAGCTGCTTTGTTTCACCCTGCATCTTGTAGCCGGTAGGTCCAACAAGCAGGTCCAGCTTTGAATACTCGGCCATGGTGCCGTGAAGTCCAGTCATGGGGACGATGTCCACGGTGACTCTGGGAGCCTCTTCCCGCAGGATCCCACGCAGCGGGCCAACGATGAGAGCCGCTGCGTAGTCCGAGGCCGCAATCACAAATTCCCGTTCACTCGTGGTGGCGTCGAATCCTGATCGGACCAGCGTGGCTCTCTGGACGTGCACCATGGCCTCATCCACCAGAGGAACGAGCGACTGCGCAAACGGCGTCAGGACGTATGTTCGGCCGTTACGAACCAGGAGTTCATCGTCGAAATGCCGCCGCAGCCTGGCCATGGCAGCGCTGGTGGCAGGCTGGCTCAAACGCAGCCGTTCGGCGGCCTTGGATACGTTGCGCAGTTCGAGCAGTACCTGCAGCTGGGGCAGCAGGTTCAGGTCCAAGGTCTTCATTCCCACAGACTACCGGGTATCAGTCTGACGAATACGTTCTATCCAGAATCCTCTCTTCCCCAAATAACTGACCGGCCCCATTGTTGTTACAGGACCTGCAGATCACTGTCCGAGCAACCAGAGCATTTAGAAGGAATTCATCGTGGAAACTCCCCTCTCCCATCTTGCCCACCTCGAGATCACCACTCCGGACGTCGAAGCCTCGGCGAGGTTCTACGAGGAAAAGTTCGGCATGCGCATCATCGACCGCATGGATGGAAACGTGTACCTGCGCTGCTGGGGCGACTACTACCGTTACAGCCTGGTGGTCACCCATGGAGAGGAAGCGTCGCTGGGCCGAATGGCATGGCGCACCAACTCCCAGGAAGCCCTCGAAGCTGCAGCAGCCCGTGTAGAAGCAACCGGTGTGCAGGGCACCTGGACCCCGGGCGGCCACGGATTCGGCAAAGCGTACGAATTCACCGGTCCCTACGGGCACCACATGCGGCTTTTCTATGACGTGGAGAAGTTCGTTGCCGAGCCCGGCTTCGAGTCCACCTACCCGGACCGTCCCGAGCGCCGCAGCAGCCACGCCGCCGCTCCGCGTTTCCTGGACCACGTCACCGTCGCCTCTTCCGACGTCCGCGGATTCGCCAAGTGGTACAACGAAGCACTGGGCTTCCGCGTCATGGCGTTCGTGGACCTCGACGAGGCACCCATCACGGTCTTCTCCGTACTGACCACCAACGAGAAGTCCCACGACCTCGGCGTCGTCCTGGACACCTCAAAGCGTGCCGGCCGTGTCAACCACATCGCCTTCTGGGTGGACGCCACCGAAGACCTGCTCCGCACCGCGGACGTTATGATGGAAAACGGCACCCCCATGGAATATGGCCCCTCCATCCACGGCGTGGGCGAGCAGAACTTCCTCTACTTCCGCGACCCCTCAGGGCTGCGTGTGGAACTGAACTCCGGCGGCTACCGCAATTACGTCCCGGACTGGGATGCAAACACCTGGAAGCCCTCCGAGGGCTCCAACAACTTCTACAAGAACGGCGCCATGCCGCACTCCATGACCGAGTCCTTCCCGCCTGCCGAAGGTTTCACCGCCACCGAGGAAGGCGCTTCCGCCGAAATGAAGGAAGCCCTCCTGAACCCCTATGCAAAGCAGGGCCGCGGCTAATGACGCAGCCACACTACGCGCTGATCCGCTTCCAGGAGGCCGGCGACACCAAAACAAGAGCGGGCCTTGTGGTGGGCGAACGGATCCTACCGCTGGACGGTGACATCAACTCGCTGATCCAGCACTGGGACACCACGGAGGCCGAACTGGACGCACTGGCCGCCTCAGCCGGTGAGGAAACCGGACTGGCGTTGTCCGCCGTCGAGGTCCTTGCCCCGGTGGAACCCGCGCAGGTCCTGCAGACCGGCGCCAACTACCGCAAGCACGTCATTGACTTGGCCGTGGCACACCGCGACGCCGGGCAGGACGCTGAGGAGGTACGCGCCAAGACCGCCGCCATGATGGACCAGCGGGCCGGCCAGGGAACCCCGTACTTCTTCATCGGCCTCCCGACGGCCATCGCGTCAGCTACCGACGACCTCACCTTGCCGTCCTACAGCAAAAGCCACGACTGGGAGCTGGAGCTCGCGGCCGTCATCGGCAAGGAAGCGTTCCGTATCAGTCCGGAAGAGGCCCTTGAGTACGTCTTCGGCTACACCATGGTCAACGACATCACCACCCGTGAGTATGTGTTCCGCAAGGACATGCCCGCCATCGGTTCGGATTGGTACCGTGCCAAGAACGCCCCAGGCTTCCTGCCCACCGGTCCCCTGCTGGTGCCGGCGAAGTTCTTCGGCGATCCGCAGGATGTCCATGTCACGCTGAAGCTCAACGGCAAGGCCATGCAGGACGAGTCCACGCAGGACATGATCTTCGGGGTTGCCAAGCTGGTCAGCGAAGCATCCCAGATCATGCCCCTGCGTCCGGGCGACCTGGTCCTGACCGGCAGCCCTGCCGGGAACGGCCAGCACTGGGGACGACTCCTTCAGGACGGCGACGTCATGGAAGGCACCATCACCGGATTAGGCACACAGCTCATCCGCTGCAAGGACGAACAGTGACAACCGATGCCGCGGACACACACCTGATTCAGCGCACGGATCCGCTGGCCAGCATTGCCGCCGCCGCAGAAAGATACAACAACTGGGGCCGTTGGGGCGAAAGCGATGTGCTCGGAACGCTGAACTTCATCGATGCCGGCAAGCGGGTGGAGGCCGCGGCGCTGGTCATCACCGGAGAGGCGTTCTCCTTGTCCCAGCCCTTCGACACCAACGGCCCACAAAAGGGGTGGCGTCGCCGCACCAATCCCGTCCACACCATGACGGACACCGGGGTGGACGCGGAGCGCGGCAATCAAGGGTTCCCGCACGGATTCGGCGGCGCCGATGATGTGATTGCCATGCCGTTGCAGTGCTCCACACAATGGGACGGACTGGGACACATCTTCGATCGCGGCAAAGCCTGGAACGGCAGGGCAGCCGGGGACGTAGTGACGTCAGAGGGTGATCTGTTCACCGGGATCGAAACCGCCGCGGCCAAGATTGTCACGCGCGGCGTGCTCCTGGACGTTGGACGTGCGCTGGGCCCGGATCTGGGACGCACCGATGGGGAACTGCCCGATGGCTTCGCGATCGCCCAGGAACACCTGCAGAAGACCATTGACTGCCAGGGTCCCAGCTCGGCAGTCCGCCGTGGGGACATCGTGGTGATCCGCACAGGGCAGTACGCCCGTGTCCGTCGCGATGGATGGGGAGATTACGCAGGTGGGCCCGCGCCGGGGTTGTCCTTCAGCACTGCTGCGTGGCTGCACGAGTCGGAGATTGCTGGAATCGCAACCGACACGTGGGGCTTCGAGGTGCGTCCGAACGAGTTTGAGGGCGCTTTCCAGCCACTCCACCAGATCGCCATCCCCAACCTGGGGTTGTTCCTCGGCGAAATGTGGGACCCGGACCAACTCGCTGAAGCTTGCGCAGCCGACGGCAAGTATGACTTCATGCTGACCGCAGCGCCACTTCCCATCACCGGGGCTGTCGGTTCGCCGGTCAATCCCATCGCCGTCAGATAGCCGACCAGTCCCTGGGTTGGGCCAACGAAGGCCCAACCCAGGGACAACAGCCAGCAGCACTATTGGCAGTATCGCCGTCACACAAAGGAGTCGTCAGATGGCAGCAGTACAGAAGGTCGGAATTGTCGGAGCGGGGGCGGCAGGACTTGCTGCGGCCATTCTCCTGGCCGACGCCGGCATCGAGGTTGAGATCCTGGAGAAGGCCACCGGGCCGCAAGCCCTCGGCTCCGGCATCACGCTCCAAGGCAACGCCCTGCGCATCCTGCGCGAACTTGGTGTCTGGGAACAAGTGCAGGCAAAAGGGTACGGGTTCAGCACCCTTGGACTGCGGGCTCCCGACCCCGCCGGCACCGTGCTCGCCGTGTTGGAAGACATCCGGACCGGTGGCGACGATCTTCCGGCCACGCTCGGAATGTACCGCCCGGACCTGACAGCCATCCTCCGCGAACGCGCCCTTCAAGCGGGTGCGAGGATCAGCTACGGCAAGGCGGTCACCGACCTGGCAGACGACGGCGGCAGCGTCACCGTGAGCACCGCCGACGGTGGCACCTCCCGTTTCGACCTCCTGATAGGCGCAGACGGGCTTCATTCAGCCGTCAGACAGGCGATCGGAACCGGCGTCGAGCCCAAGCCCACAGGCATGGGCATCTGGCGGGCATTCGTGGAGCGCCCCGAGGACGTTATCCGGACCGACCTCACCTACGGCGGCCCCTGCTTCATCGCCGGATACTGCCCCACCGGCCCGGACACCATTTACGCCTACCTCGTGGAAAAGGCCCAGGAACGCAAACATGAGGACGGTCCCCGCGTGATGGCAGAACTCGCGGCGGCCTACGGCGGCCCGTGGAACGAGATCCGCGCCAGTCTGGACCACGGTGCGCGCATCAACTACACGTGGTTCACGTCGCACCTGGTGGACGGTCCATGGAACCGCGGCCGGACGGTCATCATCGGCGACGCTGCCCACAGTTGCCCGCCGACGGTGGCCCAAGGTGCCGCCATGGCACTGGAAGACGCCGCAGTTCTGGCCGAACTCCTCATCTCCGCCGACCACCTCACCGAGACTCTGTGGAAAGAGTTCGCAGACCGCCGACTGGACAGGGCAACCGCCGTCGTCAAGGCTTCCGTCCAGTTGGGCCAGTGGATGCTGGACGGCGTCCGGGACGCCGACGTGCCCGGCCTCATGAACTCGCTCTCCACCATGCTGAAGGAACCCGCATGAACCCCACCGCTCCCAGCCAGCACCCCACGATGGATGTCCACGCCCATGTCCTCATTCCGGCCCTCCAACAGGCCGTAGCGGAGAGTGATCCGGAAGGTTTTTCGGCCCTCCAGGCTCTGGAAGTCCGGCGAAACGGGCCCGAATCCATGGCTAACTCCGGCCTCATGATCAAAGAACGGTGGCCGCAGCTCACCGACCTTGGCCGGCGTCTGGAAGACATGGACGCGCAAGGCGTAGATGTCCAACTTGTCTCACCTTCGCCGTCCCACTTCTACTACTTTGCCGCCGAAGAGCTTTCCCTGAGGTTGGCGAGGCAGGCAAACCAGTCCATCCGGGACTACGTCAACAAAGCTCCCGACCGGTTGAACGGGCTCGGGCTGGTGCCCTTGCAGCATCCGCACCTCATGGTCGAAGCACTGGACCAAGCCGTCCTGGAATGTGGCTTGCTTGGCGTGGAAATCGGTTCGTTCGCCGGCACACCCGGCGACCCGGACCGGACCACAGTGGAACTCTCAGACCCCAGGCTGGAACCCTTCTGGAACCGGGCCGAGGAACTGGGTGCCATTGTGTTCCTGCACCCGTTCGGATGCTCCCTGGACGAACGGCTGGACCGTTTCTACCTGGCCAACACCGTCTCCCAGCCCGCCGAGAATGCCGTGGCCTTGTCCCACCTCATCTTCAGCGGGGTCTTGGACCGGCATCCGGACCTAAAGGTGCTTGCTGCCCATGGCGGGGGTTACCTTCCCACCACCATCGGTCGTTCCGACCACGCTTGGAAGGTGCGTCCCGAGGCACAAAGGTGCGCCGAACCGCCGTCGTCATATCTCCGGCGGATCTTTTTCGACTCACTGGTCCATAACCCCCGCGAGCTGCGTTCCCTCGTTGAGGCAGCGGGTCCCGGACAGGTGCTGCTCGGTTCGGACTACCCCTTCGACATGGGATCAGAAAGGCCTGTTGACGAAGTGCACGCCGCCGGGCTTCCCGAGGCCGACGCCGCCGCGATTCTCGCCGGCAACGCAGCCCTGCTGGGCATCACCGCCGCGGCAACGCTCAGCACCCGCGCTACGGCCCAAGGAGCCTGACATGGTCAAGATCGCCCGTTGGAATCACGACGGCGGAACCCGGGAAGGATTCGTCGACGACGGCAACTGCTTCGCGTTGTCCCACGGACGCACAGTCAACACTCTTTTAGCCGCAGGGCTGGAGGAGACTCTGGCCATCGCCAAGGAAACTCTCCGCAGCCAGCGCCCGGTCGCCCTGCGGGACATACAGTTGCTGGCACCGCTGGCACCTTCCACCATCCGGGACTTCGTAGCCTTTGAAGAACACGTCGAGGGTGTGCGCAAGAGCATCGATGGCGTAGCTGGAGTGGTGGCTGAATGGTATGAAGCACCCACTTTCTATTTCACCAATCCCCACACGGTGACGGGAACCGGCGAAGTGATTGGCATTCCGGCAGGCTGTGAGGACCTGGACTTCGAAACCGAAGTAGCTGCCGTCGTCGGCCATGTCCCGGGCAGTGACGGCAGGAACCTGTCCGCGGCCGAGGCTCACCGGCACATTTTCGGCTACACCGTGCTCAACGACTGGTCGGCACGCGACCTGCAGCGCCGCGAGATGAAGGCCAGCCTCGGCCCTTGCAAAGGGAAGGACTTCGCCAACACCTTGGGTCCGTGGATCGTCACCGCCGACGAGTTCGAGCACCTTCACGATGAGGAAGGCTTCCTGCCCATCTCCATGGAGGTGGAAGTCAACAGCAAACCGATTGGCCAGGATCTGCTGTCCAACATGGGGTGGCCGTTCGCCGAGCTCGTCGCCTACGCATCCCAGGACTCCGTGGTGCGGCCCGGCGACGTGCTCGGATCCGGAACATGCGGCAGCGGCTGCCTCGCCGAACTCTGGGGACGGAACGGTTCCAAGACTCCCCCACCGTTGAAGACCGGCGACGTCGTGCGGATGACCGTGGAGGGAATCGGAACGATTGAGAACACCGTGGGCCAACGCCGCGACGCTGAGACGCGGGTGGCTGCACGTCCCCGGCCACGGAACAGGTCTGCCGCTGAAGTCTCGTCCGCTATCCGTTAAAGAGGCTCCAACGCTTGAATTCATCGGGGGGCAATGGCTAAGGATCTGCTCCAAATCCTTAGCCATTGCTCGCCGATCTTTTTTGGATAGTACGGTTACCCTTCTATCGACGTAGGTGAAGGCTCCCTACCGCCGTTGCGTCGAGGCCACCGCCCACATGGATTTCGAAGGCCCCTTCCTCTACGACGTAACGAGCGTCGTTGTCCCAGAATCCGAAGTCATTCCAGCCGAGTTCGAAAGACAGCGTCCGCGTCTCTCCGGGCTGCAAGCTGGTTCGGGTGAAGTCCCTGAGCCTCCGGACGGGCTGTGCGAGGGAGGCGACAAGGTCTCGAATGAAGACCATGGTGACCTCGTCTCCTGAGCGCGAGCCTGTGTTCGAAACATCGATCTCGAAGCCGATGGTAAGGCCGCATTCAAGGTCTCGCAAGAAGACCTCCGGAGCTGAGAGCCTGAGCTCCCCGTACTCGAATGAGGTGTAGCTCAGGCCGTGGCCAAAGGGAAACTGAGGACCCAGGTCCAAGTCCTTGTACTTGGACGTGTAGTGGTCGTCTGTGTTCCCGGGGCCCATCAGAGCAACGTCAACGGCACCGCCGTCGAGGGTTCCCGAGACCCTTGCCGGACGCCCAGTGTTCTCGTGGTCGTAATAGATAGGTATCTGGCTGGAGGAACGCGGAAAGGTCATTGGCAACCTCCCGCCGGGATTCACCGCGCCGCTCAAAGCCCGCGCCACTGCCCTGGGGCCTTCCAGACCAAGGTGCCAGGCCTCCATCACTGAAGGAGCCCCATCAATCCATGCGCTTGTGACCAGCGGGCGTCCGTTGAACATGACCACAGCGAAGGGCGTCCCTGTCGCCGCAACCGCCTGGATCAGTTCTTCCTGTGCCCCCGGGAGTCGGAGGTCACTGCGTGAACTGGCTTCTCCGGTCAGGGCAGACGGCTCGCCGACGGCGACCACAACAGCATCGTAGTCAGCAGCGCCGCCCACTGCATCGGTGATCAGATCGGGCTCGCCTCCGAAGAAGCCGGTCCCCTCCCTGACTGTCAGCACCCATTCCGGGCACTCTCGTCGGATGGCGTCGGCCAAGGAACCGGCGGGTTCCGCGAAGGATTGGACCCAGGCTCCAAGATGGTCCGTGCTGTTGGCGTACGGACCGATCAGCAAGATCCGCTTCGGTCCAGGGCCAAGCGGCAGGACGGATTCATTCTTGAGCAGAACCAGCGCTTTTTCGGCAGCCTTTAGCGCCGCAAGTCGACTGGCACCCGTAGGGGACGTCACCTCGGATTCGGGCTCCCGGAACGGATCATGGAAGAGACCCAGGGCAACCTTCAGGCCGAGGACCCTGCGAACGGCATCATCCACTCGTTCAAGGGGCAGGTCTTCCTGACCAAGGCGCGCACCGTCATCGCCAGCAACAACATTTCCACCCATTTCGATGTCGAGCCCGGCAGCAAATGACTGCCTGAGCGCATCCCGGAGATCTCCTGCAACTCCGTGGTCAAGGAGGTTCACCACACCGTCGGCGTCACCAACCACCGCACCGGAAAACCCGAGTTCATTCTTGAGGATTTCCGTCAGGAGCTCGTGGTTGGCGTGTGCCGGTCGACCGGCAACCGTGTTGAAGGCCGCCATCACGGTGGCTACGCCGGCATCCACTGCAGATCTGAACGGCTCAAGATAGACATTGCGGAGCCGCTGGAGGGACATATCCACGGTGTTGTAGTCACGACCTCCTTCGGCCTGGCCGTAGGCCACGAAGTGCTTTGCGCACGCAAGGATGGAGTCGCGGTCCCGCAGAGAGCTACCTTGATAGCCGCGAACCTTCGCCGCACCGAACACGCCGTTGACGTACGTGTCCTCGCCGAAACCCTCCACAACGCGGCCCCAGCGAGGATCGCGGGACACATCGATCATCGGAGAGAAAGTCCAATTGACTCCCCCGGATGCAGCTTCCTTCGCTGTGATGCGGGCGTCGGTCTCCGCTGTAATCGGATCGAAGCTTGCCGCCTGAGCGATGGGGACGGGGAACGTGGTCCTCTGTCCGTGAATCACGTCCAAGCCCACTAAGAGCGGAATCCCATGCGGAGTCTCTTCCCGGGCGATCCTCTGGAGTTCGTTGGTGGCTTCCGCGCTGCGAGGCCAAAAGACCGCACCGATGCCGCAACGGACCAAATCCGCAGCGTCGTCCAACCGGGGCCGGAAAGCTATCTGGAGCTGAGCCAGCTTTTGCTCCCACGTCATCGATGCCATGAGGTGGTCGATGATTTCCTGCTGAGCCGGAGCTGCTGTCATTTTGTGGGCCTTTCACTGTCGGGGAGAGCCGATCGAACAGCCAGCGGTTGCCCGTGCCGGCAGGCAGAGGCAACCGCTGCAGGGGACGTTCAGCTCTTAAGGGTGAGGGTCTTGTGGTCTGCTCCCCCACCCGGTACGGGCATGTAGGAGATTCGAAGCCTTTGACGGACGGCAACTGAATGGGGTCCCTCAGCGAGGCCACCTGCCCTGTCAACGGACACTGTGGCCACCTCCCCCATTTCCCAGCGATCATCAAAGATGCCGGGCAGGTCTGTCAGCTTGTACGTATTCCCGTGGACCGTCAGGGACACAGAACCGCGCGGGGCAGTTTCACCGTCCACGGTGACCTCGATATCCTCCACCATGGAGAGCCCTAAGCCGCGGTAGTACGGAAGCCGCACGCCGAGCTGGAAGCCTGCGACGTCGTCGCCATCCACCGCGTTGCAGAGGGTGTCCTCAACGATGATGTATTTATCGAACATTGCTGCCTCCCTCGGCGTAAACACCGATGCCTGGCGTAGCCCCGGCATCGAGCGTTGTTTCTTCACCCAACAGACGCGCGAACATGCGGTGCTGCCGGCGGACCTGTTCAACACTGTCTACCTCGACGATGTCCTGGATATGCCGGTTGCCTTCGTACTCGCTGGACAGGTAACCGTCATAGCCACCTTCAATGAGCACGGGAATGATCCTCTCGTACGGAATGCTGTATTCCGATCCCTCGTCTGTCATCTCGTAGAACTTCGCTTGGATGTGGTGGATCAGCGGCATGTGCTCCAGCATCACGCGGGGATCGTTCCATGTGAGGAACGTTGAGAGCCGTGCAATTGCTTGCTCTACAGGGTTGGCACCCATGTAATTGAACGTATCCATGAGGCCATGCACGTCCCCGCGGTTGTTGTAGGTCTCCACTGCGAGCTCAACGAACTGCGGACGGGCTCCGTCGCGCAGCGCGCGCTCGGACATGACGCGAGGGAACCGTTCCACGAAGGTGCCCATGTCCGGCATGAATCCCAGAGCTGGAGACTGCAGGCGATGCATCACCTCCAGGTGCCGGAGAATCCACGGATGCTCGTAGTGGAAAGGTGCATGAACTTCCAGAAGCAACTTCAGCCCCAGCTTTTCGGCATGCAGGGCACACGCCTCCATGACTTCCGGCGGCGTGTTGATGATGGCGCGGACGAACCTGGCGCCAAGCCGTTTCGCGATCTCCAGGTCTTTTCGAACAGACTCCGTCATTTCGTCGAGTGTCATGACCCGTCCGGGGTATCGCTTCGTGTCGAGGAACAGGTCCGTGGCAACCGTGGTGGTGCCGTACTCTTCCATCCACCCATCCCAGTCCCGGTAGAACGCATCCCCCGGGTTCGGGTAGCCGGTCATCGACTGTTCGGGGATGATTTCGACGCCGAATGCCCCTATGGATCCAGCCTCCCTGACGCAGTCCTCAAGGGACATTTTCTTGAGGAAGCATTCTTCCTGGTAGCTGTAAAAACTGACTCCACGCTTAATCTGATGGGCGGTATTCAACACCCAGCTCCTCGTGTTTGGCGCGCTTTCGGCGCGACATCTCGCACCGACCTACGACGGGCGTATTTCCACGCTACTGGCGTGGCCACACAAAGGGCAGTGCTGGAAAGATCACGAACACTGATGCTGCCCATCAACAGTTCGAATGACCACAACGGTCCTGGCCGCCGTCGCAGCCGGTACCGTCTATTCAGGTGCCTGCATCGCTTTTGTACGCTTCGTGCGCTGATGCTCCCGGGCACTGTGCCTCCGGGTTCAACACCCGAGCACTGAGTAATCCGCGAAGGATTTCCATGGAAACAACATCCGACAAACCCAGTCAAGCCTTCGACGTCGTGATCGTCGGCAGTGGCCCTTCCGGCGCCGCTTACGCCCGTGTCCTGCATGAAGAGGCTCCAATGCTCCGGGTCCTGATGGTTGAAGCTGGACCGTTGCTGTCCGAACAACCGGGCCTGCATGTGAAAAACTTGCCGGACCCACACGCAAGAGCGGCGGCACAGCTCGCTTCCCAGGGGCCGGTTACTTCGCTGAGCCCGGAAACACCTGTACCCGGACCAGGACGGCCTGGAACCTTCCTGCTGCGTCCCGACGTACTCGCTCCCCTTGCCGGTATGCCAGCAGCGGCGATGTCCAGCAACGTCGGAGGCATGGGCGCGCACTGGACCTGCGCCTGCCCCAGGCCTGGGGAATCGGAAAGGATTGCATTCCTGGACGATGGCACGTTGGACGCAGCCCTTTCCGATGCCGAGCGACTCCTGTCTGTTACGGCGTTGGTGTTCGAGGATGCACCGTTCTCCGCCGAAGTACGCCAGCGTCTGGCTGGGGAGTTTCCCCGCACCGGATCCGCGGCCATCCAATCGATGCCGCTGGCCGTGCAGACGCGTTCTGATGGAACCATCATGTGGTCAGGGACCGACGTCGTACTTGGTCCGCTTGCCGGACCGGAGACCCGGGGCGACCATTTCGAACTCCGCGACCAAACTCTGTGCCAACGGGTACTGCTCGACGACGGCCGCGTTACCGGAGCGGTACTCAAGGACCTCACCACGGGGACCGAATACACCACTTCAGCGCCGGTTGTCGTTGTCGCAGCGGACGCCCTCCGCACACCTCAGGTGCTGTTTGCCTCCGGCATCCGGCTCCGCGCCCTCGGACGCTACCTGAACGACCAGCCGCAGGTAATCAGCGCCGTCCGGCTGCCAACCGAGGCTGTGAAGGCCGAAGCCGGAACTGCGGTGGTGGGAGCAGCGCGGCACAGCGGCGTTTCCTGGGTTCCCTACACGGACCAAGAGCCGTTCCACGGTCAAGTCATGCAGCTTGACGCATCACCCATTCCCTTGGCCGAAGACGACGCAGTAGTGCCCGGATCCGTCATCGGTCTCGGGTGGTTCTGCGCCACGGAGACGGTTGAAGAGAACCGCGTGGAATTCGATGAGAACGTGACGGACCACTATGGGATGCCTCGCATGAGCATCCAGTACAGCCTCACGTGGAAGGACTTGCGGACAATTGATGAAGCCAAGGAGGCCGTCACTCGCGCGGGCAAAGCCTTGGGGACATTCCTGGATGACAGGCCGCCGTTCCTCCTACCAGCCGGCTCCTCCCTCCACTACCAAGGGTCTGTGCGTATGGGCCAGTACGACGACGGTCGTTCCGTATGCGGTCCGGACAGCCAGGTCTGGGGTACCGGGGGTTTGTACGTTGCGGGCAACGGGGTGATCCCGACGTCCACGGCATGCAATCCGACGTTGACGTCGGTGGCATTGGCAGCGTTGGGTGCCCGTGCAATCATTGACCGCTTGACGTAGGCGCATACGGCAAAGGCGGTGCCACCTGGGAGGTGGCACCGCCTTTGCCCTATGCGCCGTCAGCCCCGTGAAACTTCCAGAAGTTTGATCCGAGCCGCGCTGATATTGGCGCCCTGAAGAACCTGCAGCCGTTCATCGCCGTTCAGGAGGCGGCTCTCCTGCCAGCCATCGGGTGTCAGCCGAAGCTCCCGCACCGAATCCACTTCAAGCACAGAGTCTGCTGTGTGGAAATCGAACAACGCGCCTTGGCCGACTACCAGGTACTCCAATGGTCCCGTCTCGATGACAAGTCCGAACGGACGGTTGTCCCCTGGAGTGTGCCCGTGGGCTGCTCCGTCGGTCTCCCCCGGTAACTCCGGAGGCGGCGGAAGAACTACCCCTGCGTCCAGGAGCATTGCTGTGTAGAGCTTCGCCGCGTTGCGGATGCTGACGGTGATGGCACCGAAATTGGTGACCACATCGTCTTCGTTCTGCTCCAAAGCAAATCCGATGATCCGCCCATCACGCTGCGCATCCACAATCTCCCGGGTCAGGGAAAGTATCGCCTCGCAGGCCATGCTGTATTGGTTACCCTCACGGCCATCTTCCAAGCCGAAGACGTGGTAGCCGAAACCTCCGAAGCGACCCAGCGCGAGGAAGACGTCCCCTGCCCGGAATCGAGCTTCCGGGATGAAGAGCGGATTCTCGGGAGTTGCATACTGGGCCATGATTTCGGCGGAATGAGGTACGTAGATGTCCGGGGCGAGGAAATCAAGGGTCGGGGCAGCTGCCTGCCACACCGGCAGCATCTTGGCCGTTGGTCCGCCACTTGGGTAGTTGCCCGGTAGGTCTTGGCCAGGCTGCGGCCCAATCCAGGCATTGGCGTAGGCCGGAAGATTCAGAAGCTCCTTGCCAGCGGCGGCAAGCCCACCGACGTATGTCGCAAACGCCCACGCCATGAAGGTTTCCTCAGCGGCTGGGTTGCCGTCGCCGAAGTGATCGGCCCAGCTGGCGTCAGAGGAGGTGATGGGACGGAGATCATCCGCCAATGTGGAATCGAATGAGTACTCGCTGTTCGCCAGGGCCTTCCGGAGTGATTCGGGTACGGGCGATTCCCAGGCTGCCTGCGCTGCTCCCGAACGGTCCCGTCCCGCACCAAGGAGTCCGACTTCGTTCTCCACCTGAACCATGATCACAGTGTGCTGTGTATCAGTCTCGGCAAGGTGCGCCATGAACCGGCAGTACGCAGCTTTGTCGGCTTCAAAAAGATTGTTTGAAAACACGGAAAGCGTTGGCCGGGGCATCGAACCCTTGTAGGAGAACGGCGTTTCCATGGGTTCCGACCCCCGGTCAGCACGAGGAAAACGTGAAGGGTCACTTCGTACCCACGACGGCGCGTAGGTGGAAGAGGCATTCTTGAAGGCGCCAAACCAGATCAGCACGAGCCGAAGCCCAGAGGATCGGGCGCCTTCGACGAGCCCGTCCACAGCGGAGAAATCAAAAGCACCTTCAGTTGGTTCCACTTGGTCCCAGGCCACCGTCGCAATGACCGTGTTGACCTTCGAATCCGCAATCCTTCCCCAACGTGGTGCCATATAACGGGGATCGGAAGAACTGGAATTGTGCAACTCCCCGCCAATGCAGAGGAACGGTTCACCGTCAACGATCAGTCGCGTATGTCCGGAATATCGTTCGAGTCTCGGAAGCGGGGGCATGTTCATCCTCATTGAGTCTGTCGGGTTAGTTGGTGGCTGAGCCGGTTTGCCCAGCGCCGTCAAGATTTCACCCCTCCAGTGAATCCTTGGATGAACTGCTTCTGGGCCACCAGGAAGAACGCCAGGATGGGGATCATCGAGATGATAATGGCCGCAAAGATCACGTTCCATTGCGAAACACTCTCGCCTACAAAGTTGTAGATCACCACTGGCAACGTGACTGCGTCAGATCCATTGAGGAAGATCAGGCCCGTGAAGAAGTCGTTCCACACGATGAGTCCGGTGAAGATCGCCACGGTGCCGGTGGCAGGCGACAGCAGCGGAAAAATAATCTTGCGGAACACCGTGAACCGGGAAGCTCCATCGATCTGGGCGGCTTCCTCGTAATCCCGGGCTATGCCATTGGTGAACCCCATGTACAGGAAGATCGAGATGGGTAGCAGGGCGCCTGCGTACATGATGATGGTGCCTGCATGCGTACCCACGAGGCCAACATTGCGCATGCCCACGTAGATGGGGATGATGGCGGCCTGTGCGGGGAGGACCATGGTCACCAGGATGAGCCCCATGGCCACTTTGCTCAGCTTGCCTGTCCGGCGGCTGAGCGTGTAGGCGGAGATCGATCCAACAGCTACCAGCACCAGCACGCTCCCGGCGGTGATGATGATGCTGTTGAGCATTCCATCCATCAAGGTTGCTTGGCGCCCTCCTTGGATGGCTTGCCCGAATGCGTCCAGAGTGGGGTTGGTAACCAGCTGCATCGCCGACGTCGTGAGTGCGTCATTGCCATTCTTGAGGGCAAGGTTGATCAGGAAGTAGAACGGCAGCAGGAAGATGAGGGCAACCAGGATCAGCAGTGCCTCACGGAGGAAGGTCTTCTTCGTATAACGGAACATGGCTGGCTAACCTTTGGAATTCGTGCGGAGGAGGAGGCGCTGGGCCACCGTGAGGATAATGATGATCACGGACATGACCAATGCGAGTGCGGCACCGAAGCCGAAGCGGCCCATCACAAAGGTTTCCTTGTAGATGGTGACTGCGAGCGTTTCGGACGCACCGTAGGGTCCGCCTCCCGTCAAGGCTTGAATCTGGTCGAAGACACGCAGGCCGTTGATCAGCATGAGTGTCATGGCGATCACCACGGATGGCATGATGGCCGGCAGGACTACATAGTTGAACCTTTGCCACAGGCTTGCTCCATCAAGGGACGCTGCCTCTTCGAGCTCCGGAGATACGGTGGCCAGCCCGGCCAAGTACATAACCATAACCAAGCCAACGTTTTGCCAGACCATGACGATGATGATTGCGGGCAGGACAGTAGACGGGTCGCCCAGCCACGTCCGCTGCAAGGACTCCAGCCCGATCGAGGCCAGGAACTCGTTGAGCGGGCCGTCCTGTTCGAAGATGAACTTCCAAATGTAGGACGTTGCCAGCGAACTAAGCACCACCGGCGCGAAGATCAGCGTCCGGATCACATTGCGTGATTTGACGGTCCGGTTGAGGCCGAGAGCCAGCAACAAACCAAGGACGTTAGTCAGAACCACGAACGAAATGCCAATGATGAAGGTGTTGATCAGCGCCGTGGTAGTCGGGCCACCCTCGGCAATTGCCGCGAAGTTGTCCCAGCCGACAAACTGCCACTTTCCCAAGCCTTTCCAGTTGGTAAAGGCGAAGAATGCCCCAATGGCACTGGGGGCGTAGTGGATGAGCACCAGGGCCAGGAGTGCGGGGGTGAACCACCACCATGTGGCGAACCGACGCTCGGTGCCGCGGTGATCTTTGCGGCCGTTCTGCTTGCTGGAGCGGGGCTGGCGCCCGGTGACCCGGGCGCCCTCCGCTTTCTGCTCAAGTTGTGCGGTCATGGGATGTTCTTCCAATCCGGTTCGTCGCCGTGGACTAGGCGCCGCGGTCGTACTGCTCGTCCATGGTCTTCAGAACCTGGTCAGGAGTAGCCTGCCCGGTCAGGAGTCCCTGGATGCCGGAGCCGAGTGAGTCGTAGACGCCGCTGTTGGGCCACAGGTAGTTGGGCTGAGTGACGATCTTCTTCTCAGGTTCGGAGAAGTAGGGTTCCAGCAAGGGGAACTGTGCGGGAACTGTTCCCGAGACGGCGGCAGTAATCGAAACATTTCCGTTGGCTTTCGCCAAGGCATCCTGGTTGGCCGGCTGGGCGAGGAACTCAAGGAACTTGAGGGTGGAGCCCTTGTGCTTGCCTGCGGCGTTGACGGCGAGTGCGTTGCCCGGGCTCGCAATCAGCCTGGTGTCTTCGGCCTTTTCGCCAGGGATGACAGATACGTCGAAGGAGCCATCCTTGACCTGGGCGCGAAGGGCAGCCACTGCACCAGCCGGGGCAAATACAGCTGCGACCTTGCCCTGGGCAACGGACGGGAACAGCTGATCGAAACCAGCACCCGCGGCACCATCCTGGTAGCAGCCTGCGTCCTTGAACTTCACGATCTGCTCCAGCACCTTCTTCCAGTCAGAGTCAGCGAAAGTGGTTTCTTTCTTCGCCCGTTTGGCATCCCATTGCGGATCCTTGGCGTAGACAAGGGAAGCCGCAAGCTGCATTGCCTGCAGGCCAGTGTTCGCACCGGAAGTTCCTGCGACGGCGAAGAACGACTTACCGGCCGCCCGTGCTGTCTTGCACTGCTCTATAACTTCGTCCAAGGTGGTTGCTTGCTTGAGGCCAAGCTCTTTCAAAACGGTGGTGTTCTGCAGTTCCGTGATGGGAGCGAGGTCGGCTGGAACTGCGAAGATCTTGTCGTCGTCGTAGTACAAGTTCTTTGCCGATGCAGGAATCGCATCTGCTGCCCACTTTTGGTCGGTGAGGTCCTGCAGGTAGCCCGCCTCTGCCAGTGACGCGAACGACTGGTTGTTGCCCCGGCCTGCCGTGACATAGAAAATGTCGGGTGCGTTGCCGGCTTGCAGCTGCGTCCGCATCGTCTGCCCATGCTGGTCATTGGGCGACTCCACCAATTTGACGGTGATGTTGGGGTTCTTGGCTTTGAACGCGTCGATCAAAGCCAAGTAGGGGTTACCTGCGCCGCCCCCTGCGTAGGCGGGGGTGGCAAGGGTGATCTCCACAGGACCAGTTTCTTCTGCAATGGGTTCGCTGCTGGCGTCGCCGCCACCGCAGGCGCTCAAAGCCAGCGCAGTTACAGACGCCAGCGCCGCGGCGGAGAGGAACCTCCGACCTGCCGGGGTTGTTGTTTTCTTCATGGTGTGGCCTTTCGTGACGTCGTTGTCCTGTTCGCCCTGGCGATCAGTGGATTCGAGCCTTGCGTCAGTTTGTGTTTCCTGGATCACAAGCTGGCTCCTGTCATTCAAGGTAGGTCAGGTCACAGCGGCCATGGAAATAGTTATCGTCTATGCTCACCATCTTCTCTCCGCATGGCTGTTTTCCCCCATGGACATATGCGCAGGTTTTAGGCTGAATTCAGATGTCGCGGCGTGAGCCGTCTCCCCACTTAAGGATGTTCCCGTGCCCGACGATGCCACGTTTGCTTTATCCCTTGGTGCAGACGTTCTGTTCCCTGGTTTTGTGAATCCGCCCAGTTCCGCGCGTCCGCGGGTTTGGTGGCATTGGATGGATGGGAATGTGGATGAGGCCGGGATCGTCAAGGACCTCGAATGGCTGGCAGCATCAGGAGCTGGTGGAGTGCAGGCGTTCACCGGATCGATGGGTATCCCCCAGTACACCCGGGATCACGTGGCTTTCCGGTCCCCGGCATGGCAGTCGGCCATCGCATGCGCGGCATCAACCGCTACAAGGCTCGGTCTTGAATTGGCGGTGGCAACGTCGGCTGGCTGGAGCGCCACGGGCGGCCCCTGGGTTGTCCCGGCCGCTGGCATGAAGAAGCTCGTGTGGAGTGCCACGCGGGTAACCGCTGGTCAGACTGCCCAGCCCAAATTGGCTGCTCCCCCGTCTTCGTCAGGTCCCTATCAGGACGTGCCGTTTGGGGCGGTTCGGAAAGACCCGATCGGTGTCCCGGACTATTTCGAAGACGTCGCGGTGGTCGCATTTCCCCGGAGAGACGGCCATTTTCCACTGCAGGCAGCCCGCCAGACCTTGAGCGGAACAGCCACCGGAGACCGGGTTGCTGATACGTTGGCGGACGGCCGTTTCTGGCCCGCCCTCGAGCTCGGTTCCGACGGCGATTCCGCGTGGATCATGGCGGAGTTCGACGAGCCAACCTCTGTTTCGTCCGTGCGGGTAGGCCTGCCCGTATCCCGTGGATTTGGAACGCAGCCCGCCCCCAAAGCCCGGCTGGAAGCCAGTATGGACGGCGTAGCCTTCAGCGCGGTGACCGTGCTCCCGGCGTCGGCGTCGCCGGTCCGTTCTGCGGGTTTTCCTACCGTGACCGCTCGCTGCTTCCGACTGGTCCTCGAGTCTGGAGAAGGTCACAGCTTTGCAATTGCACCGGGTATCAAACCGTTGCCCTTTTCGGCGCCATCAAGCAGTCAGCTCTTCAAGGTTTCCGCCTTTCAGCTTTTCTCCGGTGCCCGTATCAGCCGTGCCGAGGAGAAAGCCGGGTACGCTCCTGTGCCCGACTACTACGCCCTCGACGGCGGGCCAAGCCAACTGTCCGATGCCATCCGGCCCGAGGACGTCATCGATGTTACGGAGTATCTGCGTCCGGATGGAACCTTGGCCTGGGAGCCCGAAAGCGGAGACTGGACAGTTCTGCGATTCGGCTACTCCCTGACCGGTCATCTCAACGCCCCGGCACCTGTTGACGCTACGGGTCTGGAGGTGGACAAGCTCGATGCAGGCTTGGTCACCGAGTATCTGGAGCATTATCTGGGATTCTTCGAAGACGCCCTCGGCAGCGAATTGGAAGGCATTTCGGCACTGCTCAGTGACAGCATCGAATCCGGTCCGCAAAACTGGACGCCTGCCATGCGCAGCGGGTTCCAGAAGCGTCGCGGATACGATCTGTTGCCGTGGCTCCCCACTGTCAGCGGCATCATTGTGGGCAGTGTGCAACAGAGTGATGCCTTCCTATGGGACCTGCGGAAGACCATCTCCGAACTTCTCGGAGAGAACCACTACGGGACCATAGCCGGCATGGCCCGCGAGCGTGGCCTGACTTATTACGCGGAAGCGCTGGAGGACCACCGGCCACAGCTGGGCGATGACCTCGAGATACGCTCCCACGCGGACGTCCCCATGGGGGCCATGTGGTGCTACGAGCCGGACGAAGGACCTCAAGCCACCTATGTTGCAGATCTTCGCGGTGCCGCCTCTGTCGCCCACGTGTACGGAAAAGCTGCCACCGGTGCGGAGTCGATGAGCGCCTTCGGAAAGCCGTTTACGTTTACCCCCCGGAAGCTCAAGCCGATCGTGGACATGGAATTCGCCTTGGGCGTCAATCTCCTGAACATCCACACGTCGCCCCATCAGCCTGACGCCGTGCCCAAGCCTGGGATCACCCTGTCTCCGTATCTGGGACAGTCGTTCACCAGAAACGAAACCTGGGCGCACGCGGCAAAGCCGTGGCTCGACTACATTGGCCGTTGCAGCCACCTGTTGCAGCAAGGGACCTATGCAGCCGATGTCGCGTATTTCTACGGCGAGGAAGCGCCAATCACGGGTGTCTTCGGGGACAGTGCGCCCGCGGTTCCAGAGGGGTATGGCTTCGATTTCATCAACCTTGACGGCCTCCTCAATCACCTCACCGTCACGCCTGACGGCGGTCTGCTCACTACGGGAGGCACCACGTACCGTTTGTTGTACCTTGGCGGTTCCAGCCGACGGATGACTCTGGCGGCCGTCCGGCGCGTAGCAGAATTGCTCGACGGCGGAGCCACCGTTGCCGGTTGGCGTCCCGAAAGCTCTCCCAGCCAAAGCGACGATCCCTCCGAGTGGGCTACCGCCGTCGAGAATTTGTGGTTGGGACGATCCGGCTTGCTGGACCTCACCGGAGTGGCCTCGGCAAACGGAGTCGCCACTGCCCTTGCTATGGCAGGCGTTGAACCCGACTGGAGCCTGCTTGCCTCTGATGGCGCGAAGTTGCCGGTCATTCATCGTCGGCTCGAGGACGCGGAGCTCTACTTCATCAGCAACCAACGTCAGCGTCCGGAGAAGGTGAGCGCCTCGTTCAGGGGCGAGGCAACGTCGGCGGAAATATGGGACCCGGTCCAGGTGGTTCGCTCCGATGTCAGCGTTCGCGCCGAAGCTGGACGGACCGCCGTCGACCTGCATCTCGAGCCGTTTGGTTCAGCCTTCGTTCTTGTCCACCGGAATCGGGAGGCATCTGCAGCTGTCAACGATCTGCAGAAAAGCGCCGCCGAGGAACAGGTGCTTGAAGGTCCGTGGGAAGTGACCTTCGACGGCGATGGCCAGTCGCCATCTGCAATGCACTTGAAGGCCGTGGCACCGTGGAGCGGGCCCGGGGCCGGTCATCATGCGGCCGACGTCAAGTTCTTCTCCGGGACTGCGACCTACCGTCACGTGTTTTCTGCTGACATGCCGCTGCCAGGATCATCCAAGCGGTTGTTCGTGGACTTGGGCGACGTCAGCGACCTTGCCGAAGTACGCCTCAACGGGGCGCCTCTGGGCACCTTATGGACCCATCCGTTCAGCATCGATGTCACTGACGCCGTCCGGGCCGGCACTAATGTGCTTGAAATCGCCGTGACCAACACGTGGTGGAACCGGCTGACCGGGGACGCCGCAAAGAACGATCTTAGGCGTCCAGGAGCGGCCATCTTTGAAAACCATGCCGAGATCTTGCCGGCGGGTCTTCATGGGCCGGTCCGGCTTCTGGTCCTGGACGCCTAATTGTGATCCGCCAGAAGGTACGCCGCAACCATGCCGGAAAGATTGTGGAGCATTTCATCCCAGTCTTCCTGTTCGGTGCGGGGAGATGAATGCCCCAGTCCCAGGTGACGGGCAAGGACATCGTAGGAGAAAGTGAAGGCCCAATACCGCTTGCGCTCGGACGCTCCGGGAAGCGCCGGGCTGAGCCGCTGCAGGGCGTCGTCGAAGAATGCTCCGAGCTTCGAATGGGCGGCCGCACCCCGTTCCGAAATGGACCTGTCCCCCACCGCATGGAACATCAGTGCCCTAAGGACGGCCGCCTCCGCTTCCAGCACGGCGGCGAGTCGGGACACGACGTCGCCGACGAACCTCTCCGGTTGACTGGCAGGTTCAGCTTCGGCCGCGCCGAAGAGCTTGGCGGCATGAGCGTCCATACGATCCATTACTCTTTCATGGACCGCATGGACGAGTTCGCTCTTGCCTTTGAACCTGGAGTAGATGGTGCCTGTTGTGACTCCCGCGCGGGCTGCCACCTCTGCCAAGCTGAAGTCTCCTGCGCCGCGTGCGGACAAGGCCTCCTCTGCAGCATCCAGCAGCTTGGCTTCGGACTGCCTGCTGCGTTCTTGCTGCGGAATTTTCCTGCCCGCTCCGACGACGTCCATGAGACTCCCTGCTTCGTATGACCTAGTTCAAGAGCTCCGCCGGTGTCTGCCACTCAGCCGGGGGCTTCCAGTCGCCCAGCGGCGGCGTGGGAACGGGATCGCCGGCATCATTGCGTGACGGCTGGGTGGGGTCGCAGAATTCACGGAACTCCTTGATCTTTCCATCTTCCAAGCGGAAAGCCATGATGTAGTGGTTCGCGGCGTTTACAGGCTCATGACCGTCTATTCGAATGACGCCCCTCCCGTGGCACTCTGCCCAGAATCGATCATGGTACTGCGTGTCGAAAATCTGCACGCCGCTCCATGTCCAGTCCGTGAAGATCTGGCGGTTGCGTGTGAAGTTGTAGCTGATCTCCCTGATGCCTTCCATGTCGATGGGATGCCCCATCGAGGTCCATGGAAGTTCCTTACGCCCGTCCACGGCGAAGAGGGCAGCCCTCTCAAGTCCTGAGGTTACGAAGAACCTCTCCACTGTTCGTCGGTTAATTTCCTTGATGTTGGCGTGTGCCATCCCGCTCCTTCTTGAGCTGTTCCAATCTCAAACCATAATCGTAATTATGATTATGGTTAACTTAGATGCTCCCGTTGAAGTGGTCAAGAGCAGCTTCTAGCTGTGATCCTTCAGGTCCGCCAAGCGTTGCTCCGGCATGAAGATGGACAACAGCACCCCCACGCCGAATATGCACGCCAGCAGCCCGAAGATCGGGAGGAACGCATCTGTGTAGATTGCGGCAACCCCGGATTGAAGCGCTGGCGGAAGCTGCTGGACGGCTTGGGGATCAGTAATCATCGATGGCGGTAGACCCAGCTTGTTAGCTGTCGAGCCCTGCGCGAGCATCATCGCGAAAAGCCCACCGAAGACCGTCGTTCCTACCGTGACACCTAGTTCACGAAGGTAGCCAAGAGAGGCGGTCACGCTTCCCACCACCGAATGGGGCATCGCGTTTTGCGCTGCCACCACTGTGATTTGCATGAAGCTGCCCACAGCCAATCCCAGGAGCGCCAGGAGTAGGCCGACCACCGGCAGCGGCGTACCGGGCTGAAGGAACCTAAGGCAGATGGCGACGGCAGCGGCGAGGGCCGAGCCGGCAAGAGGGAAGATCTTGTACCTCCCGGTGCGGCTCACAATCCATCCCGTCAGGTTGGTGGAAACCATCATTCCCAGAACCATGGGCAGGAGGATCATGCCCGCTACGGAAGCCGACGTCGAGTAGACCATCTGCACGTAGCTGGGCAGGTACGCCACCACACTGAACAAGCCGGCTCCGATAACCAACCCCAAACCGGCTGCATTAACCACAGGCCAGCTCCGGAACATCCCCATGGGGATCAAGGCATGCTTCGAACGAATCTCGACGACCACGAAAAGCACGCCGGAGACGGCCGTCAGCACGCCAAGTCCAAGGAGTATGGCGACCGGGACCTCCGGCCCCGTAGTTAGCGAAATCACCGCCACCAGGGAACACGTGAACACAACCATCAGCACGGTGCCGGCCCAATCCACGCCACCGGAGCCCCGGGCGGACTTCAGGCGACGGAGAGAAAACGCCATGGCCAGCGCCAGCAATCCAACGGGAAGGTTGATCCAGAACACCCATCTCCAGCCAACGGTGTCAGTAATGGCACCCCCTACCAGCGGGCTGATGACGGTGGCTACACCAAACACAGATCCCAGCGGCCCAAGGTACTTGGCCCGCTGGCGGGGCGGTACCAGGTCGGCGATGATCGCTGGTGGCAGCACAGCCAGCCCCGCCCCGCCAAGCCCTTGCATGCCGCGAAAAAGCGAGAGCTGGAACATGTCCTGCGCGAAGCCGCACAACACGGACGACCCCAGGAAGATCGTGAGGGCGACCATGAGAAGGGCAGGACGGCCAAAGCGGTCCCCCAACCGCCCGTAAACGGGCATGCCTACTGTCATCGCCAGTGTGTAAGCAGTGATGATCCAGGCCATATGCCGCGCGCCATCCAATTCACCTATCACTGTAGGCAGTGCAGTGGCGACGATCGTATGGTCCAGGGCACCCAGCAGGACGATGATGAGCAGAGCGGTATAGATCGGGCCAACCCGGGCTTTCGGACCCTGCCGGGCCTTTGTATCGGGCAGTTCCACAGACGGGGCGGCCGCCGAATATTCATCAGTGCGGGGCTCACCGACTTCAGGATCGGAGCCGGCTATTGGGGACAAGTTTGAACGGCGCACCGCAACCTCGTTCTGGGAGAGCCAACAACGTTGACTCGATACCGGCCAGATGCGCGTCCGGAGGAATGTCCACCCCGACCGACGGGCCATGAGGCCCCGGTATCCCCACGAACCTATCATTGGCGTACGCCCCAGCACCCAGGCATGCAGCATCGGAATTCGCGATAGCGCACATACTTTGGAACTATTTCCGCAGCCGCCTCTCCCCCGCGTTTACTGGAGTAAATCTCAACGAAGAGGAGAGCAAAACGATGACCCGGAGCATCCGCGCTTCCACTGCCGAAACGCACGAAACCAGCCCCGAAAACGCCGCCTGGTTCCGTTACGTCCTCGGCCAATACCCCACCGGCGTCACCCTGATCACGGCTGCACGCGACGAAGACGAACCTGCAGGAATGGTTGTGGGAACGTTCAGTTCAGTCTCGCTGGATCCACCGCTGGTGGCCTTCATGCCCGATGTCCGCTCGACAAGCTGGCCCAAGATCCGGGAGGCAGGCTCGTTCTGCGCCAACATACTCACCGCCGGTCAGCAGGATGTCTGCCGGGCTTTCTCCCGCAAAGCCGAGGACCGCTTCAGCGCCAACCAGTGGGGAGACACCCCCTCCGGCAGCCCGAGGCTTGAGGGGGCGGCTGCCTGGATTGACTGCGACATCGAAGACGTCATCCGCTCCGGCGACCATGACATCGTCATCGGTCGCGTCAAAGCCCTGGGAGTAGGTTCATCCAAGGAACTGCCCCTGCTTTTCCTCCGCGGTGGCTACGGGTCCTTCACCATCCCGTCCATCGTTTCCCCGGCTACCGCACTGACCCGTCACGTCAAGGCGGCGGATGCCGCACGTCCAATCATTGAAGCGCTTGCCGATGCACTGAAGCTTGAAGTCCTGGTGAGTGGAGTCGTCGACGATTCAGTCGTCGTCCTCACTGCCGCCGGAGTGGACAGCTCCCCCGGCGGCTCACCGTCACGCGTAGGAGTCTCCTTTGGCCTTGCCGCTCCGCTGGCACCCCTCTATGTGGCGTGGGCCGGTGAGGTTGCCGAGAAGCGTTGGATCGACAACGCCCGGGAGGTCGTTGGCGACGTTGACGACAAACTGGCGCACGCAGAACTTGAGCACGTCCGATCCGTGGGCTATGCAGTATCCGTGGATGTAGGCGCGGCAGCTGAATTTGAACGGATCGTGCACATTCCCAGCGACACCGCAGCGCCCGATCTCAGCGGTGTACTGCCCCTCCTCATTGAACGGGCTGCGTCATCCGGGCCGGCGTCACTGGACGATCCCGCAGGAGTAACTTCCCTGCACGCCCCGGTCTTCGACTCCGAGGGGCAGGTAGCAGTGACTCTTACACTCAACGGCTTCTCCGGGGATGATTCCCTGGCCCGCTTGGAGGAATGCCGTGACAGGCTGCTGGCCTCGGCCAAGGCAATCTCCGAGACGATCGGAGGTACTTCCCCAAGCCCCGCCTCCTAATCGAAAGCCGGCTATTGACCTGGGGTGTGACGCCTCTCATAATTAGTATCAGTATTCTAATTCGAATTTGGAGAATCACATGGTCAACCTTCTGACTGCGGACCTCAACCTCCTGGTTGCCCTGGACGCCCTGCTCGTAGAACGCAATGTGACGCGAGCCGGCGCAAGGATCGGCATCAGTCAGCCGGCCATGAGCTCGTCCTTGCAACGCCTTCGCAGGCAGTTCGATGACCAGTTGCTGACGCGCGTCGGCTCGTCCTACGAGCTCACGCCCCTGGCACAGGTCCTCAAGGAAGACGTCTCCCAGATCCTCCGCATGGTGGAACGGACGTTCGACGCGCAGGCAGTCTTTGACCCGGCGTCGTCGACCAGAAGCTTTCGGATCGTCACCTCGGACTACTGCCTCACAGCCCTCTCCGGGAAATTGATGACCATGCTCCAAGAGGAAGCACCCGGCGTGCAGGTTCACTTTGATGCCGTCACGCCACAGGCTGTGGAACGCATCAAGGAAACACTTCAGTCCGCTGACCTCATGCTCATCCCCAAGGGGCATTTTTCCGGCTTCCCACATATGGAATTGTTTACCGATAACTGGGTGTGCGTGACAGGAGCCACGTCGCCGGAAAGAACACTGACCGTCGAGGAAATGCGGGATGCCCGCTGGGCCAGGCTCTTCGGAGCCGAGGTTGATTCAACGCTGGCCGACCGCAGGGTATATGACCTCCAACTGGGCGAGAAGACGGACATCATCGTTGACAGCTTCCTGATGCTGCCCTTCGCAGTGGCGGGAACAGCACGACTCGCCCTCGTCCAGGAGAGGCTTGCACAAATGCTTGCGTCCGTGGCCGGAGTCAGGATCATGCAGCTTCCCATCAGCCTTCCCACTTTGGTGGAGTGCGCCTGGTGGCACCCCACCAAAACCGCAGACCCAGGGCATCAATGGTTCCGCCGACTGGTGGCGCGCGCCGCAGCCCAGCTTGACGCCGCAGCGACTGACGTTGTTGCCCCCAAAACGACAGAAATCCCCGAGGCAGAGAACCACGTCGAGCCGCAGACGGCTCAGCACGTTCTCGCCTGACACAACCAAACACTTCAGGAGTTTCCATGCATTTCTCTTTGTTCCTCACCTCCCGTTCCCGCGGCCCCGAGGAAGACCGTCCCGTCATGCAGGCCATGGTGGAGCACGCCGTCGATGCCGAACAGAAGGGATTCGACGCGGTCTTCCTCCCCGATCACCACTTCACCGGCTACGCTCCCCCGGCCAGCGACCCCTTCGTGTTCGCGGCCTACCTCGCCGGCAAGCTCGAACGAATGCACTTCGGATTCTCCGTGCAGACGCTTGCGCTCCACCACCCGGTCCGATTCGCAGAACGTCTGGCACTGCTGGACCAGCTGACCGACGGCAAGCTCCTGGTCGGTGTGGGCAGTGGAACTACGCCCGAAGAGATGATCGGCTTCGGGGTGAACTACCAGGACAGCTCGCGCCTGGCCAACGAAAACCTTGAGATCGCCGAACGGCTATGGGCCAAAAAGCCCGATGACGCCCCCGTTGTCTTCGACAACGGCCACTACCGCGGTGCAGTGGTGTCACGCATCGTCCCCGCGCCGTACACCAAGCCTGAACCGCGCGTCATGTCCGTCGCGGCGCGACCTTCCAGCGTCGAGCGCGCCGCCAAGAACGCCCAGCCTGCGTTCATCCTCGCCTTCACGCCACCAGTGATCGACAGCGGAAACGCCTACGAGGAAGTCAAGAAGAACTTCACCATTTACCGCAATGCCCTCGAATCGGCTGGTCACTCGGATCAGGCCGTCAAGGCAGCGCTTGAGTGGACCACCCACTCGTACCAGCACGTGCACATTGCTGAAACGGACGAGCAAGCTGCTGCCGAAATGGACATCATCCTCGAGCAGTACCAGGAGACCGTGGAGCGCGAACACGCCGCCAACAAAGCAGCCGAAGAGATCAGCGGCGTCGATTTGCGCCCCACACCGGATGCGCGGACGGCGGGCTACAAAGGGACCTGGTGCCTGTACGGCAGCCCGGAAACCGTCGCCACCGAGTTGCAGAAGTACGCGGACCTCGGAATTGGCAATGTTCTCATGGCGATCATGGGCGGCCCCCTCACCGACGAACGCCGTCGCTTCACCGCCCAAACAATGCGCCTGTTCGCCGAGCGCGTCCGGCCGCTGCTTGAGACTGCCGCATCCCGCGCTGAAGATGACAAAGTTGCAGCCC
The DNA here is from genome assembly GCF_044755025.1 of Paenarthrobacter sp. NPDC092416. NCBI lineage: Bacteria > Bacillati > Actinomycetota > Actinomycetes > Micrococcales > Micrococcaceae > Paenarthrobacter > Paenarthrobacter sp. NPDC092416. The sequence goes on from NZ_JBIVQG010000004.1 coordinate 194,235, forward strand.
TGTGACGGCAGCTGCCACCACGGGCGAACAAACAGAGGTAAGCCGCGCGGAAACCAGGGCGGCTAAACCGGACCTCACTGGAGCAGAACTCACCGGCGGCCTGAACGGTTGGAGCACGTCCGCAAGTGCAGCCACAGGAGTAGAGGAAATGGTGCTGCTTGACGGTCCCCTGGGAATCGTCAGCAAGGCCATGGATGAACGTGACACCTCACTGATCATGCCCTCCGGAACCGCCCTGGGCGCTACCTGGGACCCGGAACTGGTCGCGGATGTTGGCCAGGTCATCGGTCAGCAGGGCATGGAACGTGGTGTTTCGGCCATCCTCGGCCCCAACCTCAACATGCCTCGCTCGCCACTCACGGGCCGTGGATTTGAGATGTTCTCGGAAGATCCTTTGCTCACCGGCATTCTTGGCGCGGCCTGGGTTGACGGTGTGCAGTCGCAAGGAGTTGGTTCCTGCACCAAGCACGTCGTCGCCAATGACACAGAAACCGAACGACGCCGGATGAACTCCCGCGTGGAGCCGGCAACCTTGCGCGAAACGTACCTGCGGCCGTTCGAGATTGCCGTCCGATCTGCGAATCCTTGGATGCTGATGATGGCCTACAACCGGGTCAACGGAACTCACTGCTCCCAGAACGCCGAGCTGATCAGTGTCTTGAAGGATGAGTGGAAGTACGACGGCGTTGTAGTTTCGGACTGGTACGGCGTTGATGACACTGTCGCTGCTGCAAATGCAGGGCTGGATCTGGAAATGCCCGGACCGGCCACTCACTTTGGCGCCCGTTTCGGAGAAGCCGTCACCGTCGGCGACGTTGCCCAATCGCGCCTGGGTGACGCCGTCGAGCGTGTCACGCGGCTCGCGGACAGGACCGGGCGCCGCTCCGGCGGCACTCCACCGGCACCGTCCCGCCTTCGTAGCCAGAAGGAGCAACGGGAGATCCTGAACAAGGCCGCTACCCGGTCCTTCGTGCTGCTCCAAAACAAGGACAACGTCCTGCCGTTGGATGTGTCGAATATCAGGACGCTGGCCGTCCTGGGGCCCAACGCGAGCAAACCGTGCTTCCAAGGCGGAACTTTTGCGACGGTCCGCCCGGAAGGCGAAGTGGTCACTCCACTGGAAGCTATCCGCGCAACAGTGGGACCCGGCGTTGAGGTCCTCTATGAACCCGGCGCCGCACCGGCGTCGGCTCTGTCGCTGACCGATCTCGGCAGCACAGCACCAGACGGTACACCGGGCGTCCTTCTGGAGGTTCTGTCAGCCGGTGCGGATGACGTGCTGTACAGCGAGGTGCGCCAGGCATCAGCGTTCGTCTGGTTTGGTCCAGTTCCAGGACTCGGAGCCGGCATCCCGGGCCGGGCCCGGATCACAGCAAACTTCACCCTTCCAACCGCCACCAGATGGACCTTGGGTGCGGGTGGGACGGGCGTCAGTTCCCTTCGAGTTGATGGGACGGAGGTATTGGAGGTTCCGCCGCCCGCACCGGATGACGTCATGGGTGTTGTCGCGCGGGCGCAAACACAGGAAGTTGCGCTCGACCTACCCGTGGGTGAAGTTGAGGTTGTCATCGAAATGGCCTTCCAGCCTGGCCGCGTACAGGCAATCACCGCCGTGGCAACACCGGAACAACTCTCTGATCCGCTGGCTGCAGCGGTGGAACTCGCAGCCAGCGCCGACGCTGTAGTGATCGTCGTTGGTGACCAGCAGGGGTCATCGCGTGAAAGCGCTGACCGCACGACGGCGGCACTCGACCCGGCGAGCGACCGTCTGGTAAATGCGGTGGCTGAGGTGGCGACGGAAACCATCGTGGTGGTCAACGCGTCCCGGGCGGTACTTCTCCCGTGGGCCGACAGAGTCAAGGCCGTGCTGATGGCTTGGTTCCCCGGGCAGGAGTTCGGCCCGGCGTTGGCTGCTGTCCTGGCCGGCAGGGTGGCTCCTTCGGGACGCCTCCCGGTGACTTTCCCCTTGCACAATGAAGACATACCCGGATGGGGCACCGGGCTGGACGCTGAGCTCACGTTGGACTACGCCGCCAGCGAACCCATGGGATACCGGCATTTCGAGGTCTCAGGACCGAAACCCCGGTACTCCTTCGGATACGGTCTTGGCTACACTACCTTTGAACTGGTGGATGCCGTAGCTTCTGCCAGCCCGACCAAACGGGACCCGGCCAACGGCGTTGGCGGCATCTCCATCCGGGCGACGGTCAGCAATACAGGCGGCTCGGAAGGTCGGGATGTCCTGCAGGTCTACGCCAAGGCGCCCGGCGAGGCGGACTTCAGGTTGGCCGGATTCGCCGCCCTCGTCGTGAGCCCGGGGGAATCAGCAGAGGCAAAGATAGCCTTGGACCCACTCGGGTTCAGGAGGTGGGCTCCTTCGAATGCGGGATGGGTGGTCCCGTCAGGAGAGTGGGAGCTTCGCGTGGCACGGAATGCCTCCGACGCGGGAATCCTCTGTAGGATCGCGTTGTGACCCTTCCGGAGACAAAGTCCCGCGAACCTAAGCAGGCCAGGAGCCGCCAGTCGTTTGAGAAGACGATCGAGGCGGCCCTGGCCCTGCTTGAAGAGCGGGGCAACGATGAATTCACGCTTGCGGACGTCAGCGCCCGCTCAGGTGTGTCCATTGGGTCCATCTATGCACGGTTCGAAGGCAAGGAGGACCTTGTCTGCGTTGCCCACGGCCGGAAGATGGACGACATCGACGCCGTCTCCAATCATTTGTTTGAGTCGCTCCCGTCGCATCCGGAGGATGGATTGCAGGCCATCGTCCGCGAGGCCATGGACAAGACCATTGAAGTCCTCAGGCGGTACGCCGACATTCTTCGCCCGTTCATGCTCCGGGCGACGAACGATGAAACCATCTCGCAACGAGGTGCAGCATCACACGCAGTGCTCGCGGGAAACTTCGCAGCAGTGCTGCGCCAGTGGCCTGGTGGTTACCTCGGCCAGGATGAGATCGACTGGTGCTTCAACGTGGCCTACAGTGTCATCGCCCGAAGGCTCGGACTTGGGAGCACCATGGAAGGCAGCGGCAAGCTGGAGTGGCCGGAGATTTCGGAAAAGCTCGCCGGCATGGTTGCGTCCTACCTGACGGCCAGCCTGCAGGACCCCTCTGACAGGGCATAACTTTCAGCAATACTGGCTATCCAAAAGCTCGTCTTCCTGACCCTTCCCGTCTCTCGGCATAGTGGAAATAAGCACAATTTCACTGCCGATTGAAAGGAGTCCGCCGTGCACGTTCGCGTTAGCCCCGGATCCGTTGCCCTGGACGAGCCCGACGACTGCACCAGCTTTAAGGTGCTGTTGTCGGAGGCGGCGAGGGACAACCTCCCTACCCTGCTTAAGACGACGTCCGCGGGACAACTCGACGACGGAGATGTCCTGGTATCTGTCGACTGGATCCGCAACGAGTGTGTAGGCCGGATTGGCATGGGGTGGAGCTACCGCTTTGCCAACATGCTGGTCTATGCCGCCGGCAAGGGTTGGTTGAGCGACGACGGCAGCCATGTTCGCGCCCACATAGAGGCTTACTGACAGGGCCACCATGGGACGGCACCACGGATCGACGATTCTGCCATGTCATCCCATCCGAAGAAGACCCTGACATCCCGCGGAACTCGCAAACGTCGCATCAAAGGTGGTTGTCAGTGAATATCCGGTGGGCACAGGTTCCTATGCTTGGGTAAAAATCTTCGCAACCTCTTCGCGAAGGATAGCCGAAACGGCAGTCGCCGCAATCGACGGAGTCCCCCCGCCCGGCCAAGCCATGACAACTTCGCGGTGCAGGGACGGATGGATAATGCGAGCCTGCTCGAGGGCACCCGCTTTCACTTCTGATCGAACAGCAGATATAGGAAGCACGGTGATTCCGAGCCCCTGCGCAGCAATTTCCAGGAGGATGCGGAAGGAATCAGCTTCGATGACCACATTCATGGGTGCGTTTACCCGCTCTGCGGCATCGCTGATGATGCGCCGCACCCCGTGTGAGGCGCTCGGAAGGGCAAGGGGTTCACCCAAAAGCGCGGTCAGTTCCACTTCCTCCACGTTGGCAAGACGCCCTCCGCTCGCGGTGATTGCTACAAGTTCTTCGTTCCCAAATGACTCGGTGGGCATGAGCAGCGAGTCTCCAGGCCCATACAGGACGGCGAGGTCGAGCTGCCCGCGATGCAGCCAATCGACCAAGTGGCCGGTGTAACTCTCTGACAAGACCAGCGACACCCCCGGAAGTTCGGAGAGCACTCTCCGTGCAAGAGTTCCGGAAACCTGGGCACTCACTGTCGGGACAAGCCCGAGATGAACGTGCCCGGTCGGTGCTCCTGTAAACGAACGGAGATCGTCCCGCAGGCGATCCACGTCCCGCTGGAGCTCCGCCGTCCTCTCAAAAAGCATCTGACCCGCGGGAGTCAGGCGCATGCCGCGCCCGTCGCGGAAGAATAAGGAGTTTCGCAGCTCAGCTTCCAACAGTTTGATCTGGCGGCTCAGGGCCGGCTGGGCAATATGAAGGCGGCCCGAAGCCTTGGTTACACTTCCCAGCTCCGCTACGGCGCGGAACGTTTGCAATTCCTTGAGATCCATTGCCAATCACCACCTCCGATAAAGCGTACGACGCGTTCAGGTCAGCGCGTTCACACATCTACAGCCCGACGTTCAGCCATCGTCCATGGGCCCTGTGATGACGGGGGTATTCCGAGGCAGCATATCTGAATGATCCGACAGGCATGCCAAACCTCTGGTGAGCCGGATCACTCGATGCCTAGGCTCTAATTACGGCCGAATGAACAAGTGACGGGATCTGCCTTTCAGCACTTTCGCAGCAATGGAGCTGCACCGCTGAATTCAGCTCCGAGTCATACCTGGATACTCGCAAACATGATTTCGTAGCAAGGAAACAGCTTGAATAATCCCTACTCCCAGCCCGTGCTCACATCGGCGGAGGTCCCGCAAACGGACACCCCCATGGTCTCTCTTAGAGGTGTGAACAAGCACTATGGACCACTCCACGTCCTGAAGGATGTCAACTTGGACGTCGGCAAGGGGCAGGTGGTCGTTCTCATCGGGCCGTCCGGTTCGGGTAAATCAACGCTCTGCAGGACGATCAATCGACTTGAGGCGGTGTCCTCCGGGACTATCCGTGTGGACGGCCACGAGTTGCCACGGGAAGGACGTCAACTGGCCGTCCTTCGTGCTCAGGTCGGCATGGTCTTTCAATCGTTCAATCTGTTTTCCCACATGAGCGTCCTTGAAAACGTGACGCTTGGACCGACCCGGTTGAAGAGAATCAGCAAAGCAGAGGCCGAAAGCCAAGCGCTGACCTTGCTGAAGCGAGTCGGGGTTGCGCAACAGGCGCACAAGCTTCCCGCCCAGCTGTCCGGCGGCCAGCAGCAGCGCGTGGCGATCGCCAGGGCCCTGGCAATGGACCCTAAAGTGATGCTGTTTGACGAGCCAACTTCAGCGCTTGACCCAGAGATGATCAACGAGGTTCTCGACGTGATGATCGAGCTTGCCAAAGAAGGTATGACGATGATCGTCGTGACCCACGAGATGGGTTTCGCCCGCAAGGCAGCCGACCGGGTTGTCTTCATGGCTGATGGCGAAATTATCGAGGATCAAACCCCTCAAGGCTTCTTCACCAATCCGAGCACCGAACGCGCCCGCGACTTCCTGTCAAAGCTGATTACCCACTGAACAATTTCAACGATGGCGCCGCTCAAGGACGCCTGTGTCAACAATTCCTTCTTTGGCGACCGCCGCTTTACTTGCGGAAGCCGAAAACCATCCCCATGAGGAGTACAAACGTGTCAAAATCCTATGCTGCAATCGCTGTCGGAACGGTTGCCCTGCTTGCGATTGCCGGCTGCTCGGGTGCAGCCAGCGGAACGTCGGGCGCAGTGGAACCCGACGTGCGTTCTTACACCGTGGCCTCGTCCGTCACCCCGGAGGACAGCCCCACCATTAAGCGGGCACAGAGCCGCGGACATTTGGTCATTGGTGTCAAGGAAGACCAGCCTGGTTTCGGATACCTGGACGTAGTCACGGGAGCGCGGAGCGGCTTCGACGTAGAAATAGCGCGCTGGACAGCGGCCACTTTGGGCTTCGGGCAAGACAAGATCTCCTACAAGGCTGTCCCTTCCGTCGCCCGCGAACAAGCTCTTGAAAACGGCGACGTCGATATCTACGTGGGCTCCTACTCCATTACCGACAAGCGCAAGCTTGTGGTCGATTTCGCAGGCCCCTACTTTAAAACGGGCCAGGGAATCCTTGTCCTGAAGGACAATGACAAAATCAAGGGCAAGGATGACTTGAGGCAAGGCGTCAACGTTTGCTCGATCACCGGTGGAACACCCATACAGAACATCAGGGCGAATTTCCCAGGTGTGAAAACCACTGAGTTCGATACCTACTCGCAGTGCGTGGAATCCCTGAAGGCCGGCCAGGTAGATGCGGTCTCCTCAGACCAAGCACAGCTGCTCGGCTTCGCGTCGCAGGATCCGGAGAAGCTCAAAGTGGTCGGGGACACATTTACCAATGAGCTCTACGGAATCGGCCTACCCAAGGACGACACAAGCCTCCGCAAGGTCATCAACACCATGCTCACCGACGGCGGGAGCACATGGACGGAGATCTACGAGAGCACGCTCGGGAGTACTGGCAAGGCTGGCGAGCAACCCCCTGTGAACAACTACTGAGGTTTGAGAGTCCGAGAAATGAACATCGTCGCCGACAACCTCGACCTCTGGGGTCCCGCACTTTTGAACACCTTGGCCCTCTTCCTTGGGGGTGCCTCCATAGCCCTTGTCCTCGGCACGGTACTGGGCGTTATGCGCGTATCTTCAGTCCCGGCCGGCCGCGCCATAGGGACTGCCTACGTGAATCTTGTCCGGAACACTCCATTGACCCTGGTCTTCTTTATTTTCGTTTTCGGCTACCCCGCTCTGGGACTTCCCCGTCTCGACTACGCGGCTCTCGCGATCACGGCAATAGGCCTGTATGCGGCCACATACGTTACGGAAGTGCTCCGGTCCGGATTCAACACAATTCCTGTTGGCCAGGCCGAAGCCGCCCGGGCTCTCGGGATGACGTTCGGTCAGGTCATGGGAAACGTTGTGCTCCCACAGGCCTTCCGATCTGTTGTCCCGCCGCTCATCAGCACCCTCATTGCGATCCTGAAAATGACAACTATCGCTGCAGGTTTCTCTGTCCTGGAGCTCGGCGCAGTGCGTGCGAACCTCAGCGAACGCGGAGAGAATGCGCTGGGCGTACTCCTTTGGGTTGCCCTGGTCTTCGTCCTACTGGTTGCAATCATGTCCTTGGCCCAGCGATCTCTTGAAAAGAAATGGAAAATCGTTCGATGAGCAGTGTCTTTTCCGACCTTCCCGGCCCCCGGGCAGTCACCCGCAACCGGTTCCTCGCCGTAATTGCAGTAGTGACCGTGTTGGCAGTGCTCGGATTCATCGCCTACAGGTTGGCCATCTCCGGGCAGTTCAGCGAACAGAAGTGGAGAGTATTTTCCTATCCACAGGTCTGGGAGCAGATTGGGGCAGCAACTGTTCGCACGCTTTCAGCCTTTGGCCTGGGCTCCGTGTTCAGTCTCTGTATTGGGTTCGGACTTGCACTGGGCCGCATGTCCGACAACCCCTGGATTAGCAGGTGCTTCGCCGTCATCACCGAAATCCTCCGTGCCATTCCAGTTTTGGTGCTGATGATGATCATGTACTACGGGCTCCCGGTTTTGGGGCAAACGTGGGTAACGCCGTTTACTGCGGTTGTCACTGCAGTCTCGGTCTATAGCGGGGCGGTTCTGGCTGAAGTATTCCGAACCGGAGTCGATGCTGTTCCCCGCGGCCAGTCGGAAGCGGCGTACGCCATCGGATTCCGAAAAACGTCCGTCATGAGGCTTGTCTTGTTGCCCCAAGCGATTCGGGCAATGCTCCCGGTCATTGTTGCCCAAATGGTGGTGGTGTTGAAGGATACAGCGCTCGGATTCGTCATCACCTATCAGGAGCTGCTCTACCTCGGCAAGCTTGTGGGCAGTTCGGCCAGCTACTCCTCACCCATTATTCCTGCAGCAGTGGTGGTCGGCAGTATCTATATCTGTCTTTGCCTCACATTGGCCGGCATTGCTAAATACCTTGAGGTCCGGCTGAGGACCAGTCCGAAATCGAAGGACGTCAAACCTCCCGCGGACATTGCCGGTCGCATCCCTGCTCCAGCTGGCAAATGACCAGCGCCCGCGGAGATTGACCCATTGGGAGTCGGGCACCAAGCAGAAGACCCGTGAACCACGTGAAAAGCCGTCCGGAGATGAATCTCCGGACGGCTTTCGCCCCAACTTTCCTTAGCCGAGTCCCAGTTCGGCCCGCACTTTGGCGGTGTGCTCCCCTAATGCCGGGACGGCAGCCATGCGGTAACCAACTTCCCGCGACGTTACCGGCGGGATCAAGCTGCGAATGGGTCCGACAGGCGACTTCACGTCCCGCCATCGGTTCCTCGCGGATAGTTGGGGGTGTTGCGACAAACCCTGCATGTCCCGCAGCTCCGCGTTGGCTATTCCGGCCGCATCCAGCGCCGCCGTAACGGCATCGGTGCTCATGGTCCCCACGACAGCGTTGATCGCCTTATGCAGACCGGCGCGGTTGGCCACCCGTAGGCTGTTGCTGGAGAAGCGGGAATCGGTAGCGAGTTCGGGACTACCCAGCACCTTTCCACAGAAAACTACCCATTCCCTCTCGTTTTGGATCCCCAGGAACACAGTGCCGCCCTGAACGTGGAACGGACCGTACGGGGCGATGCTTGCATGCTGCGCACCGGCGCGGGCCGGTGGCGCCCCGCCGTACTCCGCAAAGAAGTAGGGTTGACTCATCCATTCGGCGAGGGCTTCCAGCATGGAAACCTCCACCACGTCCCCGCGACCGGTGGTGGCACGGCTCAACAACGATGTAAGGATGCCCGAGTAGGCGTACATCCCGGCGCAGATGTCTGCAATGGAAACGCCCACCTTTGCTGGACTCTCGGGCGATCCAGTAACGCTCAGCAGACCTGATTCACATTGGATGAGGAGGTCATAAGCCTTCTTCTGTTCATGGGACCCCCCACGCCCATAGCCGGAAATGGAGACATGGATGAGCTTTGGATTCAGCGCCAAGGCATCGTCGGGTCCGAAACCAAGCCGTTCCACTGCACCTGGAGCGAGGTTCTGCACCAACACGTCAGCGCTGGACACCAGCTCGTTGAGTACAGCAAGCCCGTCCTCGGACTTCAGGTCCAAGACCACGCTTTCCTTGCCTCTGTTGAGCCAGACAAAGTAGCTGGACATGCCATCAACCTTGGTATCGTAACCACGCGCGAAATCGCCGGCGTCCCGTTCAATCTTGATGACGCGCGCGCCAAGGTCTGCGAGCTGGCGGGTGGCGAAGGGCGCGGCAACTGCCTGCTCCAGCGAAATGACGGTGATGCCTTCCAAGGGAAGCCGGGACATTTAGAGTTCCTTTCCAGCCTGCGCCAGGATGCGCTTCGCACGATCGGTGACCGGGCGGTCGATCATCTGGCCGTCCACCTGTACTGCGGCACCTTCCGCGCCAATAACCGAGTGCGCCCACGCTACTTCTGCCTCGGACGGAACAAAAGCGGCGACCACCGTGGGGACCTGCCGCGGGTGGATGCACAGCTTGCCGCCGAACCCGAACTTCCGGGCCAGCAGTGCTGACTCAGCGATTTTTCCCTCATCCTGAATGTCGACGCACGGCGAATCCAACGGCGCTGCGATTCCAGCCGCCCTGGAGGCCACCACCAAATGCGAACGGGCATGATCCAGGAACCTGTCCTCCCCCGATCCATCAACATCAAGTGCGAAGTCGATCGCCCCAAAGGCCAGACGGGTCACTCCCGGTACGCAGGCCAGGCCAAAAGCGTGCATGAGCCCAGCCGCGGATTCGACCAATGGCACCAACGCCAGGTCCCCCGGAAAACGCGCGCGGAGTTCGGCCAGCAACTGAGGATCGTCAGCCTTGGGAAGCACAATGCCCAGCAAGCCATGTCCCTCCCCCGCGGTGAGGCCGAGCAGCACCGAAATTTCGGCGTCGTGCGTTGCAGAATCTGCCGGGTTGACTCGCACCAAAGCGCGGACGTCACCGCCCCTCAAGGAATCGACGACGGCGGCCAGCGCCGCTGCCTTGTTCGTCGGAGCTACGGCGTCCTCGAGGTCAATAATGACGACGCCGGCACCTGCGGCAGCCGCTTTCGCGAAACGTTCGGGACGGTCACCGGGAACAAACAGCGCGGTGACAGCTCCTGCTGCCAGGACGTGGCCAGTGGCCCTTTCAGTCCATTTTCCAGCGCTGGTCATTTGAAGTCTCCGTGGTCAGGCAGGCTTGACTCGTCCGGGCGCGACGACTCTACACCGGGAAGGTGGCCCTGACGATAGACCATGAACGTACGGCGATAACTGATCACAATTTTGCCGTCCTGGTTGTATCCCTCCGTCGCAACAGTCACCAGACCGAGGTTGGGCCGCGACTTGGATTCACGCACGGCGAGGACCTTGGAGCGGGAGTAGATGGTGTCGCCTTCAAACACGGGGTTAGGCATCCGCACTTCGTCCCAGCCCATGTTCGCGAAGACGTTCATGGACAGGTCGATGGTGGACTGCCCCGTCACCAAGGCCAGCGTGAACGTTGAATTGACCAGCGGCAGGCCGAACTCGGTGGCCGCGGCAAAGTTTCTGTCGATGTGGGTCTTGGCAACATTCTGGGTGACCAGGGTGAAGGTCTGGTTGTCCGCCTCGGTGACTGTCTTGCCAAACGGGTGATAGTAGATGTCGCCAACGGCGAAGTCCTCGAAGAGCCTGCCGGTCCAGCCAGGGACTACCCGGGTCTGGCCCGGGATTTTCGTTGACGTTGCATCAGTCATGGTTCGTCTCCTTCGACGGGTAAGAGTTCACGTGGAAATCTGGTGAATATATTTTGTACTTGATCCAGCAAACCCGCTTGATCCCTGCACTGTCAAGGGTCTGCCTGCTGAAATCACAGATCATGAGATAGTCACCGCTCTTGTCAGATCCAGAATATATTTTGTATTCTCGATTCAGGCTACCGATGACGCACTAGCCACCCACACTAAGGAGCATCCGATGACCGCCCCCACCACTGTCGAAGAACTTCGGGCCAAAACACGGGCCCTTTGCGACCTGTTTCCGGATGAGTACTGGCGCGAGACTGACCGCAACCGCCGCTACCCGCAGGAATTCGTTGACAGGCTGACCAAGGAAGGCCTTCTTGCTGCGCTGATCCCCACTGAGTATGGCGGCCTTGGCGTCGGCCTGACCGAAGCCAGCGTGATCATGGAAGAAATCAACAAGTCCGGCGGCCACTCAGCAGCATGCCATGCGCAGATGTACACCATGGGCGCGCTCCTCCGTCATGGCAACGAGGCACAGAAGAATGCCTACCTGCCGGCAATCGCCTCTGGCGACCTCCGTCTCCAGGCATTCTCCATCACGGAGGACTCTGCCGGTTCGGACACCACCAGCATCGAAACCGCAGCGGTCAAGGATGGCGAGGACTACATCATCACGGGCCACAAGAGCTGGACCAGTCGAATCGACGAATCAGACCTGGCGTTCGTCCTGGCCCGGACATCTGCCAAGCCCGAAGAAAAGGGCGGTGACCGGACCCACGGACTCACGCTGTTCCTCGTGGACCTCCGCAGAGTGCGTGCCGAACAACCCGAGACTTTGGAAGTGGTCAAGGTGCGGACGATGTTCAACTATGCAACCAACCAAATCTTCTACAAAGGGATGCGCGTTCCGCAGTCGGCAGTCATCGGCGAGGTAGGCAAGGGCTTCCGATACGTCATCGACGGCTGGAACGCAGAACGAATCCTGCTCGCTTCGGAAGCTATCGGCGATGGCTACTGGTTCACCACCCGCGCGGTGGAATACGCCAACAAGCGCAGCGTTTTCGGCCGGACCATCGGAACCAACCAGGGCGTACAGTTCCCCATTACCGACGCCTACATGAAGGTCCGTGCAGCGGACATGATGCGTTACGAAGCAGCCCGGCTCTTCGATGCCGGAGAACCGTGCGGCGCCGAAGCCAACATGGCCAAGCACCTTGCCTCCGAGGCCAGCTGGGCCGCCGGCAACGCCTGCCTGGACACGCATGGCGGTTACGGCTTCGTCGATGAATACGATGTTGAGCGCAAGTTCCGCGAAACCCGCATGTTCCAGGTCGCTCCTGTCAACAACAACATGATCAAGTCCTTCGTGGCCACCAAGGTGCTGGGGCTTCCCCGCTCCTACTGAGCGGCGGAGGAGTCCTGCCATGGATGACTCGCAGAAGTGGAGCCGGCTGGTTGGTGCCACAGTCGAGATCAGGAAAGACGGGCAGCTTGTACGCACGGGCGTTGTTGAGCACGCGATGCCTGATTCATCGGCCATATGGCTGGCGGCGGATGCCAACAACAGACGCGCCATGTTCGCTTCTGCGGAGAACTTCGAAGTGTGGATCCAGCCGAGGCAGCTGAGTTCACCGGTTAAGTTCAGCTAAGAGGAGTGGCGCGGCTGGCTGCAATATGCCGGGACTACCTGACCGGGCGGGCGGACGGCCATTGGCCGGACGAAATTTTCCCAAGGATGGTTCTCTCCAGCATGTCGGCCACCATGCGCACGGCCGCCGTTGACCGCGCGCTGGGGGGCCGCGCAAGTACGATCCTGCGCGGAATCGCTGGATTGACGATGGGAGCCGCCAGGACAACACCGGAGGACGCCTCTTGTGCCGCAAGAATGCCCGGCAGCACCGTCCATCCGATTCCGACTTCCACCAGCTGGGCCTGGACACCGGCGTCGTTCGTCTCAACGGCGATCTGAAGCGGCTGCCCAAGTCGTGCTGCGGCGCTCTCCACCAGCGAACGGATGCCGTGGGGAGCGCTGGGCATGACCAGGTTCATGCCCAGCAGGTGGTGAAGGTCCACGCCCGGAACAGGGAATGAATCCTCACTGGGCGGCGCGACCGCCCACAAGTCTTCGTCCAACAAAGGCAGAACTTCCAATGCAGCGGCAGGGGGCTGGTTGTACGTCACGGCAACGTCAATATCGCCCGATTCGAGCCCACGACTCAGGTGGCCGGCATATCCGGTGACTACCCTCAACCGGACACCAGGGTGACTCTCCATCACCCGTTCAACCAGCGGGACGGCCAACAGCGAGGACGTGCTGGCCAACAGCCCCACGGTGACAATTCCGTGGAGCCCCGCACCTTGGGAACGGGCTTCCTCCCGGGCGCGGTCAAGTTCGTTCAGGGCCCGGCGTGCCCGCTCCGCAACACTGGCTCCAACATCGGTCAGCCGCATTCCGGAACGGCTTCGCTCGAACAACGTGGCGCCGAGTTCAGTCTCCAGGTTGTGGATTTGGCGTGTGACCGCAGGCTGGACGATCCTCAGCAGCTCAGCAGCCCGCGTCACGCTGCCCGAGTCCGCCACTGCCAGCAGCGCCTGGAGTTGCCGCATCTCCATGTGGATCCTTTCGTCAGCCGAACAAGTGCAATAACACCATGACATATAGCCATCACAAAAAGGTATTGGTGACATCTATCCATAACGAGGACGATGGAATGCAAATCCCTCCGTTACCACTGCTGAAAGACAACCACATGCTTCAGAACCTGACCCCCGAATCCAGCCCGACCAACCCCGGCTCAATACCCGCAGCCGATTCCCGCAAAGTCCTCCGCGGCCGGGGCGCAGCCATGGCCCGCAATATGGAGGCCAGCCTCAGCGTGCCTACGGCATCCACTATGAGGACCTTCGAGGTCTCTGCACTCATGGCTTGGCGTGAACGGCTCCGCGGCCAGGGCTTCAACGTCCCGATTGCCGCCGTGCTTGCGACGGCAATGGCCCGTGCCGCCCAGCACGAGGTTCCGGCAGTGCGTCAGCGCATCGAATCCGATGGCTCTGACCTTGTCCTGGTTCAGGAAGGGACGGTCAATCTTGGAGTGGCGGTAGACGTTGAGACTTCCGCGGGCCACTCCATCATGGTCCCCGTCATCCAAGACGCCGCCAGCCTCACATTCCCGGCGCTTGTAGAACAGCTCGGTCAGCTTTCCCAGGAATGCCGGGCCGGAACCATCGCCGTGACCAAACTTCGCGGAGCCACCCTGATCCTCACCAGCACAGGCCGTTTCGGTTCGACAACAGGTGTACCGCTGCTTCCCGCCGGCCCAGGCATCATCGTCGCCGCAGGTGCTATCGGCGTTCCCGCAGGACTGGAAACTCTCGCTTCCACTCATCCCGTGGACCCTGTTATCACGCTGTCCTCCAGCTACGACCACCGCGCAATCCAAGGCGCAGACTCTGGTAGTTTCCTTGGCACCGTCGAGAAGCTTCTGCGATCCCCCGACTTCCTTGCCGAACTCGAACAGGAAATTCTGCGCAACGAGCCTGACCCGCTGCTCGGACTTCAGGGGGTGGACACAGCCGCCGACGGCGACGTGCGGCTTGCCGAGTTCAACAGCGCAGGCAGCGCTACCGTCGCCCGGCTGGAACCCGTACGTGCCCGCGACGAGGGATCCTGGCTGCCGAACGGCGTCGAGGTCGAATTTGCCCACCTTTCCGACCCCGAAACGCGCACCTGGCTCGCTGATCTCATCCGCCATGGCACTCCCCAGCCCACGGCTGAACGGCGACTTCAGGCGCTCAAGCTGTCTACCGACATCGACGTCTTCGAAAGCTACCTTCAAACCCAGTTCCTGGGCCAAAAGACACTCTCAGTGCAGGGGCTCGAATCAACCGTTGTCGCCTTGGCGGAAATGGCGGGACACGCAGCGGGCAAGGGCTACACAGACACTGTCCTGGGTATGGCCCACCGCGGCAGGCTCAGCATCATGGCTCACATCCTGAATTGGCCGATGGAGCGCATCCTTGCCGAATTCCTCCCCTCAGCCCGCTCCACCGAACTGGCCCGCTCCGGCGATGTCCGCCAACACCTCGGCGGTAGCGGCACATTCACCGACGCGGATGGCACAACGATCAGCGTCATGCTGGAACAGAACCCCAGCCACCTGGAATTCGTCTCACCCGTGGCGCTTGGCGCTGCCAAGGCGAAACAGGACCAGCTCGTCGCAGAGGGCATGACACCGGAAGAGGCCCGGCGCCGGGTTCTTCCCGTGTTGCTGCACGGTGACGCCGCTTTCACAGGACAGGGGGTTGTTTACGAGACCTTCAACCTGCAGCGGCTCGAGCCCTACAACGTGGGCGGCACCGTCCACATCGTCCAGGACAACAGGCTCGGATTCACGGCAACGCCCTTCCAGCTGCGTTCAACCTCCTACCCGTCGGACGTTGTCCGCGGCTTCGACGTTCCCGTCATCCACACCGACGCTGACGACGTCGACGCCAACCTGGTTGCGGCCCGAATTGCCTTCGAATACCGCGAGCGCTTTGGCTCGGACATCGTCATCCACGTTCAGGGTTACCGCCGTCATGGACACAATGAGACCGACGAGCCCCGCTACACGCAGCCCGTGTATTACGACGACATTGACCAGCACCCTCCAGTCCACGAAATCTACGCGGGCACTTTGGAAGCGGCCGGCCTGGTGACGAACACCTACGTCGCCGAAACCCGGACCGCGGCCAAGGAGCACCTCGTCGGAGCCTTGGAGAAGGCACGGGTCTTTGATTTGAGCTCCGTCGTTACGCAGGAGTTCAAGCCGCGCCCCGGTGTCGCGGCAAAACTGCAGGACATTACGGCTACGTGGCTGGCCGACGTCCTTGATGTGGCCGAACAGACGCGTGACGACGTCGCAATACATCCGAAGCTGATGCGTCAATTCGATAAGAAGCGCGCTTTGCGTAACCAGGAGTTCCTGGTGGACTGGGGTCAGGCGGAACTACTTGCTTTGAAGCACATCAATGAGGCTGGCGTTCCCGTGCGGCTCACGGGTGAGGACGTGGAGCGCGGCACCTTCAGTCATCGTCACATCGTGGTGCACGATGCGCAGACGGGTGACAAGGCGGAGCGTCTCACGTTCGGGGAGGCACCTTTCCTTGTGGCAAATACTCCATTGACCGAGGTTGCCACGGTGGGATTCGAGTATGGCTACGGGCGGACGAACACGGACTCACTCCAGCTGTGGGAGGCCCAGTTCGGTGACTTCGTGAACGTTGCACAGGTCATCTTCGATCAGTTCATCATGGCCGGGCGTGACAAGTGGGGCCGCGAAAGCCGGTTTGTTGCACTCCTCCCCCACGGCTGGGAAGGCGCCGGTCCGGAACACTCCTCGGCACGCCTTGAGCGGTTCCTCCAACTGGCAGCACGCGACAACGCCCGTATCCTCATCCCGACCACGGCGGCCCAGTACTTCAACGCCTTGGTGAATGCAGCAGCCATGGAGGAGCCCCGGCCGCACGTCATCTTCACGCCGAAGTCACTGCTGCGGGCTGAGTCTGCGAAATCTGCGGTGGAAGACTTCACCGCTGGCACCTTCCACAAAGTCCTGGCATCGGGCGCTCCCAGCCACGAGGCAACACGCCTTCTCCTTTGCACCGGAAAGGTGGGCGTGGAGGCCAAGGAACGTCTGGGCGAGGGCGTGCGCCTGCTTCGCCTCGAGCAGTTGTACCCCTTCCCCCATGAAGAGATCATGCGCGAAGTGGCAGCTGCCGGTGGGCTGGAGGAAATCATCTGGGTCCAGGAAGAACCCGAGAACATGGGTGCATGGACCTATGTCCTGCCCAAGCTTCTCAAGATGGGCCTGAGCCGTTTCCGTCTCGGCTACGTCGGCAGGCCGGAGGCAGCTTCACCTGCGGAAGGCTACTCGGCTGAGCACAAAGCAGCCCAGGAGCGTCTGCTGACAGCGGCGGCCCAGCCCGGCGTCGTCGATTTCCGGATCGGCTAGCGGTCCAGTCTCGTCCACCCGGTTCGAGGCGCCTAGAGTAACCAAGAGACGAAGGTCAGGCGGTGCGGGAAATCCCGCACCGCCTGACCCAGTGAAAGGAACCTGATACATGCGGATAGGTGTTGTCGAAGACGACGACGGCGTTGCCAGCGCACTGGTGGACGCGCTGGAAGCCCACCGCATCACCGCCCACCGTATGGCCCGCGGCACCGAACTCCTGACCCGGCACCCGGACTTCGACCTTGTTCTTTTGGACCTGGGGCTACCCGACATGGATGGAATAGAAGTCCTGCGGCGTCTCCGCCAGGTTTCCGCGGTCCCTGTCATCGTGTTGACTGCGAGGGACGACGAACGGTCCGTGGTGCGTGGCTTACGGAACGGAGCCGACGACTATCTGGTCAAACCTGCCCGCATCACTGAACTGTTGGCCCGGATTGAGGCCATCCGTCGAAGGGCGCAGCGGGCCTCTGCGACTTCAACGCATGTCCGCGAATTTGGCGACGTCATCATCGATCTTTCGGGGAGAACCTTGGAAGTGGGTGGGGAACAGATCCAGCTGACCACCAAGGAGTTCCAGCTGCTGGCCATGCTGGTTGACAGCCCTGGGACAGCCGTCAGCCGCCAACACATGATGGATCACATCTGGGGCGACGCTTTTGTCACGGTGTCGCGGTCCCTGGATGTCCACATGACGGCCCTCCGGTCCAAGATCGGCCGCGCCGGGTTGATTGAGACCATCCGCGGTTTTGGGTATCGCTGGACGGGCGAACAGTGAGAACCCGCCTGCTATTGGTCCTCGCGATCCTTGGCGCGATAGTGGTTGCAGGGTTCGCGGTTCCTTTGGCGTTGTCGTCAGCGGACCTTCGCACCCGCCAGTTCGTCCTCAGCAGGGACGGGGACCTTCAACGGTTCGCGGACCTGGCCGACAACTACGTCCGGAACGCAGGTCCCGGATTGCTCCTGGAAGAGATTGCCGCCTACAACAGCCTCTATGGTGATGCCGTTGCCGTAGTGTCCACCAGGGGCGCTTCCGCCCAGGCGGTCGGAACCACACTGGACGATCCCGAAGTGTCGGAGGCTGTGGGGCGGGCGCTGCGCAACGAGCGCTCATCGGGCCTCGAACTGCTCACCCCGTGGAGCCCCGACACAGCGGTCTTCGCCAAACCGATCGGTTCCGGTGCCCAGGTCAACGGCGCGGTGGTCATCGTTGCTTCCACAGACGGCCCGCGGGGCGACATCCTGCGGATATGGCTGCTCATCGGCGCAGGGTCCATCACGGCTGTGGCAGTTTTCGGTCTCTTGGCCTTGGCTTTAAGCCGCTGGATCCTTCGCCCCTTGGACAAAGTCAGCCAGCGCATGCAGGAACTGACTGAAAGCCTGCCCGTCTCCAAAGCCGCCGGCAGTGGCGCCGCGCCCCTGCCTGAGCACACCGCCGGGGGGCCGCCGGAATTCCAATTGCTGTCCAAGGCCTTTGAAAAAATGGCCACTACCGTTCATGCCTCGGCGGACGCCCAGAGCCGGCTGGTGGCCGATACAGCCCACCAGTTGAGGAACCCCCTCACGGCTCTCCAATTGCGCCTGGACCTTTTGGAGCCGCAGGTGCGTGGCGACGGCACAAAGAGCTACCAGCGAGCTCTTGGCGAAACTCTTCGCTTGGAGGAAATCCTTGACGATCTGCTGGCTTTGTCCGTGGCTGAAACTCCGCGTGCCCGGCAACTGGGTCACGAGTACTGCCTGCCACTGGCTGTGGCTCAAGAGCGCGCAGACTTTTGGGCGGAAACTGCCGCTGCCGCCGAGGTTGCCCTTGAGGTTCAAGACTCGACTGGCGGTCCTGCCGCCTCCATCAGCACCGGCGACCTTGAACAGTCACTCGACGTCCTGCTGGACAATGCCTGCAAGTACGCCGGCCGCGGCGCCACTGTCAGGATTTCAGTCGACACCAACGACGACGCCCGGGTCATGGTCACGGTGGCAGATGACGGGGCAGGTGTACAGCCGAGCGAACTGACGTTGATTACCAGGAGGTTCTTCCGCGGAACAGCCGCACAGCCGGAAAAGCCCGGGGGAACCGGATTGGGACTGTCCATTGTGGAGGCACTCATACAGCGGAATGGTGGCAGCGTCAGCACCCGTGAAACTCCCGGCGGCGGTCTCACCGTCATATTGACACTCCCTGCTGCTCAAGAGGAGGTGGCGCCATGACACACCTGAACATCGCCCGGCAACAGTTATCACGACGGCGGCTGCTCACCGCAGCCGCTGCAGCGACAGCAGGTGGCCTGCTGGGAAGTTGCAGCGCACCACATAGTCAGTTCACACTGGGCACCGCAGAAAACCGAGGATTCTTCTACGATTTCGGCCAGTCGCTGACTGCGGCGGTATCCGGCGCCGACGTCGGCTTCACCCTGGACCCGACCATTACCGATGGGTCAGTGGAAAACCTGGAACGCATCCTTACGGGCAAGCTCGATTTCGCGTTGGTTTTGGCCGACGTCGCGCTGACCGAACAACAGAATCTACTAGCGGTGGGCCGGCTCTACCTGAACTACCTGCAATTCGCTGTCGCCGGAGACTCGTCCGTACGCTCGGTGTCCCATTTAAGAGGAAAGGTCATCAGCCTGGGAGCAAGTTCGGCCACCATCCGGGCCGGCCATCTCCTCCTTGAGGCCGGCGGGATCAACGAGTCCGACGTGACTATCCGCCAAGTACCCATCACGGGCGTGCTCGAGGCGTTGGCCGCTGGTGACGTTGAGGCCGCCCTCTTTGCGGGAGGAGTGCCCCATCCCCAGATGGACACCAGTAACGGTCGCGGCCCAGCCTCCGGGATCCGCCTCTTGGACCTTGCCTCCGAACAGCGGGCGCTGCAGGCACGGTACGGTCCCGTGTACCAGCCGGTGACCCTGCCGAGAAGCCTCTACGCCTCGGGAACCGAGATTTCATCAGTGGGAATTTCGACCATCCTCTTAGCCAGGCCCGGCCTTCCCAATGACGTGGTCAGCAGGGTTGTGGACGTCTTGGTGCGAAGGTCCGCGGAATTGGTGCCTCCGGGAGCCGTGGGCATTCAGTTCCTGGACACCCGCTCACTGATCTACACCTCCGGGATTCCACTCCACCCAGGTGCCGCCGAGGCCTACAAGCGCAACCACGCCTAGCGTTGGACTCGCCGAGGCCATGCGCGGAAGCTGCGACAATTCTTCCCGGGCAATGCCGTAGTTTTGGTTGTAGCAAGCAGAAAGTGACATGACAATGATTGAGCGCAAACGTGTTCGTCCGCAATTGAGTGACGAGGCTTCGTCCTACGTCCGCGCCCTCATCATGTCTGGCAGCCTTCGGCCCGGAACGCAGGTGCGGCCCGAGGTCCTGGCCGAGGCTCTACAAATTTCCACCACGCCGGTCCGGGAGGCTCTGCAGTCCCTCCGGGTGGAGGGCTTCCTGGAATTGGTACCGCGGAAGGGATTCCAAGTTGCGCCGCTGACCGGGCAGGACATCCGGGACATCTTCCGGGTTCAGGCTCTGATCGGTGGCGAACTGGCGGCGCGAGCGACGCACAATGCCACCGACGAAGACCTGGCCGAACTCGAAGCGCTGCATCACGAACTCATTGCTGCCGCAGCCCGCCACGATCATGCCTCGCTGGAAGAAAAAAACCATGCCTTCCACCGCGAGATCAATCTCTTGGCGGATTCACGGAAGATTATCTGGGCCATGGGCCTCGTTTCGCGGTATGTTCCCCGAAGGTTTTACTCCAGCATTGAAGGCTGGCCCAAAGCTACTGTCGACGACCATTCAAAACTCTTGGAAGCCATCCGATCCAAGGACGCCACCACGGCCCGGGCGGAGATGGAGGAGCACCTGATGCACTCAGGAGAGCTTCTGGCCGCCCATTTTGATGAGCGCGTAGCCGCCGACGGAGCCAGTGACGAGTCACCGGGTCTCGCACGCGTCTAGCTCCCTGTTAAGTCCGGTCATGCCGGGTCCGCGCTCATGCGGGCCCGGCTATTTTGTGCTGCCAAACGCCCACTGAAGAACCGTCTTAAGGGACGGCTAAGAAATCGCCAATTCGCTATTCAGGCCCGGGTGACCTGAGACACATTGGAGGTAGTTCCACGGCGAAAGCCCCGAACCGGCGGCGACGGCAGCAGAAGCCCAACGCCACCGACAAGAACAAAGGAGTTCAAGTGAACACTCAAAGCACGCAAGCTGCACCGGTCAAGTCCCGTGTGGTGAGCAATGTTGTCAAGGGGTGCCTCGGCAACCTGATCGAGTGGTACGACTGGTTCGTCTACGCTTCGTTCAGCATCTACTTCGCTGCCGAGTTCTTCCCCAGCGGCAACCCCACCGCCCAGTTGCTGTCAACCGCTGCCGTTTTCGCCGTCGGCTTCCTCATGCGTCCCCTCGGCGGCTGGTTGCTGGGTATGTACGCGGACCGCCACGGACGCCGAAACGCCCTCGCCGCTTCAGTCCTTCTCATGAGCGCCGGCTCGCTGACGATCGGCCTCACCCCATCCTTCGACACGATCGGGATTTGGGCACCTATCCTCTTGGTCTTCGCACGGCTCATTCAGGGCCTGAGCGTCGGCGGGGAATTCGGCTCCAGCGCCACGTATCTTTCAGAGGTCGCAACGCCTGGCCGCCGAGGCTTCTTCTCCAGCTTCCAGTACGTCTCCATCATCATCGGCCAACTCTCCGCACTGCTGGTGATGATCCTGCTGCAACGCCTCCTGACACCCGAACAGATGGGCGAATGGGGATGGCGCATCCCGTTCATCATCGGCGCCGTAGCCGGACTCCTGGTCATGGTCCTCCGCCGCTCCATGGACGAATCCGAGCACTACAAGCTGGAGAAGGCACGCAGCGAAGCAGAGACCGCATCCACCGGTAAGAAGCCTGTAGGCTCCCTGCGCGCTCTCCTGCAGTACCCCAAGCAGCTCATCGCCGTCTTCTGCCTGGCCATTGGAGGCACAGTCAGCTTCTACGTCTACACCACCTACATGCAGAAATACATGGTCAACACCTCCGGTATCGCCAAAGAAGACGCCAGCGTCATCAGCTTTGTGGCACTGTTCCTCTTCATGTTCCTGCAGCCGATCGCCGGCGGCCTCTCGGACCGCTACGGACGCCGCAAGGTCATGCTTTTCTTCTCCATCGGCGGCACCATCGTTACCGTGCCGGTACTGACCATCCTCGCCGACACCACCAACGTGTTCGCCGCGTTTGGCCTGATGATGCTCTGCTTGGTCTTCGTCTCCGGCTACACAGCCTGTGCTTCGATCGTCAAAGCTGAAATGTTCCCCACCCGGGTCCGCGCTCTGGGCGTCGGACTGCCGCACGCACTCGTTGCAGCATCCTTCGGCGGAACAGTTGAACCCATTGGTTTGGCGCTCAAGCAGGCGGGCATGGAATCTACCTTCTTCTGGTACGTCACAGGCTGCATCGCATTGACTCTGGTTGCCTCGTTTATGGTCAAGGAACCGTCGAAGAACTCCAGCCTCGAGGCCGACATTGCACAGACAGCTCCCGCTGGCAACGTCCCCTGGTCAACAGAAGGTGATTCGAACGGCACGGTACCCGAATTGAGCCCCACAGGCTCCCGAAACTAACCCACCAAGACAAAAGTGGCCGGCCTCCAGCGGAGGCCGGCCACTTTTCTTTGTTTGCCACTTCAACCCAGGCCCTGATTCCTTGGTGGTTACAAGTGATTCCTTGGTGGTTGCAACTAGCCCTTTGAAGGGCGGCAAGTGCGCCGTCGCCACGGGGGCACGTTTCAGTCCCTCCAGGCCGTGGCGGGATTGATCGGGTCCAGTTCTGCGGACGTGGGTGGATTGGCGCCAGGGCGCGAGCAGGTGATGGCTGCCGCCCTGTTCGCATAGGCTGCCAGGACGCGGAGTTCGGCGAGGGTGAGGGCCACCAGCCGGGACCGGGCATGTGCTCCCAGGAGGTCCAACTGTGAAAGCCCAAAAACAAGGGTGGCCATGAAGGAGTCGCCCGCCCCGACCGTGTCTGCCACGTCTATGCTTTCGCCGGGTAGTTCAACGCGGCCCTGCCTGTTAACAAGCACGGGCCCCTGCGCGCCGCGGGTGAGGGCAACCAGCACCGGGCCGAGCTCCAGCCAGGCAGCCAACGACTCCTCGGGAGTCCTGTGAGGGTAGAGCCACATGAGGTCTTCGTCGCTTGCCTTGACGATGTCGCTCGCAGCGACGAAATCTTCGGCCTGCCGCCGGGCCGAGGCAACATCCGGGCTGACGCCCGGCCGGCAATTGGGGTCGTAACTGACGGTGGCACCACGCCGTGCCGCCTCCACCAGGGCAAGCGTGGCGTGGTTGCCCGGCGAAAGCAGCGTGGCGATCGAACCTGTGTGGACGTGCGTGGAGGCTTCCACCGCAGCAAGCGCGGGAAACAATGCGCCGTTGATGTCCCACGTGACGTCGAACGTATACGTTGCGGCACCGTCATGGCCAAGTGTTGCTGTTGCGGTGGAAGTGGGTGCCGTACCGCCACGGACCGGCACAACGCCGTTGGCCCGCAGGTGCTGCTCGACCATCAGCCCGTACGCGTCGTCGTCGTAATGCGTCACGAGGCTGGTCGGAAGGCCCAGCCTGGCGGTTCCCACTGCAACGTTCAGAGGGCTGCCGCCCGGATGGACGTGGCGGCCTGCAGTCCCCCGGCGCGGGTCATCGATGATGTCCGCCAGGGACTCGCCGATGACGGTGACCAAGGGACCGCCGACCGGAAGGACCGTGGCGGTGGAGTGTGTTGGCATGGTAGCTTCCTTGCAGAATTCTCGAGTGTCCACGATGCCGCGGTCAGCGGCCGGGGTAGACGACAGCCTTGAGCTGGCCGGGCTGCTTTCCCGCTTTCAGCGCCTCTTCGGATTCGGCCAGCCCGAACTTTCCGGTGACCAGGACGTCCAGGTCCACCTTGCCGTCGGCGAGGAGCTGGATGGCCAGCGGCCAGGTGTTTGTGTAGCGGAAAACGCCGGAAAGCCAGATCTCCCGGTTCTGGATGTAGGAGACGGGGAGTTCGACCTCGTCGGCCCCCAGCCCCACGAGGATCACACGGCCCGCCGGCGCTACGGCCTTGATGCCGGAACGGACCGCCTGCGGTGCCCCGGAGGCATCTATGAAGGCGTCCACATCGAGTCCTTCCACGCTGTCCGTCCTGGCGTTCAGGGCGTGGGTTGCCCCGTGTTCCAGGGCAAAAGCCAATCGGTCCTCGGCAATGTCGCTGATGTAGATTGCGGTGGCACCGAAGGCCCGCGCAGCCTGCGCCGCGATGATGCCGATAGGTCCGGCACCGGCGATCAGCACCCGGCTGCCGGGCTTGATGTCTGCTCGCTCGCAGGCCCAGAGCCCTACCGAAAGGGGCTCGATCAGGGCAGCGGCTTCGTCGCTGACGTTGTCAGGGATGTCGTACGCGAAGTCGCTTTGAATGGTGACGTACTCCGCGAACGCTCCGTCCACCGGCGGGGTGGCGTAGAACTCGATGTCCGGGCACAGGTTGTAGCGGCCGGCCTTGCACTGCTTGCACTTACGGCAAGGGCGTTGGGGTTCGACGGCGACGCGCTGGCCGATGCGGGCAGGGTCAACGGACCTGCCGACGGCGGCGATCCGGCCGGAGAGTTCGTGGCCAAGGACCAGAGGGTGATCCACCACGTAGGGGCCGATCCGGCCGTGCTCGTAGTAGTGGACATCGCTGCCGCAGACGCCCACAGCGGCGACCTGAACGAGGACCTGGTCCGCGTCGAGCTGCGGGAGTGGAAGGGTTTCCATGGACATGTCGCCCTGGCTCTTGAGGACGTTGGCGCGCATGGTGGCGGGTAGTCCGGAGCCGGCAGCAGGTGCATGCGGCGTGGTGGTTGTTGTCATGGGAGCGATCCTTTCGAAAGCGGCGGGCAGGTTACTTGACGGCGCCCAGGGAGAGGCCTTGGACGAGTTTGTCCTGGGCAGCGAAGCCGGCGAACAGCACCGGGAGGGAGATGACGACGGCGGCGGCACAGACTTTGGCGAGGAACAGGCCCTGGCCGGAGACGAAGCCGGTCAGGAAGACAGGGGCCGTACCAGCCACGACGCCGGTCAGGACGCGGGCCAAGAGCAGTTCGTTCCAGCTGAAGATGAAGCAGATCAAGGCGGTGGCGGCGATGCCCGGCATCGCGACCGGGGCGATGACCTTGCGCAGGATGAGCAGGAGGTTGGCACCGTCGATCTGGGCCGCCTCCAGCATTTCTTCGGGAACTTCGGCGAGGAAGGACCGCATCATCCACACCGCGATGGGCAGGTTCATGGAGGTGTACATGAGGATCAGGAACCAGATGTTGTCCAGTGCCCCGACCGTGCGGGCAAAGAGGTAGAGCGGCAGGATCGCTGCCACCACCGGCATCATCTTGGTGGAGAGAAAGAAGAACATGACATCTGTCCACTTCTTCACCGGCCGGATGGACAGTGCATAGGCCGCGGGGATGGCCAGCACCAGGACGAGGACAGTGGACAGGATGGACGCCGTGGCCGAGTTGATCAGCGATGGCCACGGGCTGACGCCGGACGTTTCGCCGAAGAATTCCCGGTAGGCGTCCAGCGTCAGACTTGCAGCGATCGACGGCGGATTGGTGGCCGCGTCCGTCTCGGAATGGAAGGAAGTCAGGATCATCCACACCACGGGGGATGCAAAGAGCAGGGCCAGCAGCCACGCCGCGATACCGGCGGCAGTGTTGTTGCGTGTGGGGTCCATGCGGGTCTTGCCGTGCCTGCGGGGGTTGCTGGCGGCGCGAGCAGCCTTGCCGGTTGTGTTGTCGTGGGGCACGGCGGGAGTAAAGGTGCTCATCGTGCTGCCTCCTTCTTGAAGAGCGAGAAAACGGTGCGGAGTGCGAACGTGGCCACGACGATGGTGCCAATGACCACCACTACGCCGGCGGCGGAGGCCAGGCCGTATTCGTTGGCGTAGTAGAACGTCTGGTAAATGGCGTAGGGCAGGTTGGCAGTTCCCAGGCCGCCTGCGGTGAGGGTGAAGACGGAATCGAAGTTCTGCACGATGTAGATGGCTCCGAGAAGGCCGCCGAGTTCCAGGTATTGGCGCAGGTGCGGCAAGGTCAGGTGCCGGAAGATCGCCCATGGCGTTGCGCCGTCCATCTGGGCCGCTTCCACGGTGTCCATGGGCCGCGACTGCAGCCCGGCAAGCAGGATGAGCATCATGAACGGAGTCCACTGCCACACAAGCGAGACGATCACTGCCATCAGCGGCGCCTGGGACAGCAGGTCCAGCTGCGGGGCAGAGCTGCTGCCGAAGAGCGACCAGATCCAGGTGAGGATGCCATTAATCAGCCCGTAGGCGGGGTTGAGGAGGGCATGTTTCCAGATCAGGGCGGCAGCCACTGGGACCACCAGGAACGGTGCGATCAGCAGGGTGCGGGCAAGACCGCGGCCCATGAATTTCTTGTCCAGCAGCAGCGCCAGGCCCAGCCCGATGAGCAAGCTGGCCAGGACCACGGCAACGGTCAGGACGATGGTGGTGAAGATCGCCTGCCGCAGGTCAGGATCGGTGAGGACCGTGACGTAGTTCTCGAAGCCAGCGAAGGCCGTCTTACTGGGGCTCAGGCTGTTCCAGTTCAGGAACGAGATGATCAGGGTCACCACGAACGGGAGCTGCGTGACGATGATGAGGAAAATCAGGGCTGGAAGCAGCGGGGCGCGCCGTGCCCAGGCAAGGGCGCGTTCCCGCGAAGCCCTGTTTTGTGTTGGTTTGGATGTGGCATGTCCTGGGCGGGAGATGCGCGCCGTTGCGGTAGTCATGATGTTCTCCTGCAGTTCCGTTATTGCTTGTTCTTGTATTTGTCGCCGACCTTTTGCGCAGCTTGCTGGCCCTTGGCCAAGGCATCAGCCACGCTCCCCTGTCCGGCAATGGCGGAGCTGACGCCTTGGGAGACGTTGGTGCCAAGTGCAGCGAACTCCGGGATGCCAACGAACTGGATACCGACCGCGGGACGGTCCTGCAGGCCCGGGTTCTTGGGGTCTGCATTTTCGATTGCAAAGCGTTCGGCCTTGAAGAACGGTGCAGCTTTCTGGAAGGCGGTGTTCTCGTATGTGGAAATCCGCTTGCCGGATGGCACTTTCGCCCAGCCAAGCTTTGAGGCCACCAGCTCTTCGTATTCCTTGGAACTGGCCCAAGTGATGAACTTCTCTGCGGAATCCTGCTTCTTGGAGGCTGCTTGCATGGCCCAGGACCACGTCCACAGCCAGCCCGAGGATGAGGTTTCCTTCACAGGCGCTTGGGCGTAGCCGATCTTGCCCTTCACTGGAGAAGCATCGGCCTCAAGTGCACCGGCAGCCGAGGTAGCGTCGTACCACATGGCTACCTTGCCCTGTGTCAGGTTGTTCAGGCATTCAGTAAACCCGGCCTGGGCTGCGCCGGCTTCTCCGTGCTCACGGACCAGCTTGGTGTAGAACTCGACCGCTGCGGTGAACTCCGGGGAGTTGACCTGGGCATTCCACTCCTTGTCGAACCAGGTGCCGCCATAAGTGTTAACAACAGTGGTCAGGGGTGCGAACACCTGGCCCCAGCCGGGCTGGCCGCGCAGGCAGATGCCCTTCATCCCGGGAGCTGCGCCGTCAACTTTCGCCGCGATGTCCGCTACTTGGTCCCAGGTGGGCTTGTCCGGCATGCTGACGCCCTTGGCCTCGAGGATGTCCTTCCGGTACATCAGGAACGACGATTCGCCGTAGAACGGTTCGCCGTAGAGCTTGCCGTCTGTACCGGTAAGGGATGCCGTGTAGGCGGGGAGGATGTCCGCCTGGTCGAAGCCGGGGTCCTTGGCTACGTTGTCCAGCGGTGCCAGCCAGCCGTTGGCGGAGTAGAACGGGATTTCGTAGTTGGACAGCGAGGCTACGTCGTACTGGCCGGCCTGGCTGGAAAACTCCTGGCTGATCTTGGCCCGGACATCGTTCTCCGGCAGGATCGTGAAGTTGACGTTGATGCCGGTTTCCCTGGTGAAGTTGTCCGCAGTGAGCTTCTGCAGGTCCTCCATCTGGGGGTTGTTGACCATCAGTACGTTAATGCTGTTGGGGTTGCCGGCGGAATTGCCTCCACCGGCACCCGCACAGGCTGTGGCGCTCAGTGCGATGCAGAGTGCCCCGGCGGACAGGACGGCAGCGCGCGTTTTCGGGCGCATTAAGGACTCCTTTGTTCTCAGGAAGATGCAGGACCGTTGCACGCCGACTGCTGCGTCAGGGTGCCGGACTGGTGCGCGGCCAGCCACCGGAACCCCGGTGCGCCGTGCTGATGTTCCTCAAGATTAGGCGTGCGGCATGCGTCACAACTAGCGCCTTGGTTGCCCATTTCTGATACTTATTTTCTGCACCGCCGAGCCACAGCAACCGCTACTCTGGGAAGACGGCTGGAATGCTGTCCAGAATTCATAACACCGGATGCACGGAGACCACCATGGCAACAGTGGATACTGCCGAGGAAGCCACCGCTCGGCTGGCCGAAAGGCTGCTGGGCATGCGGGCCAACCGGGAGGTGATTCCGCCGGATCCCAACCACTCCGTCCGCTGGCACCAACACAGCTACCCCAGCCCCGTGGCGCGGTGGAACTACCATCCGGAGTACGAGATCCACCTCATCCGTAAGGGCACCGGAAAGTTTATCGTCGGCGACCACATTGGTACCTTCGAGGCCGGTCACGTGTCAGTGGTGGGCTCGGGCCTGCCGCACGACTGGGTCAGCGACCTGGAGCCAGGCGAGGTGCTGGAGAACCGGGACGCAGTCATCCAGTTCGACGGGAAGTGGGTGGAGCAGGCGTCCGCCCTGGTCCCCGAGCTGGCGGAGGTCCGGCCGCTGCTGGAACAGTCGGCGCGTGGCATTGAATTCCTGGGGCACACCGCGGTGGCCGCGGCAGCGGCCATCGAGGCCATGGGCCAAACCACCGGACTGGAGCGGCTGCAGCATTTGTTCGAATTGTTCGCGCTCCTTGCTGGCGCCCCGGACGGCGACCGGCGCTACCTCGCGGAAGAATGGTTCAGGCCGCAGTTGGACGGCCAAGCGGCCGCCGTCGTTGACCTTGTCCTGGAGTACGTGTTCAGGAATCACGCCGGCAGCGTGCGGATGTCCGAGGCCGCCGCGCTGGTGGGGATGCCGGAACCCACCTTTTCGAAGTACTTCAAGCGGGCTACCGGTCAGAACTTCAGCGACCTGGTCCGTAAACTGCGCCTGGCCCACGCCCGTCGCCTGCTGGAGCGCAGCGACAAGGCCGTGTCGGACATCTGCTACGAAGTCGGGTTTACAAACCTCTCGAACTTCAACCGGCACTTCCTTAACGACACGGGCGAGACGCCGCGCAACTACCGCCGACGCATCCGGCAATAGGGCGGCAGGCTTGCTCCCAAGCAGAAGTCTGCTGTTGCCCAGCCGGGGAGAGCGGCAACCAGGCTCAGGCCATGATGCAAAGTGTTTCCGGCTTGGCCCGGCTTCTTCCTGCGCCGATACAGGTACTACCTACCGGTGAGAGTGGACAGCGATGAAGCATCCAATAACCTATCTCTCATCGCCAGGGGCTGGTCCGGGCTTTTCACCGCCGTCACCGCCCCTTTCAGGTGCCCTCATCTGCAGAAGAACAGCCCGTAGCTCCTCCAGCAGTTCCAACTGTTGGCTGTTGATGGCCATAAGCCGATCGATCTCCGTCTTTGCCTGCACGTCAGTGTCGTAGTCGTGCTGGGCCATGGCAGCCGCGATGGCGTCCTGCCTCTTGGCGGCGATGAGCAGTATGGCTCCTTGGAGGCCGGCCAACATGGACAAGAAGAGGTTCAGGAGTATGAACGGGTAGGGATCCCATGCGTCCTCAGCCAGCACATACGAATTGATGGCTCCCCACACGATCATTACGAGGACGAAAAGGCCCACAAAAATCCAGCTGCCCATGCCGTTGCGGAGGTAGTCGGCTGCCCGCTCTCCCCTGCTCAGGCCCGCTTGGTGCTGGCCATGCCACGTGCTCTTTTGTTCACTCATGAGCACAGACTAAAGGTGCGGCAGCCGCCCTGGGGCTGGAAGCGGCAGAAATACCTGCCTGAACCCAGTTGTTCAGGAACCATCCTGCGTCCACACCCACTCCCTGATTTCAGGAAGGTCCTCGAAGTGCTCGCGGATGTAGCGGGCATGGGCATCCAGCTGCGTCCTACAGTGCTCCAGGAGTTGGTCTGACCCCTCGAATTGCCCGTGGGCCCGGCGCAGCGCTTCCATCACCAGGTGGTAACGGCTGACCTTGTTCAAGACCACCATGTCGAACGGTGTGGTGGTGGTGCCTTGCTCGATGTAACCGCGAACATGGAACCGTTCGGGATGCGGGCGGCCATGCAGGAGTTGATGCAGGGCCCTCGCGTACCCATGCCAAGCCATCACCACGTCCACATCAGCGGTGAAGAGTTGCTCGAACTTGTCACCAGCCAGCCCATGTGGATGGGTCTCCGGAGGTGGCAAGACCATGGCATCCATGACGTTGACCACCCGGACGGACATGTCCGGGACGTGTTGCTTGAGCAGCCATGCGGCCGCCAATGTCTCCTGCGTGGGAACATCTCCGGCGCATGCCAAGACAATGTCCGGACCCTTGCCGGCTGAGGTCCCGGGAATTTCATTTCCGGCCCAATCCCATGTGGATGCTCCCGCGGCTGCATGGTCCCGCGCCTCTTCGAGGGTCAGGTACTGAGGATGTTCGTGTTTATCGATCACCACCAGATTCACGTAGTCCCTGCTGTGCAGCATGTGTTCCGCGGTGACCAGCAGGGTGTTGGCATCAGGCGGAAAGTAGACGCGGATTACGGTACTGGACAGTGACAGAACCGTATCGATCAGACCAGGGCCTTGATGGCTAAAACCATTGTGATCGTTCCGCCAACAGGTAGAGGTCAGCAGGATGTTCAGGCTCGGCACGGGCTGCCGCCACTCCAGGTCCCGTGCATGGTGGAGCCACTTGGCGTGCTGAATGGTCATGGAAGCACTCACCATCGCAAACGCCTCATAACTCGCGAACAAGCCATACCGGCCCGTCAACAGATATCCTTCCAGCCACCCCTGGCACAGGTGTTCGGACAGGACTTCCATCACGCGTCCGCTGGCTGAAACATGATCGGCCGCGAGCGCGGCATCTTTGTTCGCAGCTGGTTCGAGGAGGCATCTGTCCGTGGCTTCAAAAACTGCGCCGAGCCTGTTGCTGTTGGTTTCGTCAGGGCAAAAGAGGCGGAACCTGGGGTCACCGGCAGTATCAATGTAGATATCCCGCAGCATCTCCCCCAACGGTCGCGTGCTCTCATGCATCACGGCGCCGCGGGGAACAGTCTCGATGGCGTACTGATCGAGACTGGGAATAGCCAGATCATGATTTCCAACACCACGACTGGCCGGCAGTGCGCCCATGCGTAGATCGCCTCTCGGGGCCAGCTGAGCGAGTTCGGCGGTAAGCCGCCCGTCGCCGTCGAAGAGTTCTTCCGGACGGTAGGAAAGCATCCACGCTTCAAGTTGTCTTAGGTGCTCGGGGTTTTCCCTCACCTCAGTCAGCGGGACTTGGTGGGAGCGGTGGGTTCCCTCTACGGGCTTTCCGTCTACTGTCACCGGCCCAGTCCATCCTTTGGGCGTCCGCAGGATAATGGCCGGCCATCGTGCGGGGCCGGTGACGCCCTCTCTTCGGGAATGAGACTGGATGGCGCGAATGGAGGCATAGGCCGAATCCAAAGCGGAGGCGAGGGCGGGGTGGACGATTGCTGGGTCGTCCCCGGAGACGACGACGGGATCCCAGCCGTGGGCTTCCAGTAGTGATGCTACGTCCGTGTTCGAGCGCCGGCCCAGCACCGTGGGCCCGGAGATCTTGTGCCCGTTGAGGTGGAGAATGGGAAGTACTGCCCCGTCCCTGAGCGGGTTGATGAACGACGGAGCCTTCCAGGAGCCCTCGAGGGGACCGGTTTCAGCCTCCCCATCGCCGACGACGCAGGCAACGATCAGGTCCGGATTGTCCATGGCTGCACCGGTGGCATGCATCAGGGAATAGCCCAGTTCGCCGCCTTCATGGATGGAGCCAGGCGTGGCCGGCCCGACGTGGCTGGCGATGCCTCCCGGCGTCGAAAACTGCCGGATCAGTCGCCGGAGACCTTCAAGGTCCGTCCCAACAGCTGGATAAACTTCCGAGTAGCTCCCTTCCAGATAGGTATTGGCGACGACGGCGGGACCTCCGTGGCCGGGGCCGGCAACGAACAGAACTTCCGCACTTGTGCGACGGATGACGCGGTTGAGGTGTGCGTAGATCAGTGACAGGCCCGGACTCGTGCCCCAATGACCTAAAAGCCTGGGTTTGATGTGTTCTGCGTGCAGCGGCTCCCGGAGCAAGGGGTTCTCCTGGAGGTAGATCTGTGCCACGGTCAAGTAGTTGGCTGCGGACCAGTACCGGTGCAGGAGGTCAAAGTTCTCGACTTCCTGCACGGGGGTGGGAGCGGCAGCGTTCTCATCCAAGCTCATGTCCCGATCATCCTTCCTTGGGAATCGTGGCGAGCAGCGCCGCCGTCGATTCTGCAATGGCACGTTCCTCGTCGCTGGGCACTACCAGCACCGGGAATACGGAGTCCATGGTGCTGATTTTGCGGATGCCCTCCAGCGTGGCCGAATTCAGGTCCTCGTCAACGCCCAGCCCGAGTGGTCCCAGCCAGGAGACCACTTTGGCCCTGAACAGCTGGGAGTTCTCGCCCACGCCGCCGGTGAACACCAGAGCGTCGGGTCGGTCAACCACCATCGAATAGGCGGCTATGTACTTGGCAAGACGGTAAGCCGCCATGTCCAATGCGAGGATCGCACTTGCCTCTCCGTGGAGAGCAGCGGTGCCAATTTCGCGCATGTCTGCGGTTCCGGCCAGCGCCAGCAAGCCCGAGCGGTGGTTGAGGATGTCATCAACTTCCCCGGCAGTTGCGCCGCCGTGCTGCAGCAACAGGACGATGGAAGGATCCAGGTCTCCCGATCGCGTGCCCATGATAAGGCCCTCCAATGGCGTCATCCCCATGGAGGTGTCAACACTGCGGCCTCCGCTGACGGCGGTGACTGACGCACCATTGCCAATGTGGGCCACCACCGCGTTCACGGACGAAATTGGCATCCCTAGAAATGAAGCTGCGTCACGGCAGGCCATCTCCACTGAGATCCCGTGGAAGCCGTAGCGCCGCACTGGATGAGCCCGGTAGGCGTCCTCCGGAATGGCATAGCGGGCAGCGAAGTCCGGAATGGAGCGATGGAACGCCGTGTCAAAGACGGCCACTTGCGGGAGGCCGGGCCAACGTTTGCCGGCGGCGTCAATGCAGGCAACACTGGCCGGGTTGTGGAGCGGCGCCAAGGCACTCAGTCCTGAAATGGCGGCTATCACGTCCGCCGTGACACGCACCGGGGTGCTGAACCGCTGGCCGCCGTGGACGACGCGGTGTCCAATCGCCTCCGGATGCACGGATCCGAGATTCTTGATGGTGTCATTTATCTCTTCAAAGGCAGCGCGCAGGCGGTAGGGAGCGGAACGTTCCTCAGGTGGCCAGTTCACCTGCCCGGAAGCCAAAATGCCTTGGGCGGGAGTGGCGGCTGTGGTGTCACGCAGGTGGAACTTCAGCGATGAGGAACCCGGGTTCAGCACCAGAACACGCATGTTCTCCTCTCACTTCCGTGGGGCGGGCTACGGTCGATGGCTCTCCTGTGGACCCTAACGCAACGCGCCGTTCAGTGGGAGGGCCTTCCGGCCCTTGCGACGGCGGGTCCGCCCACCGATAGTGGAGACGACCACCGTTGGTTATCCGAAGGGAACGTCGGTTCATGAAGATACAGATCCTGGTTGCCCTTGATGGTTCCCTGGCGGGCGGTCATGTGGCTGACTGGGCTGCTGCCCGCGCAGATTCCCTTGGCCTCGGCCTGACGCTGGTCCACGTGGTTCCCGGAGAATGGGCTTATCCACGGGAGAACGACCGTCAACTGGCCGTAAGCCGCGCTGACGACTTACTCAACAGCGAGGCGGCGCGGCTGGCCGAAGCCTTTCCCGGAGTGGGCATTACGACCAAACGATTGTCTGGCGAACCAGCCGAAACCTTGGCTGCACTATCGTCGGATTCTGAGATGGTGGCGGTGGGAACAGACCGTGGTCCCGGCACGGAAGGGCAAGGGTACGGCTCGGTCAGCTTCCAAGTGGCTGTTACCAGCAACTGTGATGTCGCCGTTGTCCCGGCGTCGCGCTCTGAACTGCGTTCCGGTGTTGTTGTCGGCGTAGACGGCTCAGCAGAATCACTCAACGCCTTGGATCATGGCGCCAGGGAAGCTCTACGTTTGGATGAGGAACTCATCATTGTCCACGCCTCAGGACCCGATGCACAGCTTGCCGACGGCGGGGATGTCCTCGGCAGGGCGGTCCAGCGGGTCAGCCAACAGTTCCCCTCTGTCACGGTGACGGCACGACCGGACCCGACCCGCAGTCCCGGGGAAGCGCTCGTGGCCGCTGCCAGGGATGCCCGGCTGTTGGTCATGGGCTGCAAGGGCCGGGGAGGGTTGAGCGTGCTGCTGGGATCCGTAGCCCAGCACGTGCTCCTGCACGTCCAATGCCCCACCATCCTGACCCGACCCAAACGATCCTGACCCGACCCAAGCGAGTGGCGCCACGCGGCACCTAATGAAGTCCGTCGTCGTTCACTTCAGGCGCCTTTGGATCCCGCGGCGGCCACCACTTCGTCGGGGGGCTGATGACGAACCGGCGTCCGCTGACCTCCGTGGGCGTGACTCTCACCAGAATGTCCTTGGCACCGGGCTGCCATGGAGAGAGGCCGGCGTCCACCGCCTCCTGGATGTCTTCGGGCTGCGTCACGAACTCCGGCCTCCCCTTGAGGATGACGCTCCACGCGATAGTTCCATATCGGTTGAACCCATCGGCTTCCAGCGCAATCACCGCCCCTTCACGAAGAGCGTCGTGCTTCGTCCCCGGTCCGGTCCTGAAGAGAACGGTTCCGTAGTTCGGGACGAAGTTCACCGGAAAGATCTCCGGCATTTCACCGTTGACGAGGGCGATCCTGCCAATTGACACGGATTGAAGGTACTTCCAGCAGTCGTGGACACTGAGCTCTTTGGTGTCTGGGTCCGTCGATGTGTTCTCCATGGGGCCGAGCCTATCCCGTCCGGTAACGCACGTGTAGGGCAGAAGGTCCTTCCCTCAACCGTGCCCTTCGACCCTAGACGCACGGAGTTCCCCGGTGGAGTCTTTCATCGAACAGGCATTCCCGCATTGGAGAAATAATGTCCCTTGGGAACACACCCCCGGCCTCGCTGTCCGAAACCCCGGGCGCTGAGGGCCTGAGCTCGCAGACCGCCGGCGATTTGCTGCGAAGCGCCGGACCAAACGTGCTGCCCACCGCCAAGAAGATCCCCCAATGGCGGAAGCTGCTGGGAGAACTGACGCATTTCTTTGCCCTGATGCTGTGGGTTGCAGCGGGACTCGCGTACGTGGGAGGAATGCCGCAGCTGGGTGTAGCGATCATCATCGTGGTGATCGTGAACGGCGTCTTCGCCCATATTCAGCAAGAGCGTGCCCAGCATGCCGCCGAACGCCTGCAAGGACTGCTCCCCGCGGAAGTCACTGTGCGGCGGGATGGGCGGCTTCAGAGCGTCCACGCGAGTGCTTTGGTACCGGGTGATGTGGTGGTCCTGACCGCAGGCGACCGGTTGCCGGCAGACGTGCTGTTCATCTCAGCATCAGCATGCAGCGTCGACGAGTCCATGCTCACCGGTGAGAGCGAGGCCGTGCCCAAGTCCGCCAAAGACACAGTTTGGGGCGGAACATTTCTGGTCAATGGTGAGGCCGAGGGACTGGTGACAGCAACGGGAGGAAACACCAAACTTGCCGCCATCGCCAAGCTCACCAGCGGCACCAAGTCGCCACCGACTCCTTTGACCATGGAGCTGCGCAGAATAGTTCGACTGGTTGCCACAGTGGCGCTCGCCGTCGCCGGAGTGTTCTTCGTGGTCTCCGTCCTTGTCGGAATCGTGTGGCGTGACTCGTTTCTTTTTGCCATCGGCGTGGCGGTGGCGCTCATCCCGGAAGGGCTTCTGCCGACCGTGACGCTGTCGCTCGCCATGGGCGCGCAGCGCATGGCGTCACGGAACGCCCTCGTCCGCAATCTGGAGGCCGTGGAGACCTTGGGTTCAACCACCTTCATTTGCACCGACAAAACAGGCACCTTGACGCAAAACCGCATGAACGCCGTCGAGGTTTACACGTTGGAAGGGTCACTGAAGATCATCGGCGATGGTTACTCGCCCGATGCCAGGGTGGAAGGGCGGGGGCGCTTGGCCGCCGCCGATGTTGCCGTGGCAGCCCGTGCCGCTTCACAAGGCCGCGCCAAGGTCCACGACCAGGAATGGACCGCAAACGGGGACCCCATGGAGGCAGCGATCGACGTTTTGGCCCGTAGGCTCTTTGGGTCCCAGCCGGTTGATCTTCAGCCGTCGGTCCGGTTCGCTTTCGACGCCGACCGACGGAGGGAATCGGTCATTGTGGGCAACAAGCTATATGTGAAGGGCGCTCCGGAGTCAGTCCTTCCCCTATGCGGAGCCGAAGCCGCTCAACTGTCCGCAGAAGTAGACGTCATGGCTGCCAAGGGCCTGCGCGTCATTGCGGTCGCCGCCAGGGACCTGCCCGGAGCAGCGTCTGGTTGGCGCAACCGGCCCGCTGACGAGGCTGAGCGGGACCTCGATGCCCTCGGCCTGATTGGCCTGCATGACCCGCCCCGTCCGGACGTCGCCGATGTCATCAAGACTGCCAGGGACGCAGGAATCCGTCTTGCGATGATCACCGGTGACCACCCCTCCACAGCAGCGGCAATTGCCCGGGAGATAGGCCTGTTGGGTCACCCGGACTTGGTCTTCCAAGGCGCCGACCTCCCCCATGACGAACAAGTCCTCGGGGCCCTCCTCGACCGCGATGGCGTGGTGGTGAGCCGGGTCTCCCCCGAACAGAAACTGAGGGTCGCAAAAGCCTTGCAGAGCCGCGGCCACGTTGTTGCCATGACCGGCGACGGCGTCAATGACGGTCCTGCTCTGCGCCAAGCCGACATCGGCGTGGCCATGGGACTCAGCGGAACCGACGTAGCTCGTGAGGCCGCAGACCTTGTGCTCCTGGATGACCATTTCGCCACCATCGTCGCCGCAATCGAACAGGGCCGGGCCACCTATTCGAATATCCATCGGTTCCTCACCTACCACCTGACCGACAATGTCGCAGAACTCACCCCTTTCGTGATCTGGGCACTTTCCGGTGGTCAATTTCCTCTGGCGCTTGGCGTCCTCCAAATACTGGCCTTGGACATCGGAACCGATCTGCTTCCCGCGTTGGCCCTCGGGGCGGAGCCGCCCGGTAAGCGCGTGTTGAGCCGGCCTCCCGAGAAACGCCACCTCCTGGATCGCCAACTCATGCTGCGGGTGTTTGCGGTCATGGGTCCGACGGAGGCGTTGTTCGCCATGGGCGCCTTCTCAGTGGTTCTCTTTGGCAGTGGGTGGGTTCGCGGCGAGCCGTTGGATCCGGGCGTACTGATGGGAGCGTCCGGGGCCGCATTCACGGCGGTGGTCCTGGGCCAGTTGGCCACTGCCTTCGCCTGCCGCAGCGCGACTGCGCCGGCGTGGAAACAGGGGTGGTTCACCAACAAGCTGCTGCTCTGGGCCGTCGCGGCGGAACTGGCAGCCTTGGCACTGTTCCTCTACATCCCTCCGGTGGCCGACATCCTGGGACAGGCACCGCCTCCCCTCTCCGGTTTCGCCGTTGCGCTCCTCGCCATCACCGGCGTCCTTGGCGCGGACTGGCTGTACAAACGATTGCGGCACGGGCCCGCCCCTTTCCGGTGACCTGGCGGCCAATTCCATGCCCTTCGACCCTAGTGCGCGGATAGAAGCGAAGGCATTCTGGTTCCATGAACCCACAAGCCCGGTCGAACCGGATCGTCGTCGGCGTCGATGGCTCGGAATACTCGTCCAACACTTTGCAGATGGCCGGCCGAATGGCGTCGACGCTGGGGGGCCCACTGGACGTGATCACCTGTATTGGCATGTCCGACTACTTCCTGGCTTCCCGTTTTGAGCCTGATCTGACGCGGTTCACAACGGAGTTGGAGGACACTGCCAAGCGGCTGGTGGACGAGGCGTTGGAACGAGCCTTCGGTGCAGACCCCCCGAAGGATCTAACAGTCACGGTCAAGTTCGGCGACCCTGCCAAAGTACTTGTTGAGGAGAGCCATGAGGCTCAATTGCTTGTGGTTGGACGTCGGGGCTCCGGTGGTTTCCTCAACCAGCCCATAGGATCCGTGAGCAGAGCATGCGCAGCCCATGCCCATTGCCCGGTCCTTGTGGTGGCACAGGAAGCAACCGGCTAGTCCGGCGTCTGCGCCTGAACGGCGGTGATGGCAACGGTGTTGATGATGTCTTCCACCGTTGAGCCTCGGGACAGGTCGTTGATGGGCTTGCGCAGCCCTTGGAGGATGGGCCCGACGGCGACAGCTCCGGAGGACTGCTCCACGGCCTTATACGTGTTGTTACCTGTATTCAGGTCCGGGAAGATGAAGACGGTCGCCTTTCCCGCTACCGCGGATGACGGCAACTTTGAACTCGCTATGGCTGCATCCACTGCGGCGTCGTACTGTATCGGCCCGTCCACGGCAAGGTCTGGCCGTGCGGCCCTGACCAGCTCCGTGGCACGCCTGACCTTCTCCACCGCAATCCCGGAACCGGATCCCCCAGTGGAATACGACAACATGGCCACCTTTGGCTCGACACCGAACTGGGCCGCCGTCCCGGCCGACGCAAGGGCGATGTCCGCCAGTTGCCGGTCAGTGGGTTCCGGCACCACAGCGCAATCCCCGTACACCAGCACACGGTCCGGAAACAGCATAAAGAAGACCGAAGAGACCAGCCCCGTGCCGTCTTGGCTCTTCACGAACTCCAATGCCGGCCGAATCGTGTTTGCCGTGGTGTGGGCCGCTCCGGAAACCATCCCGTCCGCTTCTCCCAGGTGCACCATCATGGTGCCGAAGTAGGCCCCGTCCATCATGATTTCCCGTGCACGTTCCAGGATCATCCCTTTGTGGGCCCGGAGTCGCTGATATTCCACCGCGAACCGCTCACGCAAGGGCGAGAAAGCAGGGTCGACGATAGTGATCCCACCCAGTTCTATACCTTGCGCGTCGGCGAGCTCGCGGACAGCCGATGCGTTGCCAAGAACCGTCACATAGCAAACGTCCCTGCGGCGCAAAATCTCCGCTGCACGCAACACTCGACTGTCTGTACCCTCTGCCAGAACGATTCGCCTCTTCTGCTGGCGGGCACGTTCAATGAGGTCATTGAGGAAACGCAGCGGTGTCATGGTCACGGGACGCGGCAGCGCCAGCCGCTCCAAGAGTTCCGTTTCGTTGATGGAACGGGCCCATACTCCCAGGGCCGCTGCCACCCGGCGGCTTTCCCCGGTGTGGATCTCACTGCGGACATTCGAGACCAGCTGTGCCGTGGTGTAGGTATCCGCAGCTACCGCGAAGACAGGGAAAGGGGCATGCGCCAACAAAGGCAGCACATTGCCGGAAGGGACCAAGCCCTCCGTGAGAATGACCCCGGACGGTGTAGGCAACTCCGGAGACAAGGCTGAGGCCATGCAGGCCATGACCACATCTGCGCGATCCCCGGGAACCAGGACCAGGTCCCCGGGCTCAAGTCCTTGCAGGAAGTTCTCCACGTTCATCGCCGCGACTTTCACGCTGCCAACGTCCCGGTCAAGCTCAGCACTCCCCGAGAGGCGTTGAAGGGCCATTGACATCGCAACGTCGGCTACTGTCGGCGTCGATATTTCCGCAACTTCGGGAATCACGTACGACGGGGGCCTCCCCCCAACAGTCCGAACAGCCTTCCGGACTGCGGCAAGGTCTGCCGGTTCAGCGCGGTTGACCATGGTGGAGAGCACCGGGCATCTGGCTGCAACGAGTTGCCTTGAAGCGTCCGCCACGGCCTGTGTGGTGTCCCTGGGTGTCAAGCCCTTGGCACCGATGACGGCCAGGACCGGCAGGCCCAGATTGTTGGCCAGATGGGCATTCAGTTCAAACTCCTTCCCGGCGTCCTGGCCTCGAAGGTCCGAACCGTCCACCACCACGACGTCGCACTCCTCGGCAATCCGTCCATATTCGCCGAGAACCTGGGAAATAAGCTCGTCTTCGCGCCCCGCCGCCAGTGCTGCGCGGGCGCTCACCCAGCCCATTCCGCCCCGGCAAAGATTGGGGTCCAACTTGTAAAGCCGCTGCAGCATAAGGACTACGGGGTCCTGAGCCGGTTCCGAACCGTTCACGATCGGACGGTAGAAACCCAAGCGGCCTGTTCTGCGATGCAGCGCGTCGGCCAAGCCCAGGACCACCAGTGATTTACCGGACCCGGGTGCAACGGACAGAACGTAGACGCCTTGAACCATGTGATTTCCTCCCGCACCATCATCGGTGCTTCACAGCCTCTCCCGCAGAGGACCTTTACACCAGAGCCATAGGTCACCTCACTGCTGTTTGCCAACAGGACCTTGGACCCTGTTGGGCCGCATGCCACCACCGTAGGATCACGACTATCAGATGCCAGCGGACCTTGAGCCCCTGCAGCCCCATTTTCAGTTCAGGAGAACCAACCGTGGAAAGTGACGAACGTCCGGGAACGGTCCTGTCCGATGACGATTCATGGAAGGTCCTCGAACGGAACCAACATGGTCGCTTGGCCGTCAGTGTTCTGGGCGAACCGGACATATATCCGTTGAATTTCATCGCCCATAATCAACGACTTCTCCTGAGGACGAATCCCGGGACAAAGCTCGCTGAACTGACGGTCAACGAGAAGGTCGCCTTCGAAGTGGAGGAGATCGTCGACGCCGAAGCCTGGAGCGTTGTCCTGAAGGGCACTGCCAGGGTCATCGAGTCCCAGTCGGAGATCGACGAAGCCGACAAACTACCCCTGAAGCCTTGGATTCCAACGCGTAAATACACTTACGTTGAGATCACTCCAACCCGGGTCCACGGCCGCCACTTTGAACTCGGTGCTGAACCGGAACGGTATTGACGGCATGGACGGCCGCAGACCGCACTGAAGCTGCGGCCCGTCCGGGCCCCAAGGCCCTGAGTGCATTGAGAATGGTGGCAAGATCCACCAGCTCCTGCAGCAGCGCTCCGGCCACGGCTGGAATCAAGCCAAACGAGGCCGTCACCATCAGGCCGAGGCTCAGCAGTATCCCGGTCCATATGCTGGTCCGGGCGATTCGAAGAGTGCGCTGCCCAATGGCAACCGCGACCGCAGACTTCGACAAGTCGTCGACCATAATCACCACGTCCGCCGACTCGCTGGCCGCGGTAGCGCCCTTGGCACCCATGGCGATGCCGACGTCGGCCGCTGCCAGGACCGGCGCATCGTTGACGCCGTCGCCCACCATCATCACCGGCCGGGCCGGCAAAGACGCAACGGCGGCGACTTTGTCAGCAGGAAGACAATCGGCAAGAACGTTGTTGATGCCGGCCTCAACAGCGATGTGTTGGGCTGTCGTGGCAGAGTCGCCAGTCAGGAGCATCGTTTCCGCGACACCCATCCTCCGCAGTTCCGCCAGCGTCTCTTTCGCATTCACCCGTAAGGGATCGCTCATGATCAAGGTGCCGGCAAAACGGCCGTCCACGCCGACGTAGATGCCGAGCTGGCCGCCGGGCAGTGCGTTCCTCTCAAAACCGCTCACCAGTGAACTGACGTAGGCAGGTTTTCCCACCACAACCCGGTGCGGACCACAGGTAGCTGTAACACCGTTGGTTGCATGTTCGCTTGCTGCTGTTGCGGGTACCAGCACTAATTCACGTGCACGGGCTGCCGCTATTACCGAGGATGCAAGAACGTGCGTGGAGTACTGTTCAGCCGATGCCGCCAGCTGAAGCAGGGTCCCCTCCGGCAGTTCCCCGTTGGTCGCCACCTGGACCCCGGTCAACACAGGGTTGCCTTGGGTGAGGGTCCCGGTCTTGTCGAAGACCGCAGTCTTGACCCTGCTGAGTTGCTCGAGCGTGCCCGCGTTCTTGATGATGATGCCTGCGTGCGCGGCCCGGCTGGTCCCCGCGAGGAACGCAACAGGGGCAGCTATCAGCAGCGGGCACGGCGTAGCGACCACCAGCACTTCCGCGAACCTGGCCGGCTCCTGGCTGGCGAGCCACGCTGCACCTGCCAGCAGAAAAGCGACCAGCGTGAACGGCACAGCATATTTGTCGGCCAGCCTTACCGTCGGCGCGCGGCTTGCCGCAGCTTCCTGAACCAAAGCAACTATTTGGCTGTACTGGGAATCCGCCGCAGTGGCCGTAGCCTTCATACGCACGGCGTCGGCACCGTTGATGGAACCGCTGAGCAAGAGATCGCCTTCCACGCGTTCCGCGGGCAGGCTTTCACCCGTCAGCGCGGATTCATCGAAAGTCCCTACGTCAGAGACCAACGTGCCGTCGACCGGTACGATTTCCGCCGGCCGAACCAACAGGATGTCACCTGGGCCGACCCTGCCAGCGGGTAATTCCTCAACTTCACCTCCTGGCAATTCCCGATGCGCGGTCCGCGGTGAACGGTCCAAGAGTGCGCGGAGCTCCTTGCTGGCGCGGCCCTGTGCAAACTGTTCGAGTGCTTCACCGCCGGTCAGCATAAGCACCACGATCAGGGCCGCGACGTACTCGCCTACCGTAACAGTCGAACAGATTGCGGTGACGGCCAAAAGGTCGATGCCCCAGCGGCCGTGCAGGAGCCCCTTGACCATGGAGCCCGCGCGATACACCGCCACTGCGAGGGAATAGATGTTCGCAGCCCACTGTGCAGCTGCCGATTGTCCGCTGGCAGCCAGGACGGCAACACAGACGATAACCACCAGGGTTGCCGCCACCAACGGAAAGCGCAAAGGCAACTGGATGAGACGTGTCATGTCCGCTGATCAGTCGCGAAGGGTGCGGTTGAGAACCACCTTCAGTGCGCCCGTTTCGGCCGCGTGTGAGAACGTGTCGTAGGCATCCATGATCTGCTCCAGCGCGAAGTGGTGGGTGGCGAACTTCGCGGCAGGAAGCTTGTGTTGGGCCACCAGGCGAAGCAACATCGGGGTGGTGTTGGTGTTGACCAGTCCCATGCTGATGTTGATGTTTCGGATCCAAAGGTCTTGCAGCGGCAAGTCGACAGGCTTCCCGTGAACGCCGATGTTGGCAACGTTCCCGCCGGGACGCACCAGCCGCAAGGCCATCTCGAAGGTCTCAGGTAATCCAACTGCTTCCATGGCCACGTCCACCCCGGCCCCGTCGGTGAGGGCCAGGACGTCAACAATCCATTCCGGGTGGGCCGGGTTGACTGTGTGTGTGGCTCCGAAGTCGCGGGCCTTGGCGAGGCGGCCTTCGTCAGGATCTATAGCGACCACGGTCGCCGCACCGTGGAGGCCGGCCGTTGCCATTGCCGCGAGGCCAATAGGTCCTGCACCCACGATGGCCACGACGTCACCCGGGGCGACCCGCCCGGCCTGGACTCCGATTTCGAAGGCCGTGGGCAGTATGTCCGATAGCATCACGGCTTCGTCATCGGTGACGCCATGGGGCAGTTTGTGCAGGGAGTTTTCGGCATAGGGAACCCGGACGAACTCGGCTTGCGTGCCGTCGATCAGGTGGCCGAAGATCCAGCCGGTTCCTGTCTGTCCTTCATCACCGAGACAGTGGGAAAACAGGCCCTTCCTGCAATTGCCGCAGTGTCCACATGACTTGATACAGGAGATGATCACTCTGTCCCCCGGGCGAAGTGACATGACCGAACTCCCAACATCGGTGACGGTACCCACGCCTTCGTGCCCGAGGATGCGCCCTGGCTGGACCGCAGGGACGTCCCCCTTGAGGATGTGCAGATCCGTACCGCAAATGGTGGTGGTGTCGACGCGAACAATTGCGTCGGTGGGGTGCAGGATGACGGGATCCGGAACATCTGTCCAGGACCTCTCGCCGGGGCCACCGTAGACGAGTGCCTTCATGGTGTGATTCCGTCCTTGTTGTGCCTGGCTGAAACACCGGGCGTGCGTAGCGGGACTGCTAGTGGAAGTCGCCCAGCCGGGCGTCGTTCAAGGGGGTCCCCCAGAGGTCTGGCCGTTTGGTCTTGAACCGCCGCCCAGTGACCGCAACCGGCGTCAGCCTCAGATAGCAGTCCTTGCTGCCTGGTTGCCAAGGATCCAGCCCCAAGGCATCCACGTGGGCCTTTTCCTGCCGGTCGAGTATCAGGTGCGTCTGCCCCCGGACAACGACGCTCCACGCCTTGCCGCCCAAGGTCCGGTAGCCATCGCTTTCCAGAGCACAGGGGGTTGTCAGTGTGCTCCAGAACTTGGTGCCCGCCCCGGTTCGGAACACGATGCTGTCACCGTCCAGCACATAGTTCACTGGAAAGATATCGGGATGTCCGTCCACCAAGACGGCCAGGCGGCCAACGTTTGTCTGCGCCAACAGGTCCCAGCATTCGTCCGGGGCAAGCCGTTCGACGGCGGCGCGTGGCTTTGTCTTCATGCTGTAGACGGTAGTGGCGGCAGGTCGCCGTCGTTAGGGCCGTTGGTCCCGTAACGGCGCGGCTATTCCAAGCCCGCCCTGGTTGCGTCGTCTAGCGGGCTCCACCAAGTCAGTGGGGGTGTCACCTTGAAGCGCCGCCCCGTCAACGCGGTGGGAACGACCCGGACAAAGTGGTCCTTGCGCCCGGCTTGCCAAGGGAAAAGGAGCAGACCAACGGTATCGAGCACATCCTGCGTCAGTTTGATACTTTCTGCTTTTCCTTTGACCACCACGCTCCAGGCTATGCCGGAACCGGGGTCTA
This sequence comes from Paenarthrobacter sp. NPDC092416, assembly GCF_044755025.1. NCBI lineage: Bacteria > Bacillati > Actinomycetota > Actinomycetes > Micrococcales > Micrococcaceae > Paenarthrobacter > Paenarthrobacter sp. NPDC092416. The sequence continues at coordinate 238,994 of NZ_JBIVQG010000004.1, forward strand.
CACCGTCGGCTTCAAGGGCTACGGGTGCGGTGCTGAGGGCAGCATGGAGCTTTGAACCTTCGCCAGTGCGGAACACCACTGTCCCATGGTCAACTTTGTAGTTGATGGGAAAGATCTCGGGATGATCTCCCGCCCAAGCAGCCAAGCGTCCTACCGACACGCTGCGGAGCAACTCCCAGCACTGCTTGTTGTCCAGGATTTCGGCTTCTGGAACTTTGGGTTTGTTCGTCATGGTTAGACCGTAAATCCCATGCTGTCCGGGCGACAGGGCATTAAGGCCCCACCCCTGGACCCGTGGCTGGCGGGCGGGCGCCAGAGTAGTCTGGCAGCAAGGAGTCCACGCGGCCCTGTTTTGTTGCATGCGGGCATACCCCGAAAGGCGCAGGTGAATACGTCCGAAAGTCCACAGTCCCCCGAGTCCCCTGCCATTTCCAGAGTCCGCATTGAAGACCTCCTGAAGGACTTCGTCGGCCGGGCCGGCGAGCTTCTTCAGGCACAGGAAAGAACACGCGGCCTACTGGAAGCGGTTGTTGCCGTCGCGGAAGACCTGAGCCTGGAGGCTGTCCTCGATCGCGTGGTGACGTCTGCTTGCCGCTTACTGCAGGCACGGTACGGTGCCTTGGGTGTCATCGGAGAGGACAATGCCCTCAGCCACTTCATCACGGTTGGCATCGACGGCGGGCTCGCCAAAAGAATCGGTCCGCTTCCAACCGGGCACGGCGTGCTGGGGCTGCTCATTACCGAACCGACGCCGCTGCGCCTCCACGATCTGGGTCAGCATCCGAAAGCCTACGGTTTCCCCCGGCATCACCCCCCGATGAAATCATTCCTTGGCGTGCCGATCAGGGTCAGGGATGTTGTGTTTGGGAATCTCTACCTGACCGAAAAGGAAGGAGGCGGTGATTTCACACCGGAAGATGAGGACCTCGCAGTAGCTTTGGCAGCCGCGGCCGGGGTTGCCATTGAGAACGCCCGGCTGTACCAGGATGCCCGGCGCAGGGCATCCTGGCTGGAAGCCTGCATGGACGTTACTGGGAGCATGCTCGACGCAAGCAATGGCGTACATGCTGCAGACTCTTCGTTGGACCTGATCGCAACAAGGGCCCTTGAGGAATCGGAATCCCACCTCGCCCTGATCCTGATACCAACCATTGAGGGAGGACTCTACGAAGTGGCGGGCACGGCCGGAGCCGCAGGCAGTGGCTTCTCTGGCACGGTCCTGGCAATGGAGGCGCCGGAAATCCAGGCTGTTGCGTCCAGCGGGAAGCCCGTGTGCCTCGACGATTCGGCGAATCTCCTCGGCATTGACCGCGAAGGCGTACCCGGCAAACTTCTTGTTATCGACCTCAGCGCCCACGGATCCCACCATGGCCTGCTTCTTCTTGCCCGGAACCCCGGCACGGGGGTGTTTTCGAGGACCGATGTGGAGATGGGCGCAGTATTCGGTTCGCACGTAGCTCTTGCCTTGGCCTTGGACAGGATCCATAGGCTCAGGGAGCAAGTGGTGGTGTTCTCGGACAGGGACAGGATCGCACGGGACCTCCACGATCTGGTCATACAGAGGCTGTTCGCAGCCGGCCTGAGCATCCAAAGCCTCCGGCGCTACACCTCGGGGGAATCTGCTTTAGGCAGGATCGACTCCATAACCAACGAGCTGGACACCAGTATCCGCGACCTTCGCAACACCATCTATTCCCTGCAAGCCAGTAACCGCGAGCGCGAGTTGCTGAGCAGTCGGATCCTCGAGTCTGTCCAAGCGGGGGGCAAGTCTTTGGCATATGCGCCACATCTGACCCTGACCGGCCCCGTTGATGCGGTCGAGGATGAAACAATCATCACTCATCTCCTGGCTGTTGTGTCTGAAAGCCTCAGCAATGCGGTCCGCCATTCCAGCGCGACATCAATCGCCGTGTCCGTGCTGGCAGCAAACGACACGCTGACCTTGGAACTCGTTGACGATGGGTGCGGATTCAGTGAACCGGCCCCCGGGAATGGCTTGGCGAACATGGACCGCAGGGCAGCAGACTTGGGTGGCACGTGTAGCGTTACCAGCGCTCCCGGCAAAGGAACGTCGCTGGTATGGTCCGTTCCCTTGCCCTGAGTGTTCAGCGACGGTGGCCTGCGTCCTCTTCCGGCGCATGGGCCATGAAGACTGCCGCCTGGGTCCGGCGTTCGAATCCCAGCTTTGCCAGCAATGATGAGACGTAGTTCTTGACAGTCTTCTCTGCCAGAAGCATTTCCTCGCCGATCTGCCGGTTCGTCATGCCTTGACCGACAAACTCCAGAACCCGGCGCTCCTGAGGAGTGAGGGACGCGACCCTCGGGTCTTGTCTCTTTGGTTCGGTGAGGCCTTGGATGATTCTTGCCTTGACGGCCTCGTCGAACAACGACTCCCCGCTGGCCGCCCGACGGAGGGCGCCGAGAAGGTCCGTGCCGCCGATTTCCTTCAGGACGTACCCCGCAGCACCTGCCAGCACAGCTCCTCGGAGAGCCTGTTCGTCGTCGTAGCTGGTCAGAATCAAGCAGTTCAGCCCTGGGTCAATTGAACGCACTTCCCGGCAAACCTCAATACCCGTTCCGTCGGGCAGCCGGGCGTCAAGAACAGCGACGTCAGGATGCAATGCCGGAATCCGGCGTGTCGCTTCCTCAGCTGAACCGGACATGCCGACCACCACGAACCCTTCGCTTTCCAAAAGCTCTTGCAGACCCCTGCGGACCAACTCATGGTCATCGAGGATGAAGACGCGGAGGGGCTCTTCGGACGAAACGCCGCTGGCCTTGCCGGCGTTTTCTGGGCGATCCATGGTTCTCCTGTCCCGCGGTCGATGACCGCAATTTCGTTGGCCTGTACGGGCGGCTCTGCAAAATTCTTGCTGACACCACGCTTGGCCACAAGGGTCCAAGGACCCTCCAGCAGCCTGTGACTTTCGGCCCTGTTGAGAAGGGACCTTTGTGCCGACGCTGGAAGTACAAGACACCGGAGGCAACCCACTAAAGGGTGCAGTGTCAAGTACAACAATGAAGGAGATTGATCCGAATGAAGAAATGGACACGATGGCAGGACTGGACTGTCGTCGCTGCAGGAGCCTACGCAGCCCTGTCGGTCCTGTGGACCAGGCAGGAAGGATCGTCGACGGCGATCATGGTGACGCTGGGCGTTTTGCTTGTCATCGGCGGAGTCGTCAATTTGGCCCTGCCTGGCATGCCCGTAGCCGAATGGGCCCAAGCGATTGTGGCCGTGGCCCTCCTGCTGGCGCCATGGGTGGGTGGTTTCACTGCAGCAACAGGCGCAGCCTGGAGCGCATGGATCCCCGGCGCAGTGGCCTTGGTGGTCACAGCGCTCGCGATCAAGCCCAGCACCGAGGAGTACCGGCACCACCACGTCATGCCGGCACCATAGGCAGCAAGCGGCCATTTGGCGTCGCGCCACGAGCGCGGCGCCAGTCACTTCATTGCAATGGCCCATTACCCAAGAACCGGAACAGGCTACCTTGCACGGATATGGATAGGTCACTATGGACACCAAGCACACCGCTACCCTGCGCTTCCTGGGCGCCACAGATACCGTCACGGGATCGCGATATCTCCTGGAGGCGCACGGAACTCGTGTCCTGGTGGACTGTGGGCTTTTCCAAGGATACAAACGCCTTCGCGAACGGAACCGGCGTCCGTTCCCCATAGCTCCTGACTCTCTTGACGCGGTCCTCCTAACGCACGCTCACTTGGACCATACGGGCTACATCCCTGCCTTGGTGCGGGACGGCTTTACGGGTCCGGTGTATGCCACACATGGGACAAACCAACTGTGCAAATTGCTCTTACCGGATAGTGGCCATTTGCAGGAGGAAGAAGCGCGGTACGCCGATCACCGTGGTTCCTCCATACATGTTCCGGCGCTGCCCCTCTACACAGCGGCAGATGCGGTCAAATCGCTGAACAGTTTCCGTCCTGTCGAGTTCGACGCACCCTTGATGATCGGCGACGGTCTCGAAGCAACCTTCCTGCCTGCCGGGCACATCCTGGGAGCCGCTCAGCTCCACGTCCGCTTCGGTGGGTCTTCCGTGCATTTCACCGGCGACCTGGGGCGGGACGATGATCCGCTGATGTATCCACCGAGGGCTTTGGAAACTGTCGACGTCCTGGTCACGGAGTCCACCTACGGCAACAGGGCGCATCCGCACGGCAGTGCAGAACAGGAACTCGGCGATGTGATTTCCAAGGTAGCCAAGCGCGGTGGCGTCGTACTGATTGCGGCCTTCGCCGTTGGCCGGGCCGAAACACTGATGCTGCAGCTGGCGCGGCTTCGCCGTAAGGGCGCGATCCCCGATATCCCGGTCTACCTCAACAGCCCCATGGCCATTGATGCCTCCTACATGTACCAGCAGCATCCGGACGAGCACCGACTGGACGCGGGCGAGTTCAAGGACATGTATGAGCTGGCAACCATGACCCGGACAGCTGATGACTCAAAACTCCTTAACCTCAGGGGCGGGCCCATGATCATCATCTCCGCAAGCGGAATGCTGACGGGCGGACGGATACTGCATCACCTCGAGGCCTACGGCCACGACCCGAACAACGCACTTGTCCTGAGTGGGTACCAGGCTGCCGGCACCAGAGGTGCCGCGCTGGCTGGCGGAGCACGGGAACTACGGATTTACGGTCAGGACGTTCGGATCCGGGCTGAAGTGGTCCAGCTTGAAGGATTCAGCGCGCACGCCGACGCCGATGCCATTATCCGCTGGATGCGTTCAGCCCCTCAAGCCCCACGGATGACGTACATCACCCATGGCGAACCGGAAGCGTCTGAGGCGCTTCGCCTCCGCATAAAGCACGAATTGGGTTGGAAAGCACGTGTACCGGAGTACCTGGAAACCATCACAGTTGACAGTCCCCAGTAGGTGATTGAGCCCAAGGACTTCCGGCCCTAACAGTCCGGAGGATGCCAGCAGAGACTGGACATGTATCTCCCCGGCCGACATCCGGGGAATCCCATCGACGAAGAACGGGCATAACAATGAACGAAGCCATTGTTGTTGGTATCAACGATTCCCCCAGCAGCGAAGCCGCCACGGCGTGGGCAATGCAGAGGGCAGCTGCCTTGAAGCTGCCCGTACAGCTTGTCCACGCCGTGGATGACCGGTGGGCCTACGACGCAGTTGGCTACAACGAGTGGATCCGGGAATCCGGCGTCAAATTCCTTGCAGCGGCCAAGGAGCGGGCTGCCAAATTGGAGCCAACCGTCACCATTACCACTGACCTCGTCTCGGGCGGGGCCGGTTATGCCTTGGGCAAGCGGTCAAAGAAGGCCTCAATGGTGGTTATTGGTTCCGGACATGGTTGGCCGGGGGGCTCACTAACGGATCGGGCATTGCAGGTGGCCGCCGTCGCCCGCTGTCCGGTAGCAGTGATCGGCGAGCACGACATGACGAATCGAAGCGGCATCGTGGTCGGTGTTGATGGCTCTGAGGAATCCACCCAGGCTGTTGCGTTCGCTGCGGCAGAGGCCGATCGGCAAGGCCAAGAGCTGACCGTGCTGCACGCTTTCCGCACACCGGAACCGTGGGTTACCCGCGGGGTGCCCCACGGCAACTACTTCGAGGTCCTGACAGAGGAGGAGCGCGTCGTGTTGGCTGAAACCGTTGCCGGTCTGGCAGACAAGTACCCGGACATGGTGGTGCACCAGGTTTTGGACACGCACACCCGCCCGGTCGAAGCGCTGCTCGTGGCAGCCGCTACGGCACGCCTGCTGGTGGTCGGCAGCCGGGGTCGGGGCAGCTTCAAGCGTCTTTTGCTGGGCTCCACGGCTCACGCGGTTCTTACCAAATTGCCTTGCCCAACCATCATCACAAGGATCAGCCCGGTCAAGCACTCCGACTGAATCCGTGCATAAAGTACAAAAGTGCGGGCTGGCCCGGGAAACCGTGCAAGCCCGCACTTTCACGATCCATTACTAGACGAGATACACATGCCTGCCCGTAATGATGGTGGGCTGGATACAGATGAAGAGACCTCTGTCCCCTCCTGCCCACGGTTCAGCCATGACCTTGCCCCAGAGACGTGTGAGTACCTCCCGGTCAACCACATGGGAGGAGGGCCCGCTGACCAACACCGACCACCCTTCGCTTCGTTCCGCCCGGGCTTCGTCGATCTGGAACGACGTCTGCAGTCGAGCTGCCGGCTCTCCGATCAGTCCGTCGGCCGAGGTGCGGAAATAGACGCCGTGGTCATGGATGAGGTAATTGACGGGCAGGATCATCACCCTGCCATGGTGGACAAATCCCACCCGCCCTGTGTCCTGGGAACGCAACTTCTCCCAGCACTGCTCCTCGCTGAGTTCATCACTTACATGGCGGGCACCGTCTATGCGTGCTGGATCCATCCCGGGCACAGTCATCTCAAACCTCCTGCGTCTTCGAGTCTTCGGGCATGTGCACAACCAGGACCGGGCAATGTGCGTGTGCGACGCAGGCCGAACTTACCGAGCCCAGCAGCAGACCGCCGAACCCGCCGTGACCGCGGCGCCCCACGACCAGCATCTCAGCACCACGGCTCGCGTTGATCAGCCCTTGCCTGGGGTGGCCGCGCTCAAGGCGGGAAACCACGTTGTCCGGCAGAGCCGCTCCGAAGGCTTTTTCCACTGACTGTTTGAGAACCTCACCCGCGGATTCCTCAAAGCCGGTTATTCCCATGGCGACGTAGCCTTCATAGACGGGTGGGAAGTCCCAGAACGCGATGGCATGTACTTCCCTTGCCAAAGGTACGGCCAAGCGCTGGGCTTCGCGGAGGGCCGCGATGGATGGCTCCGAACCGTCCACGCCCACCACGATCTTCCCTGGTGATCCGTCCTTGCTCATCTTTGTCCTCCTGGCATCCGTACCGTTAGGTGCTGCCAGCATGCCGTGAACGGCCATCATGAAACAGGGCCGAAGGTCACAGTTCGGGTGGCGCTACCGGTGGTTCTCTTCGGATCGGAGATTTTCGATCGTCGCCCTGAGCGTGCGGATCGTATGGTCCAGTTCGGTTGTTACTGCCGTCATCCGCTCCAAGGCGGCTGGATCGTCCATGAAACGCCTGAGGTTCTGGACCCCTAGACCTGCCGCAAACAAGCGTTGAATCACCAAATCGTGCAAGTCGCGCGCAATGCGTTCCCGGTCCGACAGCACCACGCTCTGTTGTCGGAGCGTGCTCACACGGACCAAATCCAAGGCCAGTCCGATCCTGCTGCCGAAAAGGGCGCTGGACTCAACATCCGAACGCGTAAAGGCGGGAGCCCCTATTCCCCGTGCCAGCAAGAGAACACCATTGTCCGTTCCCCGATGACCCAAAGCGGATATCAGCACTGCGCCCAGTTTCTCCGTCAAGTCACCGCCAAGTACGCGCTGGGGGGCCTGCACAATGCGGGATTCGCCGGTTTCGATCACCGACGCCACGACCTCCGAGCTGATGAGCTCCTGGCCGGCATACAGTCCCTGCACCCCAACGGCCGACCGGCAACGCACTACTCCGTCGGACTCGGGGACTGCAACCACAGCAAGAATGGATTCCGACGCCCGAAGGGCGGCCTCGGCCACGAGATCGAGGTGGCTGGCTCCGTCGTCGAACTCGTTCCCGATGAGTTGGCTGCCCAGTTCCATACCGGCCTCAAGCCACCGTTGCCTGCTCTTGCTCGCTTCGAACAGGCGAGCGTTCTGAATCGCAACTCCCGCCGCTGCCGCCAACGCAACGGCCAGCTCCTGGTCAGCGGGGGTGAAATCCTGCCCATCCCTCTTTTCCGTGAGGTACAGATTACCGAAAACGGTGTCCCGGACGCGGATGGGTACGCCAAGGAACGTCTTCATGGGCGGATGGTTGAGGGGGAAACCGGCTGCCATTGGATGCTTGCCAAGGTCATGCAGCCGAAGTGGCTGCGGTTCCCGGATCAGGTGTCCCAGGACGCCGTGGCCTGTGGGCAGGTCCCCGATGGACCTGATCCCGTCGTCATCGATGCCTACGGTGATGAAGTGACTGAGTTGCTGATCCTCTCCGATCACGCCCAGCGCTCCGTATTTGGCGTCCACTAGACTGCAGGCCGACTTCACCACCCGGTCAAGGACGGCTTCCAGGCTGAGGTCCTCTGCAAGGGAAACAACAGCTGAGAGCAAGCCATTCATTTGTTCTTGGGTGTGGAGCAACTCACCCGCGCGTTCGACGAACTCGCGAAGAAGGGAGTCCACGCGTCCCTTCATCGGAGAACTCCAAGGGTGCTCATCGGCCATGGGCTTCCGCCTCCCTTGTCCCGGTCCACGCGTGTCCCTCCGTTGAGTCTAAGGGAGGGAGCTTGATACATGAACAGCTCCCGGAACAGTGTCCTTGGGCCCTTGTGGACTGCGAATGACCCCAGCACGCTTGACGCATGGCAAAGACAATGAGCGCTTGGTGGGTGGGGAACCCGGGAGTGATGGCAACACGGCCACTTAAACGGGGAACCAAGGACGTGCCCATGCCTAAGACCGGCGAAGTACTCATCCAGGTGGATGTGTGCGGCGTGTGCCGCACCGACCTGCACTTGGCCGAAGGTGACCTTGTCCCCCGACGTCCCAACGTAGTGCCGGGACACGAGGCCGTGGGCAGAGTCGTGGAGGCAGGTCCTGGTGCTGAAAGGTTCATCCAGGGAGACCGGGTGGGTGTCGCCTGGCTTGGGGGTACTTGCGGAGTCTGCCCTTATTGTCGGCGCGGAGCGGAGAACCTCTGCGGCTCCCCCGTTTTTACGGGCTGGGACCGCGATGGCGGCTTTGCGGAAATGATGACGGTTCGCGAGGACTATGCCTATGCCATTCCTGCCCGATTCTCCGATGAGGAGGCGGCGCCCCTGCTGTGTTCGGGAATCATCGGCTTCCGTGCCTTGAAGAGAGCCGCACTGCCGCCGGGCGGCCGATTGGGTATCTATGGATTCGGTGGCTCCGCCCACCTGACCGCGCAAATCGCCATTCACCAAGGCGCGTCGGTCTTTGTCATGACGCGTTCGGAGGAAGCCCGGAACCTGGCCCGAAGCCTTGGGGCTGAGTACGTTGGCGGCGCGTACGGTGCTCCCCCGGTAAAACTTGACTCGGCAATTCTCTTCGCTCCGGTGGGTGACTTGGTACCAGTTGCACTACGGGCCTTGGACCGCGGCGGGACCCTTGCCATCGCGGGGATACACCTCAGCGACATTCCACCCCTCATTTACGCCGACGAGCTCTTCTACGAGCGACAAGTCCGCAGCGTCACGGCCAATACGCGGGCCGACGGAGTCGAACTGCTGGCCTTGGCTGCGGATATGCCGCTGCTGCCGACCACCACAACCTACCCTTTCAGCGCAGCAGACCAGGCATTGGAAGATTTGGCCAACGACAGAATTACCGGGGCCGCGGTTCTGAGGATCCACTGACGCGGGCCGATCCTGGGACTGACCAGGCCCGGGGCTCCCGTTTACTGTGCAACCGCTTCTCAAGTTTGGCTTCAGCATCTTCACGGCGTTTGCCCATCCTGAGCAGCTGCTGAACCAAGGGGTTGGGCTGGATCACCGGCATAGCGTCGCGTCGTGCCGGCCCATCGGCTTTACCCGGCGCTCTGCTCGACACCGTGGATCGGCTTTCGACCCGGGTTGCATCCGGGCAGTCGGGCGCAAGTTCCCGCCCCTCGGAATCTACCAGGCGAAACCTGATATTGGTCTTGCCATCCAGAAACAGTTCAAAGGTCCCACCCACGGCGGACCCTCCCTCCCTGCGATAGGTGATTTCGGTGCACCCTTCCGTTCCCAAGGAATGCCTTCCATCAGCATGACCCAGCAAGAGCTCCCTCATAAGGGTCCAAAGTCCCGCGGGCCGACTCTGTTGGCTCCGAATCGCTGAGAGGACTTTGGACTCTGGATGAGGAGCCCCCAGCGACGGACTGTTGAGGCGATGCCGGCACGGCGGCGATTCGCGTTGAGGAAGTAATCGACGGCAACACCTTGGTGGTCCGCGCAGAATTGCCTGGAATTGACCCCGAGAAGGATGCCGAGATAACCGTCTTCGACGGAACACTGACCATCAAGGCAGAGCGTCAGGCGAAAAAAGAACAAAAAGAGAAGGAGGGTTACCGTTCCGAATTCCGTTATGGTTCCTTCGTCCGGCGAGTACCACTTCCGGATGGCGTCAAGGAGGGCGATGTGACTGCGTCCTACAAGGATGGGGTTCTCGAAGTCCGTGCCCCGATCCCCGAACCAGCGGCGCCGGCCGCGGCGGCGGCAAGGATTCCCATTACCAAGGAATAGGGCCCTTGGGTCCGACCATGGGTCGGGCCCAACGGCCGGCGCCAGCGCTGCGGTCGCTGGCTCATCGTTAGCCGAAGAGGACCTCCGCCTCCTTAAAGCGCGATTCCGGAACGGTCTTGAGCGTTCCCAACGCCGCCGCAAGCGGGACATTCGCTATGTCCGTCCCCCGAAGGGAGACCATGGTTCCCCATGCGCCAGCGGCCGCGGACCCTGCTGCCGCCATTCCGAGCCGGGTGGCAAGTACCCGGTCAAAAGCCGTCGGCGCTCCTCCCCGCTGTATATGGCCCAGGACCGTGGCTCTCGTGTCGATGCCCGTCAGCTCTTGGATGAGCCGTTCAAGCAGCATTCCGATGCCGCCCAGTCGTGGTCTGCCGAAGGTATCCAATCCTCGTGGCGAGTAGGGAGCCGCCTGTCCAGCAGGAACAAACGCCTCCGCCACCACCACCAGGGGTGCCCTGCCGCGGTAATAGGCAGAGTTCACCCATGCCGCCACTTGCTCCAGGGAAAGGCTGTGTTCAGGAATCAGGATCGCGTGGGCCCCCGAGGCCATCCCGGCGTGCAACGCAATCCATCCGGCGTTCCGTCCCATGACCTCCACGATCATGCACCGATGGTTGGATTCACCCGTGGTCCGCAATCTGTCGATTGCCTCCGTGGCCGTTTGGACAGCCGTATCGAACCCAAAGGTGTAGTCAGTTGCGCCCAAGTCATTATCGATCGTCTTGGGTACGCCGATGATCTTGACTCCCTGTTCCGACAGGATTTGCGCGGCCGCGAGGGTGCCTTCACCCCCGATGGCAATCAATCCGTCCACCTGGTGACGACGCAACGACTCCGCTACGGCCCCGGACGCTCCGTCCCGCAAAGGATTGGTCCGTGATGTACCCAGCATGGTCCCGCCGAGACCCGCAATACCCCGTACCGCCGCCCTGGGCAGCGGTACGACGTCATCGTCAAGGACGCCGCGCCAACCATCGCGGAAACCGACAAATTCGACATCATAGGCGAGCGCCCCTGCCAAGACAGCACCGCGAATGACGGCATTCAAACCCGGGCAGTCGCCTCCACTCGTGAGGATCCCCAGACGCATCAGGGCTCAGGCACCTTGTCAATCGATGCCATCGAGAAGCTCCTGCTGTCTCCGGCGGCCAGCAACACCGATCGTCCCTTCACCCGGATCCTGACAGGTAGTGCGTCCCCTGGTGCCGACGTCACGCGGATCCGGCCTGCCTTGAGCTGCACTTCCAACAGATGCCCTCTGTACTGGACGTGGAAAGCGACAGCCCCAAGACCGCGTGGCATGCAAGGACTGAAAGAGATTCCTTCACGCCCCATTTTCAAACCTGCGAAACTTCTTTGAACCACATCAATGGACCCTGCCATCGCACCCAGATGTATGCCCGCCTTGGTCGTTCCGTGTTGAGTGTCGTCCAAGTCGGCGTCCAGCGCCTCCCGAAAGCTGTCCCATGCCCTATCCGGGTCCACGGATGCCAACACGGAGGCGTGGGCCACACGGCTCAATGTCGAGCCGTGTGCGGTCCGCGCCAGATAGTACTCAATGGTCTTGTCAAGCTGCTCCTTGCTCATTCCGTAACCCAATCTTTCCAGAGAGGTGCGGAGGCCGTCATGACCGAGTAGATACGGCAGCATCAATACGTCTGCTTGTTTGGAGACCTTGTAGCGGTTGACGTCATCACCCTCCGCTTCAAGGATGAGATCCAACCTCTCGATGTTGCCGTACTTCTGCCGGTACCTGTCCCAGTCGAGATCCTCAAGGGAGTCGTAGCCGAGGAACTGGCTGATCACACCATCGGCATGGAACGGAACGAACATTTCCCTGGCCAGGCGCTTCCACTTGGCTACTTCTTCCTGTGTGATGTTCAGGCGGTCCATCAGGTCAACCAATTGGTGGCCTGAAAGCGACTCGGGGATCTCTGCTGCCCGCTCGCAGATCCAGGCAGCCATCACGTTGGTATAGGCATTGTCATCCAAACCAGGACGAGACTCACCCGGACGGCGGGTGTGGTATTCGTCCGGTCCCACTATTCCTCGAAGATGGAACCGACCATCGTGAGGAGCATACTGTGCCATCGAAGCGAAGAACCGTGCCACCTCCACAATGAGCTCTGCCCCTTTGTCCAGGAACCATGCCCTGTCACCTGTGGCCTCAAAGTACTCGCAAACGTTGAAGGCAACCCCCAGCCCTACGTGCCGCTGCATTCTGGAATAGTCCGCGACCCATCGTCCTGACCGCGCGTTGTACAACCAATGGGGTGTTTCCTCGCTGCCGTCACTTCCGCTTTGCCACGGGAACATTGCTCCCGCAAGGCCGTGGACTGCAGCTGCCTGCCGGGCTGCCGGAAGCCGGCGCCAACGGTAATCGATCAATGACCGGGCAACCTCGGGCGTCCTGGAGGTCAGGACAGGCAGGACAAAGAGCTCGTCCCAAAAGACGTGTCCGCGGTAGCCCTCGCCGTGGAGCCCCCGTGCCGGGACCCCGACGTCGAGTTCTGCTGTGTGGTGGGTCAGAGTCTGGAGCACATGGAACAGGTGCAGGTTCAGGACCAGTTGGACCTGCATGGGAGCTTCGAGTTCCACACGGAATGGTCGAAGGACCTTCCGCCAGGCTTCTTGGTGCGCGGTCAAGAGAGTGGCGAAATCGCTGCCTGCGCGCTCAAGGACAGCCATGGCTTCTGACCGTGCCGATGAAATCGGACGGTCCCTGGAAGTCACAACGGCGGCGACCCTGGTCACGGTTATTGCCACACCGTCGGTGCACTTGGCATGGAACGTACGGAAATGAAAAGCACCTGTGGCTCCTCGGGCGCCACCTGCACCGCAAACATCTGCGTGGAAGGCGATGGCAATGCGGATCTGGCTTTGGCTGGTTTCGGCTTCCACCAAAGAGACGCCGACATCGGCCTCAGTGTTTTTCGGCGTTCGATCGTGCAGATGGGTCCGGGTCCCGGTGGCCGGTTCGGCAAGGTTGGCGTTTCGGATACCGGCGTCCACCCCTGCCCGCACGCTGATGATTCCGCTCCAGCCCAAGGGAACAATCCGGATTTCAGCTGCTAGCAGGTGAGGCTGTGCCATCGAAACAATGCGTTTTTCCTCGATGTCCAGGCGGCGCCCGTCCGGTGCCTCCAAAAGCACCTGGCGGCTCAGCATAGCCCTTCCCATGTCAAGGGTTCTTCTCTCTCGAACCAACCGGAACCCGCCTTCCGACCACCACACACCGTCCTCCAGGCACAGATCCAGGGGCAGGCAATCGGGCGCATTGACCAAGTGTTCTTCTACTACGACCTCTCTGCCGATCCGAGCCGGCACCCGGTTGTAGACACCGGCCAGGTACATTCCCGCGTACCTGGTTTCCCTTCCGCGCTCTGCAACGGCCCCGCGCACTCCCATGTAACCGTTTCCCAACGTGGTGAGGGCCTCGCGGTGGCCTTCGTGCTCGGGCGCCGTCCCTTCATAGACAAGGAGCCACGGATCAGCCATAACGAGTCCGAGGTCCAGTTCGCCCACGTCGTTGAGGACCACGTCAGCCCCAGCGGCTTCGAGTTGGCGGCGAGTCCCCTGCCGGTCAATTCCCACCACAAGCCCGAATCCACCGCTTCGTGCTGACTCAACCCCGGCCGCTGAATCTTCGATGACAACAGCGCGTTTCGGGGCAACTCCCAGCCGTTTGCTCGCTTCAAGAAAGACATCCGGTGCTGGCTTGCCCGCAAGTTTGAGATTCGCCGCGGTATTGCCGTCCACAACTACTGCAAAAGCATCAGCCATCCGCGCCGCCGCCAGGACGGGAGTTGCATTGCGGCTCGACGTGACCACTGCCGACGGCACTCCGGCGGCTTTGAGACTTTCCAGCAGCCGCATCGTGCCAGGGTACGTTTGGACGCCTTCCTCCTTCAGCCGGGCCAGGTAGGCCTTGTTTTTCAATCCGCCAAGTCCGTACGCGGTCCAGTCTCCAGTGGCATCGGTCGGTGAACCCAAGGCGATGTCAATGCCTCTGGATGCCAGAAGGTCGATCAAGCCCGCTTCACGGGACTTGCCATCCAGCAATGACAAATAGTCACCAGCCGTAAATGGCGGCGCGATGGGGACCTTGGGGAACCGTGGATCCCGCACAATCGATTCGTATGCGTCGCCCCAAGCTGCCTGATGCACGGCCGCGGTGTGCGTGACCACGCCGTCCAAATCAAAGATGACCGCGTCATACGGTGGCATGGCGGCGGCCGCGGTGGGTGACCCCTTCATTTGTTCACTTTCAGTCCGTTCAGCCCAAGCGGTCTTCAGCCGCCGCTATCAGCGGAACTGTACGGAGGAAAGTATCAGGATTCAGCGAGATCGAATCGATGCCTTCACGGACAAGGAACTCCGCAAAATCCGCATGGTTGCTGGGGCCTTGACCACAAATTCCTATCTTGATTCCGGCGCCGTGGGCCTTCCCGATGACCTCGGAAATCATGGTGGTCACGGCTTCGTCGCGCTCATCAAACAAGCCCGCCAATTGTTCGGAGTCACGGTCCACGCCCAGGACCAGCTGGGTCAGGTCATTGGATCCGATGGAAAAGCCGTCGAATCGCTTGGCGAATTGCTCAGCCATCACCACGTTGGACGGAATCTCGCACATCATGTAGATGCGCAGCCCCTCACTCCCGCGGGCAAGTCCGTTCTCCGCCATGACACCGAGAACCAAGTCTGCTTCATGCACTGTCCGGCAGAACGGAACCATCACGATCACGTTGGAGAACCCGATCACTTCGCGAACCCGCTTTACGGCACGGCATTCCAAGGCGAATGCTTCCCTGTATTCTTCGCTGTAGTAACGTGAGGCCCCCCGGAATCCCAGCATCGGGTTTTCTTCCGGGTGTTCGAAAGAACCGCCTCCGATGAGGTGCCCGTATTCATTGCTCTTGAAGTCGCTGAGCCGGACAACCACCGGTTTGGGATGGAAGGGAGCTGCGATCTTTGCGATGCCTGTAGCGAGGACGGTAGTGAAGTACTCTTCCGGATTGGCATAACCCTCTGTCAACTCTTCTATCAGGCGGGCGGCGGCCACGTCCTCCACCATCTCTGGATGGACAAGCGCCATGGGATGGACGCGGATCAAGTTACTAATGATGAATTCCATTCTCGCAAGGCCCACTCCGGCCGCAGGGAGGCGCCACCATGTGAATGCCGCTGCGGGGCTGGCGATATTGACCATGACGTCGGTTCGCGTCGCGGGGAGGGTCCCCATGTCCACCTCTTCCACGTCGAACTCCAAGGCCCCTTCATAGACCTGCCCTTCTTCTCCTTCGGCGCAGGAGAGTGTGACCGCGGCGCCTTCGGCCAATGCTTCGGTGGCGTTACCTGTGCCGACTACCGCTGGAACACCCAGTTCCCGGCTCACGATTGCAGCGTGGCTGGTGGGCCCGCCGTGGTCGGTCACGATCCCCGCCGCCCTCTTCATCACGGGAACCCAATCAGGGTCGGTCATCCGGGTCACCAACACGGCCCCATCGACGAACGTCTCGATGTCCTTGGCGTCACGGACGACGCATACGGTGCCGGAGGCAATCGCAGTGCCCACAGCGGATCCCGATGCGAGGACGCGGCGGCCAGCTTCCCTCAGGTGGTACATGCGGAAGAGCGACCCGCTGCGTTGGGCCTGGACCGTTTCAGGTCGTGCCTGGACCATGAAGAGCTCGCCTGTTGTGCCGTCTTTTGCCCATTCCATGTCCATGGGGCGCGCGTAATGGCTTTCAACGGCCACTGCCCAACGAGCAAGCTGGACGATCTCCTGGTCCTGGAGAACCAAGGCACGTCGTTCCTGATCAGTTGTGTCCACCATTTGCGTGGTCACCGTCCCGCCCAGCCTGTAGATCATTTTGCGCTCTTTTGTTCCCACATTTCTTTCGATCACCGGGATCAGGCCAGGATCTGCGAGTAAGGGTTTGAACACTTGGTACTTGTCCGGGTTGATAGTTCCCTGGACAACTGTCTCTCCCAATCCCCACGCAGCACTTATGACGACGCTGCGTGGGAACCCCGACTCTGTGTCAATGGAGAACATCACACCTGACGCACCAACGTCGGAGCGCACCATGCGTTGGACTCCAACTGACAATGCCACGTCCAGGTGGCCAAAACCTTTGATCTCCCGGTAGCTGATGGCGCGATCGGTGAAGAGGGAGGCATAGCAGCGTCGGCAGGCATCAATGAGTGCCCGCTCACCAGAGATATTCAGGAAGGTCTCCTGCTGCCCGGCAAAGCTCGCGTCCGGCAGATCCTCCGCGGTAGCGCTGCTGCGGACCGCTACCGCCAGCTGGCCCTGCCCGGCACGTTCGCACAGGCGCCGATAGCTCTGCCTCACGCTCTCCATGAACCCGGTTGGGAATTCGGCGGCCAGGATCGATTCCCTAATGGCATGTCCTGCCTCGCGAAGCGATGAAACTCCGGACCTGAAATCATTGAGGGAAGCTTTGATGACAGGTTCGAGTCCGCTGGAGGCCAGAAACATCCGGTATGCAGAGGACGTCGTTGCAAATCCGTCAGGGACCCTGACCCCGGCTGAGCGCAGGGCTGTGGACAATTCACCCAGCGAAGCGTTCTTTCCGCCCACATCGGGAACGTCCCCCATTCCAATGTCATCAAACCACCTCACATGGGCGCTGACGACTGATTCTTCAACGGCTGGTTTCATGCCTTGATTCTGGGCGCTGCCGGATGGTGCAGGCAGAGTCTTTGGTCCCGCAACTGCCGTGACTTTCGGCCCTGTTTCCTGCCTCCTCCGACCCACATGCTGGAAAAGAGACCAGGAGGAACACCATGGGACTTTCGGAGTTCGAACAGCTCCAATTGGACAACATCGCAAGGGGTCTTCAGGAGCAGGACCCCAGACTGGCCACGTTAATGAGTCTGCAAAGTCTGGACGGGCGCCGATGGAAAGGTACCAAGCGCGGCGTCCTTGCAGCCGTGGCCGGCCTCGGCTTGTTGCTGGCAAGTTTCCCACTGGGCAGCCTGACGCTCGGCGTAGTCGGTTTTCTGTTGATGGGCGGGGGAACGTACTGGGCAACTCTTTTCATGGATGACCGTCCGCCTCTCCGGTTCATACCCCGCAATCAACCGCACCACAGCGAAAAGGACAAGGAACAATCATGAAAGCACTCGTTGTTTACGATTCCGGCTTCGGAAACACGAAGTCCATTGCCGAGGCCATAGCTGCCGGCCTCACATCGCTTCAGGCCAAGGCCATACCGGTTGGCCAGCTCCGGATGGAAGACGTCGCAGTCGGGGACCTGTTGGTGATCGGCAGCCCCATCAATGGCTGGCAACCTACCCAAAAGACCATGGAAACTCTGGCTAATCTCAGCCGTCGCGGACTTTCAGGAATCATGGCCGCAGCCTTCGACACAAGGGTCAAACTGTTCATTCACGGCGATGCCGCCAAGAAAATAGCCAAAACCCTGCAGGAGGCCGGTGCAATCCTCATTGCAAAACCCATGCCGTTCTACGTCAAGGGAACTGAAGGACCCCTGCTCGACGGGGAGACGGCCCGGGCTACTGCGTGGGCCGAAGTTCTTCTGGCCCAAGCCAGGGCTCAGCGAACCCAGAGGAGCGCATGATGCCCAGCTGGCTTGATCCGCACAAGATCATCGTTGGAGTCGATGGGTCCAAAGCCTCGGTTGAGGCACTACGCTACGGTCAAAGGCTTGCCGAGGCGCTCAACGCGCCGCTGGAAGCATGGGGCTGCTGGGAGATGCCGCTGGGATACGAAGGGTATCTGGCAATGGGGATCGACGGCTTTGCCCACGATGCCGAAGAAAACGTCAAGGAGGCCGTCGCGCAGGCCTTCGGTGCCGAACAGCCCAAGAATTTCAGCACCCGATTGGTGCAGGGCTCGGCTCGCGCAGCGTTGGTTGAGGGCAGCAAACACGCTTCCCATCTGGTGGTTGGCCGGCGTGGTCATGGTGGTTTTGGCGGTCTCCTCCTTGGATCTGTCAGTTCGGCGTGCGTCGCACATGCCCACTGCCCCGTCGTCGTAGTCCACGCCCCCGAAGAGACCACATAAGATGTCAACGGGCCAGATGTCCATACCGGCGGCTGCCGGGCCCCCGACAGCCAAATCCACCGCCGCCATCGAGGCGGCCGGGCTGACGAAGGCATTCGGCGACAAAATCGCACTTAACGGCCTGGACCTGCTGGTGCCGGAGGGATCCATTTTCGGCTTTCTTGGACCCAACGGAGCAGGCAAGACCACCCTTCTTCGTGTCCTGACGGGCCTCTCCCGCGCCACAGGGGGTTCGCTCCAAATTTTCGGCCGTGAAGTAGCGGAAAGCGGGTACTCAATCCGCCACAACGTCGGTTACCTCCCTGACGTGCCCGCGTTCTACGACTGGATGACGGCGCGGCAAACAATGCGTTTTGCCGGCAAGTTGCACGGTCTGGAAGGCGCGACACTGGATGCCAGAACCGACGAACTGCTCGACTTCGTCCGGCTTGGCGGAATCACCAGCCGGTCGGGAAATACTCTCGCGGGATGCGTCAGCGATTGGGCGTAGCACAGGCGCTTGTCAGCTCGCCCAAGTTGCTGCTGTTGGACGAACCCACTAGCGCACTGGACCCAGGAGGCCGGAGGGAACTCCTGGAATTCATCGGAGCATTGCGCGGAAAGACCACGGTCTTTTTCTCAACGCATATCCTCAGCGACGTGGAGCGCGTCTGCGACTCCGTAGCAATCCTGGACCAGGGACGAGTCCTGGCCCAATCTACAATGGACGATTTGCGCACCCGTCATGGCAATCGGCGACTGTCACTTGAGGTCAGCGCGGGGGCGAACGCCCTGGCCAGGACCATCGCAGAACGTCCATGGGCCATCTCAGTACACCCGGGTCCACGGGGTGAGATCGACGTGCTGGTATCGGACGTCGAAACAGCCCAACATGAAATCCCGCTCTTGATCAGCAATCAGGGTACGGGCCTTATTCGTTTGGAAAACGCTGAAGTGGGGCTTGAAGAGGTTTTCCTTGAGCTGGTTGGAAACGGGGAACGATGAGCACCTTTTCAGTACTGGCAGCGAAGGAAAGCCAGGAAATCATCCGCACTTGGCGGGTCTGGGTGCTGCCGGCAATAGTCATGTTCTTTGCGGTCATTGGTCCACCCTTGGCCAAAATCACTCCGGAGCTCCTTGGATCGTTAACTGCCAACACGCCGGGCTCATTGGGTCTACCTGAAGCGACCTTCGGCGATGCGTATGGGCAGTGGATCAAGAATCTGTCGCAGATTGTCCTTTTTGCCATCATCATTATTTACGGCGGCGTTGTCTCCACGGAGATCCGGGAAGGAACGGCGGGCTTCATCCTCACCAAGCCCGTATCCCGCACGACGTTCGTTTCGGCGAAAGCTGCCGTCCATGCCGGCTTCATCACCGTTGTCTTTGCCCTGGGAACTTTTACCACTTGGGTTTCAACTCAGGTGACATTCGCCGTCGCTCCGTCAGCGCAGCTGTGGGGTGCAGCATTCCTGCTGCTGTTGTACGGGATTCTCGCGTTCGCCTACACCTTCGCGTTCTCAGTCCTGATACCCGCCCCGGCCGGCGCATCCGGAGCTGGTTTAGGTATCTACGTCCTGTTGGCCGTGGGCGCGGCTTGGGATCCACTCGCTACGTATGGGCCGGCGGGCGTCCCCGCAATAGCCGCCGCTGTTGCCACTGGCCAGGAACATGTGTCCCCGGCGTGGCCTGCAGTGACCACACTCCTCGCCGCGGCCGCCGCCATCGGGGCAGCAGTGCTGATCTTCGACCGGAAGGAACTCCGGCCATGAAGAAGCCTGCCCACATCGTCATGCTCGTCGTCGGGATCTTCTTGTCGGTCTTCGGCTTCACTCTGGCTGCGGCAGGAGCCGCCGCGACGTGGTTGGCCGCGGTTCAAGACAATGGCGCGTTCTTCACATCCCCAACGGAGCGCTACACCGTCTCGTCCTATGCCTTGGTCTCACCCCAACTCGACGCCGTCGGTGAGGGCACGCCTCAGAGACTTCCTTTCGACGTCGGGACACTGCGGCTGCGCGCCACCGCTGCGGACCCCGGCCGTGACATCTTCATTGGCATTGCACCCCAAAACGAGGTGGAAAGCTACCTCGCGGGCGTGCACCACACAGAACTGCAGGAAGTAAAGTTCCAGCCCTTCCGGCCCGTGTACCGAAATGTGCCTGGTTCCTCCAGCGCAAAGCCTCCCGGTGCGCAGCAGTTCTGGGCCGCGTCGGCTACCGGCCCAGGGGAACAGGAACTGACGTGGAACATTGCCGCCGGCAACTGGACAGTGGTGGTCATGAACGCTGATGCCTCTACCGGTGTTTCCGCCGACCTCCAAGCAGGCTTCCGCTCTGAACTCATCAAGCCAGCTGCAACTGGACTGTTGCTGGCAGGCATTCTCGCGATCGTGGTCGGTGTGCCTCTCTTGGTGGCGGGGGCCGTTGGCCTTGGCCGTGGTGGGGGGCCGTCCGGATCAATTCCGCACCAGGTACCGGTTGCAGCCGGGCAGCGGCCGGCCACCACCACCTTGTACCATCCACTGCATCTGACGGGCCACCTTGATCCTGCCGTATCCCGATGGATGTGGCTGGTGAAATGGTTCCTCGCAATCCCGCATTTCTTCCTGCTGTTCTTCCTTTGGTTCGCTTTCGCGGTGACCAGCATCATGGCCTGGTTCGCCATCCTCTTCACGGGCCGTTACCCGCAATCACTCTTCCATTTCAATGTCGGCGTACTGCGGTGGAGCTGGCGCGTTGCCTTCTACTCCTACGCCGTTGGCGGGACCGATCGCTATCCTCCGTTCACTCTTGCCCGCACGGACTACCCCGCCGGTCTGGAGGTGGATTATCCGCAGCGGCTCTCCCGTGGATTGGTTCTGGTCAAGTCCTGGCTCCTGCTCATACCCCATCTGCTCATCGTGGGTGCTTTCACGGGAACGGCTACATGGGCTTGGCGAACACAGGATGGACCCTCCGGCGTGGTCAACGACCGCGGCGGCGGACTGTCCCTGTTGGCTCTGCTCGTGCTCATCGCCTTAGTGATCCTCCTCTTTACTGGCAGTTATCCGCGCCCGCTCTTCGCTTTCATCATGGGTATCAACCGATGGGTCTACCGGGTGATGGTCTACGGGGCCCTCCTGCGTGACGAGTATCCGCCATTCCGTTTGGATCTGGGTGCCAGCGACCCTGACCCCACGGAGCCTCCACCCTTGACCGAACGGATCAACGAGCCATGACCGGGGACGAGGCTGCGGCAATGGCCCCGGTGCCGCGACGAAAGGCACGACGGCGAGTCGTCGCCGTCGTGATTCTGGCCGCTGTGGCGGTTCTTGTCCTCGGTCTCACCCTGATGATGACGACCCGGCCCCAGGGATTGCCTGCCGTTTCTACGCAGGCTCCCACGCCCACGCCAACCGGGATGTCAGCGTCACCCACCACCAGTGCTTCGTCTTACGCTTCTCCGCAGGCCAGCGCGCCAGGTGCAGGACCGGAAGAAGTCCCATCGCCCACCTCTGCCCCATCGGAGACCAGCGAATCGTCGCCACCGGCCGCCGACGCCCTGCCGGCGTCGCTGCTGGGGCAGGACCTCACTGCCATTCCCCGGGCAGGACCGGTGATGGCCTTGACGTTTGACGCCGGAGCCGATTCAGCCGCGCTGAACAGCATACTGTCAACGCTTTCACGGGAGAACGTAAAAGCAACGTTCTTTCTGACTGGAAGTTGGGCTGCCGCTCATCCCGCTGGGGTAGCGCAGATCGTGGCTGCGGGGCATCGCCTGGGTAATCACTCAATGACCCATCCTTCGTTCACCCAACTCCCGGACCAGGCAATCGCGGAAGAAATAGTACGCAGTGAACAAGCTGTCATGGCCGCTGGCGGTGACCCCCGGCCCCTCTTCAGATTTCCTTTCGGCGACAGGGACGCCAGAACCATCGCAGTGGTCAACAGCCTCGGCTACGTGGCGGTGCGCTGGAGCGTGGACACGCTTGGATGGAAAGGAACCAGCGGCGGGTTGTCGCGGGAATCCGTTACCCAGCGCGTTCTGGACGGTCTCCGACCAGAAGCGATTATTTTGATGCACATAGGTTCCAACCCGGATGACGGAACCACCTTGGATGCTGATGCGCTTCCCGCGATCATCAACGGGACCAGGGCAGCTGGGTATGGCCTTGTCACCTTGGATCAACTGCTGGTTGGTTAGGTCACGGCACCTCATGCGGTAAGGCAGCCGATCGACGCACCATGGTCTACGGCGGAACGCTGATTACCTCAGGCAGCGCTTGCTTTCGAGCCCAAGGAGCCGGGCCTGATGACCGGGCCCCCAGTGTCCATAACGCGTGGTTGAGGATTCTTGGCCGTTCCCTTGCAATGGCAGTGGATAAGCACTTTCGTCGCAACAACATCTAGGAGGAATCATGGTTCTCGTTCTGCTTCTTGTCATCCTGGGGCTGGTTGCCGCTACCTCGATTGCCGGCGGGCTGGTAATGGCACTCGGGGCCTGGGTAGGTCCGGAGGGGCTTGGACTTCCCGCGGAGGTTCAGCTTCCGGTCGAATATTTGGAAGGTTCTCCCTTCAGTTCATACCTGGTCCCCGGACTTCTGCTGACTCTGGTTGTGGGTGGCCTCCACACAGCGGCCTTCGTCCTGCTCCTCCGTCGAAGGCCTTTGGCTCACATGGCAACGGCCGCAGCCGGTTACTCGATTTTGGTATGGATCTTCGTGCAGATGGCACTTATTCCTTTCAGCGCACTGCAGGCAGCGTACTTCTGCGCAGGCCTGGCGGAAATAGGGCTGCTACTCCTTGCGCTCGGGATTTTCGGTGGTCGTTCGCGGGCAGGCTTGGCGTAAATCGCCGTTGGGCCTTTGGGCCCTGTTGAAGACCGGAAAGGGGCCGTAGGATCTCCGCATGACCGACAAGAACATAGTGCCTGAGGCAGAAGTACTCCAAGCGGACGATTGCTGGAGGCTGCTCGGCGAGACCAACGTTGGGCGGCTCTCGGTGACCGTGGACGGCCACCCGGATATCTTCCCCGTGAACTTCGCCGTGGACAACCAGACGATTGTCTTTCGAAGTGGTAAGGGAACCAAACAGCAGGCGTTGGAGAAGGACTCCGTCGTAGCCCTGGAAGCGGATTCTGTCAGCGCTGAATTCGGGATCGCCTGGAGTGTGGTGGTGAAGGGCGCTGCTGAGGACGCAGGGCCCGATGCCCCGTCCTTGGATGACGTCAGGCGGGCGCTGTTTCCGTGGCAGGGAATAGGCCAGGATTACCTGTACCGGATTGTCCCCCGTTCAGTCACGGGCAGGCGCTTTGACCTTTCGGCGCCGATGTCCCTTCAGACTCCTCTCGACGACGCAACCCGCGCAGGCTTGGAATAAGGGCCCCGGCCGGCACTGTGAAACGTCACTTGGCGCCGCCTGCAACAGAAGCAGTCCTGGCGACGAGCAACCTCGTCAAGAGGTTTGGTGACCTGACCGCCGTCGACGACGTGTCGTTTCACATCCGTCCCGGTGAGACGTACGGTCTCCTGGGGCCAAACGGTGCCGGCAAGACCACCATCATCTCCGTCGTGGCCGGATTGATCCCTGCCGACTCCGGATCAGTGGAGGTGACCGGCATGCGAATGGAGCCATCAAGCATCGCAGCCAAGCGTCACATCGGTCTGGTTCCCCAGGAACTGGCTATCTATCCGGACCTCACGGCGAAGGAGAACCTGGATTTCTTCGGGCGGCTTCAGGGTCTCAGGCGCAAGGATCTGGCCGCCAGGGTAGAGGCAGTCCTGCAACTCCTTGGATTGACCGAACGCGCGCGGGAGTCGACCAAGAAGTACTCCGGCGGCATGAAGCGACGGTTGAACATTGGCATTGGCCTGCTTCATCGTCCGGAGTTATTGATTCTCGACGAACCCACTGTTGGAGTCGATCCGCAGTCGCGGAACTTGATCCTCGAGGCGGTCGCAAAACTGTCTGCGGAGGGAACAGCCGTCCTGTACACAACGCACTACATGGAAGAAGCCGAACGGCTCTGTGACAGGATTGCCATTCTCGACCAAGGCAGGATCCAGGCCGAAGGAACAAGGGATGAGCTCATTACCTTGACTGGCGGAGTGGACCGGATCAATCTCTTGGGTACCGGCCAGACATCAGCGGCGGCCCAGGCTCTGACCACACTTCCCGGTGTACAGCGGGTCAGCGATTCAGGGGGCTCCGGATTGATTCTCACCGTCACGGATGGTGCAGGCCTCCTCGCAGAAATCGTCACCAGGGCCGGGGCCGCCGGAATGACGGTGACCTCGGTGGAAGTTACCCGTCCGGACCTTGAGTCCGTCTTCCTTCACCTGACCGGCAAAGCACTGAGGGATTGACATGGGATCCCTCTTGACCATGGTGGGCAACGATTATCGTCAGCGGCTCAGGGACAAATCCGTGCTCATCTTCTCTCTGATCGTCCCCTTGGCCCTTATGGGGGTCCTGAGCTTGGCTTTCGGTCGGTTGGGTACGGACAGTGTCGACTTGCAACCTGTAACGGTCATAGCCGGGGTCGAAGACTCCGGCGCGTTGGGGGGTGTGTTGCTCGATACGCTTGGGGCGATGGAGGCAATGAAGGTGACCATCCGCGAGGTGCCTTCCGGCGCTGTTAGCTCGGAGACCCGAAACAGCGGTGCCGCCTTGGGCATAGTGATCCCGAACGGTTTCAGTTCCGCGTTGGCTTCCGGACAACCGAGCAACCTCCAACTGGTCGAAGGCAACGGAACCGCCCTGGAAACAAGTGTCCTGATCTCCGTGGTCACCGGGATACTGGACCAGTTCGCCGCGGCGGCGGCAACTGCAACGGCGGCACAGATAGCCGGCCTTTCGCCTGAGAGGGCCGCGGACCTGGGGCGGACAGCTGTGTCGGGCAAGCCCACGTTCGTTGTAACAGAAGGGGTTGCTCCGGCCGAACAGTTGTCCCTTCGGGCGAGCTTGGTGGCCGGACAGACGGGGCTGTTCCTCTTGTTCACCGTAGGGTTCGGTGTCTTGGGGCTGCTCGCGGAGAAGGAACAGGGAACCCTGGGCCGTATCAGATCCATGGCTGTGCCAACGTGGAATATTGTCGCCGCTAAAGCCATCGTGGGTTTCTCCCTGGGTGTTGTTGCCAGCGCCGTGTTGCTTGTCAGCGGTACGCTCCTTTTCGGTGTTGACTTCGGTTCCCCAGTGGTGGTGGGTTCGCTGGTCCTTGGTGTCGCGGCGGCGGCCACCAGCCTGACGTTCATCGTCGCCCGCCTGGTTCGCACTGCGGAGCAGGCGAACGTCGCCCAATCCATCGTGGCCATGGTGCTGGGTATCGCCGGAGGTGCGTTCTTTCCCATCCAGGCCTCAGGGTTCATGGCAGTGGTGATGGACTTGAATCCGGTGGCTGCATTCATCAGGGGTCTCGGCATTTCGGCTGGCGGTGGTGGAGTTGCCGATGTGGCGGCGCCTTTGGCGATCATGGTGGGTTTCGCCTCCGTGTGCGTCCTTGTTTCGCGTTTCCTGCCGGACCGTGGAGCCACGGCGTGAGCCCCGTCCTTGCCATCGCCGGAGTGGAGGTACGACGATTCCTGCGGGATCGCTCCAACATCTTCTTCGTCTTCATCTTCCCGCTCCTGCTGATTCTCTTGCTGGGTACCCAGTTCGGCTCAAGCAGGGCCGCCGAGACTCGTGTCGCCATCGCCGGCGGGTCCGGGACTGCGCTGGGAACGGCGCTAACGGAAAAATTGGAAGCAGACAGTTTGCAGGTGGCAATGCATACTCCGCAAGCGGTTCGTGAACAGCTTGGTCGCGGCAGGGCCGACGTCGGACTCTTTATCAGCGCCGAAGCGGCGGATGCGTTCGATGACGGCCGACAAGTCGAGTTGGAAATCCTCACAGCTTCGCAAGCATCAGCTCAAGCCTCGCTTCAAGAAGTGCTGGCCTCCATCCAGGCACTTGGTATTGAACGCAGCCAACTCTCAGCTTTGGAGCAAGCGGGCCTGTCCGGCGACTTTGCCGCAGCAGCGTTGGATCAAGCGAGGGAAATAATCCAAACACCTCGTGTGGACGTCGTGGACACTGACTCCACCTCACAGGAGTTCCGAGGACTCGGGCTTTTCGATCTTGGCGCTGTCCAGCAGCTGCTGCTTTTCATCTTCCTGAGCTCCCTCACCGGTGCTGCCACACTGATCCAAGCCCGCAGGTTCGGAGTCATCCCGCGGGCCATGTCCGCTCCCGTCTCCAGTGGGCAAGCCGTGGCCGGGCAGGCCTTGGGAAGGTTTGGGATCGCCGTTGTCCAAGGTGCCTACATCCTGCTGGGTACTGCCCTGCTCTTCGGTGTCAATTGGGGCAATCTCTGGCTTACCGTGCTGGTCTTGGTGTTCTTCAGCGCCGTGGCAGCCGCCGGCGCCATGATGATCGGGTCGGTTTTGGATCACGACGGCGCCGCAACAGGCATCGGCATCGGCGCGGGCCTTGTTTTGGCCGGGTTGGGAGGCTGTATGGTGCCGCCGGAGTTCTTCGCAGAGCCTTTGCAGTCGATCTCGTGGATCACACCGCATCGGTGGGCTTACGACGCCTTGGCAGCCATCCAACGGCGGAACGCCTCTTTCCCGGACATCCTGCCGGCCTTGGGAGTGTTGGCGGCAATGGCGGCGCTCCTCCTCTTAATAGGTGCATGGCTCCTCCGCCGAAGCCTCCGCAGGGCACTGTGACACCTACCAACCATGCCACCCTGCCGCCTGAAGTGGTCCGCTTCTTCGAGGGCTCAGCACAAGGACTCGCAATCTGCAGGACCGTATTTGACGTCGTTTCGGCGTTCGGCCCCTTCACCGTGCGTGTCTCGAAAAGCCAGGTCTCACTGAGAAGGCACCGCGGTTTCGCCTACCTATGGCGGCCCGGGAAGTATGTGCACTCCACCGTCCCGGCGGTTTTGGCGCTGGCGCTCCCCTGCAATCTCGGGTCCGCGAGGTTCAAGGAAGTTTCCCACCCGTCACCCTCCATGTGGATGCACCATTTGGAACTCCACGACCCCTCCATGGTTGACGCTGAGGTTGCAGAATGGCTGCGCGAAGCATTTGATTCCGCCGGCGGGAAACCCGCCGCCTGAACGTCACATTTTAGAGTCCTTTGGCCCTGTCCCCTGCCCGTAAGGCGGGCGACTCTGGTGGTATGACCGTTATCGAGCCAGAACCGCGAAGGATCCATACGTCCTGGCAGACCACTGCTGTGGTCCGTGAACGCGTGCCCATGGCCGGTCTCACGGCTTTCTTTGGCCGCGCGTTGGGTGCTGTCGTGGCAGCAGCTCAGGCCCAGCACGCCAGCCCCACAGGACCACCTTTTGCCATGTACCACGGCATGCCGACAGACACTGTTGATGTCGAGGCAGGTTTTCCCATCACGCCGAACTTCGCTGCTTCCGGCGACGTTGTTAACGGAACGCTGCCGGAAGCTGATGCCTTTGAAGCCACGCACAAGGGCCCGTACGACACCCTTGACCGGACGTACACGCTCATCCTTGAGCGCATGAGCGCCGAAGGCCTGACCCCTTCGGACACCATGTGGGAGTGGTACCTCAGTGATCCCGAGAAGCAACCCGACCCTGCCACGTGGCAAACACGGGTCGTGTGGCCGGTCGCCTGAAAACCTGGGGAGGAACCGCCGTTGGCCACATCAGGGTCGCGGTGAAGCCATTGACGAATGCCTGCACCGTCCCAGCCATGTAAAGCTGCAGGTCGTTGGCAAATTGGATCCGGCAAGGCTCCCATGCCAGCTCCGGATCCTGGAAGCATCCCGGCAAATGGCCTGACGGGCCATTTGCAGTTACGAAAGCAGGAACGATGAGCAACAATAACGCAGTCGCCGTAGGAGTGAAGGACTCCACCCAGAGCGAAGCCGCGCTGATTTGGGCGGCGCGACGTGCAGAAAGAGGGCATCTGCCACTAGCGATCCTTCACGTGGTTGACAGTCGTTGGTCGCTTGATCCCGCCAGGTGGAGCCATGCGCTCGAGCGGTCCGGCGAAAAACTCCTGAAAGCCGACGCCGCCCAGGTGCAACAACGTTTCCAGGTCGAAGTGACCACCGAGGTGCTTAACGGAAGCGTGGCAGCATCGCTTGGCGAGTATGCCCGGAAGTGCTCGCTGCTGGTCATCGGTTCCGGCAGCCCCCATCTGGGCGGCTCATTGACAGATCGGGCCCTTCAAATTGCAGGGGCTTCTGAGGGGCCCGTGGCAGTCGTTGGCGAGATGGACGATTCCCAGGACAGGCGTGGCGTGGTTGTTGGCGTGGACGGTTCTGAAAACTCGCTCAAGGCCGTTGCCTTCGCCGCCGCTGAGGCCGACCGGGATGGACAAGAACTCACTGTGCTCCATGCCTACAACGCACCTGATCCAGAGTCCGACGCAGGGCTGGCACCAATCGAGCTCAGGCGGCTGATCAGCGAGCAGGAGCGCGTTGTTCTCGCCGAAACGGTTGCGGGATTGAGCACTTCCTACCCGGATCTAAGCGTCAAGCGGGTGTTGGAACCCCACCAAGAACCAGTGAGGGCCTTGGTGGAGGCGTCAGCCAATGCGAGGCTCCTTGTAGTGGGCAGTCGTGGGCGCGGCGGATTTACCCGGCTGCTGCTGGGGTCCACGGTCCATGGCGTCTTGACTCACATGCCCTGCCCTACAATCGTCATTCCGCCGTCCGATGCGCATGAAGCCTATTGACCCGACGGCGACCCTGAACAGCGTGGCTGCCAGTGCCTCCCGGCTCCGGTCCAGGGATTGCCGCCACTGTGGTTGCCGTTGAGGCAATGGTATTCGTGGCCAACGGGTTCCGTTGCCCACTGACTGCCGTCGCCCGGAACCTCGGCGACAGGACCGGATCTGTCACTGACATCTACCTTCCGCGATGGTTGGCGCGAAACCTCCCGGTGATCCATGTGCCACTCATTGTCCTTACCGTATTTCTTCACTGGCGGAATCTGGCGGCAGTGCGTGGTGGATTCAAGCGCACGTCATGAACCGCCCAGTGCCCGTGCAGCGGTGGTGTCCCCTTCACCGTGGACGCGCGGGACTGCCGACATGTGTTTGTTCGCACCGTCGCGTAGGGCCGCGCATGCAACAACAATTCCTGTGGCGGTGGGTCTTCGCTGTGACTGCCGGCGAGGCCATTGGATTCGTCATTCCTGCAGCCGTTGGCGCCGGGCTTGCCCTTTCCGCAGCCCCGGGCTCTGTGGTCTATCCCGCCATGATTGTGGCCGGGGCCTATGCCTCGCACGGAGGTGCTGTTCCGATCTACGTCGAAGGAACCGGCCATGTTGCCACGGCAACAGTATCCGCCCTTCCGCAGCAAGCAGACCATGATCTGGTCATCGAGGCACTGGGGCTCTTCCAGACGGGGAAGCGCGCCTTCACGAAAGGTTAGGCTGTATCTACAGCTCGCCGGTCTTCGGGACGCTGGCTGGACCTGTCTAAGAAGTACTCATCCTCGACTGACGGTTGAGTCTGTCGGTGCTTATGGCGCCATCCGAAGAGTAGGCCCACTTCGCCTGGTCGAACGACAGCTTCTCGTCTTCCATGCTGACTTTGGGAATCCTCTGGCCCGATCCTGGTGGCGGCTTGGGGATGGGCCACGATCCATTGGGCGCGTTCGCTCCGGCAGGCCATCCTTCGACCCGCTATGTGGTTCCGCGCATTCTCTGCTGTTCCACAAGGTCGGCCGCCCAGGGCCTGGTTCCTCGATGGAATGACATCCCCGCCGGCAGCCCTTGGATGGTGGCCGTGGGGCCGGAAATGTCTATGGTGATTCGGCCGTCGGCCATAGGCGCATTGCTGATGTGTAAGTCACCGTAGGATTCCGGGAGGACAGGGTCCATCCAGAGGCCGCCGTGGCCAACATCGGCGTAGTAGCCCATAAGGCCTTTGATCAGTTGAATCGGAGTGGTTGCTGCCCACGCTTGGGGAGAACATGCTGTCGGATATGGCACGGGTTCGTCGAAGTGCTCGCGACTGAATCCGCAGAACAGCTCGGGCAGCCTTCCGTCCGAGTATTCTGCCGCCTCAAACAGCGCAGTGGATATTCGTTGCGCCTGCTCCACGAAGCCGTACCGCAGGAGCCCGGCGGCGATAATGGCATTATCGTGAGGCCAAACCGAACCGTTGTGGTAGCTCGCAGGGTTGTAGGCCCCCATGCCACTGGCCAAGGTCCGCACTCCCCATCCGCTGAACATTTCGGGTGACATGAGACGCTCTGCCACCAGAGGCGCCTTGTCCTCATCGACGATTCCGAACAACAAGCACTGACCCATGTTTGAAGCACACGCGTCGACTTTGCGCTTCTTGCCATCCAAAGCGATGGCGTAGTAGCCACGGTCGGGAAGCCAGAACTGCTCGTTGAACTGCCTCTTCAGCTTTGCCCCGCGTTCCCGGTACTCGTTTGCCAAACCGACGTCACCGGCCTCGTACGCTATCCAGGAGCGGGCCAGGTACGCGCTATAGACATAAGCCTGTACCTCGCACAATGCGATCGGGGGCTCAGCCAGACGCCCGTCCGCGAAGTTGATTCCGTCCCAGGAGTCCTTCCAGCCCTGATTGATCAGACCGCGGTCGTTGAGGCGCTCGTACTCCACGAAGCCGTCACCGTCCTTGTCCCCGTCACTCTGGATCCAGTCCAGTGCACGGTCGACATGGGGCAGTAACGACGCGATCGTGTCCTTAGCGAAACCCCAGCGGCTGACTTCACCGAACAGAGCTACGAACAAGGGCGTGGAGTCAACGCTGCCGTAGTAAGCGGATTTGCCACCCAGCGCCAGTCCGCTGGAAACATCGAGCCTGACTTCGTGCAGGATTTTTCCCGGCTCCTCTTCACTCATCACATCCACCACGCTTCCTTGGCGGTCGGCGAGCGTCTTGATGGTGCCGAGTGCCAGGGACGGATCCACGGGCAGCGCCATAAGCGACGCCCATAGCGAGTCCCGACCAAAAAGCGCCATGAACCACGGCGCGCCTGCGGCGACTACGATCCGGTCCGGGTGGTCGGGGACCTCAATACGGAGTGCACCCAGGTCGTCATAGCTGCGCTGGAGAGTCCGTTCGATGGAGCGATTGCCGATGTGCAGCACCGGAATCCTGGAAACCCACTCTTGCCTGCGTACGTCGCGCGGAGAGATTTCGCCTTCGTTCGGACGAATGAAGGGCGCCACTGGACTGGCTCCGCCCACAAGTGGCACCACGCTCACGACGGCGCCCCATTGTCCGTGAGAGGGGACAATGGTTCGGAACGTCAACGCCTCTGGTGTTACGTCGGCGCCACCAGCCGACACAACGACGCCCTTCTGGACCTCCTGCCAAATGCCCCTTATGGTCAGCGATTCGACGTCGGTGTGGCGGAACTCATGCCAGCGGCGCTGGATGCGCGCATCTTTGACCTCGAAGAGGTCCGCGAAGTCCGCCGCGATGCTAAGGGAAACCACGCATTCAATGGGAGCCAGCGAGTAGTTCTGGACACTGATATGTTCCAGGATTCCGGCGCCTACCTCGCGGAGGCGCTCCACGATTAGTGGGCTATCCGAGTACCCATCAGAACGGGGCACGCGGGTGACGAAAATGGCGCGATAAGGCTCCTTCGTTTTCGTGGCCAGCGACTCAAGGGGCTCACCATTAACAGTCAGATTCCAGCGAGACAGGATGCGGGTGTCCTCGAAGAAAACCCCCTGCGGCAGCTCAGGATGGATATCACCGTTTGCCGAGGAGATGCAAAATGATGAGCCTTCCACCAAGGTGATCGTCCCTGGCCCAAGCGGTCCAGCAGCAGTGTCAACATTCCATCCAGTCATCCGACTCCTTCAGAGGATTGACTTCAGTCGCTCAACACCTGGCGTAGACGCAGATCCTTTTCCGCGCAGCCAACGCCCCTCTTCAGCAAAAATGACGCTACGCCTATGTGCCTACCGGTACCAGCCTTACGCGAAGAGCACCGCGTGCGTCATGTCGCCCTTGGGCGACATTGGCCACGGCACTTCTAGTTGGCCACAGCTCTTCCAGCTGGTCGCAGCATTTACGATTTTGGCCTTGTGCCTGGGCACAGGCTTGGTGCCTACTTGTGGGAGGAGATCTACCCATCGAATTGGCCAGGGTGCTGCATCGCAGTGAGACCCGATCGCCGGCATCGGCAGGCAGGCTCCAGACGACAAATCGGAGGATGATCATGTTCGCTCGAGTCAGCACATTTCAACCAAGCCCTGACACAACGGGAGCACCTTCAGAAGATACCGTCAATCGGGTGCTTGACCTCCCAGGTTGTCTAGGCATCTATTACCTTCTGGGGGAAGGCAACACATCGCTATCGATCACTCTGTGGAGTGACAAGGAAGCCCTTGTTGGCAGCCAGCAAGCCGCTGATCAGATCCGCACCGAAACTAGTTCCGAGCAGCATATGCAGATCCTTGGTGTAGAGGAATTCGAAGTCCTTACGAGGCAAATCAAGGATTAAGGCCGAAGAGACAGCACCTCACGGTTCGACTTTCCGGTTTGGCCTGCCGTTAGTGTGGCAAGGGAAGTCGGAGAGGACGCCGCCCTCCCCCGCCGCTCCCTCCCTTTACGGTTGCGCACTAAATGCACGCCTCGATTGCGAAAGGACCACGACATCGCGGTCCGCGCACTTTGGCGCGGCCCGCGATGTCGGTATTGACTACAAAAGACCCAGGAAGATGGGCAATACAGCTCAGTGTTCCTCGTGGAGAGACTGCTTGAAGCGCTCTGGCAGCATCAACGTCGCAATGATGGAGATTACTACCAGGCCTAGGCCGATGCAGGTCAGCGCAAGCGTGCCGTTGCTGGTGTTCTGGAAAATCCAGGCCGCGATAAACGGGATCGGCGCACCAAAGAACAGCCCAGCCAGCGTCATGCCCAACGCTGAACCCGTGTAGCGCATGGTCGTGGGGAGTGACTCGGAGAAGAACGCCGCCTGGGTTCCTGCCGTGACCTGAATACCGCACAAGGCGAGCGCAATGATGGCTGCGCTGGCCGGGAAGTTCATCGAGTTCATGATCGGGAACATTGTGGCTGCTGCGACGCCCTGCATGGTCAAGCCGAGCAGGAATGTCTTCTTTCGGCCAATGCGGTCGCTGAGCCGGCCACCGAGCACGGCGGCGGGGATTGACACGAGGTTGGCCATCAACAGGAGCCCAAAGGTGATTGAGTTTTCGTAGCCGAGCTCCTTTGTCAGGTAATTCACGGCATAGGTGACGCTGATCCAGAACAACCCTGCTGAGGCGGCCCAAGACAACACCAGCTTGATGACCGTTCCGGGCTTCTTCATGATGACTGCAAGGGCACGTTCCTGGGGAACCGCAGATTCAGCGGCCTTCTTTTGGCTCTCCTGAAACGCTGGCGTTTCTTCTACGCGACGACGAATGAACACGCCTACGACGAGGAGAAGCACACCCATCAGGAAAGGCACCCTCCAGCCCCAGGCGGCAAACTCCTCTTTAGACAGGAAAGCAGCAAGTCCAGTGAGCGTTACCGACGCGAAGGTCTGGGCAAGAGGTGAACCCGTCGCCAGAATTCCTCCGTACAGACCACGATGGTCGGTGGGAGCATGTTCGACGACGAGCACTTGGACGCCAGTGGCCTCGCCGCCGAGGGCGAACCCTTGGAGGAACCGCAGCAGGACCAAGAGCGTCGGAGCAACAATTCCCGCTGTGGCGTAACCCGGCAGCAGACCGATCAGCACAGAAGAGAGGCCCATGAGTACAAGCGTGAACATGAGCACGTTGCGTCGGCCGATCTTGTCACCAAGTGCGCCAAAGACAATTCCTCCGAGTGGGCGTGCCACCATACCCGCTCCGAAGGTAGCAAAGGAGGCCAGAATGGCGGTATTTGTGTCGAAGCTGGGGAAGAAAAGTTGTGGGAAGAGCGTTGCCGACAACGTTCCGTATACGGCAAAGTCGAACCACTCCAAGGCAGTGCCGAACGTGCCGCTCATAACGGCCCGTCGAGCGGTCCGGGGGTTGAATGTTGACACCTCACCCGCGGACGGGGGCGATGATTGAACTGGGCTGGACAATTCCGACATTGGAACTCATTCCTTGGGTAATTAAAGTGTATGGAGAGTTGGGCGTCAGCGGTGACGTTCACGGTCCACTAAAGTTCGCGGAGCTCTTGGCTCCCCTCGCCGTCTGGGGCCGGACTTTGGCTCAATAAAAAAACAAGCGTTCGTTCGCAGTCTACGATGTGATGTGGATCGCACGCAAGGGGGCGAAAAAGTTGCCGGGGCTATACGTACGAACGCTCATTCGCATATGCTATCCGTAGAAGCCTCTTCGGGTAACGGAGCCCGTGGAGCCATAGAACATGAGGAGCAGGCATGAGCGAGCAAGTCCAAGACAAGGTCGTCAAGGGACGCCCGGATCATTTCTGGGACGACTTGGTATCGGGTGATCACCTTCAGAGTCCTGGCATCACCATCACCGAGGCCCACTTGGTGCAATGGGCCGGACTGACCGGCGATTGGGTGTCCCTTCACTTGGACGAGGAGTACGCAGCCCAGACTCCATTCGGGCAAAGGATCGGACACGGACCCCTCACCCTTTCGGTTGCTTTGGGGTTGATGACCCAAACTGGCTACTTCAGCCATGTGATCGCTTGGCTTGGGCTGGAGTCTGTCCGGGCGTTGAAGCCTGTCTTCATCGGTGAGACGATCCGCGTGGAAGCCTTGGTCAGCGAGGCACGGGAAACAAGCAAGCCCGACGCAGGGCTGTGGACAATCGACTACTCAGTGGTGAAACAAGACGGCAGTACCGTGATGACCTTCTCCAGCAGCTTCCTGATCAAGCGCCGCTAGGTCGCTCCACCTCTTCTGGCCACATAAGTAAAGGAGCGTATCAATGAGCATCACGGCACACCCTGGGGCAATCAGCCCTTCGGGCCACTATGAATCCCCCGAGGAATTGCGCGCACGTCTGGTTCAGTTTCTGGACGAACACGTCACCGCGGAAGGCCTAACGGCCCATGACGAAGGCGAGACCTACGACGTCGAGCTTTTCCGCGCGCTCGCGAAGGCCGGCTTTCTTCAGCTGGAGTCAACCATCGGCGGTCCGAAGGCCAGGCACCGCAGCCAGACAGTAGTACTGGAAGAGCTTGGCGCCCGTGCCACGTCCATGGGAGTCAGCTTCGTCGTTCAGTACATGGGTGTCGAATTACTCCACGCTTTCGGCAACCGCGAC
Source organism: Paenarthrobacter sp. NPDC092416 (assembly GCF_044755025.1). Lineage (NCBI taxonomy): Bacteria > Bacillati > Actinomycetota > Actinomycetes > Micrococcales > Micrococcaceae > Paenarthrobacter > Paenarthrobacter sp. NPDC092416. The sequence continues at coordinate 274,483 of NZ_JBIVQG010000004.1, forward strand.
CAGCAGGAGCGTTTCCTCGCTCCGCTCTTTGCCGGCGACGTCAAAATGTCGTTCGCGTTGAGTGAGCCTGCTGGCGGGACCGACGTGGCACGGGCAATGACAACCAAGGCCGTCGAGCAACCAGACGGCGCCTTCCTGATCAATGGAGCCAAGAAATGGATCGGCGGGGCATCGGACGCCGACTACCTCATTGTCTTGGCCCGGACCAGCGATATCCGGCGGTCCTCGATCGACGGAATCACCATGTTCATCGTTCCCCGCGACACGCAGGGCATCACGACTACACCCATCGACACGATGGGAATTCGCGCGCTGGAACAATGCGACATTGAATTCAGAGACGTCCGCGTCCCCGCTGCACTGGTGCTCGGCCAGGTGGACAAAGGCTTCCGCCAAGTTCTTGGCACGCTCAACGGGGAACGTCTCAACGGCGCAGCAGTCGCGTTGGGCATCGCACGGGGGGCACTGGACTACGCCGTCGACTATGTCAAGGAACGGCATGCCTTCGGCAGAGCAATTGGCGCCTTCCAGTCCCTGCAGCACAAGCTTGTGGACAGCAGCGTCAAGGTGGAGGGTGCACGCCTTCTGCTTGAAAAGGCAGCCATCACTTCAGACGAGCACTCAGGCGCCGACGAGACCCTCTCAGCCATGGCGAAACTCGCAGCAGCCGACGCCGCCACGACCGCCACCGACGTCGGGATGCGGGCGATGGGCGGTTGGGGTTTCCTTCGTCAACTTCCCATGCAGCGGTACTTCAGAGACGCCCGGCTCTACACGTTCGCCCCCCTGACGGATGACATGATCCGCAATTACATCGGCGAACAACACCTGGGTCTTCCCCGCTCATACTAATCACCGCTTCAAAATCATGGCACCAATTCCTGGTCTGAGTGGCTCCCCCAGTGAGTCACTCAGACCAGTCTTGGCGGGGACCCGGCGGCAGAAAGTCATCCTCTAGCCGAGTAGGCGAACCCTGCGATCGTTGTTCCTAATCCACTCCAGCAGTTTTCGTCGGTTGATCTTTCCGCGGTCGGACAGTGGCAGCTCGTCAAGCAGGTAGTAGCGGACCGGCGTCCTGTCCCAGGCTAGTAATTCTTCAACTGCCGCGCTGAGTGAAGTCGCGGTGAGACCTCCGTACGATGGAACAATTCCTGCGACGACGCGGCTCCCGCGCACATCATCCGGCACTCCCACCGCCACAGCCGTTTCGACACCGGGAATAGACGCCATGGCCAGTTCCACCTCATGCGGATAAACGTTCGTCCCCGCCGTGATGATCATGTCGGAGCTGCGCCCGAGAATGTGCAGCTTTGAGCCGTGGAGATACCCCTGGTCGCCGACCGTGTAGTGGTCGCCAATCCGGCGAAAAGCATTGTCGTCATCACCCCAGAGGTACCCTTGGCACACCATCGGGCTTTTCACGCTGATGTTTCCCGGAGTTCCGTCAGGCACGGGTTGCCCCTGGTCATTGAGGATCCGCACCTCGACGCCGGGAAATGGCGACCCAATGGCTGTGCCCGAGGCGTCGAGTGACTTGCCCGATGCGATACCACGGCCGGAAACGAAACTGAGTTCAGCAGCGCCGTAGTACTCGAAGACTGTGGCGTTTGGCGACCATCGCCTTGTGGCCTCCAACGTTCGCCCGTCAAGCTTGGAACCAGCGCAGATGATTGTTCTGATTGCGGAGCCATCCACGGAAGCCATGAGGCCTCGTTCGCTGAGGAGCCGGAGCATGGTGGGATCCAGGACCAACCTCGTGATGCCGTGGTGCACGATCACTTCATGCGCCTCTCCGACATCGAACGTTCCAAGTGTGTGGAACTCGGCGCCCGCATAGAGGCACTCAGAGAGGGCGTAGAGGTTGAGGCTCGCTGCCAGCGGTCCCGGGGCCAATGTTTTATCGTCCTGCTTGAGATCGAAAAACTCGATGGAGGCGTCGAAGGAAGCCTGCCACGATCTGCGTGTTCGACTGAAGGCCTTCGGTGTTGCGGTAGTACCGGCGGTGAATCCGATGAGGAAAGTGGAGTCGGGGTCGCCGTCCTCCAAGGCAAGGCCTTCGGCCCGGGATGAAGCGGGCAGTCGCCGTGTGATCTCCTCCCGTGCCTTCGGCATCCATTCCGGATCAAGCACGGCGACCTGACGTCCCCTGGCTATGCCTGCACAGTAGAGCGCAGCGAACTCAAGAGAGTTGGGTTCGCACAGAACGTATGTTTGAGGAATGACGGGGACAAGTTCTTCTGCCGCTCCGCGTAGTTCAGCCCAAGTGAATCCGCGGCCGTCTACAGCGACGGCGGTGCCATCAGGTCGGAGGTCTGCCCACCTCTGGATTCTGTTCAGGAAAGGCATGTGTTGGATCCTGCTTCCGGCTTCGACGGCGCGGGCCGGCAGCTTTTCCGCTGACCGGCCCGCACACTTTCAGGAAAGATAAACGACTTATGCGTTAGCTGTAACCTCTGCTACCGCGCTCTCTCGGCGCTTCATGAGCGCTGTGCGGCGGACGACGCAAACCAGCTCGCCGCGCTGGTTGTAGCCACGGTGTTCGATCCCAACGATGCCGGTCTCCGGCCGGGAATTGGATACTCGCTTGTCCAGCGCTTCGGTTTCGACGCGCAAAGTGTCGCCGAAGAAGACCGGCTTCGGGAATTCGATGTCCCGGAATCCGAGGTTTCCCAGCGTGGTCCCGAGCGTGGTGTCCTGGACGGGTACCCCGGTGACCACTCCGAGCGTGAAGATGCTGTTGACGATCTGCTTGCCGTACATGCTTTGTGCTGCAAACTCGGCATCGAGGTGCAACGGCTGCACGTTCATGGTCAAGGTGGTGATCAGCAGGTTGTCCGTCTCCGTGACGGTCCTGGTAACTTCGTGGCGGATTACTTCGCCTACATGGAAGTCCTCGTAATACATTCCGGCCATGATCTGTCTCCTGTAGAAGTGGGTTGTTAGTTGCTGCCCGCGAAGGCGAGTGCCTCGCGGGCATGGTTGGCATGGGCGAGATCAATATGGTCTCCGCGGTAGGAGACGGCACCGTGCCCTTGGCGTTGGCCTTCTTCGAAGGCTTCTACGAGGCCCTCGTAGTACCCCCGCATGGTTGGCGACAAGCCGTAGGACTCGTTGGCCACAGGCGCGTGGGTGGGATGGATCAGCACCTGGCCGGTGTAGCCGAGGCCGTTATTGGCTTCCGCGAAGCGACGAAGTCCATCAATGTTGTTGACCTCTTGCCAGAGGCCCAAGACAATACTCCGCAGCCCTGCTGCACGGGCTGCCAAGACCACCTTGCTGCGCAGGTAGAGCGTTTCGTTGCCTTCCGCCGTCCAGCTGAAGCCAACTTCGCGGGAAACGTCAGCATCCTTGGCTGCCGCGGCCATGACACCGCCTACCCTGGGGCCGGCCAGGATCTCATCAACCTTGCTGATGGACGCAGCCGTTTCCAAGGACGGGATCAGTTCCACACTTCCCTTCGGCACGTTATGCAGCAATTCGGCCGCAGTGACCAACGCGTCGAAGCGCACTACGTCATCGCGAGAGAAGAGCTTGGGCAACAAGAAGCCTGTCAGGTTCCCGTGCGTGGTCGCTGCGATGTCCTGCCCAAAATGGACCGTGTCCAAAGCGTTCGGGCGAATGAGAATGCCTTTGTCGCCCGAGTACGTGCTCAGGGCGTCACGTGCGTTGTCCCGTGCCAGCACTTTGTCCGGTTCCGGAACCGAGTCCTCCAGATCAATGATGATGGCGTGGGCCTCCGAGGCCAGCGCTTTGTCGATCCAGCTTCGCTTATGGCCTGGGACGAAGAGGATTGAACGGTAAGGCTTCATTAATTGGCTCCTTCCAGAACGAGCTGGGTCAGCAGGGTTCCGGCTGCCATCGAGTCGCCCACGACGGCGTGGACGGGACCGACAATTCCGGCTGCAGGTGCTTGGATGGGGTTCTCCATCTTCATGGCTTCAAGGACGAAGAGAACATCTCCGGTGGCGACGGCCTGGCCTTCCTCCACATTGACCTTGATGATGGTCCCCTGCATGGGTGCTTTTACGCTTCCGTCAGAGGCCTTGCCCTTGCCTCGGGCCCGGTTGTTTCGCGGCCGCTGTCCGCCTGCTGCGGTTTCCTCGACGGGCGCCGCCCAAACCGGTCCGCCATTGGTCACTGCACCGGGGCGATCAGAGAACTGCGGAATGATGTAGAAGCGTCCGCCGACTTCAACCTCGTTGCGTGCCAACGACTCTTCCTCGGGTTCCTCCGAGAAATCCACAGTCTCTTCGAGCCAGCGGGTCGTGAACCGCGCTGCCTGGAAGTCCTCATGACGAACTACCTTGAGCGACGCCGGGACGGTCGTGGAAACACCTCGGACAAGAAGTCGCTCGAGGCCGTCTTCGAGCCTGGCCAGCGCCGTTTCCCGGTCCGGTCCATAGGCAATGAGCTTACCGATGAGACTGTCGTAGTAAGGGAGTACCTCATCACCGCTCATGTAACCAGTGTCGAAGCGAAGGCCTTCGCCCTCAGGAGGGGTGAGCTCCTCGATGAGCCCGGGCGCCGGAAGGAACCGTCCCCCGGCCACGTCTTCGGCGTTAATGCGCGCTTCGATAGCCGCGCCGCTCGGAGTTAGGCGGTCCCGGATGCTCAGTTCTTCACCCGCTGCTACGCGGATCTGCTCGGCGATGAGGTCAACATTGTGGACCATCTCAGTGACCGGGTGCTCCACTTGGATGCGGGTGTTCATTTCGAGGAAATAGAAGTTTTCTCCCTCCACCAGGAATTCCACGGTGCCAGCACCGGCGTAACCGACGTGCTGGGCGAGTCGGACAGCTGCGGCGCCCATGGCTGTCCGAAGTTCCGCCGAGAGGCCCGGCGCAGGCGACTCTTCAATCAGTTTCTGGTGACGACGCTGCACGGAGCAGTCCCTGTCACCAACGTAAACCGTATTGCCCAACTTATCTGCGAACACTTGCACCTCAACGTGGCGCGCGCTTGTGAGGTACCGCTCCAGGTAGACCTCGCCATTGCCGAATGCGGCCGTCGCTTCGCGAACTGCTGCGGCGACAGCTTCCTCTGCGTGCTCCTCGGACTCGACCAGGCGCATGCCACGGCCACCGCCACCCGCCGATGCCTTGACGAGGATTGGATAGCCATGCTGGGTGCCGAAGTTGATGACGTCTGCGGCGCCCGTGATTGCTTCCTTGGAGCCGGGGGCCAGCGGCACCTCAGCGGCGATGGCAACGGCCCTCGCCGCGACCTTCTCACCCATGGTGGAAATTGCCTCGGGACTCGGGCCGATAAACGCCAGTCCAGCATCCACGACAGCCTTCGCGAAGCCTGCATTCTCGGAAAGGAAGCCGTATCCCGGGTGGATGGCCTCCGCGCCGGTCTCGAGTGCAGCAGCGATGATGCGCTCGATGTTCAGGTAGTTTTCGCTCGCCGGGCCTGGCCCGAGGTCCACCGCTTGATCGGCTTCGCGCACGTGAAGGGATGCTGAATCAGCCTCGGAATGCACTGCAACTGACTGGATCCCGAGGGATCGGCAGCTCCGAATGACGCGGACAGCGATTTCGCCGCGGTTGGCGATCAGGATTTTGCTAAACATGGTTGTTCCTTGTCATGAAGAAGAAATAGCGGCGTCGGATTATCGGACTACGCAGCGATTGGCTGTTGCACCGAGCGTGTTGATGCTCGTTTCAAGCACGGATCCCGGCTCGAGGAATTCCTTGGGGATGCGGCCATCTCCCACACCTCCGGGAGTTCCGGTGAGGATGACGTCTCCAGGGCGCAGGGTGGTTATTGCCGAGATGTACTGAATAAGTGCCACGGGACCAAAAACCAGTTCCGAGGTGCGTGAATGCTGTTTGGTGTTGCCATCCACGCTGCAGCTGATGTCCAAGTCCGGCTCGTGTCCTGTCTCATCGGCCGTAACGAGGTACGGCCCAAGCGGCGTCGTCTGGTCAAAGGTCTTGCCCTGGAGCCATTCCGGTGTGCGCCGCTGGAAGTCACGTGCCGAGACGTCATTCGCCACAGCAAAACCCGCGACGGCATTCCGCGCCTGAGCTTCATCGGCACGGCTAACGCTGGAGCCAATGATGACCGCCAGTTCACCTTCCCAGTCGACGCTGGCGGAATTCGGCGGAAGAACAATGTCGTCGTTGGCCCCGACCAGGGAGTCAGCAAACTTGGCAAAGAGGGTGGGGTATTCGGGCAGTTCCCTGCCCATCTCCAAGATATGGTCCCGGTAATTCAAACCAACACAGATGATCTTGCCCGGGTTTGGAATAACGGGTGCGAAATCCGCTTCCTCAGGACTGATGGGTGCGCCGGCAACGTGGCTGGACCACTCCGGCGCCCCGGCTTGAAGCCAGGACCCGACATCCTTGAAGTCCAGCGGCAGCAATTTACCGCCGTCGACGACCGCAGCGCGTGTTCCGTTTTCGGTACGGATGGTTGCCAGCTTCATGCGCCCCACCCCAGATTCGTCTTCAGTTGGCTCTTCACCAGTTTTCCTGCGGCGGACCGAGGCAGTTCTTCAGGTCTCATGAACACCATCTTCTTGGGGATTTTGTACCCGGCGAGATGCTGGCGAAGGAACCCGGAGAGCTCGGCCGCGTCGGCCTGGACTCCGCTTCGCAGCACCACGACAGCGCGCACTTCCTCGTCCCATTTAGGGTCGGGTACACCAACAACGACGGCTTCCAAGACTGAGGGATGGAGGTGCAGAACCTGTTCGATCTCGGCCGAGTACACATTCTCGCCGCCCGTTTTGATCATTTCCTTCAGCCTGTCCCTGAAGTAGAAGTAGCCGCGTTCATCACGCGTCGCGAGGTCGCCTGTATGCAGCCAACCTCCACGCATCGCCTCAGCCGTTGCTTCAGGGCGCCCGTAGTATCCGGTCATCAGACCGGGTCCTCGCACACAGATCTCACCGAGCTCGCCGGCTGGGACTTCAAGCCCGTCCGGATCCTGCAACTGGGCCTCGACCAGGAGGTACTCGGTGCCGATGGACCCGTCCACCGCCGGGTCAAGCATGTCTGAGGGCTTGAGTCGAGTAACCATAGGCCCTGCCTCGGTCAGGCCATACCTGAAGTAGAGCTCGGCACCCGGCAGCATCTCGGTGAAAAGTTCCTTGTCCGGCATGCGGAGAAGACCGGCTCCGGTGTGAACGCTTTTGAGGTTCATACGGATGGCAGGATCCTGCAGCACTCCGCCGTCCATGAGCCTACGCATCATGTTGGGGATCATGAAAGTATTCGTGATAGCTTCGCGCCCTACCAGGTCAACGACCGACTCGTCGCTGAACTTCTCAGCAATGACGCTCGTGGCTCCGGCAATGAAATGCGGTACGAGCCAGCACAGGAGCGCCGCGGAGTGGAAGAGCGGAGTAACAATCAGGCCCCTCTCGTTCTCTCGGCTGCCTACGCCGCAGTCATACATCTCGTTAATCGCGTTTGCCAGCGCCGACTTGTGGGAAAGGACAACGCCCTTCGGCGTGCCCGTGCTCCCGCCCGTGTAAATAATGCACAGCGGCGATTCGGGGGTTGCCACGTCATCCAACGGCCCCGTACCAATCCGAAGCGAATCCATTTCGGTGCCTTGGCGGACAATGAACGGCAACTCGCCCGAGTTTTCGGAGATGATTGCCAAGGCCTGCTCGAGCAGCGGAAGGTGGGCTTCTTCCACCAGAATTACTCGCGCCTCTGTCTCCAAAATGCCCGCGGCAAGTTCGGCCGCCGCCCACCGCCAGTTATACGCGATGTAAACACCGCCGGCGGCAGCGACGCCAAAGAATGCCTCGGCGTTGAACACCGTGTTGCCAGCCAGGACGCCCACGCCGGTCCCTGCCTGGACCCCGGAGCCGCGCAGTCCCCTGGCCAGCTGCCAAGCCCTCTCCGCGGCCTCGCCAAACGTGACCCTTCCGTCGACCCCGACGAACGCTTCCCTTGCAGGATTGCGTCGACTGTTAAGGCGAATCCAGTCTCCAATAGTTCGCATCGTTGCCTCTCTGGAACGAAATTCAGCAAATCTTGGAAGTTGCCCACGATGGCAACCTCAGCTATACGAACAAGCGTACGTCCGAATGCTCACATTGGCAACGCCGCGAAGGTGTGTGGGCCTTCATGAAGTCGAATGCCCAACCCTGGCGTCGGCATTAGGGACATTGAGTTCGCGTAACGCGAATTTCGTGTAGATGCTGACGATTTCATCCAGGGTCATGCGCCCTCCGGGCTTGAACCACGACGCAACGTGTGTGGCCTGGGCGACGAAGCTGTACACGTGGATCCTCGCATCTGCCACGTCGGCGAGCCCTGCCGTGCCGGCTTCTTCGATCAGCTCTTGGAGAAGTAATTCGTACTCACTGCGCTTGGCGATCACTACATCGCGGGCGCCGTTGGAGAGCGAGCGAAGCTCTGTGTTGCCTATGAACACTTCTCGAGCCCGCTCCGCATGGAACCTGAGATGGGCGGCCAGCGCAGCCTGAAGCTTGGCCACTGCGTCACCCTCAACAGCGGCTGCCCTGCGGATGGAGTCCATAAGGTCATCCATGATCCCGCCCATGATCTGCAGCAGCAAGTGCTCCTTGCTGTCAATGTGATTGTAGAGACTTCCCACTTTTAGCCCGGCGGCGGCCGCGACCTGCCGCAGGCTTGTTGCGTCATAGCCCCTGTCGAAAAACAGCTTTGCGGCCTCTGCTCGAATTACGTCAGCGCTGTTTCGCTCACTTACCAGTGTCATCGCTTGCCACCCTTCTGTTTCACCGGGCCGGATTGGCCACTCGCCAGGCCGGCTCAAATTTGATCCGGTCGGGCACGTGTTGACTTTCGTCTCGCGAACTCGTTCACTGTTATGAACGTACGAACGATCGTACTCCTTCACAATGAGGTGTGTCTTGCTCGATCAACTATTTGAACCAGTGGTCCTTGGCGGCCAAACCCTTCCCAACCGCTTCGTGCTTCCTCCGCTCACCCGAAGCAGGGCTCAAGCGGACGGGGTGCCGACACCACTCATGGCTGAGTATTACGGACAAAGAGCAGGTGCTGGCCTGATCATCAGTGAGGGTACGGTTGTTTCACCCCAGGGCTCCGCCTACGCGCAGGTCCCGGGCCTCTACACCGAAGCTCAGGTCGAAGCCTGGCGACCCATTGTCTCGGCCGCTGGCTCGAAGGGCGCGGTCGTCTACGCCCAGCTGTGGCATGTCGGCCGTCAAGCGCATTCCTGCGTACAGCCTGACGGTTGCCCGCCGTGGGGCCCCTCCCCCATTGCCATTTCCGGATGGGAGTACCGCAGCCCGGATGGACCCGTTCCCTTCGAAGTGCCGCGGGAACTCAGTCACGAAGGCATCGCCGAAATCGTCGCTCAGTTCGCGGCCGCCGCACGCAACGCGGTCGCGGCCGGCTTCGATGGCGTTGAGCTCCATGCAGCAAATGGATACCTGTTTGATCAGTTCTTCAATTCCAGTTCCAACACGCGAACAGATCAATACGGCGGATCGATCGAGAACCGGCTCCGATTCCTTTACGAGGTTATTGAAGCCGTCAGCGAATCCGTCCCGGCAAACCGTATCGGAGTCCGGATCTCGCCCTCGTCAGATTGGATGGACGTCTCCGACCCGGACAAGCGGAGCCTCTACTCCGCACTTGTGCGCGGTATTAACGAACGCGGGCTGGCTTACCTCCACTTGGTTGAACCTGGAATCGCTGGTGCCGTGGATGCGCCGACCAGCGACGACGTGCTGCAGAGCGCGGAACTCAGTCAGCTCTTTGACGGCCCAGTCATCGTCACGGGCGGCCACACCCCCCAGACTGCAGCCTCGGCCGTGGGATCCGGAACGGCCGACCTTGTGGGCTTTGGACGCCTGTTCATCGCCAACCCAGACCTGCCACGCAGAATCAGGAATGGGGCAGATCTCACCGGGCTCCGCGAAGAAGGCCTCTATGCAGGCGGCCCGGCAGGCTACACCGACTACCCCGAACTGCAATCCGCCAACTGAACCTGACGAAAGATGAATCAAGACGTGAAGCCAAATCTGCATGCCTCCAACGATTCCGATGGCGCACTCAACGTGCTCATTACAGGGGCGGCTGGAGGCATGTGCCGTGGAATCAATAAACGCCTGGCAGTAGCCGGGCACACGCTGCTGTGCGTCGATTTGGATCTGGAGCGTTGCCAGGAAGCCGTTGACGAGCTTCGCTCTGAAGGGTTCGCCGCACATGCGTTCGCCGCGGACGTCACGCAACAGGACGACGTCGACCGCCTTCGGAACGACGTCAAAGAAACGGTCGGCGAGATTCATGCCCTCGTCAACGCTGCGGGAATCCTGGACCGGAAGATGCTTCTGGATCACGATGTGAAGTCCTTCTCGAAGGCCATAGACATAAACTTGGTGGGCCCGTTCGCCCTCATCAGAGCGTTCGCGGGGGACTTCTTAACGGCAAACTGGGGGCGGATCATCAATGTTTCGTCCATCGCGGGGACGACGGGCTACCCGTACCCCAGTTATGCAGCGTCCAAGGCGGGACTCTCGAACCTCACGCGTTCGCTGCTCATGGATTTTTGGGGCACAGGCATCACCGTTAACTCTGTATGCCCGGGCGTTGTTGACACCCCAATGGTCATTCAGGAAGTGCGCGATCAGGTTCCAACCAAAGTGCCCACAGGCAGGATCGTCGACCCGGACGAGATCGGCGCCCTCATAGCTTTCCTCCTGACCGAGGACGCGCGGAGCATCAACGGGGCGGACCTGGTTATCGACGGCGGTGCCACCCAGGTTTTCCGACTGTTTGACCCGGCTAAGAGCTGATCTGTGGAAATTACTGGAATAGCCCAACGCGAGGCTTGGCTCAAGAAAGTGATTCCGCCCGTGGAATGCGTGGCAGTCGGACTTTGGTCTGTGCCCGTTGTATTCCCTCGGAACCCCATGCGTTACACGCTGGCCTATGTCCTTGTCGACGGCGATGATTGTCTGGTCATCGACCCCGGCTTCGACAGTCCTCAAGGCCGGCTGGACCTCCAAGCCGGCCTCGGGGCCGCCGGCGTGGGCGTCAAAAATGTCACCGGAATCCTGGCGACCCATTTCCACACGGACCATCTGGGCATGGCCCGCTGGCTCAGGCAAATGTCCGGAGCGGAGGTTATTTTAGGCAGGGCTGAGAAACGGTACATCTCAGCCTTTGAAGACCCCGCAGATGAAAGCGCAGCCGATCGTGGCCGCATGCGGACATGGGGTGTGCCGGAAGACCGGATCCACGAGGCGGCCTTGGATGTGGCCGGACTGATGCATTTGAAACGGCTTGCGGACGCAGACCTCCGGGTGGGCGACGGTGATTTGGTGCCCGCATCCGCAAACAAGCTCACCGTTGTGGAAACGCCCGGCCACACCCCAGGACACATCTGCCTCCGGGACGAGAGCCGCGGGGTTTTCATCAGCGGCGATCATGTCCTTCCCCGGATCTCGCCGAATGTCTCCTTGGAAATGCGCGGTGATACAGACCCCCTCCGCAGCTGCCTGGAGTCACTTGAGCGTATCGAGATGGACGATGACTTCGAAGTGCTTCCCGCCCACGAATACCGCTTCAACGGGCTCGCTCAACGTGCCCGTGAGCTCAAGTCCTTGGCCCTCGGCAGGTCTGCCGAAGTACTGGCATTGATCCAGGCGCAGCAGAACCCCACCGTATGGAGCGTCGCGGAAAGCCTGCGTTGGTCGAGGGGATTCCAATCTTTGGGTGGCCTCCAACTACGGCTCGCCCTGAGCGAAACAGCAGCGCACCTTCAATATCTCCGCACGGCCGGCAGCAAACATGACGTGGAAGGGTTGCCGCAGCATCAGGTGGTTGGCTGAGCCAATTTCCAACATGGAGAAATTCGGTCTCGCCCTGCCCACCGCATCCGGCTGCTCATCACATTGAAAGGAATGAAGAAATGACACACATTCGGCAAATCACGCTTCTGCAGAGGAAATCAGGCTTGTCCCGGGAAGAATTCCAGCGATATTGGCTGGAAGTCCACGCCCCGCTCGTACGGCAGCTTCCGCACATCATTTCCTACACTCAGCATCACGTGACCGACATCTCAGGACGACAGGACTACCCACGACCCGATATCGAGGTGGACGGCATCGTGGAATTCGTGTTTGCAGGCCCGCTTGAAGTCTCAGAAGCCTTTTCCGGCCCGATAGGCCAAAAAGTGCTGGACGATGCCAAGAACTTCATCTCAGCCATGGTCGTACTCTCGGTGTCCAGCGTTCCAATCGTCAGTTGACCCTACTTTCCCTGCACCTGAGGCAAGCACCTGAGAGGGGGCAGGATGGGCTCCGAGAGTCAATCGGTGGTCCATCCGCTCCCTTTTTGTCTGCAGGTAGCGGATGTTTTGGTCCCTGACAGGGACCTCCGTGGGAACCATATCCACCACGTCCACGCCCGCGAGCGCCAGCCGGATACGTTTGTCTGGGTTGTTGCTTAGCAGGCGGATCTTCCGAAGGCCCATTTCCAAGAGAATCTGTGCTGCTGCCTCATAATTTCGCGCATCGACAGGCAGGCCGAGTTGTTCGTTGGCCTCGACAGTGTCAAACCCGGCCTCTTGCAGTGCATACGCCCTCATTTTGTTGGCGAGGCCTATGCCGCGGCCTTCCTGGCCTCGCAAGTAGAGCAGTGTGCCCCCTTGTTCGCCGATCAGGCCGAGCGCCAGATCCAATTGTTCCCCACAGTCACATCGGTATGACCCAAACACGTCACCGGTAAGGCATTCCGAGTGCAGCCTGACCAACGGTGCACTCCCCCGGGCCGGCTTACGCGAACTGACGGCAAGGTGTTCAGCGCCGGTCGTAGCGTCAGTCCATGCCTGGGCCCTAAAAAGGCCGAACGAAGTGGGCAGGTCTACCACGGGTCCACCATGAACTGGATGCGGTCCGCGGACGAACGGCACCCCTGCGCTTACTTCCAAAGCTGACATTGCCTTCCTCATTTCAGTGGCGGAACAGGCGCAATGGGTTCGTGCCCCTTTCGGACAAACCGCCTGATCCTCGTTGATCACCAAAGCTTGATTGTGCTGCGGGCTTGTGGTCGGGGTCCTCTACGCCGTTACCTCGGACCTGCTGCCCCGATGCGGAAGGACCGGGTCGAGGGACCCGGTCCTACCGCTGTTCATGCGCTGAGGTCGATTTCGTGCTCCTCAGCCAAGAACCACCTCATGTCATCGAGGAAATCGTGCTCATGCTCAAAGAGCAGCTTGGCCTCCTGGCCGGCGTACGCCTTCTTGACGTCCGCCACACTATCGAACCAGAGTTCAGCCATCCCGTTGAACGGCCACTCTTTGGCGTGTTCGATGGCGGGATTTTGCCGGTACCGCCTCAGCCCTGGCAGCTTTCGGACCAGGACCGGATGTTCAACGTTCCATTTATGGAGGAAGTCCTCCCGGCTCATGCCTGCTTTGGCGGTGAGCACTGCTACAACCTTGATCATCTGCCCACCTAGACCGGAGTGACGGCCTGGCGGCGCTCGACGGGCACCGCCTTGCGTCGACCGTACAGATCCAACCGAACCATCAGGTCTGCTCGCAATTCGTTGGCTGGAACAACCGCCTCGACGGCGTTCGCATTGGCGATCTTGAACACGTCAATACCCTCGGCATACTCGTTGTGCTTTTCCATGATGAACGCCTGCCGCTCCACTGGATCCGAGATCTCGTGGATCTGGTTGTAGTAGATGCCGTTGACCGCCGCATCCGGCCCCATCAGGGCGGGGCGGGCCGTGGGCAGCGCGATGACAGCGTCCGGATTCATCGGGGCACCGGACATGGCGAGGTAACCGCCGCCGTAGGCCTTGCGTACCAGCACAGTAATGCGGGGAACGCGGCACTCGGACACCGCGAAGATCATCTTCGCGCCGTGGCGGATGATGCCTTGCCGTTCGACGGCGGATCCGATCATGTACCCGGCGATATCCACCAAGAAGAGGATGGGGATGTTGTAGGCATTGCAGATCCAAATAAAGCGCGCCGCTTTGTCGGACGAGTCAGGGAAGATGGAGCCGCCCATGTGCTTGGGCTGATTTCCGACGAGACCAACGGGGCGGCCGCCGATCCGGGCGAATCCGGTCAGCATCTCGGGAGCAAACAGTTCCTTGTAGGGGAACCAGCTGCCCTCGTCGACCAGGGACTCGACGAACTCTTCCATGTCGAACACCTCCGCCTCGCGTAGTGGAACGATTTCCTGTAGCGTCCGTCCCGGCCGCGGCTCAACTGCTGGAGCGACTGGAGCTGGCTGCTCCCAGTTGGCGGGCAGGAAACTGAGCCATACGCGGATGGCGGCAATGGCTTCTGCATCGTCTTCGACGAGGACATCGCCGAGCCCGGAAACAGTGCAGTGCATTTCAGCCCCGCCCATTTCCTCCAGCGTTACCTTCTCGCCCGTTACCATCTCAGCGAGTCGGGGGGAACCCAGGTAGGCGGTCGCGTGGCCACGAACCATGATGGTCATGTCACAGAGCGCAGGCACGTACGCTGAGCCGGCCGGGGATGGGCCAAACAGCGCGCAGATCTGAGGGACGCGACCAGAAATCTGGACCTGGTTGTAGAAGATATTGCCCCAAGCGTGGCGGCCTGCGAAACTCTCAAACTGCTCGTCAATGCGGGCTCCGGCGGAATCGAACAGGTAGATAAGCGGGATTCCGGCCGCATTGGATTTCTCCTGCGCAGCCGTGATCTTTTCGAACGTCCTGTTTCCCCAAGTGCCGGCCTTGACGCTGAAGTCATTTGCAATGACGCAGACCTGGCGGCCATCCACCCGTCCAAATGCGATGACGACAGCGTCTCCAGGCAACCCGTCTTCGAACCGGGCGAGAAGCCCGTCCTCAACATACTCATTGTCATCAAACAGCAGGGCGAGACGGTCGCGAACCAGCAGTTTCCCGGATTCAACGATCTTCTTGCGGTTCTTCTCTGAACCGCCAAGTTTCGCCTCGGCGAGCTTCTCCTGGAGAAGTTCGTGCACGGTCGCTGCGTCGAGAGCCGCCGTCGGCGTCTCGGCTTCCGTGATCGTGGTGGTGCTCATATAAGGCCTCCAGTTGAAACAGCAGATAAATACTTACGTCTAACTAGTATACGAACAAGCGCTCGCTCGTCTAGTCATCTGCACGAAAATCTCCGAAGTGCCTACGGCGCCTCGTGGGCCCCAGTGGCTTGTCGATCACAAGCCGGAAGGCCGCCCTGAAGTTCAGGGCGGCCTTCCACTGCGAGAATCAACCTTCAGGACTTG
The DNA here is from genome assembly GCF_044755025.1 of Paenarthrobacter sp. NPDC092416. NCBI lineage: Bacteria > Bacillati > Actinomycetota > Actinomycetes > Micrococcales > Micrococcaceae > Paenarthrobacter > Paenarthrobacter sp. NPDC092416. Next base: position 289,703 of record NZ_JBIVQG010000004.1, read on the forward strand.
TAGTCAATCGCCAAGTCGGCAACGTCCTGGTCGGCGAGGTTGACAACGATGTTGTCGGGCGTGCGAGTCGTCATCCAGACCAACTCCTCGGTCTTGCTGGCATTCCCTTCGATATGCGGCATGAACGGCGGCACAAATACGAAGTCCCCCTCCTCAAGGTAGACAATTTCGCTATAGCGTTCGCCGTAGCGAATGAAGCCACGCCCCTTGAATACGTAGCCTCCGGTTTGGGCCTCGCCGTGGTGGTGCGGATCGGAGATCTCGCCGGGCCCGGTGTACACCTTGCCGAACCACAGTCTGTCCGCAGCGCTATTCTCCTTGCTTACGCCAGAGATGCGTCGTGCGTTCTGCGTCTGCCCTGGGGCGGCCTGCAGATCAGCGGCTCGGTGAACGCGGAAGATGTCCGTGTTCTTGTTGATATCGAAGGCGACGTCTGTCATCGCTCGTCCTTTCAAGTGGCGTCGGTGGCACGTTCTTGGATCGTCCTTGCTAGCTTCGAACGTCCTCTAGGCAAGTATCCAGCTCAACATCACCAAGGTCAATACAAGCGTTTGTTCGTTAACTCGTCGATCTCGTTTGGTTGCACTACTCGATGTATGGTTGACACCGAATTGAACCTCTACAGTCGCGTGCAGCTGTCCAGCAACCGGCGTGGAAGGAGACAGCATGAAGATTGGTGACCTATCCGAAGCCACCGGAGTTTCGACGAGGCTCCTGCGCTATTACGAGGAGCAGGATCTCCTGCACCCGAAGAGGACTTCCAACGGCTACCGGTGCTATCCGGACAGCGCAGTCGACGTTGTCCTGCAGATTCGCTCCCTCCTTCAGGCTGGGCTGCCCACCGAAGTCATCCGTTGTGCCCTTCCTTGCCTGGACGGCCAAGACATTGATGTTTCCGCGGAACCCGATGGCCCATTGGCGACCCGGCTTCGGAAGGAACTGGCGAGCATCGACGAAAGAATTGACTCGTTGACGCGCCACCGTGACAGGATTGAGAAGTTTCTGTCGTCAGCGGCTTAGTTCTCCGAATCCGTCATGATCCAGCCAAGGCGGTAGTCAAAATAGGAGATTCGCCACACGCCCCGCTCCCGGCGTAGGTCAAGCTTGTAATGCGCTCCATAGATGTCACGGCCTTCGGGTGTTTGTGGCCGTTGCGGCATCACCCTGCCAATGACCATATGGGCGGTTGTTTCGTCTTCAGCCACCTCGATGCTCAGAGGTCGGCCGAAATGTTGCATCCAGGGCCATTGGCGACGGAATTCCTTCTGTTGCCCGATGATTTCGTGGCGACCGTCCCGGTGGCCCATCGGCGGGAATTCCCCAAAAGCGTCGTGGGTGTAGCAGTCCTGCAGAAGGTGGATATCTCCCTGATCGATGGCCCAGGCGTAACGGGTGTAGGCGTCCGCAACTTGCTGAACGGCGTCCACAGAGGGGAGAGTTGACATTCCCCTGGCCCAAGGGGAATCCAGTTCACTGACGATTGTGGGCGTGGGGTCGCCTAGCTTCCATCCTTGGCTGGAGGGTATTCTCCACTTCGCGAATTTACTCGTCTCACCATCAATCCAGGGGATCGAGAGCTTCAGGTCGTCGAATTTCCAACCATGTTCGTCGGGTGTGAGCTCTCCTACGAGAGTTCCTCCAAAAACGCCGCGTGCGACCGAGAGTTCGTTAGCAGACTGGCCGAACACGTATGCCGTGACCATGACGTGTTTCTCGCTACCGGCCACATACACATTGGTCATAGTGAGCCGAAACGGCGTGGCAATCCCAAAATCGGCACCAAGAAGGTCGGCGATGCTGTTGCGCTCCGTAAGGTCGCCGTGGGCGCTACTACGCAAAGAGGCCGTGGGGTGAAATGCCACGCCAAGCGACTCTCTATCCCCGGTAGCCCATCCGGCTAAGAACGATTCCAGGACGGCTACTACTTCCGTTCTAATGGTCATAACTATCTCCGTAATGTTTATCTGATGCCGTTGCATCCCATGGCTTTGAAGGCCCTTGCCACTCGAGCGGAAGGCAGGGTCTAAGATGCGCTGTGCGTGCCGAAAGCCCCGCGCCAGTAAGTCAACGGCGAGCCCTGCCCAAGAGAGGTTTCTTCGATGTCCACAAGGACCAGCGCGTGGTCCCCGGCCGGCCGGATATCTGACACACGGCCCGCCATCCATATATGAAGCCCCGGAAGGCGGGGCACGCCGGCCGTGAGCGTCCATTGGATACCCGCAAATTTGTCCGTGCTCTTGACCGCGAAACGCCGGGCGAACTCGCGTTGATCCGAGGCCAGCACGTTTACGCCGATCGGGCTGCCAACGCTGAGAGAGGAAAGCAAGTTCGATGCGGCGTCCAAGGAGACCAGGAGCATTGGCGGAGCCAAGGACAGCGATAGGAACGCGCTAACCGTGCTTCCGTGGGCTGTGCCTGCGCATAACGATGTAACAACTGACACCGGCGTCGCCACTCGTGCCATTGCCGCCCGGAAGTTGTCTGCACTGACGCGCCGACGCGTAATTCCCGTAACCGGAGTGTCTCCGCGGCACGGCTCGCTACCTTCGGAAGGGCGGGCGACCTGGGCCTTGTAGCGTGTTTCGCTCAAGACCTGCTCCTCATGTCGCTATTCGTCTCGTCGTCCTGGGTCGTCTGGCGGCGTAGCGGCGCGGTGCGCTCCAGTGCGGGGAAGGCGGCATCGCCGTCGTCGTGGAATCTCCACCACGCTGTATAGACGTTCCCTTCGGAGGTACCAACTGTCAGGAAGGCGTCGTAAACCCTGGAGAGTTCCGGCGCCGGTGCCCACACGCCGACGTTCGAACCGGCCGACAAGGCAAGGTGTAAAGCATCTGTTGCCGCTTGGCTGGTCAGTTGCCCGCTCAAGGCTGCGTGCACGAATCCGAGAACCCGATGTTCGGCCCAGGTTGGGGCATATTCCTTGCGGGCATTGGGCAGAATCGGGGTCTTGTCGAGCGCCAGAAAGTGTGGTTGGTCATTTGCGAAGGAAATGACCGTTTCATAGCTGATGATCGATCCGCTTACACCACCGTGCGCCGTTGTGGCCTGGTAAGCAACCACGAAATCGAGCTTGCCCACTTCGCCCTCACCGTCCGTCCACGTGGAATGGATGATTCTGTGTGAGCTGATCTCCTCGGGCACAGCTCCGAACCACCGCTCCAACTCCGCGCGCCCATGAGCGAAACAAACCTGCCCTCGACGGCCAGTCAACTGGACGTCCTTTGCAAAAAGGCCAAGGTGCTCCTCGACGTTTCCTGCAGGAGTTTCAAGGAACGCGAACCATCGGTGAGCTAACGAGAGAGCTGCGTGGAATTTGTCTGATGTCCTGATCATGCTTGCGCGACCGCTCCCAGCTCGTTGACGGCCAGTTCGGCCGCGAGGGATTCCAGGGCGGCAAGCCGGCGGTGCTCGCCAGGCATCATTGGGTTGACCATTACTTCGTCCGTCCCGTAGCCATCGGCTAGTTCTCTTAGGGATTGAACGACTTGAGCAGCCGTGCCCGCAATGACGCGGCCTTCGTTGCGTTCGCGGGCGGACAGCTCACTTGGACTCCATGCGTGTTCCCTCGTCCTCTCCAGCGACGGTATCCGTGAAAACGGGGAAGCGCTCTCAGCATGTGCAAGCCAGAGATGGAAAGCGGCCGTCAGGTCATTTACTTCGGCCGCGTCCTGACCCACCACAATAAAGACGGCAGCTATTACGGCTGGTTCGGTCAGGAACGAACCAGGGCGGAAGTCCCGCCGGTATTGCTCAACGGCTCTCGGACCCCGGGCACTGGGGTTGATGAAGTGAGCAAACGTGAACCCGATCCCGTTCGCTGCGGCCAGCTCCGCCGTCGTTCCACTTGCTCCAAGTACCCAAGGGAGCGGCAACGATTCAGCGTCCGGCGATGCCGATACGCCTACGTATTTCGATGACGATCCGTGCTCGCCCGTGACAAAGCCCAAAAGATCGGCAACCTTCGTCGGGTAAGGCAGCTGTCCCGACTTCTCGTCATTTAGGGCGGCGCTCAACCTCGCGTTTGCCCCCGGGGCGCGACCAAATCCCAGATCAATACGGCCCGGATTCAATGCTTCCAGCGTCTTGAAGTTCTCTGCGACCTTCACGCTGCTGTAATGCGGAAGCATCACGCCGCCTGAGCCTACGCGGATTCGCGAAGTTGCCGAAGCGAGGTGCCCAATCAGGACCTCCGGCGAAACGCTCGCCAGCGCCTCAATACCATGGTGCTCCGAGACCCAAAAGCGCGAGTAATTCAGCCGCTCGGCAGTCTGTACAAGCCGCGTCGACGCCCTTAGTGCGCGCGAAGGTGTCGCCCCCTCATCAATAGGTGCGTAATCCAAGACGCCCAGTTTCAACTTCTCTCCTTACATCACAGATTTCATCGCGAACGGTCACCACGGTAAACCTTGCCATCCGTGTGAAGGTCAAATCCGAGTGGGGTTTATTCGCTGGTTACCCACCTATGCTCTGGGATGCCAGTTCGCCTCCTCCGGCGTCGCCAGCAACCGACTTGCCTTCACATTGATGTCAAGGTCTACGGTTCATCTCCGGACGCCAGTCCTTCCCTTGTGCACCGAACAATGCCGCGAATCAGAATTCGCGACTGCACACTTCAGTGCCTGCACCACTACGAGAAGAGGCATCATGGAACATATCGAGAGGCTTCTGGCCATCGAAGAGATCAAGAATCTCAGGATCAAATACGCGCATTTACTCGATACGAACAATGTCAATTTGCTCAGCGACTTGTTCACAGCCGACGCGATCTGCGATGCCGGGCAGGGCACCTGGCAGGGGCGTGAAGCGATTGCGGAGGGTATGCGCGCGGCTTTTGCCGAGTACGACACGGCGAACACGGGGTTATACCCCTTCCACCATGTGATCACCAATCATTGGATCGAGTTCATGAGCCCGGACAGCGCTGAGGGTCGTTCCTACCTCGTGGATCTCCAGACCGACCCGGCCAGGGATCGCTGGATCCTTCTTGGCTCGTATGTCGACGAGTATCGCCGCGAGGGCGGGATTTGGCTCATTAGCCGCACGCGACTCGACGTCACATGGCCTCATCGATCGATCGGTGGCGGTCTGCCAGATGCGCAACTGGTGCTTCCCGCGCGCCAGTTGTGATCCTGCCGGTAATCTCCGGCCGGGCAGGAGGCGCGTTACGACTCGATCGCGCCTCCTGCCCGCAAGACGCCCCAGCGGCACTCGACCCGCCTTCACGACGTTGCTGCACTCCCGCGATTGACAGCCGGTGAGACGCGGGTAACATTGTGAAATGAACAAGCGATTGTTCGTACCCGACGACGCTTATGTCACGGGCTGGATGGTGGGTGAGAGGTGTTTCGCGATGGAGAGAATCACAGTGCTGGCCGGAGGAGTGGGCGGTGCCCGATTTGTCCGCGGCCTGCTGGCGCACCTCGACGCTGTCTCTCGTGAAACGGCCACGCAACCGGCCGACATCGCCGTCATCGCCAATACCGGGGATGATATGTGGTTGAACGGCCTCCGCGTCTGTCCCGACCTGGACACAATGATGTACACGTTGGGCGGTGGAGTCGAGGAAACCCAAGGCTGGGGACGAAGCGGCGAAAGCAAACGAACGTCTGCTGAAATCAGCGCCTACGGTCGTGGCTGGGACTGGTTTACGCTTGGCGATCTCGATCTGGCGACGCACATCGTCCGGACGGATATGTTGCGGGAAGGCGCCACCCTTACCCAGGCAACCGAAACGCTCTGTCGCCGCTGGAATCCCAGGGTCCGGCTTCTCCCCATGAGTGACCAGCCAGCCGAGACACATGTCCGGTTGGCCCAGGCCACGGCAGAGCATTCGGCCGGGGAATTGATCCATTTCGAGGAATGGTGGGTTCGCTACCGCGCAGCCATTCCTGTAACGGAATTCGTCCAGATGGGGCTGGAGAAGGCGACCGCAACACCCGCGGTCATCGACGCCATAGCGGCAGCCGACATCATCATTCTTCCTCCGTCCAACCCCGTAGTTTCGGTGGGCACGATCCTGGCCGTTCCTGGTGTCCGCGAGGCCTTGGCCAAAGCGGCAGCCCCGGTCATTGGCCTTTCCCCGATCATCGGGGGGGCAGCTGTGCGTGGCATGGCCGAGCAATGTCTGGAATCCATCGGTGTTGAAGCCACGGCCCTGGGTGTTGCTTGCTCCTACGGCGCCAGAAGCAGCGGCGGGCTGCTCGACGGGTGGCTGGTGGACGAGGCGGACGCCGAAATTCTTCCTGATCTTGAAGGCCAAGGTATCCGCGGAGCAGCCGTTCCTCTATGGATGACCGACATTGAGACCACCGCGATCATGGCTTCCGAGACGTTGGCCCTCGCTGCATCTGTTCCACTCCCCCACTCCCTCAAATCCGGCTTTGAATCCCCCGCTGCGCCTGGCCGCAACCATTCCCTCCCTATCCTTGGAGTTTCATCATGACCGCGATGGAATTGTTCGTCCCATCCGAAAGCGCAATGCGGAGGGCACTCCGCCGCGCCGATGACGGGGTTACGCTGAACCCCGACGAGGCGCAAACGCTGCTTCACGCCCGCGAAGACAACCTGAAGCGGCTGATGACCGCGGCGTCGCGGGTCCGCGATGCTGGGTTGGAGCAGGCCGGCCAATCCGGCATCATCACGTATTCGAGGAAAGTCTTCATCCCCGTAACGCATTTGTGCCGGGATCGCTGCCATTACTGCACGTTCGTCAGCACTCCGGGAAAGCTCAAGAAAGCCGGGAAAGGCATCTTCATGTCACCCGACGAAATCATCGATGTCGCGCGGAAGGGAACCGAACTTGGGTGCAAAGAGGCCCTTTTCACTCTTGGTGACCGTCCGGAGGATCGTTGGCCCGCTGCACGGGAATGGTTGGATTCCCACGGCTATGACTCGACTTTGGATTATGTACGAGCTATGGCCATCAGGGTTCTGGAAGAAACGGGGCTGCTGCCGCACCTGAACCCCGGAGTCATGACCTGGGAGGAGATCCAACGGTTAAAGCCGGTTGCACCCTCGATGGGCATGATGCTGGAGACGACAGCCACGCGGCTCTGGTCGGAGAAAGGCGGGCCGCACTACGGATCCCCTGACAAGGAACCTGCCCTTAGGCTTAGGGTGCTGGAAGACGCGGGTCGCTGCAGTGTCCCGTTTACTACGGGTGTGCTGCTCGGAATCGGCGAAAACTACGCCGAGCGAGTCGACGCAATCTTCGCCATCCGGGCCGCGCACCGCCGTTACGGGAACATCCAGGAAGTTATTGTCCAGAACTTCCGGGCCAAGGACGCAACGGCGATGATGTCGACGCCGGACCTCGGCACCGAAGAGTATGTGGCGGCCGTCGCCGTCGCGCGTCTGATTCTAGGCCCCAAGCTGCGGCTCCAAGCGCCGCCAAACCTCACCGACGCCAACGAGTTGGCTCTCCTCATCAACGCAGGAATCGACGACTGGGGCGGAGTGAGCCCACTCACCCCGGATCACGTCAACCCGGAACGGCCGTGGCCACACCTGGACGACCTTGCACGGCTGACGGCAGCCAGCGGATTCACTCTCCGCGAACGGCTCACCGCCCACCCGCGTTACGTCAAAGAAGAGGATCCGTGGCTTGATCCGCGCATTCTCCCCCACGTTCGTGCCCTCGCCGGCCCTGACGGCCTGGCTGTTGAAGGACTCATCCCTGAAGGCCGCCCGTGGCAGGATCCCGACGTTGAGTGGACTACCGTCGGTCAGGGCAGGGTCAACCTCCACACTGAAATCGACACGATCGGACGCACCGGCGACCGGAGGAGCGACTTCGATGGTGTCTACGGCGACTGGTCTGCGATCCGCGACGACGCCGCGAGCAGCCACACGCCAGGCCACTCCCCTAACCGGAGGGAAGCCCGGGCGATCCGCCAGGCTCTCGCCCGGGCCGAAAACGACCCGGCAGGACTGTCCGACGCCGACTACCTCCAACTGCTGTCGTCCGACGGGCCCGAGCTGGAAGCCCTTGCCGCACTGGCCGACGCTGTTCGAGCGCAGACCGTGGGCGATGAAGTGCGCTACGTCGTCAACCGGAACATCAATTTCACGAACGTGTGTTACACCGGCTGCCGCTTCTGCGCCTTCGCTCAACGCCGGACAGATGCCGACGCCTACACCCTGTCCATGCAACAGGTAGGCGACCGCGTCGATGAAGCGTGGGCAATCGGCGCAACGGAAATCTGCATGCAGGGCGGCATTCATCCAGACTTGCCCGGGACAGCGTACTTCGATCTTGCTCGTGAGGTGAAGAAGCGGCAGCCCGAAATTCACCTGCATGCCTTCAGTCCAATGGAAATAGTCAACGGCGCCGCCCGGCTTGGGATGTCCTTCGAGGAGTTCCTGATCGAGGCCCGTGCTGCAGGTCTCGACAGCATTCCGGGCACTGCAGCCGAAATCCTCGATGACGACGTCCGCTGGCTGCTGACCAAGGGAAAGCTTCCCGCAGCAACATGGATCGAAATCATCAGCACCGCGCACCGGCTCGGGATCCGCAGCAGTTCGACGATGATGTATGGACATGTGGACAACCCCAGCCACTGGGTAGCGCACCTGCGTACTTTGTCCCGTATTCAGGATGAGACAGGCGGATTTACGGAATTCGTGCTTCTTCCGTTCATCCACACCAACGCGCCGGTCTATCTGGCCGGCATAGCCCGGCCTGGGCCGACATCGCAGGAAAATCGGGCCGTTCACGCCGTGGCCCGCCTGATGCTGCACGGACGGATAGACCACATCCAGACATCCTGGGTGAAGCTGGGCACGACAGGGACCCAGCGCATGCTCCAGGGAGGAGCCAACGATCTTGGCGGAACCCTGATGGAAGAAACAATCAGCCGCATGGCGGGAGCCGACAACGGTTCCGAGAAAACGGTGTCTGAACTTGAGGACATGATCAGATCCATTGGCAGAATTCCCGTTCAACGCACCACAACCTACGGAACGCCCTCAGACGAACGCCTGGCCGTAGCCCGTGAAAACGCCCACAAGGGATTCGCTGCTACGGGCAAGACTCTTCGACTGCTGCCGGTTTCCTTGAAATAGCCACGCCATGAAAGGACCTAACAACACATGACCTCCGGCACAGCCTCGGACACCTCCAGCGGAGCCAACGAGCCGGCCAGCACGACCGGCGAATGGACACTCGTTGTGCCCTTCAAGGGCGGGCCACACGCCAAAAGCCGTATGCGGCGAAACGACAGTCCGGGGACAATTGGTCCCGAACTCCAGCGCGAGTTGGCACTCGGGTTTCTTGACGATACAGTGGCGGCTGCGTCCGCGGTCCCAAGCGTCAGGCGAATAATCATCGTCTCTTCCGACCCGTCCGCAGTCGTGGCCAAATCTAAAGTCCGAATGCTCGCAGACCCCGGACACGGTCTAAACGCAGCGGTCGAGGCCGGCATCGCGTACGCCCGGCTACTGGACGGCGACGGCCCTGTAGCAGCGCTTACGGCCGATCTGCCATGCCTCAAGGCAGTAGACCTGGAGTACGCGCTCCACTGCGCGGAGCGTCATCGACTGGCTGTCGTCCCGGACAGACAGGGCACCGGCACAACCTTGATCGCAGCCTTACCGGGAGCAGGTGTCCGGGCCTTGTTCGGCGATGATTCCCTCCGTTCGCATTTGCTGGCGGGTCACCGACTACTTCCCATCCCTGCCGACTCCACGCTGCGGGCCGACGTCGACACCATAGGCGACCTGACTGCCGCTGCCGAGACCGGCTTAGGCCTGCACACCAGCGCCGCTCTCCTGAAGTCGGGGCTGTTCCTACAACCGGCGGCGGACACCCGCCCGACGCCCTGGCAAACCGAAAATCCCAGCACGCAAAGGAAATCATGTCCGGTCTACTAGTCACCGCAATCGAGGGCATCCCTGAGATCTCCCGGCATGACAACCTCGCTCAAATGATTGGCGATGCCCTGGCCAAGTCACCCGAGAGGCTTCAAGACGGCGACATCCTGGTCGTCACCAGCAAAATCGTCTCCAAGGCCGAAGGCCGGCAGGTCCCCGCCACCGACCGTGAGGCTGCGATCACGGCCGAGACCGTTCGGCTAGTAGCGAGCCGTCCCTACCCAGGTGGCATAACCCGCATAGTTGAAAACCGACAAGGACTCGTTCTGGCGGCGGCGGGAGTGGACAACAGCAACACCCCCGAGGGCACCGTCCTGCTGCTTCCCATCGATCCTGACGCCTCCGCCCGACGCCTTTGTACGGACCTGCGGCGGCATTTCGGCGTCACGATCGGAGTAATCCTCAGCGACACTCTCGGCCGGCCATGGCGAGAAGGCCAAACGGACGCGGCAATCGGGGCGGCGGGACTGCGCGTCCTTGAGGACTACCGGGGTACGCACGATCCACACGGAAACCTCCTGCTCGCCTCAGCCGCAGCCGTCGCCGACGAGATCGCAGGTGCAGCGGACTTGGTCAAAGGAAAATCCAAAGGATGCCCCGTCGCGCTGGTACGAGGGCTGGCGCACCTTGTCCTTGAAGACCTCGACTCCGTCACAGGCTCGGCCCGCAGCCTGATCAGGCCAGCCGCACAGGACATGTTCCGGCTCGGCAGCGATGAGGCCTACTCCAACGGATACGAGGACGGACTGCACGCAGTATCCAGACTGGAGTCCGAGACGCTACGACTCCCGGACTGACAGCTCAATGCGGCGTTCAGACCCGTCTGTTGACCCTGTCGTCAGCGTTGGGGACGTTGAGTTCGCGCAGTGCCAGCTTGGTGTAGATGGCGACAATCTCGTCCAGGTTCAATCGACCGCCAGGTTTGAACCAGCTGGCAATGTGGGTTGCCTGGGCGACGAAGCTGTAGACGTGGATTTTCGCATCGATGACGTCGGCGAGTCCTGCACGACCGGCGTCTTCGACCAGTTCTTGGAGGAACAGTTCGTATTCGTGTCGCTTTTGAATCACGACTTCCCGGGCGCCGTCCGAGAGCGAGCGCAGTTCGGCGTTGCCGATGAATACTTCCTGCGCGCGTTCGGCGTGGAATGTGAGGTGAGCAGCAAGAGCGGCTTCCAGCTTATCGATAGCGTCGCCCTCGATCTTCACGGCGTCGCGGGCAGTCTCAAGCAGATCATCGATGATTCCACCCATGATTTGTAGCAGCAGGTGTTCCTTGCTGTCGATGTGGTTGTACAGACTGCCAACCATAAGACCGACGGCCGACGCCACCTGGCGCAAACTCGTCGCATCGTACCCACGCTCGAAGAAGAGCTTCGCAGCCTCTTCGCGTATTGCCTGCGCAGTCCCACGTTCCGCCGTTGCAACCATTGACCCACCCTATCGTCTAGTCGATGTCCCAATTTTACGCACAAACACTAGTTTTGGCCCGCAGGCTCCGACGCGTCGCGTAGACACTGTACGCGCAAGCAACAGTTCGTTCGAAATCTTGGCGCGTATGCGTGCGCGGGTTTGTCGGCGTTCCCTTCGGCCTTGCCAAAGCAGAACGCCGACGCGCCCGAACTAATCGGCGGTATCGATCGCCGGCAGCCCGGTGGTTTCGCCACCGTCAGCCACGAACTCGCTACCCGTTGAAAACGAACTTTCATCGCTGGCCAAAAGGACAACCAGACTGCTGATTTCCTCTGGATTCCCGGCACGTCCTTGGGGCACATGGCTGAAGTCCATGTAAAGCCCGTCGATCATCTGAGTCTTAATGTTCCCGGGATGCACGGAATTGACTCGGATACCGTATGGCGCCAGCTCGATGGCCGCATTCTTTGTCAGTCCGCGAAGGCCCCATTTGGAGGAACCATAGGCCGTGAATCCCGCGAATCCCTTAAGGCCGGCGGTAGAGGAAATGTTAATGACAGAGGATGGGGAAGATCGCTTGAACTCGTCAGCGACGGCGCGGATCCCCTTGAAGGCCCCGGTGAGATTGATGCCGACCACGAGGTCCCACTCCTCATCGGTACACAGCTCAACTCCGCTGTGCCTCAGTACACCGGCATTGTTGACGAGCACGTTCAGCCGGCCAAATTCACTGATTGCAAAGGCAACTGCTTCATCCCAGTCAGCACTGTTCCGTACGTCGAGGTGCACAAAACGGGCTTGGGGACCCAGTGAATCGGCCAGGAGCTTGCCGCGTTCGTCGTCCACATCGCCGATTACCACGCTGCCACCATGCTGGACGATCGCCCGTGCGTGACTGGCCCCCATACCTTGGGCAGCGCCACTTATCAGCGCCACTTTCCCCTCAAGCCGTGGCATGTGCAGCCTCTTCAACGTTGGTCAGCCCAATGCCAGCGTGCGTCCTATACCGGCGGTTGACCGCGATCAGGTTGGCCGTGAGTCCCTCCACCGCGGCCGCAGTGCGTAGTTTTCCGGCAAAGATTCCGCGCATGCCTGGAATAAGGCGCACCAACTCCTGCACCGTCTTTGTGCTCTCAAGGTCGTCGCCAAGAACCATGACGTCGGTGTCGACGGTTTCCGCTGTGTGGTCCGCGAGAAGAACAGCGGACACGTGGTGAAAGGCCGCGACGACATGGGAATCGGGCAACAATGCTTGGGCCTGCTGGGCTGCGCTGCCCTCCGGGACAGAAGGAGCGTAGGCTCCGGATTTGTCAAAGGCCAAGGGATTCACGACGTCGATGACGATCTTTCCGCGGGCGGCATCACGAATCTGCGTCAAAGTTTCCTGGTGGGCGTCCCAGGGTACAGCGATCACCACGACGTCCGCGTTGGCCGCGCATTCGTTGAGTCCGGCGCTGTTGAGGGAATGCGGGCCCTTGATTCCGGTGCTGATTCTGGCGGCTGCCTCGGCAGCGCGTTGTTCGTTCCTGGAACCGATCGTCACGGGGAGGCCTGCTTCAGCCCATCGGAAGGCGAGACCGCCGCCAAGGGCGCCCGTTCCGCCGAGGATTCCGATCGAAGGTAGTGGTGCGTTGTCGAGTTGCATGATGTTCCTTGGAGCTCGTTGGTGTGAAGCACCTGTTCACGCCGTTGCAGGTCAGGGAGTGGGGAAAGACCGAGTAAGGACGTGAACAGGTGCAGCTAGGGCGCTTACGAGTGCGCCAAATTACTGTCGGAATTCCTGCATGGCCTTCGCCGCAGTTTCCAGATTCTGGAACGCCTGATTCGGGTCGGTAGGGTCGATCCAGAGAACGGCCCTTTCGATGCCTTGTTCGGCGTACTTCTCCAGTACCTTTGGGTCTGGCGGAGCCGACGCTACGGCCACACGCATCGTCTTGGGGTCGCGCCCCGATTCTTCGACGATCTCCCAGAACTTGGGGAGGGTCTTCTCCAACGTGGGGTCCTCCGGCGGCGGGACAATGTAGAGACCGTCCGCCCACTCCGCCGCGTGCTTGAACGTTGTCGGTCCGGCACCTCCGATGAATACCGCCGGTCCCCCTGTTTGTTGAGGTTTGGGCCAAGACCAGCTGGGTGCAAGGTGAACGTGGCTGCCCTCATAGCTGGCTACGTCGTCAGTCCACAAGGCTCGCATCGCAGCGACCTTTTCTTTGACTATGCTGAACCGCTGCTTCCAAATAACACCGTGGGCTTCTGCTTCATCCGCGTTCCAGCCCAAGCCGACCGCAACGGTAAGTCGTCCGCCGGACAAGTAGTCCAGCGTCGCGAGTTGCTTCGCTTTGGAGATTGGATCGTGCTGGGCGATGAGGCAGGCACCGGTGCCGATGTTGAGCTTGGTTGTAGCAGCGATGTAGGAAAGCGTGACCGCCTGGTCGTAGGTGCGCAGGTAGAAATTGGGCAGCTCACCGCCGCCATAGGCTGCCGGGTATGGGGTCTTCCTCGAAGTGGGAAAGTGAGTATGTTCCGGAACATACAGTGATTCGAAGCCGTACGCTTCCATTTCTTGTGCGAACTTCACGGGATCGGGACCTTCGTCCGTGAAGAAATAGACTCCGCCAATATCCATTGGGCTAAATTCTTTCTTTAGGGGGTACGTCTTAGAGGTTGTCAACGACGGAATAGTCGTCCAACACGATCACCGAATGCTTGCCCAGGAAGTTGGGGACATCGGCCAGAGCGGCTTGTCCGGCCTCGCTGGTCCAGCCCTGTTCCATTGCTTCCGCGCTTTCGTATTCGAGAATGGCGATGCCGTCAATGCCGAACTCGTTGTCCGGCTCACCGTTCGCATTGTCTGGAACGATGTGGCGCTGGATGTACCGGGTCACGCCGGGGACTTTCGAGGCCAAGGGAGCATGCGTATCGCGCCAATAGGTGCAGAATTGCTCGAATGACATCCCAGGTTTGCGTCCCAGGAGGGCCATCGTCTTGATTGGACGGGCGCTGGTGTTGTCGGGCATGTAATTCCTTTCGATAGTCAGAGTTAGTTACGACCGGATTGGTAGCGGCTTAGGGCCTGTCAGGAGAGACTAGACGGGCTTACTTCGAGGCAGCTTTTGAGGGAACAGCCGCGTCAGGGACGACTTTCCCTTCACAGATTGGAGGCCAACGGCCACGGCAATGACTGCCGCTTGGATGAGGAGCTGAGTGGACGATGGCGCGCCCAGCGACAAAACCAACTGAGTCAGTTGACTGAGGAAAAGTGCACCGATCGCTGTGCCCAGGATCTTGCCACGACCACCGTTAAGGGCTGTACCGCCAACGACAACGGCGGCGATGGCCGGCAACAGGTACTGATTGCCAACGTTCGTGTTTGGTGTGCTGATGTATCCCGCAAGAAGTACCCCGGCACCGCTGTAGCAGAGGGCAGCCGCAACGTATCCGCTGACCTTCAAGGTGATTACCCGCACACCGGCGATCCTGGCGGCTGACTCGTTGGCTCCGACCGCTACCAGCCGCCGGCCCCAGACGGTCCGTTTAGTGGCGAGGGCGACGACGACCACCAGAAGGACCGAAAGCCAAACCGTATTTGACACTCCGAGCGTCTTGTCCAGGGCGAAGTCCGAGACGGATTGGGGGGCGCGTGTCGGTGTGCCCCCTGAGTATGCCAGTGCGGCCCCCAACAGAAGTGCGTTCATGGCCAGCGTCGCAACCAGCGGTGTCACGGAGAATACCGCGATAACCAGCCCATTGATGAGACCGACGACTACTGCGATGACGGCGACTACCACTAAGGCGAGGGCAACGTTGTCGGAATTCTTAGCCGCGAATTGCGTGCTGACCAAGGCTCCCATGGTCATCATGCCCGGAACAGACAGATCGATGCCTTTGAGCATCACAACCAGTGTCTGCCCGATCGCGGTGATGGCCAGGATGGCCGCGAATGGCAGTAGAGAGTCAATGGAACTTCTCGACACGCTGCCGGGGGCAATTGCCCAACTCAGGAGGAAGAGGGCGACTGTTGCAATGAGAATCGGTGAGCGCGTGAGCTGCCCGGCCGCGGAACGAAGTGTTCCGGAGAACGTCCGTGCAGGTGCGGAATCGATGGTGATTGTCATAGCTCTAAATCCGTTCCGAAAGGGCACGTGTCTTGGAGTAGAAGGCCGCCGCGGCAAGAGTGAGTCCACCAATGAACCACTGCTGCCAGTACATTTGAAGGCCCAGGAACTGAACAACGGTGTTCGCCTGGATCACAAGTACAGCCCCCATGATGGCGCCGAGGAACGATCCCCGGCCACCGAAGATGCTCGCACCACCCAGCACGACTGCGCCGATGCTCGCCAGCGTGTAACTGTCGCCGATGCTTGCATTGCCGGTTCCGGCCTGTGCCATCAGCAGAAGCGATGCAGGGACGACAAGAACCGAGCAACCTACATATGCCGCCAGAACCACCAGGTTGGACTTGACCCCGACCTTCTTGGCTGTTGCTGCGTTCGAGCCAACTGCGCGGAGCCGGATGCCGAAGAGTGACTTGTGCAGGGTGAACTCAAGGACGAGCGCGATGGCTATGGCCCCCACGAGCATCCAAGGAAGGAAACCCCACGCCTCCGTAACCCATCCGGTGAAGGTTGGGTCCATTCGACCGCCAGGGAGCGGACGCAGCAAATACGCGAATCCTTGTAGAGCAGTGAACGTGACCAACGTTGCGATAAGAGGGGTAATCTTCACGATGGTCGTCAAGAACCAGTTGACCACCCCCACTGCGGCCGCTGCGATCGTTACGATAAGAATCCCGAGGCCGATTCCAACGGCTGATCGGAACTCCGACAAAACAAAGGATCCGAGAACCACAAGGAAACCAGCCAAGGGGCCCACCGACAGGTCAATGGCGCCAACCATCATGACCAGTTGTTGAGCTATCGCAAAGAAAGCGAGAATGGCGACCAGGGGAAGGACAAGCCCGAAGTTGCGCGGCGTCATGTAGAAGCTGCTCTGGGAGGCGGCGACGATTCCGAGCACGATAGTTGCGAGGAGAAGGACGCCTCCCGGCATGAGATCGTTCTCTGCGAGTTTCCGCTTCCATTTCTGCTCGACCTGTTTGGCCTTGCTGACTGTGCTGCGGTGTTGGCTGGCTGTGAGAGCAGATTCCGTGATCCGGCGTTCGGAGACTTCTTCGCCAACCAGCTCTTTCGCGGCGTGTCCTCGGGAGAAGACGATGACACGGTCACACAGCTCCTCGAGTTCGGCTGCCGACGACGAGAGAACAATGATTGATGCCCCATCTGCCGCTGCTTTGCGGAGGATCTGGTAGATTTCGCCGCGGGCTCCGACGTCGACGCCCTGTGTTGGTTCGTCCGCCAACAGGACCGGCGAGCCTCCCAGCAGGACGCGGCTGAGAACTACCTTCTGCTGATTGCCGCCGGAAAGCGTGTCAATGTCCACTTCGGCGGATGGAGCCTTTACCCGAAGGGAAGCAAACTGCTTAATAACCGACTTCTGTTCGCGGCGGGAACTCACTACTCCCGCCCGGGCCAACTGGGCAATTGAGCCGATGGATGAATTTTCGCGCAGGCTGAGCCGGGAGAAAATGCCCTCGTTGTGGCGGTCGTGAGGAAGGTAAACGATTCCGTCACGCATAGCGTTTGTCGTGCTTCCCAAACGCACGTTGGCGCCGTTGATGGTTACAGATCCCTTGCTTCGGGACAGTCCCGCGAGGGCGCGCAGCGCATCGCGCTGGCCCTGACCTTCGATGCCAGCAAAGCCAATGATTTCGCCCTTTCGGATTTCCAGGTTGAGGTCGGAGAATCCGTGCCCGCTGAGGTCCTCGATCTTCACTTGCACGGCAGCTGCCGGGTCCAGGGCCGACGCGCTGGCCGCTTCGCGCGACTTCTGATGGCCTACGACGAGGTTGACGATGTCTTGCTCTGTCATCGTCAGGGCGGGAAACGTGCCTTCCAGTGCCCCGTCACGGAGCACCGATATGGTGTTCGCGACTTTCTTGACTTCGTTGATTTTGTGGGAGATGTAGACGACGGCCCCGCCGCGCTGAACAACCGCATCTATCAGGTGGAAGAGTTCGTCGACTGCTGCGGGAAGGAGATGCTCGGTTGGTTCGTCCAGAATGATGACCTTTGGGTCCTCTGCCATGGCTCGGGCGATTTCGACGACAAATCTGGCGTCAGGCCTGAGACTGCTGACGAGGTCCCGTGGGTCAATCGAAGCGACGTTCCTCCAACTGCTAAGAACTCCTTCAGCCCAAGCCACTTGCTCCCTTACTGACGGGCGCAGATTCCTGGGCATGCCCAATCGCATGTTCTCCGCCACCGTAAGGTGAGGAAGCAACGCGGGTTCCTGGTAGACGATCGCGAGCCCTTGCTCCCGGCTCCACTGAGGCGTGGGTGCGTCGGTGCTGGCTCCCCCGATCTGGACGGAGCCCAGATCGGGGGAAACTGCCCCGGCCGCGACGCCGACAAGCGTCGACTTGCCGGCACCGTTTTCTCCGACAAGGGCATGAACTTCGCCTCTGCGGATTTCGAGGGAGACATTCTTGAGGGCGTGCACGCCCGGGTATCGCTTGTCGACTCCTTCAAGCCTCAGCACGACTGACCCATCATCTGTTGCGGCGGCAGGTTCAATCTCGATGAGCCTGTGAGGATCTTGTTGGATCACGGTCGTCTCCTTTCGTGCCGTTCCATGTACGGAAGAAGTCACTGGAACACTGCCTTCAGCTTCTCCGGCGAAAGGGCGGAGGACAGGTCCGCGTCAGGCGGCAGGTCCTTGTGGCAGGTCGGCAGCTTTCCGTTGGCCGTGTCGACGAAGGTCGGCAGTTGGAACAACTCGGGCTCGTTGTCCGGGAGCTTGTTCAGCGCGGCCAGTGCCTTACGTCCCGCGATGCGGACCACGGTGGTGGTGCCGTCCAAGGTCAGAAGCTGGAAGTTTGCGTTCTTGTCCTTGTTCTCGAGCCAGAAGCACCCGAGTTCGTTGTCCGTTGCGGAAGTAGCCAAGGGAGGAATCGGACGGTTTGCGTTGACCATGGCCCGAAGCCCACCCAGGTCAGCGACTCCGTAGTCAGATGCCCAGCCGTCGATCTTGTCGAACTTTGTCAGTACGCCGGACATTGCGCGTTGCATATAGGCGGGATCCCAGCTGGAGGCAATCGGTTCAGGGGTTGCGATCTTGAATGCTCCGAGCTGATCATTCGTAGCCTGAATGCCTTTGAGCAGTTCCACGGTGGACGGGCTGCCGCTTGGAAGGCCGCCGGTGAAGATGACGTTGCCGCCAGCCGGCACCTGCTTGGCCAGCCATTTAGCCATGGTGTCGCCTTCAGTCTTGAAGTCGTAGGCTACGTAGCCGTCATAGTCGACGCCGACCTTTCCACCTGGATCGGCAATGTACGGGACCACCACGACGCCTGCCTTCTTGGCATTGGAGAGAGCGCTCAGCGCCTGGCTGCCGAAATCGTCATAGGTGACAATGGCGTCGTATCCCTGGGCAGTGTAGGAGTTGATTGCAGTAATGTACTTCTGCAGGTCACCGTCAGCCTGCGAGTAGTCCACAGTCACGTTCTTGCAGGCGGATAATTCGTCGCGGAGTTCGGCCTCCGTGATCTTCCTCCAGGAGTTCGCACCGAAACCTGCAACGTGCGCGATCTTGATCGGGCGGTCGCCGCACATCTGATCGACCGGAACTGGACTACCCCCAGGGTTCACAGCTCCAGCTGTGCCGGCGGCTGCGCCCGGGGCTGCCGCGTTCGGGCCTTCAACGGTGCAGCCGGTAAAAAGCAAAGCGGTCAATGCCGCTGTGGCCACGGCGGCAGTGCGCCGGGAAGTTGGTGAGCTCTTCATGATGATTCCTTTGAGAAAGAATGGTTTAACGAGGACGCACCGTTGCTGTCCACGTCTTGCGCGTCGAGGCGCGGGATGGTTCGGGTTTGGCTAGTCCCGGAACTGCTGCTCGACCCAGCCCTTGTCCCAGTTGGACACTTGGTGAGTGCGGCCAATCAACTCTTCAAAGAACCACGTGCCATCGCGCTTTACGAACTTGTCCGAGTAGGTCACCGTGAGGACCACAGCGTCCTTCTTCGAGGCGTCCTCCGTCTGCTCAATCGTGCAAAGGCACAGAAGGTAGAAAGTCCCCGTGGCGCTCGTGCCGTCCTCGGCAATGACAATGTTCGGAGCCATCACGAAGTGCAAAGCCCAAGAGATTCGTTCGGAAAGAGCGGCAAAGTGATTGCGGATGGCGTCCCGACCCACCAATGTGGCGCCCTCGCCGTCAACGATCCATCGCCCGTCCTCTACAAACAGGGCAGCGATGCCCTCAGGGTTATAGGAATCGTCACAGAAGCCGGCGTACGTGTACTTCAGTTTCTCGATGGCCTGCACATCTTCAAGACGAACTAGCCGCCGGGTGAGCTCCTCGAGTGATGGGCCCGCAGTGCGATTTTGATTTACTTCGGTTGACATTTAAGTGCCTCTTCTGTCTGAGATGCAGATTTGCGTCTCGGGCTGCTCCATTGCGCGCCTCATACGTACCTTGGCAGAACAATTCAGCAGGCTGATTCGATACGAACATACACTAGTTTGCTGTGACGAGCACCACTTGTCAACACCCCAATTTGGGTAATTTGTGCAGGTCTGGGCCAACCCTAAAAATGGCGCGGGGATAGACGAAAAAAGGCCCCCAACGTGAACTCAAATTGTCACGCCGGAGGCCTGGTGCTCACGGTTAGTTGCCTGAACACAGGTCCATCCCAGGGCACCGAACCGCGCAATGGACCGGATGCGGGGCCGTGAGTCTGCGCCTGTCGGCGCACAGAGAAGCAGTCTTCCCGATAAGTCGGAGGCAATATTTCAGCATCGCGAAGCGTTTATGAAAAGGCCTCCAGAGTTTTAGTAAATAAATTGTAATAGACCAATTTTCGACACCGAGAGACCAACTCTTGAAGGCAGAATCTCAGCATTGCTCACGCCCCCGATAATGCAAGGCCGGACGTATTCTGAATTTCAGGCCGGCTGGCCCTATGGGCCAGCCAGCCATCAGTCGCCCTAATCCCCAGTGATGGTTTCCGTTCCTGCTCCGGAATTCCGGGACGAGGGACTCGTGAGGATCCCACGCATGATAATGCTCTTGATCTGGGTCAACTCCTCAAGCGTGTACAGGAATCCCTCCCTGCCGATACCGCTCTTCTTGTAGCCTCCGAAAGCGCTGCCATCTGGCCGGTAGCAGTTGCCACCGTTGATGGATACCATGCCGGTCTGCATCTTCCCGGCCGCATAGAAGGCCTTGTGGAAGTCGCTGGAGAAGACCGCACCACCGAGCCCGAACGAAGACGAGTTGGCAATTTCAATGGCCTCGTCAATGCCCCTGAAGGGCAGAAGCGAGAAAACGGGACCGAAGATCTCGTCGTCGGTCGCAATACCGACCTCCCTGGTGATCTCCAGAATTGTCGGTTCCACGAAGGCACCATCGCGCTTGCCTCCTAGACGGAGTGTTGCACCCTCCGAAATGGCGTGCTGTATCTGGTTCTCGACATCCTTTGCCGCCCGCTCGTTGATAAGGGGTCCAATCTCCGTGGAAGGATCCGTGGGATCGCCAGCCTTCTTGCCCTGAACCTGCGCCGTGAGCTTTTCGAGGAACTCGTTGTACCGGGACTCTTCAACCAGGATTCTCTTGGTAGCCACACATACCTGACCATTACCGTACAGACGGCCGATGGCTGCGTGCTGAACAGCCAGGTCAACATCGGCGTCCTCGCACACGATGAACGCGTCATTGCCGTTGAGCTCCAAGAAGGTTCGCACGACATTGCGGGCAGTATTCTCGGCAATCCGCTCTCCGACCGCGGTGCTTCCGGTGAAACTAAGCCCGTTGATCAATGGGCTGCGAGACAAGTAGTCGCCAGTGACTGAGCCTGATCCGGTGACGATTTGAAGCGTGGCACCCGGGACTCCGGCTTCCAGAAGCAGTTCTGTCATTCGAATGCAGGTGAGGGAATCGTCCTGCGGCGGCTTGACGATCACGGCGTTGCCGCCGGCAAGGGCTGCGCCTACCTTTTGCGCGTAGAGCTCAGCGGGGAAGTTGAACGCCAGGATCGCGGCGATGACGCCCAACGGTTCACGCTTGGTGATCAGAAGGTCACCTTCCAGGCCAGGCTGGATGTCCAACGGAATGGACTGCCCGAAGATCCGCTTGGACTCTTCGGCGAATCCTTCAAAGATTCGCGCGGAAGTTTCCAGTTCATTGCGCGAGTGGGCAAGGACCTTGCCGCTTTCGCCAGCCAAAAGAACGGAAAGCTCTTCGATATTCTCACGGAGGGTCGCGACGAACTTGGTGAGGATCGCCGAACGCTGATGGGCGGGGGTTTCGGCCCAAATTCGCGCACCCTCTTGAGCATGCTCCAGGGCCTCCTGGATGTCCTCCACAGTTGCTGAAGGAATCGTGTCGATGACTTCGTTGGTCGCGACGTTGAATGTTTCAGAGAAGGCCCCGTCCCGAGAGTCTCGCTGTTCCCCGTTAATGATCATCTTCATTGCTACAGCCTTTCAGTATTGCTTCTTCATGTTGCCTTGAGCGATGCGTCCTACCAGCGGTTGAGGACGCTGACGCCTGTGCCCTTGAACTCGCCCATCGAAGTGATGATGCCTGCAGCTTCTTCGAGCCCGACGCGATTTGTGATCATTGCGCCCGGGTTGAGGATTCCGCGTTCGACCATGCGCATCATGTCCGGGTACCGGGAGACTGGCATGTTGGCGGACCCCACGATGGACAACTCCTGCAACACAATGCTGTCGATGGGCAACGCAATCATGCCCTTTTCCTCTTTGGACGTAAGACCAACTTGGAGCATGCGGCCGCGCTTTCGCAGGCTATTGACTGCCGCCTGACATGTGATGGAGATACCCAGCGCGTCCACTGCAACGTGGGCGCCTCCCTGCGTGATTTCCCGAATTGCCGCAACAGGGTCCTCGTTGCGTCCGTTAACGGTCGCGACGGCGCCCAACGATTTGGCCAGAGCGAGAGAGTCCTCGTTGATGTCAACGGCAATCACATTGGCCCCCATCGCGGATGCGATGTGAATGGCAGACAAACCGAGACCGCCACAACCATGGACGGCCACCCACTCGCCCGGTTTCACCTGGACTTGGTCCACCACTCCGTGAAATGCCGTCATGAACCTGCATCCCAGCCCGGCTGCAGCATCGAAGTCGACATTGTCAGGGAGGGCGACGAGGTTTCGATCAGCATCAGGAACGTGTACGTAATGTCCGTATCCACCCCAGTAGTTGGTTCCAGCGAAGGACACGTTTTCACAGATGTTGTTGTGACCGGCCAGGCAATATTCACAATGCCCGCAACCATGTGCGTGGGGAACTACCACGCGGTCACCCTTCTTGTACCGGGATACTTCGCCGCCGACCTCCTCGACGACCCCGGCGAACTCGTGGCCCATGACGTGCGGGAGTTCAAGGTTCAGGCCCAGCCAGTCCCAGTCGCCCATCCACAGGTGCCAGTCACTGCGGCAAATGCCATTCGCTTCAACGCGTAGCAGCACGCCTTTTGGCGTCAGTTCCGGAACAGGCAGGTCCAAGACTTCAAGTTCCTGGCCGAAGCCGGTGAGTACTAGTGCTTTCATCTTCTTCTCCATCTCGGCCGCGAGGGCCAGATCACCGTTGATCACAACTGGCGAACAATCGCTTGTTTGCTAAAGCAATGTTACCTCCGTCTCATGGAGTGTCAATCGAAAGGTGGCTCTATGGGGATTTGCGGGGGAGGTCGGCGTCGGGACTTCATCCCACTACCGAGCGACCCGAGGGGGTTGACGGGCACGAGTCACAATCCTAAAATAAGAACAAACGTTCGTTCTTAGAATTGCCATCATCGCGCAAGGCAATGGCGACGTTACAACCAGGGTGGTGTCCATCATGAAGCGCATTGAATCATGCAGAGCTGCGGAGGGCTGCTGGCCTCTCGAAGGTCTCCAGGCGTCCACGATACTGCTGCCCCTGCCGACCAACGATCACACGGCAATTGCCGCCCGTTGTGAGACACGTCGCCCCGCCACCGTGAGCGCAGATTCATTTATGTGGTCCGCTGCACGGGAACTATGGCCCGATTGTGTGGACTAGCCTTCACGCGGGCCATGGGCCGGTTCGGTCGAGCGTGGTGGCCATGGTCTTCCTGGTGTGACGAGCCCGGAGTCTGGAGGTTCCGGGCTCGTCGTCGAGGCGAAAAGGAGACTACGGCTGGACGGTGCCGTTGTACTCGTCGTCGGTGATGTGCTCGCGCCAGGTGGTGGTCGTGGCGGGGTCCTCGCCGTTCTGGAGCATGGCGATGTGTTCCATGAAGCAGCCGGGGGCGGCAGCGTGCCAGTGTTCCTCGCCCGGCGGGGTGTAAAGCGTCTGGCCGGGGTGGACCTCGATGATCGTGCCGTCGCGGCCGCCGAAGCGTGCGACACCCTGGGTGACACGGAGGTACTGGCCGTGCTCGTGGGAGTGCCAGGCGGTACGGGCGCCGGGAGCGAACCGGACCGTCGCGACGACCATCGTTTGGCCTGGCTCATGGGGCAACGCGATCGGGTCGAGCCAGACGTCTCCGGCGAACTGGGCGGCCGGGTTTTTCGAGGTGGGTGCAGCAGCTCCTTCTGGGTCACGCCGTTCTCCAGGGCGCGTCCGAGGTGGAAGCCCAACTGATCGGTGTTCCCGCCGGCGGTGAGCACTGCCACGGTGATCAGGCTCCGGTCGCGGGCGGCGAGTTCGGGCCGGTTCCAAACGTCCTCGAAGAGCACGTCGTCCGTGAGCTGGGCAAGTTTCGGAGCGAAGTCGCCGAAGATCCTTCGGCCGCCTCCGAGTTGCTTTGGCTGGTCAGTCATGATGATCCTTCTTTCGGTTGGGAATCTTTTAAGGCGTCGGTGGGTTTTGAGTTACTGATCCTCGTAGGCCAGAGAGGAAGACAGGTCTCGGTGTGCGGCAGCCTGGTCACGGAGGGTCTGGGCTTTCCGTTCCAGGGCGTCGACGGCGTCAGCGCCTGCGGCCCACCGAGTCGGCGGGTCGTCTCCCGCGGCTATTGTGACGAGCGCAGCGGCGAACTTTGTGGGGTCCCTTGGCTGGGTGCCGTTCATCGCCTTCCATCCCTGAATGGTCTGCTGGGATGGTGGTGCGGATCCCGTAAGGCTCGACGTCCGTGTGCAACGTTTCCATCCAGCCTTCGAGGGCGAACTTCGAGGTCGCGTAGGCCGAGCAGAAGTCCACGCCGACGATGCCGGCCACGGAGGTGATCGTGATGACGTGCCCAGAGCGCTGAACGCGCATGACCGGAAGGACCGCACGGGTGACGTTCATCGGTCCGAAGAGGTTCGTCTCGAGCTGTGCGCGCACCTGTTCCGAGCTAACTTCCTCGAAGTAGCCTGCGTAAAAGTTTCCGGCGTTGTTGACGAGGACCTCGATGCTCCCGAACCGGTCGGTCGCGGCCTTCACCGCCGCTTCCGCCTACGCGGGCTGGGTGAGATCGAGCGCCACGACGAGCAGGTCATCGTGCTCCCCGAGCGCTTCGGCCACCGCGTCCGCGTTGCGGCCGGTGGCGACCACTGCATGGCCGGCTGCGAGGGCTGCTTTGGCAATGTCGACACCCATGCCGCGGCCGGCACCGGTAATGAACCAAGTCTTCTTCTCAGTCATGGATTTGGCGTGTCCTCTACTTTTGAACTCCTGAAAATGTGCGCCCGGCGGAGCCGCCTTTGGGCGGCTTTCCATCGGGAACGCCTTCCAGTCAACAGACATTCACAGCATGGAGGGAGGCCCTGCTGTAGGTGCCACTGGCAGGGCCTCCCTCCATCAGCGGCGGGTCTCCAACGTAGATGACATGGACAATCGGAATGCGATACGCGAGTTCCTGACTACTCGACGCGGCAAGATCACCCCCGAGCAAGCAGGCCTGCCGGTCTTCGGCCGAAACCGCCGCGTTCCCGGGCTTCGACGCGGAGAGGTGGCCTCCCTGGCTGGCGTGAGTCCCGAGTACTACACCCGCCTGGAACGGGCTGGGCCACGCCCTCTATTCCGAGATGTACACGGACACTGGCCGGCCCGTGAACCACGCGCGTTTCGTGTTCCTGAACCCGCCCGCTGTGGAGTTCTACCCCGACTGGAACCAGGCCGCCAACGACACGGTCGCGATCCTTCGCGCCGAATCCGGCCGGGACCCCTACAACAAGGACCTGTCAGACCTCGTCGGCGAGCTCTCCACCCGCAGCGAGGAATTCGGCACCCTGTGGGCCGCGCACAACGTCCACCTCCACACCACCGGGGTTAAACGGTTCCACCACGCGATCGTCGGGGACATCGAACTCATGTTCAGCGCGATGGACCTCACGGCCGACCCCGGGCTTTCCCTACTCATACACAGTGCCGAGCCCGGCACAACGTCCGAGGACGCCCTGCGCCTCCTGGGCAGCTGGGCGGCGACCCTTGAACAAACACCTTCACCGTCGACGCCTACAACTCAAGGGTCGGGTGTTCAGCCGTAATGCCGGACAAGCATCGCAAGTATGCCGCTCACTAACGCAATTCCGCGCCAAAGACCTTTCCTGCTGCGGCCGCGTATCTTGCGCGAACCACGTGTGCCCATTCGCGCGATTCGGATGGTTGGATCACCTTGTAGTCAGGCCGATTCCATTGGGGGATTTCTCCGGTGAGAGCCCACGCTGCCTGCTTGGCGGCTCCGATGGCTGCATATTCGCGAGGCTTTGGCCACCCAACTGCTCTGCCGGTGAGATCTGAGACGGCTTGCCGGAGTGACCTCGATTTGGAACCGCCGCCGATGAGCGTAACGGTTTCGACGGCGAGCCCGGTCCGGGCGAGGTCGTCAACGGCGTCCGCGACGGCGCAGGCCAGTCCGAGAACCCCTGCCCGGGCGAGGTTTTCCGGCGTCATGGAGCGACGGGTCATCCCAGTGAGGGCTCCTTGCGCTTCAGGGAGTAGAGGTTTGCGTTCCCCGTCGAGATAGGGGACGAAGCACAGTCCGTCGGCGTCTGGCGAGGCCGCGTCAGAGAGTTGTTCCATCTCATCAAGGCTCAGTCGCAGCATGGCAGCCATGGCGGTGAGTGTTCTGGCCCCGTTCAGCGTTGCTACGAGCGTCAGCTGCCCACCGGAGGCGTT
Organism: Paenarthrobacter sp. NPDC092416; assembly: GCF_044755025.1. Lineage (NCBI taxonomy): Bacteria > Bacillati > Actinomycetota > Actinomycetes > Micrococcales > Micrococcaceae > Paenarthrobacter > Paenarthrobacter sp. NPDC092416. Next base: position 316,126 of record NZ_JBIVQG010000004.1, read on the forward strand.
GGCCATGTCGGCGACATGGAACGTGCCGTCGACGACGTGAGTTTCCGTCACCATAGAGACCGTCATGCTCGTGCCGATGGAGACGACAGCTTCCCCTGGCCGGGCTCCCAGCCCCAGGACAGCAGCTGCGTTGTCGCCGCACCCGGCAGCCACCACGACTCCCATCTTGGTGACACCGGCGCGCTCAGCGGCGCCAAGCACCTCCGGGACCTTCAACGTCCGCCCCAGGGCCAGCTCAATCAAATCGTGCCGGTACTCACCGCTGATGGGCGACCAATACCCCGTTCCGGACGCGTCCGAGCGGTCGGTCACGGGTTCACCCTTCCGTTCCAGCAACCCCCATGTCAGCCAATCGTGGGGAATCATTACCCGCTGCGCTTTCGCCGCGGCGTCAGCGGCATGGAGTGAGAGCCAGCGCAGCTTAGACACAGGATGGGCTGCTGTGGGCACCATCCCCAATTCACGGAGCCAGTTGTCCTGACCATACTCATGGTGATTTCGCTGCGTACCATCATCGGCTACCCGGCCCCGAAGAAGCAGAACACCGGCAAGATCCACGGCTCGGCCCTGGGCGCCGAAGAAGTCGCAGCACTGAAGACGGTCCTCGGTTTCGATCCGGCCAAGTCCTTCGAGGTTGACGAAGCAGTCCTCGCCCACGCCCGCAAGGTCCTGGACCGCGGCGCCGAGTCACGCGCGGCATGGCAGTCCTCGTTTGAGGCCTGGCAGGCATCGAACCCGGACGGCGCTGCCCTGCTGGAACGTGTTGAGGCCAAGAAGCTGCCCGTAGGCATCGACGCCGCCCTTCCGGTGTTCGAAGCAGGCAAGGATGTTTCCACCCGTGCAGCCTCGGGCAAGGTCCTGAACGCGATCGGACCGGTCCTTCCGGAGCTCTGGGGCGGTTCGGCCGACCTCGCCGAGTCCAACAACACCACCATTGAAGGCTCGCCGTCGTTCATTCCGGCCTCGCGTTCCACGGACGCCTGGAAGGGCAACCCGTACGGACGGGTCCTGCACTTCGGTATCCGTGAGCACGCTGCCGCCTCGATCGTGAACGGTATTTCCCTGCACGGACGCACCCGCGCCTTCTCCGGGACGTTCCTGATCTTCAGCGACTACCAGCGCCCGGCCATCCGCCTCGGCGCCCTGATGGGTGTCCCGTCCATCTACGTCTGGACGCACGACTCCATCGGCCTGGGCGAAGACGGCCCCACCCACCAGCCGGTGGAGCAGCTCGCGTCCCTGCGCGCCATCCCGGGCCTGGACGTGGTCCGTCCCGGTGACGCGAACGAGGTGGGTATCGCGTGGAAGACCATCCTGGAGAACCACGAGAACCCCGCCGGCATTGTCCTGACCCGCCAGAATGTTCCCACCTACGCCCGCGGCGAAGGCACGGCAGAAGGTGACACGTTCGCCTCCCCGGCTGGTGTGGCCAAGGGCGGTTATGTGTTGGCCGAAGCGTCCAAGGACGGCGAAACCGTTGACGCCCAGGTCATCCTGATCGCCACCGGTTCGGAAGTCCAGCTCGCCATCGCAGCCCGCGAAACCCTGCAGGCTGAAGGCATCGCCACCCGCGTTGTGTCCATGCCCTGCGTTGAATGGTTCAACAAGCAGGACGAGGCTTACCGCGAATCCGTGCTCCCCACCGCCGTGAAGGCCCGCGTTTCGGTTGAAGCCGGCCTCGCACTGGGCTGGCGCGAATTCGTCGGCGACGCCGGCCGCTCCATCTCCCTGGAACACTTCGGTGCCTCGGCCGATTACAAGCGCCTGTTCCAGGAATTCGGCATCACCACCGAAGCCGTCGCAGCCGCAGCCAAAGACTCCCTCGCAGGCCTGACGGCCTGATCACAGTCCACGAGTCAGGCCGCTCCTCACCATGTTGGCGGGAGGGGTGGCCTGACGTCACCGGAATGGGAGTTCTGGCGGAGCAGCCGCAAAGAAGAGATGAAGGACCGAACGACTCTTTATCGCCCGATGCTGCGTTTGAGGCCGCAGATAGATGCCCTTCGAGCCAGCAGGACAGGAGGAGGCAGGATCTGCGGCGACGAACGTCAGGCAGGCAGCTGGATGGTCACCCTGGGTGCCTCCGGTGCCGGCAAACCCTCGCCCGTCTGCCCGTAGAGCCAATCGTCGTACTGGAAATCGTTATCCTTGCGGCTCTTGAAGAGCAAGTTGCGGAGCGTGCGAGCCAGGCCGGAGACGTGCCAGGACTCGCCCCACACGCGGGCGGTGCGCTGGACGCGGGAGGTCCGTGCGGCACGGGCGGAGTTGAACGAGAGTAGAGCCTCGTCCCACGCAGCCGGGTTGACGCCGTCGGCCGTGAAAACGGTGCCGGCCGTGACGTCCTGCAGCACGGCGGCATCCTCAAGTGCTTGGCAGGCGCCTTGGGCGAGGTACTGCAGCATGGGGTGGGCGGCGTCGCCCATCAGGACCATGCGGCCGGCAATCCAGTTTTCGATCGGATCGCGATCGTACATGGGCCAACGGATGCCTGTGGCGAGGTTCGCGAGGGCGGCCTGCACGGCGGGGACGCAATCCTTGTAAGCGGCCTGGAGCTCGTCTACTCCCCCATATTGTTCTTCGCCGAGCTCAAATGACGGCGACTTGAAGACGGCCACGGTGTTCAGCAGTTCGCCCTTGCGTAGCGGGTACTGCACCAGATGGCAGTCCGGGCCGAGGTAGACCACCACGTCCTCAAGGTCGGTCGCAGGGGTCTCAGGAGTAATGGCTACGGTGCCGCGGTAGGCCACATAGGCAGAGGAGACAGGCTCATCGGACGTCACCAGCGTCCGCAGCGTGGACTTCAGGCCGTCGGCGCCGATCACTACATCCGCTTCATAGTCCACACCAGTTGCGGTGTGCACCACCCCGCGGCCGTTTACGGTTTCCACGCTGTCCACCATGACGTCGTTGACCAACTTCACGCCTGCCGCTTCACATCCTTCGAGCAGCACGCGGTGCAGGTCGCTGCGGTGGATCACCACGTACGGCGCGCCGTAGCGTTCCTCAAACTCTCCGCTGAGCGACTGACGCGTCAGTTCCTCCCCGGTGGTCGCGTCGCGGAAAACCAGGTGCTTGGGCTGCACGCCGATCTCGAGCGCCTTCTCAAGCAGCCCCCAGCGCTTCAGGACTCGCGAGGCGTTCGGAGCCATCTGCAGCCCTGCCCCGACTTCACCGAACTCCGGAGCGCGCTCCACCAGCGTGACGTTCGCGCCGTTTTCGCGGAGGGCCAATGCGCCGGCCAGCCCGGCCATTCCCCCTCCCACAACCAGGACATCGGTGGACGTAGTGTATTCAGACATTGCTTGCTCCTTGGGAGATTGTGGTTTTGATTTTGAGCCCGACGGCGGTCAGCAGGACCGCTGCGATGGCGGCGGCACCGGCGAACGCGAGGAAGTTGGAGTTGACGCCCAGCCCGGCTGCCAGCAGGAGTCCGCCCACCTGCGGTGCAACGACGGCGCCAATGCGGCCGGTGCCGAGCGCCCAGCCAAGTGCGGTCCCCCGCAAATGATCGGGATAGTGGCTGGCTACGGCGGCGATGATGAGGCATTGCGTGCCGTGCGTTCCGACGCCGGCCAGCACCAGGGCCAGGTAAACCACCGTCACCGGCGGGCCGACCAGGAGGACCGAAAGGCCGACGGCGGCGACGGCGGCCGCCGCTATCGCCGTAGGTATCGGACCGAACCGTGTGCCAGCCCAAGCGGTGATGACAGAACCGGCAACTGCGCCGAGATTGAGGGCCAGGGCGAACGTCAATGCCGATCCCAGGTTGTACCCGGCCAACTGCATCAGGTTGGGCAACCAGGTGCCCAGGCCATACCAAGCGAACAGCGTGGCGATGGTGGCGAGGGCGAAAAGCACGCTGATGCCTAAGTAGGGAGCGCGGAGCAGGGAGCCGAAGCCCGCTGACTTTTTAGCCGGATCCTTGGAGGTCCCGCCACGGACCGACCCGCCCTTGGCAGACGCGGGCGTCAGCGTCTCCGGGATGTACTTGAGTCCGAGCGGCACCACGATGACCAGTGCCAGCACGGCCAGCAGGAACATGGCCTCCCACCCGAAGGCGGGAATCAGCGGGATACCCACCAGCGCGGCGATGGATCCGCCAATGGGGACACCGGACATCATGAGCGTGGCAATGGTGGACCGCCACTTAGTCGGAACCAGCTCCGCGACCAATGCGTTCGCCGAAGGCACCAACCCGCCCAGCCCAATGCCGGCCAGAAGCCGGAGTGCACCAAAAACGGCCGCATTGGGAGCGAATGCACAGAGGATGGTGAAGACCGAAAAGACGATCGCGCAACCGAGGATGGTCTTCCGCCGCCCCCAGGAGTCGGCCATGCGGCCAGCAAATATGGCACCGATCATCATGCCAAGGAACGCCATGGACCCGATGGTCCCTGCGGTGGCCTTGGTCAGGCCCCACCCCGTTTCAGAAATCAGGGAGGACTGGACGGTTCCGTAAACAATGAGGTCGTAGCCGTCGAAGACCACCAATAGCCAGCACACCAGGACGGCGACTGCCGAGCCCTTGGAGAACCGAGGCCCAATGCGGGCACCGTTGACGATTGACCCTTGCGACGCTGCAGCGGGAAGTGTGTGATTCATCCCACCACTGTCACGTGAACGCGAACGAAAGGACCATACAATTCTGTTGTGCAGAATAAACCTGGATCCCAGACCAGTCGCAAGCCGGTGCAGAAGCGGCCCACCTATTCCATCGAAGCCGTGGACAAGGCACTGCAACTCCTCCAGCTGCTCCGTGACGGCGGCGCCCTCCGCCTCAAGGACGCAGCGGCAGAGTTGGGCGTGGCCCCCTCAACGGCCCACCGCCTTCTGGCAATGCTGGTCTATCGGGGCTTCGCGGTCCAGGACGAAAACCGCCGCTACGTACCAGGTCCCGCAATGGGCGTGGGACCGGCTGGACTGAGCTGGACCAGGCTCCTGCGGGACCTCGCGCAGCCCCATATGGAACTCCTGTCCGCGCGGCTCGATGAGACGGTCAACCTGATGGTCCGCGTCGGCACCAAGGTCCGCTTCCTCTCCACGGTGGAAGGCAGCAATGTCCTACGGATCGGGGACCGGCAAGGCACTGTCATGCCGGCCGACAAAACCTCGGGCGGCAAGGTCATGCTCGCCGAGTTGGACCCCGCAATGATCGAACAACTGTTCCGCGGCCAGAATGCCGACATCGGTGGCGACAGGATCCCTGACGGCGAGTATCCAGCATTCATGCGGGAATTGGACAGCATCCGGGCCAACGGATTTGCGGCCAACTTCGAGGGCACCGAGGAAGGCGTCAGCGCCCTGGGCATGTCGCTCCACAACCGGCACGGCCAGGTTGTTGGGGCGCTCAGCGTCGCCACGCCTGCCACAAGATTCCGAAAAGTGTTCGACGCCGGATTGGTCACCGCCCTGCGTGAAACCTGCCGGCAGCTGGAAATCGACATCGCAGCGAACCCGGCAGATCCGGAACACTAAATTCTGCACAACAGAATGTTCTCGGGATCACGCGCGGCAATCCATAGGCTCGAACTACGCCAAAACTGTTCGAACCTATCGAGGAGGCCTCCGTGTCCATCAGCGCCGAGAATACGACTCATGAGTCTGTGGCCGCCAGCCACGCCCTGCCGGATCCGACACCCGAGGAAGCTGCCCAGTTGGAGCAGCTGTATAAGGACTTCGCTGCCGGGAACATGATTCCGTTGTGGACGGAGATCGGTGACCTGATGCCGATGGTCCCCACCCCAAAAGCCGTCGCCCATGTGTGGCGTTGGAATGATTTGTACCCGCTGGC